>NZ_JBEZAQ010000015.1:0-190941 GCF_040646655.1 Streptomyces sp. NPDC045431
GGCATCGCCCGCCTGCACAACCTCGTTCTCGCCGGATGACGGGCAAACGAGCAGGCCATGCAGACGTCAAAGATCATTTACGGGACAGCCCTTAGGGCGTGTGTCGGAAGTGCTCTAGGTTGGCCGACGTGAGCGGATGGGGGCGGAGTTATCGATATGTCGGACCCGGCGAGCTGAAGGCTGCGTTCCGACCTGGTAGCGGCGGGCGCCGGATCCGCTCGGCGGCTGACTTCGGTGACTGGATCATGGAGCAATCGGCGGCGGAGCTGGCCGAACCGTTCACCTTCGTGGTCGG
This sequence comes from Streptomyces sp. NPDC045431, assembly GCF_040646655.1. Classification (NCBI taxonomy): domain Bacteria; kingdom Bacillati; phylum Actinomycetota; class Actinomycetes; order Kitasatosporales; family Streptomycetaceae; genus Streptomyces; species Streptomyces sp. NPDC045431. The sequence continues at coordinate 296 of NZ_JBEZAQ010000015.1, forward strand.
TGTGGACGGTGTACTTCGGCTCGCGCCGCGACGAAGCGAGCATGTGGCCTGTGCCGGCGGAGACATGGTTCTGAGCGCCGGCGAGATCAGCTTCATGCGCGAGGCAGACCGATGGACCGTAAACGAGGTCAGCAACCAGTCCACCGGGTACTGCCCGGACGTCAGCTCTTGGGCGGAGGTCGCCCGTGCCCTGGATGCTGTAGAGCTCCGGCGGCCTTCGGGCTTCACCCACGAGGTGGTGTTCCGGCGGTGCCCCGAGTGCCAGGAGCACAACATCGTGCGCGAGGACGACTTCGTCTGCGTCTTCTGCGGCAGCGACCTTCCCACGGCGTGGAACGTGGACCCCACCGCGTGACAGGTGAGGGTCACAGCCACTCACTGATTGCAGCGATGAGGACGGTCGCCTGAAGCGGACCGCGAGCTAAACACTGTCCGGCGGATCATGCCGTGGACGGGGCTGCTGAGGCCCAGCTGACCTCACTAGAATCGCGGTGTGTTCGAATACCACGGCTGGATCACCGTCAGGGAGACCGCAGTTAATGACGACGATGACGTCCGACTGCGGCAGGTCGTGGATGAGCTTCGGCTTCGCATCACCCGGATCGCTAGTCCCTACCTCCTTGACCTCAGGTGGATGAACGGCGAGCCGTTCATCCACCTGGGGGGCCATTCCAATCACCGCTCGTCGCTTGATGTCGTCGGTCTGTTCGAGCATGTCGCAAAGGTTGCCCCCGGCTCCTACGGGCTGCTGCACATTCGCGACGACGAGGACCCAACCCATGAGAACGAGGTACGTGTACTGAGACTCGCTCGGGGCACGGTCACCGAGCACACGGAGACACTGCTGTCCCCATGCATCCCGACGCTCGAAGACCCCCTTCAGTGATTAGCAGCCGGAGCCATAGGCGGATCACCGCGACCGAGATGGTGCCGTGAAAGACGAAAGGCCTCTTGTCGAAGCGGGCTGCGATGGCCCGGGACTTCTTGAGTCGGTTGATCGTTCGCTCGACCTCGTTGCGGCGTTTGTAGATCGCGCTGCCGAAACCGGCGGGTCGGCCGCCGTTGCTGCCGCGCCGCTTGCGGTTGGCCCGCCGGTGCTTCGATTCGGGGATGGTGTCTCGGGCAGCTTCAGGAAAGGGCAGTCGGCCTGCGGGGCGGCGGGACGGCGCGGAGCAGCTCCCAGAGGGGGCGTGAGCCGGATGCCCACGTTGCGAGCGTGTGGCGGTCGACCACGTAGAGGTGCTGCTGCTTGGCGAAGGCCACGGCCGGCTTGGTGACCCGGCCGTTCGTGACGATGACCGCGACGTCCGCGCCGTGGACCTGGCGGGCGGTGCCGTTGAGCACCTGGAGGTCAGGGGTGCCCACCGCTGAGCCGGCGAGGCCGTTGCGGCGGTGTTTGCACTGGATCACCCAGCGGCGTCCGTAGGGGTCGGTGGCTTTCACGTCGGCGCCCAGGTCGCCGCCGCCCCCGACACGGGCCGCGTCCTGGCAGCCGTCGCGGCGCATCAGGTCCCGTACCGCGTCCTCGAACTGGGAGTGGTGCAGGCCGTCCAGTTGGGACAGTGCGTACCGCAGACCCTGCGCACGGACCGCTTCCCACCGCGCTTGCTGCTGTTTGTGGTGGAGCCAGGCACCGCCGGCCAGCAGCGCGAGCGTGCCGATGACGATCAGGACCCACCAGTGGGTCAGCAACCAGTTGACGACGGCCACCACCAGGCCGACGGCCAGGGCTGTGACCACGAGGATGCCGATGAGCCGGTCCTCTGCATGCAGCTGCCTGCTGGTCCTGCGGGTGCGACGCCGCACCGGCGGACGCCTGCCGGCCGGCCTCCGGCCCCTGCGCGCGCGGGAGTTCACCGGCTGGCCTGTGTGACGCCGCTCGCGACCTGTCCCAGGAGATCCATGATTCCCTGGCCGACGGGGGTGGGCGCCAGCAGGACACCCAGCGCCAGGACGAGGATTGCAGTATTCCTTTCCTCCACGCGGCTGCGGGCTTGCGTACGGCGCCGAAGCCGGAAGAAGACGATGACTGCGAGCAGCACCGCCACGTTGATGGTCAGCAACCGTCCAGACCTCCCCCAACGATCTGCCTTCAGAGACGGGGCGGCAGTGCGCCACCCCAGCGTCCTTGTGTAGCCGGGCGTCATTGATGTTGGAGGCGGGTTGCCGACGAATGGCACAAAGGCATCGGACCTGGCCGGATATCGCGCGGCGCGTCTGGCGGCGATACCCATGCTGGCGTGGGCACCAGGGTCACGGCCGGCACCCCAACCGGGCTTTCGCCGCACGACCTGGCTGCCTTGGCTGTCACCACGATGCACGCGTCACCTACAGGCCGCCCCAGGGAGACGGCACCTCATCATGCTGGTCTCCGGCTGGGGTGCGTTCATCGCAGACGGCCTCGTCGCTATGTACTACCTCGGGCACGCGCTCTGGCCCGCCAAGACCGACCGTACCGCCGACAGCAGCGGCGCGGAGGCCTAGCCTCTGCAAATGCACCGGGCGAATTCGCGAGTGAGCAGGGTAGTGACTTTCCGTGATCTCCAGCGGGTTGCCCCCGTCGCGCTGCTCTTGGGTCAGCTCCTGGTGCCGCCGTAGTTCCGCAGGACGTTCAGAGCCCTGTCGAAAGCCGAGTCCCTCTTCTCGTCGAACTCCTCCTTCGTGAAGACCGGCTCTGTGAGGTGCGGTGGAATGCCCGTGCCGTCGAAGGTCCTGCCCGACCGGGTCAGGAACTCCTCGTTCGGCAGCCAGGCCGACATGCCGTTGGGGAGCTTGCGCAGCATGACGTCCGAGAAGACCCCCTGTGTGGGCTGGCCGATCCGGACCGTCTTGCCGGGCCGGTCCATGAGGGCCTGGGCGAAGGACTCCCCCGCGCTGACGGTCGAGCCGCCGGTCAGCACGGCGATCGGCCCGGTGTAACGGGGGCCTTGGGCGGGCGTGACGTACGCGGGCTGGGGGCGAGTGTGCCGGGTGGGGTCTGTGGGGTCGTTGCGGGCCCGCTTGGAGTAGGCGACGTAGGGGATGTCGGTGAGGCGCTCGGCGATGTGGATCCCCAGTGCGTCGGAGCCGCCGCCATTGATCCGCAGGTCGATGATCAGACCCTTCAGGCGCTGGGTGCGCTCCTGGCTGAGGACCGTATCCAGCGCCCTGTCGAGCTCTGCCAGCTGGGCGGCGTAGGGGGCGCCACCGCCCACGTATCCGCCGAAGCCGGAGATCCGCACATAGCCCTGCCCGCCGGGTAGGTCGGCGTAGGTGATCCGCCCGTTGGCGAAGTCCTGGAGGTTCCGGGCGTCCTTGAGGTCGCGCTCCACGATGAACTTCTTGACCTTGGTGTCCAACTCCCCGGTCGGCAGGACGGTGCCGGGCCGAACCTGCGCGAAGATGCGGTCACCGTCCTGAACGGCGACATGGGAGTCGTACAACGGCTTCACCATCTCGCTGAAGACGGCGAAGAGCTCGTCCTTGGTCGTCTTCGCGTGCACCTTGGGCCGGTACCGGTCGCGTACGGCGTGCCAGTCGATGCCCTTGGCGGAAAAGAAGGGGTAGTTCTCCTCGAAGGACTGCCAGAAGACGTCGAAGGCGGCGAGCGGCCCCTCGGGGGCCGGACGCGTGCAGGCGTCGGGCAACGCCTGGATCGGGCGCAGGTTCCGGTCGCCGACGGAGCCGTCCACCCGCATGGATCCGCGGTCGCGGCCTCCTTGGGTGCGCACCGTGAGGACAGTGCCGTCAGGCTTGGTGTAGGTGCCGGGGCCGGTCCGCTGCGCGGAATCGCCCTTGAGACAGCTGACGGCGGTGGTCTGGTACTCCTGGAAAGTTCCGTTCCGGATGGACAGGACTGTGCCGTAGCCGTCCATGCGCCAGATTCCGTCGGTGGTCGGCTGTTGGGCGGTGGCTGCCGGCGCAGCTCCGCCGACGAGGGCCAATGCGACGGCGGTGGCCGTGACAATGCGCACGATCTTGCCTTCTCTGTAGGCGACTTGCTCGGTACAGCCCCACGATCGCCGACACGGCGTTCTCCCGGCCATCCGGCTGTCCGGTTGATCTTGGGTGGGGCCAGCCCCCCGTTACCGGCGGTACTCGGGGCCGACGCTTGGGGAGTGCAGACGTGGTCGGCGCGGAAGGGCGGGCCCGCCCGAGGGCATGGCATCCGGTGGGTCCGCGAGGTCCGGCCGGCCCATGATCTCGTCGGGGATTGGACCGTGCCTCGGCGAGCGGCATGAGGATCTCGCCGCCGCCGGGAGAGGTAAGGTCACCAAGAGGTGAGGACCTGTTCAGGGCGGGAGTGACGTGTGAAGCGGCCGACGATAGCGGACATCGCACGCCGTGCCGGGGTGTCCAAGGTGGCCGTCTCCTACGCGCTCAACGACCAGCCCGGGGTCTCCGACGCGACCCGGGCCTCGATCAAGGCGATCGCGGAGGAGCTCGGCTGGCGCCCCAACAGCGCCGCGCGTGCTCTCAGCGGGGCCCGCGCCCAGGCCGTCGGACTCGTCGTACGGCGACCGGCGTCCACGCTCGGCACCGAACCCTTCTTCATGGAGTTCATCAGCGGGATCGAGAGCGTCCTCTCGGAGCGCTCGTACGCCCTGATGCTGCAGATGGCCGACAGCGACGAGCGCGAGCTGGAGGTCTACCGGCGCTGGTGGGGAGAGCGCCGGGTGGACGGCGTGTTCCTGGTCGACCTGCGGACCGACGACCCGCGCGTACCCGCGATCGAGGCCCTCGGCCTGCCCGGTGTCGCCATCGGTCCGCCGCACACCTCCGGGACCCTGACCGCCGTGTGGTCGGACGACGCGGCGAGCGTGCGCGAGACCGTGCTGTACCTGGCGGCGCTCGGTCACCGGCGCATCGTGAGGGTGGCCGGACCCGCGGGCCTCGCCCACACCGCCGTGCGGGACACCGCCCTCCGTACGGCCTGCGCGGAGGCCGGACTGTCCGAGCCGGAGATCGTCCACACCGACTACACCGGTGACGAGGGGGCCCGCGCCACCCGCCGCCTGCTCATCGCACCGGAACGCCCCACCGCCATGATCTTCGACAACGACATCATGGCCGTGGCGGCGCTGTCCGTGGCCCAGGAGCTCGGCCTCGGCATTCCCGCCGACCTGTCCCTCGTGGCCTGGGACGAGTCTCCCCTCACCCGGGTGGTCCGCCCTCCCCTGTCCGCCCTGGCCCGCGACATCCCCGCGTACGGCGCGGGCGCGGCCCGCGCGTTGCTCTCGGTCATCGCGGGTGAGGAGGTCGCGGACGTGGAGGAGGAGTACGCGCGCTTCGTGCCGCGCGGCAGCACCTCCGCTCCGCCCGCCTGACCCCCGCCCGCCTGACCCCCGCCCCGGCGGCCCGCTCGGTCGGCGGACCACGCGGGCGCTACTTCGTGGCCCCCTGGGCGAAGCCGTTGTAGATCCAGCGCTGGAGCGACAGGAACACGACGAGCGTCGGCAGGATGACGAGGATCGCGCCCGCGGAGATGGCCTCCCAGTGTGCTCCGAAAGGCCCCTTGAAGCGGAACAGCGCGGTGGAGATGGTCCCGAGGTCCTCGGAGTGCAGGTAGAGGAAGGGGATGTAGAAGTCGTTGTACGTGGTGATCCCCTTGATGATGACGACGGTGGCGATCGCCGGCTTGAGGAGCGGAAGGATGATCTTCCGGTAGATCGTGAAGGCGTTGGCGCCGTCGAGACGGGCCGCCTCGTCCAGCGATGTGGGGATGGAGCGGATGAACTGCAGGAAGATGTACACGGAGACGATGTCCGTGCCCATGTAGAGCAGGATCGGGGCCCAGCGGGTGTCCACCAGGCCGAAGCCGTTGATGACCTGGAAGGTCGCGACCTGTGTGGTCACCCCGGGTACGAGGGTGGCGACGAGGAAGAGCGCCATGACCGCCTTCTTCGCCCGGAACGCGAAGCGGTCGACCGCGTAGGCCGTCATCGAGCCGATGACCACGGTGCCGCCGATGGAGAAGAGCAGGATGAAGGCGGTGTTGCCGAAGGCCGCGAGCATGTTGCCGTCGGTGAACGCCGTGACGTAGTTGTCGACGTTCAGCCAGTCGCCCGGCAGCGAGAGCGCTCCCCCTTCGGTCACCTCCCTGGACGTCTTGAGGGAGGTGAGAAAGACGACGGTCAGCGGCAGCAGGACGACCACCGCCGCGGCGACCAACGACAGATAGGTCAGCGCGGTCCCGATGGGGAAGCGGCGGCGCCGACTCGCCGGAGCCGGGGCGGAGATGACGTGGGGAGTCGTGACATGGGGGGTCGTGACATGAGGGGTCGTGACATGGGGGGTCATACGAGGTCCACCTTGTCGTCGGGCACGAGCCGGCGCTGGATCCAGGTGATCAGCAGGATGATCGCGAGCAGCACCACGGCTGCGGCCGAGGCCAGACCGGTCTTGTTGAACTGGAAGGCGAGCTTGACCGTCTGGATGACGAAGGTCGAGGTGCCGGTCGCGCCGCCGGTCATGATGTAGGGGATCTCGAACACGGACAGGGAGCCGGAGATCGCCAGGATGATGCTGAGGCTGAGTACCGGCTTGATGCTCGGGGCGATGATGTGGCGGAACTGCTGCCACCTGCCGGCACCGTCCAGTTGGGCCGCCTCGTACAGCTCGGCCGGGATGGACTGGATGGCGCCGAGGAAGAGGACGAAGTTGAGTCCCGTGAAGCGCCAGACGGAGACTCCCGCGAGGGAGACGTTGGCGGAGGTGGGGTCGCCGAGCCAGGGGTGGTCGGTCGTCACGCCGAGCCAGGACAGTACGGAGTCGAGGGTCCCGCCGTCCTGGAAGAAGTAGAGGAAGACGAAGCCGATCGCGACACCGTTGATGAGGTAGGGGAAGAAGAGGATCCCCTTGAAGAAGGTGCGGAACCGGAGGTTGAAGCTCAGAACGGTCGCGAAGTAGAGCGCGACGACGATCTGGAAGGCGGAGGCGGCCAGGTAGTAGCCGCTGACGAAGAAGACCCGGAAGAGTTCGGGGCGGGTGAATATCCGGACGTAGTTGTCGGTGCCCGTGAAGTTCCGGTCGGGGCTCACCCCGTCCCAGTCGGTAAAGCTGTACGAGATCATGCTCGCCACCGGGACGTAGGTGAACGTGATCAACAGCGCCAGCGGCGCCGCCAGGAAGAGCCACGGGGTGGCCCGCCGGAGCGGGGAGCGGCGCCAGGAGCGCCCCGAGGCGCTTCTGCCGCCGTCGCGGCGCTTCACGGGCGCGACGTCCGTCACGGGCCCGGCTGCGTGAACGGTCGCGCGTCCCGCCGCGGGGTCGGCGGGGCCCGGTGGGTGGTCGTGTCGCGTCGGGCGCGGCCTCTTCACGGACGTCGTCCGGGAGGAGGGGGGAGGTGTCTCGGTCATGTCGGCCTTTCGTGTCCGCGGCTGCGGGAGGTGGGGCCCCGGCCTCCCATACGGCCGGGGCCCGCTCCGCCGGTGTCAGGAACCGGCGGTCTTCGCCGCCTCGTCCCACCGCTTGTTCAGATCGGCGAAGAAGCCCTGGAGGCCGCCCTCCTCTGTTCCGCGCGCGGTGTCGATGAGCTTCTGCCGGTAGTCGGGCTTGTTCAGGCCGATTTCGGCGGCGTTGTCGATGTCGTTGACCGCGGCCGTCTCGGCCTCGGAGCGCTCCACGAAGGTGACATCGTTGTCAACATAGTCCTTGAGGGTGGTCGGCATGGGAGCCGACCTCACCACGGGCACCGCACCCTCCTGCTCCGAGTAGCCCGACTTCTCGGTGAACCAGTCGATCCAGGCGCGCGCCGCGGACTTGCTCTTCGAGTAGGCGCTGACGGCCTGCTGGTAGTCGGAGACCAGGGTGGCGCAGAACGCGCCGTCCTTCTGGACGGGGAAGGGCATGAAGCCGATGTCCGCCGGGGAGCCGCCGGCCTCCTTCGCCGCCCCCTGCATCTGGGTGATCGCCCAGGACCCCAGCATCATCGTGCCGATCCTGCCCTCGGCGAGCAGCGCCTTGGAGGTCTCCCAGTTCGTGGTGGTGGGGTCCTTCTCGGCGAGTCCCTGTCGCACTATGTCGTGGACCAGCGTGTCGATCGTGTGGAGCTCACCTCCGGCCTTCCAAGGGGAGACCGGGCCGGCCAGCTTGTCGGTCGCCTTCGCGTCGCAGGTCACCGACCCCACGTTCGACGTCCACTGGACGAGCGGCCACCCGTCCTTGAAGTTCGTGTAGTACGGGACGGCGTCCGTCTTCTCCTCGATCGCCTTCAGGGCGGCGGTGAACTCCTGCGGCGTCTTCGGCCACTCGGTGATCCCGGCCTTCTTCCACAGCGCCTTGTTGTAGACGAAGCCGTTGGCCGTGCCGAACTGGGCGATACCGTAGACCTTGCCTCCCACGTCGGTCTTGTCGCTGAAGCGGTACTTCTGCGACAGCTCGGCGGTCGTCCCGAGAGGGGCGAAGAACTTCGGGTAGTCGTTCTTGGCGACCGCCGCGGGGATCATCAGCACGTCGCCGTACGCCTTGGTGTTCATGCGGATCTTCACCTCCCCCTCGTAGTCGGTGATGCCCTCGAACTCCACCTTGACCTTGGGGTAGGTCTTGTTGAAGGCCGCCGCGTACCGCTTCATCGTGCCGTTCTGGACGAGGTCGGTGCGATGGGTGAGGACCTTGATCTCGCCGGAGACCGCGTTCGGGTCGGCGGGCGCCGCCGCGGTCTCGCCGGAGGCGGTAGCGCCGCCACTGCATCCCGCCACGGTCAGCGTCGCGGCGGTCAGAAGCGCGCCCGTGAGCGCCTTCGTCTTCCCCATGTGCCCAACTCCTTCAGGGTTACGGCTCAGGTCAAAGCGGGATGTCGGCACTATGGCAGGGACGATGTGAACCGGTAAAGCTCTTGATTCCAGCGCGATGCCCAATCGTTACCAGAGGAGCCGGGATTCGCTACGGAGCGCCTGATGGGACACCTGTCTACGCAGACAGTCAGTGATCACCTTCGGAGCTTTACCGGTTCATAGACAGTGGCCGACCGGACGGCTAGGTTGTCGGGGTCGTATACGCACCGGCCGCAGACAGGCGATTGGAGCCGCACACATGAAGGACGTCACCCAGCTGACCGAGGGCTGGAGCCTGCGCCATGGGGACGCGCTGCTTCCGGCCCGCGTCCCCGGCTGCGTCCACACCGATCTGCTCGCCGCGCGGGTCATCCCCGACCCCTTCATCGGGCGGAACGAGACCGAGGTCGCGTGGGTCGGCCGACAGGCATGGTCCTACGTCACCGCGTTGACGCACGACAGCACCCACGAGCGCACCGAGCTCGTCTTCGAGGGACTGGACACCGCCGCGGAGATCACCCTGGCCGGCGACGCCCTCGGCGCGACGCGCAACATGCACCGCCACCACCGCTTCGACGTCACGGGCCGCGCGGGCCTCCTGGAGGTCCGTTTCGCCTCGGCGTACGAGGAGGCGGAGCGGGTCCGCGCGCTCACCGGGGAGCGGCCGAACGTCTACCCCGAGCCCTTCCAGTACATCCGAAAGATGGCCTGCAGCTTCGGCTGGGACTGGGGCCCGACCGTCGTGACGGCGGGCATGTGGCGCCCGGTGCGTCTGGAGCACTGGTCGACGGCCCGGCTGGACCAGGTCCGTCCGCTCGTCACGGTCGACGGCGCGACCGGTCACGTCGAACTCCGGCTCCGGGTCGAGCGCACCCGGCGTGACGCCGGCCGCCCGCTGACCGCTCGCGCCTCCCTCCGGGCCTCCGCCCGGGCCTCCGTCCGGACGGACGAGGGTGCCTTCGAGACCCGCGTCCCCGCCGCGGAGGGAGAGGTCCTCGCCGCAGCCGAGGTCTCCTTCGACGCCGACGAGGCCGTGGTGCGCCTGACGGTGCCCGAGCCGCGGCTGTGGTGGCCGCGCGGCTACGGCGACCAGCCCCTGTACGAGCTCGACGTGACGCTGCTGGACGAGGAGGAGGGGCCGCTGGACGTCTGGCGGCGCCGGATCGGCTTCCGCACGGTCGAGCTCGACCGCTCGGCCGACGCGCACGGCACCGGCTGCACCTTCGTCGTCAACGGCGTACGGATCTTCGCGCGCGGCGTCAACTGGATCCCGGACGACGTACTGCCCTCCCGCGTGACGCCCGAGCGCTACCGGACCCGGCTCACCCAGGCCGCCGAGGCCAACGTCGACCTGATCCGCGTCTGGGGCGGCGGCATCTACGAGGACGACGCCTTCTACGACGTCTGCGACGAGCTCGGGCTCATGGTGTGGCAGGACTTCCTCTTCGCCTGCGCCGCCTACCCGGAGGAGCAACCGCTGCGCGGGGAGGTGGAGGCCGAGGCGCGTGACAACGTTGTCCGCCTCATGGCGCACCCCAGCCTGGTCCTCTGGAACGGCAACAACGAGAACCTCTGGGGCTTCCGCGACTGGGACTGGGAGGCACCGCTCTCGGGTGACTCCTGGGGCGAGGGGTACTACCTCGGCGTGCTGCCGCGGATCGTCGCCGAACTGGACCCGACCCGCCCGTACACCGCCGGCAGCCCCTGGTCCGGCTCCTGGGACCACCATCCCAACGACCCCCGCCACGGCACCCACCACTCGTGGGAGGTGTGGAACCGCCAGGACTACGCCGAGTACCGGGCGAGCGTGCCGCGCTTCGTCGCCGAGTTCGGCTGGCAGGCCCCGCCCGCCCTTGCTACGCTGCGCCGCGCCCTGCCCGGCGAGGAACTCGCCCCGGACTCCCCCGGCATGCTGCACCACCAGAAGGCCGAGGACGGCAACGGCAAGCTGAACCGGGGCATCGAACGCCACTTCCCGCTTTCCGAGGGCGACTTCGGCCGCTGGCACTATCTGGCCCAGGTGGTGCAGGCCCGGGCCGTGGCGGCGGGCATCGAGCACTGGCGGGCGAACTGGCCCGTGTGCGCCGGCACGGTGGTGTGGCAGCTCAACGACTGCTGGCCGGTCAGTTCGTGGTCCGCGATCGACGGTGACGGCCGCCTGAAGCCGCTGTACCACGAGCTGCGTCGGGTGTACGCGGACCGGCTGCTCACCCTCGTCCCCGGCGACGGGGGCCCGCTGCTCGCCGTCGACAACCAGTCGGGCGCGCCCTGGCACACGTCGGTCGTCCTGCGGCGGGTCGACGCGGACGGGACCGTCCTGCGGGAGGCCGTGGTCGAGGTGGAGGCCGACGCCCGCTCGGTCGCCAAGCCGGCGCTGCCGGCGGAGCTGCTGCCCGCGCCGGGGTCCTCCAAGGAGTTCCTCGTCGCCGACGCCGACGGGCTGCGCGCGGTCTACTTCCCGGTCCCCGACAAGGAGTTCGCCTACCCGCCCGCCCGGTACGAGGTCCGGCTGGCGGCCGTCCCCGGTCAGGATGCGGCCGTCGACGTCGTGGTGACGGCACGGACCCTGGTGAGAGACCTCCTCCTCCAGGCCGACCGGCTCGGCCCCGCGGCGAGCGCGGACCGCGGGCTGCTCACGCTGCTCCCCGGCGAGGAGGCCACCATCCGGGTGAGCGGATGCACGGACATCGGCGTCGAGCGGGTGCGCGCGGCCCTGTTCAGCGTGGATCCGGCGTGAACGCCCCAGCCCAGCGCGTCACCATCAACGACGTCGCCGCGCGGGCCGGTGTGTCCAAGGGCGCCGTCTCGATGGCGTTCAACAACCGCCCGGGGGTGTCCCGGGCGACCCGGGAGCGGATCTTCGAGGTCGCCCGTGAGCTGGACTGGACCCCGCACCAGACCGCGCGGAGCCTGTCCGGCCGGCGGGCGGGCATCGTGGGCCTGGCGATCTGCCGCCCGGCCCGGCTGCTGGGTCTCGAACCCTTCTACATGGAGTTCATCTCCGGCATCGAGAGCGTCCTGACGCAGCGCTCGTGCTCGCTGCTGCTCCGTCTGGTGCGGGACCTCGACGAGGAGATCGCCCTGTACGAGGGGTGGTGGCGGGGCCAGACGATCGGCGGGGCGATCCTGGTCGACTTCCACCAGGCCGACCCGCGGGTGGCGCCCCTGCGGGCGCTGGGACTTCCCGCGGTCGCCGTGGGGCATCCGTCGCTGACCGGCGGATTCCCCTCGGTGTGGACGGACGACGCCACGGCGGCCGCGGACGCGGTGAGGTACCTCGCGGCGCTCGGCCACCGGCGCATCGCACGCGTGGGCGGCCCGGCGGGCCTCGGGCACAGCGGAATCCGCGCCGAGACATTCGAGGCCACCATGGCGGAGCTCGGTCTCGACGGCCGCCGCCAGGTGTCGACCGGCTTCTCCGGCGAGGAAGGCGCCCGGGCGACCCGCGGGCTGCTGCTGGCACGCGACCGTCCGACGGCGATCGTGTACGACAACGACATCATGGCCGTCGCAGGGGCCGCCGTGGCAGCGGAGATGGGACTGGTGGTGCCGGACGACGTGTCGTTGCTGGCCTGGGACGACTCTCAGCTGTGCCGGCTCACCCACCCGCCGCTGTCGGCCATGAGCCATGATGTCCACCGCTTCGGCGAGGAGGTCGCGCGCGCTCTTTTCGGGGTGATCGAAGGCACGCACAGCGGAGCGCTCCAGGTCCCGACGCCGTCGCTGACCCCACGGGGCTCCACGGGTCCGCCCCGGCGTGCGTAGCCCGCGCGCCTGACAAGAGGCCGTACCTCCCCCGGGGGGGTACGGCCCCTTTCCTCGCGCTTCGGTCGGACCCGCCGCCCGCCTCCGCCGGATCCCCGTCGGCTCACCGCCGCACGGGGGCGAGTCCCCGACGGCGCAGCCAGCGCAGGTGTTCGACGGCGGTGGCACTCCCGCCCCCCGCGTGGTCGCCGAAGGGCCACTCCTTGAGGTCCTTCTCCCCCGCGTAGTTCCGGAAGGCCGCGAGGACGGTGGACGGCGGGCAGACGGGGTCCATCAGGCCGGCGCTGAACAGGGCGGGAGCCGTGGCGCGGCGGGCGAAGTGCACACCGTCGAAGTAGGCGAGGGTGGCGAAGACCCGGTCCGCCGCGTAGGGGGCCTGATGGCGCAGGTAGTCGACGATCTCCGTGTACGGCCCCTCGGTCGCGGTCTCGGCGCCGCGCCGGATGTGGCAGAGGAAGGGTACGTCGGGCAGGGCTCCCGCGATGTGGTCACCGGCGAGTCCGGCGACCGCGAGGGCGAGCCCGCCCCCCTGGCTGGCGCCCTGGACCACGATCCGGTCCCGGTCGACGTGGGGCATCGCGCGGGCCGCGTCGACCGCGCGGACGCAGTCGGTGACGAGGCGCCGGTAGTAGTGGGAGTGCGGATCCTCCGCTCCCCTGGTCATGTAGCCGTGGACCCAGTGGGTTCCGCTGTCCGGGTGCGGGTCGGGGGTGTCGTGGCCCTGACCGCGGCTGTCGACGACGAGGTGGGCGTATCCGGCGGACGCGTACAGGAGGTGGTCGGTGGCCGCGCCCCGCCCACCGCTGTATCCGATGTACGTGATCACCGTCGGCAGGGGGTCCTCGGCCTCCGAGGGCACGGCGAGCCACGCGGCGACGGGCTGGCCGGCCCAGCCGGGGAACCGCACGTCGTAGGTGTCGAGGGTGATCAGCGGCGAGTCGGGCACCGGGCGGACCTCCGGATCGCCGCCGGCCCCCCGGGCCGTTCGCAGCGTCTCGTTCCAGAAGGCGTCGAAGTCCGCCGGCTCGGCCGGGAGTTCGGCGGTCCGGGCCGCCGGATGGTCCAGGGGCAGGTCGGTGTACGGCACCGGGGTGGGCTCCTCGGAGTGCGGGCCGGCCCGCGCCCGCCCGGGGAGGCGGCGGGGCCGGCGGTTTTCGGGTGGTACGGAGCGGCCCCCACCGGCCGGGACCGCGCCGGGGGAGGCCGCCGGTGCGCCCCTGCGCGGCGTGGGCCCGGCAGGGACGCGGTGGGTCAGCCCTTGGCGCAGGCGGCGCCGTTGAGGAGGAAGGCGGCGGGGACGCCGTTGCCGCCGGTGGACGAGGCGCTGAAACCGAAGCTCACGGTGGCGCCGGGCGCGACGGTCTCGGTCCAGGACTCGTGTGTGGCGCGGACCTGGTTGCCCTGCTGGACGACCTTGGCGTTCCAGGCGGAGTTCACCGTCTGGCCGCCCGGGAAGGCGAAGTCGAGCTGCCAGCCCTTGATGGTGTGGGTTCCGGTGTTGCGGATGGTGACGTCGGCGTTGAAGCCACTGCCCCAGTCCTGCAACCGGTACGCGACGGTGCAGGTGCCGGTGGCCGGCCCGCCGGTGGTCGTGACGGTCGCGGCGGCCGAGCGCGCGGAGCGGTTCCCGGCGGCGTCGCGGGCGTACACGGCGAAGGTGTAGGCGGTGGCGGGGGTCAGCCCGGTGAGGGTGGCGTTCGTCGTCGTCGTGCTGGTGACGGGGGTCTCTGCCGTCCCGTTGACGCGGACGACGTCGTAGCCGGTGACGCCGGTGTCGTCGGTGGCGGCGGGCCATGTCAGCCGGGCCCCGGTGGACGTCACCTCGGACGCGGTGGGGGCGCCGGGGGCGGTGGGCGCCTGGGTGTCGCCGCCGCCTCCGGTGCCGCCGTAGACGCTCGCCTCGCGGGAGGTCTGCCGGACGCCGTCGGGGCCGTTGAAGAACCGCTGCCCCCAGGGGGTGAGCCGGCTCGCGTCGAAGCCGGTGGCCAGGTCGAGGTACTCGACGCCGCCGCCGTTCCCGCTCCAGGACCAGCCCAGGTAGCCGAGGTCCAGCCGCCGGGCGGTGGCCATGATGGCGTCCTCGTCGGGGTTGCCGTCCGAGTGGTCGTCGCCGAACTCGCCGACGACGATCGGGAGTCCACGGGAGACGAACCGGTTCAGGTAGTCCTCGACCTCGGCGGCGGTGTCGTAGACGCCGTACATGTGGATGGAGAAGACGGTGTTGCGGTCGGGATCGGCGGCGAAGACGGCCGGCGCGTTCTCCCGCATGGTGTTCGACCAGTCCTGGCCCCAGTTGGGGGCGTCCACCATGAGCGTGTGGTGGAAGCCGGCGGCGCGCAGGCGCGTGATCGCGTCCTTGGTGTCGTGCGTCCAGGCGGTGTAACCGGTGTTGCCGTGCGGCTCGTTGCCGAGGTTGACGACGACGTACTTCTCCTGGCCCTTGACCGCGTTCGCGACCTCCAGCCAGTAGTCGACCGCCTCGGAGAGGGAGACGGCGCCGCTCTGCTCGCCGTAACCGGTGGTGTCGTGTGCCTCCAGGACGCAGACCAGCTTGTTGGTCTTGCACTGCGTGACGATGTTCGCGACGTCGGCCGCGTCGTTCTTCGTCCATCTGTCGCCCGTGCTGAGCACGACGCGCACGGAGTTGGCCCCCAGCGCCTTGATGTCGGAGAGCGCCTGACGGGTCCTGGTGGGGTACCAGGTGTGCGCGTGGTTGACGCCCCGGAAGACGAAGTCCTGCCCGTTGGCGTCCAGAAGACGGCCGTTCTGGACGTGGAAGCCGGAGGCGGACGTATCCGCGGCCCCGGCGGCGACGGGCGCGGTCAGCAGCGCGGCGGCGACGGCGAGCAACGCTCCCGCGGCGGTGGCCAGTTTCCTGTTCATGTGGTGGTGTCCCAACTCGGTCGCGCGCGCCGCGGCACGGAGTCCGGGGCGTGCGGCTTTCCTGACATGGAGGGTGTGGTGCTGCCGGCCCCGCGCAGCGGCGGGTCGTACGACGGGGGGCCGGCGCATGCCCGCTGCTCGGAGGTGTTTCCGCGGCTCTCGCCGAGCGGCGGGAGAAATGTTCACCGAAGGGGGATGAGATTCCCTTACGGCCGTGACTTGGGCGGGTTGGTGACCCACCCGGCGACCGAGAACGAGGCTAGAGGCCGTGTACGGCCAAAAACAATAGCGTGGGCATAACCGGTTAAGTTTAGTGGGCTGTTCTGTTTCAGCGGAACGCCCGTTGCCCTGGCGGGCGGTGTGCGGGCCGGTTCACACCCCGACGGTGGCACGGAAGACCGTGCCGCTCCCCGCCACCCGGACCTCCTCGACGGCGGGGACGTAGAGCGAGCGCCCGGGCCCGATCCGCAGGGAGGCGTCGGCCGAGACCACCTGTGCCTCGCCTTCGGTGCACAGCAGGATCTGCGGGGCTCCGGCCGGCAGGGGGCGCGGCGGCTCGCCCGTACGGAGCCGGAGCCGCGACAGCCGGAAGTCGTCGACGGGGGCCGGGTAGACCTGCTCGCCTTCCTCGTCCCGGGGGGTGAGGACGCGGGTGGGCCTCGCCGTGAAGCGGACGACCTTCGCCAGTTCGCCCGCGTCGACGTGCTTGGAGGTCAGCCCGCACCGCAGGACGTTGTCGGAGCTCGCCATGATCTCCACTCCGAGGCCGGAGAGGTACGCGTGCGGGATGCCGGCACCGAGGAACAGGGCTTCCCCCGGCGCAAGCGTGATGTGGCGCAGCATCAGCGCGGGCAGCAGCCCCGGGTCGCCCGGGCGGGCCCGCGCGATCCGCTCGTAGGCGAGGAGGTCGGCCGGGTACGGGCCGCCCGGTTCGGCGGCGGCCTGCGCCGCGACGGCCTCGGCGACGTCGTCGACAAGGCCCGCCGGCGGGTGGAGGAAGGTGGTGAAGACCTGCGCGAGGGCCGCCTTCTCGGGGAGGGCGCGCAGTGCCTCGGCGTGGGCGCGCAGCCCGGGCACCCGCAGGGTGTCCAGCAGCTCGGCGCACCGGCGGGGTTCCCGGAAGCCGCACAGCCCGTCGAACGGGGTGAGCGCGACGATCATCTCGGGCTTGTGGTGGGCGTCCCGGTAGGTGCGGTGTGGAGCGTCCGGGGGGACACCGAGGGCGTTCTCGCGCGCGAAGCCGGCCTCGGCCTGGGCGAGGTCGGGGTGGACCTGGACGGAGAGAGGGGCGTCGGCGGCCAGCAGCTTGAGGAGGAACGGCAGCCGGGGCCCGAACCGGCGCAGGGTCTCGGCGCCGAGCTCCGCCGCCGGGTCCGAGGCGATGACCCGGTCCAGGGGCAGCGGCCCCTGGGCGCGGTCGACCCGGGAGGGCGCGGCGGGATGGGCTCCCATCCACAGCTCGGCCTGGGGCTCACCGGTGGGCGCTGTCCCCATGAGGCGCGGCAGCGCGGTGGTGGAGCCCCAGTCATAGGACTGGACGGTGTTGGAGAGGAGTTCCACGAGTTCTTCCTGAGTGCGTCGCTGGGTCGGAACCGGGATGCCGGGGGCTTGACGCTCAGCTCACGAGACGGCCGGTGTGGTGGCGCAGGAGCCCGCCTTCGACAGACCGGCCGCCGAGGCACCCGCGGCGGCGGCCCCGATCAGCCCCGCGTCGAGCGCGAGCCCGGCGGGCACCACCGGTAGGCCACGGGTGAAGTCGAGGACCGCGTACGAGGCCAGGTGGCGCCGGAGCGGGCCGAAGAGCACCTCTCCGGACTGCGCGACGCCGCCGCCGACGACCACGAGGTCGAGTTCGACCAGAGCCGTCGTCGCCGCGACGGCCGCGGCCAGAGCCCGCCCGGCGCGGTCGAACGCGTCGAGCGCGCGCGGATCGCCCGCACGGGCGGACGCCTCGACCTCCTTGGCCGTCGTGGGGGCGCCGGACGGCGGGGTCCAGCCGGACTCCAGCGCGTGGGCGGCGATCGCGGGGCCACTGGCGAAGCGCTCCACGCAACCACGCGCCCCGCACGGGCAGGCGGGGCCGTTCTGCTCGACGGTGATGTGGCCGATGTGCCCGGCGTTACCGGACCTTCCCGCGTGGAGGGTTCCGCCCAGGATCAGCCCGCCGCCCACGCCGGTGGAGACCACCATGCACAGCGCGTTGTCCACGCCCTGGGCGGCGCCCAGCCAGTGCTCGGCCGCGGTCATCGCCACCGCGTCGCCCACGAGTACGGGCCGGATCCCGGCCGGTACCGACGGGTGCGCCCGCACCCGGTCCACGAGGGGGAAGGAGCGCCAGGCGGGGATGTTGACCGGGCTGACCGTACCCGCCACCGTGTCGACGGGGCCCGCGCTGCCGATGCCCAGGCAGGCGAGAGCGGCCCACTCCGGGTGGGCGGACAGCTCGCCGAGAACCCAGGACACGGCCGCCATGAGCTCCTCCGCGGAGCCCTGCGCCGGGGTGGCCGACTGGGACCGGACCAAAAGGTGCCCGTCGGTGTCGACCAGAGCTCCGGCGATCTTCGTGCCCCCGATGTCGAGCGCTCCGTACACCATCGCTTGCAGCCTTTCCGTAGCAGCGAACTGGGATGCGCCGGTCACTCTGCCTGCAGGGTGACAACGTTGTCTAGTTAACGGGTTCAGTTCAGTCCGGGTTTAGTAAAACCCTCCCTGATAGGGGATCACCACCTGGACGGCACGGTTCGATTCGCTTCATGCTCGGCCCCGAGGAAGACCTCTCCCTCGTCTCGGCCCCGATGGATTTCCTCGGCCTCCTACCACTGGTACAAGTCGGTGATCGCCGCTTCACTCGTAGCGCGTGGGAAGACCTCAGGATGACGCGTCGGCGAGTCGGCGGCCGACCCTCGCCGCGGTCTCCCTGAGCCAGATGTGGGCGGCGTCGTGGGTGTGAACGGGGTGCCACCACAGGGCTTCTCGCAGCGGGACGGCTTCATAGGGCGGTTCGAGGACGCGTACGGCCGCGATGGGAGAGAGCAGGCGCGCGAGACGGGCCTGGACCAGGGCGATGCGGCGGGTACCGGCCACGAGGGCGGGAAGCGCGTGGAAGCTGTCGACGGAGACCTCGACGCGGGGCTCGATGCCGAGCATGCCCAGCTGGCGCACGGCGGGGGCGTCGTAGGTGCGCTGGTAGGTGACCCAGGGCAGGCGGGCGAGGTCCTGCCGGGTGAGACGGTCCTCGACGCCGGGGTGGTCCTCGGCGACGACGAAGACCCAACCGTCCTCGTAGAGGTCGGTGGCGGGGAAGCCGCTGATGACACCGTGGGGCATCAGGAGGCCGTCGGTGGCGCTGAGCAGGCTCGCCGTGTCGTCGACGACGGTGACCGGGGTACGGGTGAAGCGCAGACGGATGCCGGGGGCCTGCTCGTGGACGGCGCGGGCGAGCGCGACTCCGAAGACGGAGACGGCGTAGTCGGAGGCGAGGATGCTGAACTCGCGGGTCTCCGTGGCCGGGTCGAAGGCGGCCTGACTGGTGAAGAGCCGCTCCAGGACGTCGTACGCGGTGGCCGTTCGGTCCAGGAGGACCTGGCCGAGCGCGGTGAGCTCGTACTGGCTCCCGACGCGGGAGAGGAGCTCGTCACCGAAGTGACGGCGCAGGCGGGCCAGGGCGGCGCTCATGGCGGGCTGACTGAGGCCCACACGCTGCCCGGCCCGGGTCACGTTGCGTTCTTCGAGCAGGGCCCGGAGGGCGACGACGAGGTTGAGGTCGAGGCGGGCCAGATTCACGAGGCGGGATCCCTTCCGGAACGACACTGCCTGCGGCTATCCACCAGAGCGATGGTACAGATCCACGGAATCGATTTCCCTGATTGCTTGATGCGGTCCAGATTGGTCCCATCGCAGTCAGGAGGACATGTCGGTGACACCCCCATCCACCTCTGATCTCTTCGCCGGGCCTTTCGCCCTCGGCACTCTCTCCGCGGACGACCACCCCGCTTTCCCCGCCCTCGTCGACGGCGGGGGGCAGGTACTGGACCTTCGGTCGGCCTTGGCCGACCCTGCGTTGACGATGCGGACCCTGCTGGAGCAGTGGCCGACCGTGCTCCCGCGCCTCCGCGCACTCGCCGTCGAGCCGGGACATGTACGACGCCCCGTGTCGGAGTTCCGCATCCTCGCGCCGGTCGAACCGCGGCAGGTCTTCCAGTCGGGTGCCAACTACCGTCAGCACGTCATTGATCTGCACGTCGCACACCGTGCGCCCGACGACGAGCGGTCCGAGGAGGAGCGGCGGGCCGAGGCGGCCGAGATCATGGATCGGCGGGCCGCCGAGGACCTCCCGTACGTCTTCATCGGCCTCCCCGGCTCGATCACGGGCCCGTATGACGACGTGACGCTTCCGGCTTGGGCGGCGAAGCCGGACTGGGAGCTGGAACTGGCGGCGGTGATCGGCCGGCCCGTGTACCGGGTTCCGCCCGGGGAAGCGCTGGAGTGCGTCGCGGGCTACACCATCGCCAACGACCTGACCGACCGGGCGACGGTGTTCCGGCGGGACATGCCGCAGATCGGCACGGACTGGCTGCGCAGCAAGAACGCGCCCGGGTTCACCCCGCTGGGCCCGTGGATCGTGCCGGCCGAGTCCGTCGGCGACACCGGCGACCTGCGGCTGACCCTGAAGCTCAACGGCGAGGTCATGCAGGACGAGTCCACCAAGGACATGATCTTCGGCGTGGCCCGCATGGTCGCGTACGCCTCGCAGACGGCGCGGCTCCTGCCCGGTGACCTCGTGCTCACCGGCTCGCCGGCGGGCAACGGCATGCACTGGGGCAGGCTGCTGCGCGACGGCGACGTCATGGAGTCCTCCATCACGGGTCTGGGCGCGCAGCGCACCCGATGTGTCGCGGAGGGGAGGTGAACCGCACCGACCCCGAGGGCGCCATCGCGCGGGCTGCCAAGGAGTGCTCCAACTGGGGCCGTTGGGGTGCGGACGACCGTCTCGGCACCGTGAACTTCCTCAACGACGCCAAGCGCCGCGAAGGCGCCGCGCTCGTCCGGCGGGGAGTCAGCTTCTCGCTCTCCCAGCGCTTCGACATCAACGGCCCCCAGAAGGGCTGGCGGCGCCGGACCAACCCCGTCCACACCATGCTGGACACCGGCACGGACGCGGCCCTGGGCAACCAGGGGCTCCCCCACGGCATCGGCGGCGCCGACGACGTGATCGCGATGCCGCTGCAGTGCTCCACCCAGTGGGACGGGCTGGGCCACATCTTCGACCACGGCAAGGCCTGGAACGGCCGGCCCGCCGAGCGGGTCGTCACCTCCGACGGCGACCAGGTCACCGGCATCGAGCACCTGGCCCCGCACATCGCGGGACGCGCCGTGCTCCTCGACGTCGGCCGCACCGCGGGCGAGAACGGCGAGCTTCCCGACGGTTTCGCCATCACCGAGGAGCACCTGACGGCCGCCGCCGAGGGCCACGGCGTCACCGTCGGCCGCGGCGACATCGTCCTCGTGCGGACCGGGCAGCTCGCCCGGGTCCGCAGGGACGGGTGGGGCGACTACGCGGGAGGCGCCGCCCCCGGTCTGTCCTTCACCACGGCGTCCTGGCTGCACGGCAGTGAGATCGCCGCGCTCGCGACCGACACCTGGGGCTTCGAGGTGCGGCCCAACGAGTTCGACCACGCCTTCCAGCCCCTGCACCAGGTCGCCATCCCGCACATCGGTCTGCTCATCGGCGAGATGTGGGACTTCGAGGCCCTCGCCGAGGACTGCGCGGCCGACGGCGTGTACGCGTTCTGGCTCACCGCGGCCCCCCTGCCCATCACCGGCGCCGTCGGTTCCCCCGTCAACCCCGTCGCCGTCAAGTAACCCCGGGGCCCACCCGGCCCGAGGAACAAGGGAGTTCCCCATGAGCAGCGCACCCCGCAGAGTCCTGGTCGTCGGCGGCGGAGCGGCCGGCAACGCCGCCGCGATCCTGCTGCGCCGCGGCGGGATCGACGTCGACCTCGTCGAGGTGAAGGACGACTGGAACGCCACCGCGGGATCCGGCATCACCCTCCAGGGCAACGCCCTGCGTGTCCTGCGCGAACTCGGCGTCTGGGAAGAGGTGAGGGCGTCCGGCTTCCCCTTCGGGTCGGTCGGCATCACCGCTCCCGACGGCACCGTCCTGCACGTCCAGCGCGACCTGCGCACCGGCGGCGACGACCTGCCCGCCACCGTCGGCATGCAGCGCCCCCGGCTCCAGCAGATCCTCATCGACGCCGTCCGCGCCAGTGGCGCGACCGTCCGTCTGGGCACCACCGCCGCGATCGTGGACCAGGACGCCACCGGTGTCTCGGTCCGCTTCAGCGACGGCGGCGAGCACCGCTACGGTGTCGTGATCGCCGCCGACGGCCTCGGCTCCGCCACCCGCGCGCAGATCGGCATCACCGACGAGCCCGAACCGACCGGCATGGCCATCTGGCGCGTCGCCGCCCCGCGCCCCGTCGGCGTCGAGCACACCGACCTCACCTACGGCGGCCCGGCGTTCATCGCCGGCTACTGCCCCACCAGCCCCACCACGCTGTACGCGTACGTCGTCGAGAAGAACCGCGACCGTTCCTCCATACCGCCCGAGTCCTACGCCCAGGAGATGGTCCGCCTCACCTCCGCCTACGGCGGCGCGTGGCCGGAGATCACCGCGACGATCACCGACCCCTCGAAGGTCAACTACGCCTGGTTCGACCGGCTGCTCGTCGAAGGCTCCTGGCACCGCGGGCGGGTCGTGCTCGTCGGAGACGCCGCGCACTGCTGCCCGCCCACCCTGGCGCAGGGCGCGGCGCTGTCCCTGGAGGACGCCTGGGTCCTCGCCCGGATGCTCACCGCCTCCGACACCTGGGACGAGGAGCTGCTCCAGGCCTACCACGACCGCCGGATCGCCCGGGTCCGCCCGGTCGTGGAGGCATCCGTCCGCCTGGGCCGGTGGCTGCTCGACGGAGTCGGCGACGCCGATGTGCCCGGTCTCATGGCCCGCACCATGACCATGCTCCGGGAGCTGCCGTGACCGCGCCCACCGTGGACGTCCACGCCCATGTCCTGCTGCCGGAGATCGACGCGCTCGTCGCGGGTCTGCCCGGGAACGCCGAGGCCGCGGCGCTCGACGCCCGCCGCAACGGCTCCGCCGCGCTCGCGGTCAGCGGCCCCATGGTCCGCGACCGGATCCCGGCCCTGACGGATCCCGCCGTCCGGCTCGCCCGGATGGACGCCCAGGGCGTCGACGTACAGCTCGTGAGCCCCTCGCCGTCGCACTACCACTCCTGGGCGGACGCGCCCACGGCCGAGAAGGTCTGGCGGCTGGCCAACGAGGCCACGGCCGCGCACTGCGCCGCGGCGCCGGACCGGCTTCGCGGTCTGGGGCTCGCTCCCCTGCAGCACCCCGGCCTCCTCGTACCGGCCCTGGACCACGCCCTGGAGCACGGGCTCGTCGGAGTGGAGATCTCCAGCCACGCGCCCGGCCGGGAGCTGTCGGACCCGGCCTACGAGCCGCTGTGGGCGCGTGCCGAGGAGACGGGGGCGGTCGTGTTCCTGCACCCGTTCGGCTGCACGCTCGACGAGCGACTCGACCGGTGGTACCTGTCCAACACCGTGGGGCAGCCCACCGAGAACGCGGTCGCGCTGTCGCACCTGATCTTCTCCGGCGTCCTCGACCGGCACCCCGGGCTGAAGATCGTCGCGGCCCACGGCGGCGGCTACCTGCCCACCCACATCGGGCGCAGCGACCACGCCTGGCGGTCCCGGACCGATGCGTCCGCCGGCTGCGCCCGGCTGCCCAGCAGCTATCTGCGGCGCCTGTACTTCGACTCGCTCGTGCACGACCCGCGGGTGCTGCGGGCCCTGGTGGAAGCGGTGGGAGCGGACCGGGTGCTGCTCGGCTCGGACTTCCCCTTCGACATGGGGTCCGACGATCCGGTCGGCGCGCTCCGCGCGGCGGACCTGCCCGAGGCCGACTTCCACGCCGTCCGCGGCGCCAACGCCACCGCCCTGCTCACCCTCTCCCCCGCCCGAGGAGGCACCCCGTGACGAACAACCGGTTGCTCACCCACCTGCGGCACGTCGACCTGGCCGTGCCCGACTACGACAAGCAGCTCGACTTCTACGCCGGTGTGTGGGGGCTCACCAAGGTCGCCGAGGACTCCGGCATCGCCTTCCTCGCCGCCGAGGGCAGCCCGGAGCAGTACGTCGTCCGGCTCCGCAAGGCCGGGGAGAAGCGCCTCGACCTCGTCTCGTACGGCGCGGCGACCCCGGCCGACGTGGACACGCTGGCCGAGCAGCTCCTGGCCGGCGGCGTGCGGCTGATCTCGCGGCCCGGAGCCGTCGACACCCCCGGCGGCGGCTACGGCTTCCGCTTCTTCGACGTCGACGGCCGCACCGTCGAGGTCTCCGCCGACGTCGGGGTCCGCACGCACCGGAAGATCGAGGAGAAGGAGGCGATCCCGGTCAAGCTCTCGCACGTCGTCCTCAACTCCCCTGATCTGGGGCGCACTCGGGCCTGGTACGAGCGTCACCTCGGCTTCCGCCTGTCCGACACGCTCAGCTCGCCCCACGTGGGCGAGGTCATGCACTTCATGCGGATCAGCAGCCGGCACCACTCCATGGCCCTTGCCAAGGGCCCGCACACCTCGCTGCACCACATCTCCTTCGAGATGCGCGGCATCGACGAGTACATGCGCGGCTCGGGCCGGGTCCTGCGGGCCGGCCACACGAAGATCTGGGGCCCGGGCCGGCACATGGCCGGCGACAACACCTTCACCTACTTCCTCGACCCGCACGGCAACACCGTCGAATACACCACCGAGTTGGAGAACCTCGACGAGGACACCTGGCACCCCCACGTCTACGACTTCTCCCGGCCCGAGGTCACCGACCAGTGGGGCACCGCCAACCCGATGAACGAGCTCGTCGCCAGGGAGTCGTTCAACGACCCCGACCGCGGCTGCTTCGTCGCCCCGCCGGTCTGATCCTCCCGACCGTCCGATCCCCGGGAACGCGGCCGGCGGTGTCCCGCCCTGGCTCACGCCGCCGCGTTCCCGGCCCTGGTCCAGGGGCCCGGTCCACGGGGCCCGGACCGTCCGGCGAAAACCGGGGGCCTCCTGGCCGTCCCGGACGGCCCGGTTCCGTGTCCCCCCTCACCTGGGAGCCGCATCATGCGCTTCGCCGCTTTCGTACACCGGCACCGGACCCGTGTCGCCGTCGTCGAGGACGACGGCACGCTGTTCCCCCTGCCCGGGGTCACCTCGCTCACCGATCTGATCCGTGACACCGACGGCCTTCCCGGCCTCCTCGCCGCCGGCGCCGCGGCCCTGGACGTACTGCCCGGGCCGCACGTCTCCGAGGTCCGGCTGCTCTCCCCGCTCCAGCCGTCCTCCGTCAGGGACTTCGTCACCTTCGAGGAGCACGTCGAGGGCGTACGCCGCTCCGTGAGCGGCGAATCCGGGGTACCCGCCCGATGGTACGAGGCGCCGACCTTTTACTTCACCAACCCCCACGCCGTCTTCGGCCCTCACGACGACGTCCCCGTACCTCCCGGATCGTCCGTGTTCGACTTCGAACTCGAGGTGGCGGCGGTCATCGGCCGGGACGGCCGCGACCTCACACCGGAGCAGGCGCGGGACCACATCGTCGGATACACGATCTTCAACGACTGGTCCGCGCGCGACCTGCAGTCCGCCGAGATGACGGTGGGGCTCGGCCCGTGCAAGGGCAAGGACACCGCCACCACCCTGGGCCCCTATCTGGTGACCGCCGACGAACTGGAGCCCTACCGCGACGACGACGGGTTCCTGCGGCTGGCCCTGACGGCCGACGTCAACGGCGAGGAGGTCGGCAGCGACCTCCTGTCCAACATGAGCTGGACGTTCGAGGAGATGGCCGCCTACGCCTCGCGCGGCACCCGGGTCGTGTCCGGGGACGTCCTGGGCTCCGGCACCTGCGGCAACGGCGGCTGCCTCGCCGAGCTGTGGGGCCGGAACGGCGAACGGGTCCCGCCGCCGCTCACGCCGGGAGACACCGTGACCCTCACCGTGGAAGCCCTCGGTTCCCTCGTCACCCGGGTGGTCACCGGCACGGAGCCGGTCGCCCTGCCCAAGGGGCGGCGCCGCAACCGGGAGCGGCCCTGAACGACGGGCGTCTCGCGGGCTGTTGCGGGTCATGACGGTGTCGACGGCCCGCTCTGGTCGCGACGCTGCGGGGTCAGCTCGCGGCGAGTCGCGACTTCTTGACCTTGTTTCCGCAGGTGTTCATGGAGCACCAACGGCGGTTGGCTCCACGGCTGGTGTCGAGGTAGAGCCCCGCGCATCCGGGGCCTTCGCAGTTCTTGATGCGGCTGCGGTCAGGGCCGCCGAGGACGTGGATGGCGTCCGTGGCCAGGACGCCGAGGGCGTCACCGACAGGGGTCGTGTCCGTCAGGTGCCATTCCGCGCGTTCGTGTTCCAGCGCAGCCTTCGCGTGTCCAGTGGCAGCGATCGTGTTGAGGGTGCGGACGTCCTGGGAGTCCGGCTGTTCACCTGCGGCGATCGCCGACCCGATGCGGTAGATCGCCTCGCGCAGTTCGACGGCGTCCTTCAGATCGGTCGTCGACACGTCGGTGACGTCGAGCCCTGCGGCCTGCAGCCACATCTTCAGTCGTGCGGGGTCGGTCAGCCGCTCTCTCGGCTTCGCACCGGCTCTGTCGCTGACGGTGGCAGTGAACCGGAACGCCAGGACCTCGTTGTCCATCCGGAACACCCGCCGTACGTCTTCGGTCATGTCCCACCTCCGCAGTGCGACAACACCCCGCCGAACCAGCTTAGACGGTTCGACAGGGTGGTAGCCCCGTGACATCCTTGAACCGACTTGGACGGTTCAGCAGAAGGGGCGTGCTCTCCATGGGCAGCATCGCGGTCATCGGTCTGGGAGCGATGGGCAAGCCCATCGCACACAACCTCTTGAAGGCCGGCCACGACGTCGTGGTGTGGAACCGCTCCGACGAACCTGCGGAGCAACTCGTTGCAGCGGGCGCCCGTCGTGCCGCCTCCGTCTCGGAGGCCATGCAGGCGCCGGTGGTCTTCTCGGTCCTGTCCGATGACCGGGCCGTCGCCGAGACGTTCATCGACTCCGGCGTCCTCTCCCGGACTCCGGGCGGGACTGTTCACGTCAACCTCGCCACGGTGAGCGCCGACCTGGCCCGCCGGGTCGGCGCAGCGCACGCCGAGTCCGGTGTCGGGTACGTCGCAGCACCGGTCTTCGGCCGTGTTCCGGTCGCCGAAGCCGGGGCACTCAACATCCTTGCGGCCGGTGAGGACGGGTTGATCGACCGCGTCCAGCCGTTCTTCGACGTGATCGGCTCGCGGACGTGGCGACTCGGTGATCGTCCGGAGCAGGCCAACACCGTGAAGATCCTCGGGAACTACCTGATCGCCTGCGCGATCCAGTCACTGGGCGAGGCTGTCAGCCTGGCGGAAGGCGCCGGTGTCGACTCCGGCCGGTTCGTCGAACTGCTGAGCTCGACGCTCTTCCCGGGTCCCGTATACGCGGGCTACGGGTCGATGATCGCCGAACGGAAATACCAGCCGGCCGGCTTCACCGCGGTTCTGGGCCGCAAGGACCTCAACCTCGCGCTCGATGCGGCGATCGACCACGACATTCCGATCCCGATCGGTCAGCTGCTGCGGACCGTCTTCGATCAGGCCATCGCCGACGGTCGCGGGGCGGACGACTGGGCGGTCATCGCGGAACAGCAACCGCGGCTGTAGAGGGTCCCGGTCACCCGTGAGGTCCGCGCCACCCGAGAACGAGCCTTCCTCGCCGAGGCACCTGCCTGCAGCGGCCGCCCGTGGGGTCGGGCACGAGCCTTGCGTAGCGCGCCGTAAGCGGGATAGACCTGCGGGTGAGAAATGGAACGTCGGCTTCCGCTGTTGGTCGCCGGGCCTCGCGGCCCGGCGGCGTTCCACCTTCTGCCGCAGGACACCGAAAACATCGGGAGTCGCCCGTGACACTTCCTCCTCCGCGCTTCCCTGCGGGGTCCGCTCCAGCCGACTGTCGCCCGTGCGATCGAGGTCGTCGGCGCCAGACGCCTGCTGCCGAGGATGTACGCGGCGACCACTGCGGCAGCCGGCTCCCGGCCCCTGTGCGCGCGGGGCTGGTCAAGCCTTCCCTAGGGGGTGTCCTGCCGGGCACCGACGCACCGAGCCTCCGGACGGAACATGAATGACCTTCCGTGACGCGCCAGGTACCAGCCGCGGCGGTGCTCCATGTCACCTCTGTCCTTTATGTACATACGGCGCCTGCAGACCGCGTCATGATGGAGGTGTTCGCTGCCCAGTGGAGCCGTGCAGGCTGAATCGATTCTTTCGCCGAGCTGGGATCTTTCGCCGAGCTGAGAAGGGTGGCCGGTCATGGCAGTGGCAGACGGCTTTGATGCCGGGGCCCACCTGCGAGCAGTCGGCCGCGCAGAGGTGGCCGGAGGTCCGGCCGGTGGTCTCCTGGATGCCCTTGGGGTGGCACCGGTGGTGCTGGACCGGGACGGCCGCATCGTTCTGTGGAGCCCGCAGGCCGAGGCGCTCCTTGGGTACCGCGCGGATGAGGCCCTCGGGCGGTACGCCGCCCGATTGCTGGTCGCTGAGCAGGACCGCGATCAGGTGCTGACCTTGTTCGGCAAGGTGATGCACGGCGGTGAGACATGGGCCGGCGTCTTCCCGGTCGTCCACAGGGACGGCAGTGTCCGCTGGCTCGAATTCCGCAACATGCGGCTGCAGGATGAACACGGAGGCCGGTACGCGCTGGGCCTCGCGGTCGATCAGAGCGTGCTGAGGCAGGTCGAGCAAGATCTGGCGCTATCCGTTCGGTTGATAGATCAGTCCCCGATCGGTCTGGCAGTGATCGACACCGACCTGCGCTATGTGACGGTCAACGAAGCCCTGGTGCACCTCAACGGCCTGTCGGCG
Organism: Streptomyces sp. NPDC045431; assembly: GCF_040646655.1. Lineage (NCBI taxonomy): Bacteria > Bacillati > Actinomycetota > Actinomycetes > Kitasatosporales > Streptomycetaceae > Streptomyces > Streptomyces sp. NPDC045431. The sequence continues at coordinate 28,650 of NZ_JBEZAQ010000015.1, forward strand.
GCCCAGCACCTGGGCCGCCCGGTGCGCGAGGTGCTCTCCTTCCTGGACACCGACGCGGTGGAATCCTCGATGCGGCTCGTCCTGGCCACCGGCACGCCTCTGCTTGATCAGTACACCGTCGGCCGCGTACCGGCGGACCCCGCCACCGAGCGCGCCTGGTCGGTCTCCACCTACCGGCTCGAGGACTCCGCCGGCACCGTGCTGGGCCTGGCCACCTCCGTCGTGGACGTCACCGAGCGGCACCGCGTCGCAGCGGAAGCCGAGCGCGCCCGGCACCGGCTGGCCGTCATCGCCGATGCCTCCGCCCGTATCGGCACCACCCTCGACGTAGAACAGACCGCGCGGGAACTGGCCGAGGTGGCGGTGGGCGAATTCGCCGATCTGGCCGCCGTCGACATTCTCGACACCGCCCTGACCGAGGTCGCCTCCAGCACGGCTACGGAGTCCATGGTCTTCCGGCCTCTCATCGTGCACACCGCCTACCCGACCCCCGCCGCCCTGGCCGCCGACCCACCCGGGACTCCGGTGCGCTACGGCCCTGACCGGCTGATCAGCCGATGCGTACGCAGCCGCCGGCCCGTCCTCGTCGCCCACGTCGACGATCGCGACCTGGCGCGCATCGCACCCGACGAGCAGGCCGCCGCCGTGCTCGCCCGCGCGGGTGTCCACTCCTACCTGGCCGTTCCGCTGATCGCCCGAGGGGAGATTCTGGGCGCCGTCGACTTCCTGCGTGCCCGCAACCCCATGCCCTTCAGCGACGACGACCAAGCCCTCGCCCTGGAACTCGCCTCACGGGCCGCCGTCTGCATCGACAACGCCCGCACCTACCAGCAGCAGCGCCACGCCGCCCTCACGCTCCAGCGCAGCTTCCTGCCCCGCATCCCGGCCACCGTGCCGGGGCTGGACATCGCCTGCCGCTACCAGCCCGCCGGATCCGCCGCCGAAATCGGGGGAGACTGGTACGACGTACTCCCCCTGACCAGCGGCGGTACGGCACTGGTCGTCGGTGACGTCATGGGCAGCGGCATCCAGGCAGCCGCCGCCATGGGACGGCTGCGCACCGCCACACAGACCCTCGCCGAGCTCGACCTCGCGCCCGATCAGGTCCTGCAACACCTCGACCGGATCACCGCCACCCTCGAACCGTCCATCGCCACGTGCCTCTACGCCGTGCACGAAGAGGCTTCCTCCCGCCTGCGCATCGCCGTCGCCGGCCACCTCCCCCCGGTCCTGTGCCGCACCGGCCAGGCACCGATCCTGCTGGACCTGCCCGCGGGAGCACCACTCGGCGTCGGTGGCGTGCCCTTCCGCACCACCACCATCCCCGTGGGGCCCGGTGATCGCCTGCTCCTCTACACCGACGGCCTGGTCGAAACCCGGCGCACCGACATCGACGCCCGACTGCACAGGCTTCTCGAACTCCTCGCCACCCCGGACGCCGACCTGGAGGCCACCTGCGACCGCCTCCTGGCCCGCCTGCACCACACCGAAGGCCATGACGACGTCGCCCTCCTCCTCGCGCAAGTACAGCCCTGATCTTTCCCCGTCACACCAGGGCCCTTACGGGTCGACGTCGAGCGGTTGGCAGCCCTCGGGCATCATGTGTGCAGCCGCTTGTGGACCTCCTCCGCTTCATCGGCTCGCCGGGCCATGGCCAGTGGCTGTTCCTGCACGAGTACGCGGAACAGCGCGACGGCTTCGGTGGATGCGGCGCGGGCGGCATCCGAGTGTTCGCCCGCTGCCCACCGGGCGCGCGCGGAGGCGGCGAGGGCGTGTGCGAGGACTTCTCGGTGCGCGTGCGGTTCCTGGGAGGAGAGAAGGCGTGCTCTCCGGACCGCGTCCTCGGCGACTTCCCCGGCAAGCTGCGCTTGTCCGGTCATGGCGAGTCCCCGTGCCTGCTCCGTGAGCATCTCGGTCAGCGCGAGGCCCATCACGGCAGGCCCGTCGGCGTAGCGGCGCAGGATGTCCACGGCCTGCTCGTTGGCCGCGACGCCGTCCTCCTTTCTGCCCGGCACTGCCACCGCCCACTTGGCGAATGCGTTCAGCGTGCCGGCGCGCAGCAGTTCCGCCGAGAGGTCTTCCGGGAGTGCCCGGCAGAAGTCGACGGCCTCGTCGAGCAAGGGCAGGGAGGCTTCGGGCGCGGCGGTGTCCGAGATCGCCGCCACTTCGGACAGCAACATGGCCCGGTGCATCAGGGCGTTGCCCAGCACGGTGTCGGCGAGCAGTGGTTCGGTGTCGGTGCGGGCGATCGCGACGGCCTCCTCGACGGCTGCGACGGCGCCTGCCGGGTCACCGGCGCGCCACAGCAGACGGGCTCGCTGCAACAGCGCGGTCGACAGCTCGGCTCGAAGGCCCGGCGGATCAGAGGCGTGCTGTGCACGGAGTCCGGGGAAAGCCCTTTCCAAGGGCTCCAGGGCGTCCGGCCAGCGACCGCAGGACTCCCGTAGTTCGGCCAGCAGTGCCTCGGAACGTGCCCAGGCGAGTCGGGTGGCGTCGTCGCCTCGATGCTGGTGTTCGGCGCGCCGGTGTGCGCACGCCTCGTCCGCGGTCGCGGCCGCCTCCGTCACACGGCCGAACAGCCACAGCTGCCGCGCATGTGCTTCGAGACCATCAGCCTGCTCGGTGCGGTGCGGGCCGGAGTTCCGCCGTATCCAGCGGTCTCTGATGTTCAGTGCTTCGCGGGAACGCCTGAGAGACTCCTCGTACTCCTTGTCGGTCCACAGCAGGCCGCTCGTGGCCGACAGAACGGCCCACAGATCGGTCTCATAGCGTGCGGGTGCCTCGACGCTGAGCGTACGCAGCCGTCTCAGGGCTTCCTCGCCTGCGCGGCGCGCCTCCGCGAACTCCCCCAGGACGCAGTGGCTCCGGAAGACGATCAGCCAGTTCCTGAGCATCGGCTCGGCGAAGGCCGCCGGCTGGTCCGTCTCCGCCGCGCTGTTGACGTCCATGGATTGTTCGACGGTCTCCAGGGCCTTGTGCGGTTCGCCGAGCAGGAGGTAGGTGCTCGCCAGGTTGTTGAGACAGGTGGCGAGGTCCGGGAGGTGGGCGCCGGGTGCGGTCTCGGCCAGGTCTTGAAGGATGTCGGCTGCCTCGCGTAGGTGGCCGACCGCGTCCGCCGCTTCCTGTGGTCTCTCCTCGGACTTCAGTGTGCCCGCGAGGGTGATGAGGGACATGGCCAGGTGGTTGCGGAAGGCGTCCGGCTCGAGGCGGACGAGTTCGCGGTACCAGTGGACGCTCTGCTTCGCGATGCGGTGCGCCCGGCGGCGGTAGCCGTTGGCCTGGCGTTTCAAAGCCAGGGTGTTGAGTGCCAGGGCCAGAGGGAGCCTGTAGATGTGCGGTTGTTCCTCGACCAGGTCCCGGTAGAGCCGCACCGATTCCTCAGCGGCGTCGAGTGCCTCGTCGAGGTGTCCCAGATTGTCGAGGTCGATGGCGAGACTGTTGAGGGCGTTGGCGAGGTCTGCCTGGTACGCCCGGGGGCGCGCCTCCGCGAGGCGTCGGCGGATGGTCACGGACTCACGCATGTGGTCCAGCGCCTCGCCGTGAAGTCCGGCCCCCTGTGCGGCGGAGGAGGCGGTGGCGAGGACGAGGGCGAGACCTGCCAGCTGGGTGTCGGGATCGTCCTCGGCGAGCCGTCGTTGGAGTTCGACCGCTCTACGGGTGGACTCCAGGGCGCTGTCGCGGCGACCCGATTCCAGCGCCACGATGGCGTGGTTGTTCAGGTGGTTGACCAGGAGAGGGGTGTGCGCCATGGGGTCGCCGGCCTGGAGGGCCTCGCACAGTCGCCTGCACTCCTCGGCCACGCGCCACGCGGTGTCGTGGTCTCCGTTGGCGCCTGCGGCCACCGCGAGCGTATCGAGGGCTTTCACCAGGTTCACCCGGCTTGCGGGGTCGTCGGGGCGCAGGGCGGCGCGCAGGAGGACCACGCCCTCCTCCGCGGCCCGGTACGCATCCCGTCGGCGGTCCACATTGCCGAGGAAGATGGACGCGTTGACACGGCAGGCTCCCCGTTCGGCCTGGTGGCGCGGGTGGTCCGCCGGGATCTCCTGCCACAGGTCGTGGGCCTCCTGCACCGTGCGGAGACATTCCTCCCGCTCGCCCATGGACGACAGGCGTTTGGACAGTTCCCGCAGTGCGACGGCGAGGCCCGGGCGTGCCGCGGGGTCGACGGCGGCCTGCAGCCGGCGGTCGCGGACGATGCGCCGGTGCAGGTCCAGTGCCCAGGGGGCCAGCAGGTACGTATGGGCCGGGACGGCTGCGGCCAGTTGCTCCAGCTCGTCGAGCGTGGTGCCGGGGTGATCGGCAAGGGCCTCCAGTGCGGCCAGCAGGGGGCCGGGATCCTCCAGTCGGGAGGCCAGGGCGATGGCCGCCGGGCCGAGCACCGCCGGGTGGTGCAGGCACCAGTCGGTCAGTTGCTCGGTGCTGGGGCCGGCTCCCCGTACGGAGGCCCGGGTGACGAGGGTGAGGAATCTGGCGGCCTGGTCGGATGTCACGGCCGGCAGCAGCGCGTCCACCAGGCTCGGGCGGTCGCGGAAACGCCCGCCCACCAGCCGTTCGGCCAGCCGGTCGGGTTGCAGGTGCCCGACGGTGCCCGCATCGGTGGGCAGTACGGACAGGAGCCAGGCGTGCACGGCACGGACTCCGCCGGGCACCCCGCCGCCGTTGCCGTCGCCGAGCACTGCGGCCAGCACGGCGGTGGTCTCGCGCGGCCCGCGCGGCCCCAGGGCCACGACGGCGGTCACCGCGTCCTCCAGCGTGTCCCACAGCAAAGAGGGATGGATCCGATGTGCCCCGGCGGTGCCGCGCCAGTGCACGCGCTCATGTGCCAGGAGAGCGTTCTCGATGGCCGGGGTGTCACCCGCGGTGGGCGCCACCCCCTGCGCCGCGTCCAAGAGGTGCACCAGGGCGGCCATGTGCAGAGTCAGAGGGGAGCCGAGCGCGCTTTCCGTCAGGGCGGGCGGGGTGCGGCCGGCGTACTCGGCCCAGTCGGGCCCTTCCTCTCCGAAGAGTTTCTTAAGGGCTGCGGCAAAGGCGCGGGCAGCGGTGAAGTAGCCGTCGAGGCCGTCCAGCGGCAGCGCAGGAAGCTCGCGGACCCACGCGGTCGACAGCATCGATCCGAGCTGCAGTGAATCCCCGGTGACCTCCTCGAGCCAGTGTCCGGCGGAACGGGCGAGGAGGACGGTCTTGACCGGCGTATCCCGATACCGTGCGGTGAACTCCAGGACGGAACGCGTCTCCTCGATGCGGCCGTCGGCACCGTCGACCACCAAGAGCAAGGGCAGGCCGGGCGCGGAGGTTCCGGGTTCCATCCGCGCACCGGGCCGCAGCCAGACGACGGACCACTCGGGTGGGAGGCGGCGGGCGAGTTCCACCACGAGCCGGGTCTTGCCCCGGCCACCGGGGGCGTGGACCACCGCGACCGCGCCGTCGGACTGCTCCGTCCACGCGGTCAGTGCGCGCAGTTCCTCCTCCCGGCCGTGGAAGGGGACGACCGCCCGGGCCGGATGCAGCAGTTCCACGACCGAGCCGGCAGTGTGCTGCGTTGCGGCGTGGTGGTCGGGGTGGGCGAGAGTGGCGTATTCGACCGGCTGGGGGACGTGTGGTCCGTGAGCCCCGAACTCCTCCAGGGCGGCGAGGAAAGTATCGTCATGCAGAAGGGTGACGGCCCGCTCAGCCTCCAGCCGCGCCGGGATGCGGTCGGGCACGTCATTGACCACGACGCCCACGACGAGGTCGCCGCACAGCACGGCCGCCCCTGACATACCCCTCCAGGACGAGTCGCTGGTGCCTCGGCCGCGGTAGGTCGTGCAGTCCAGTACGTACATGCCGCCGACGAGCCCGCTGAGGGGACTGATCTTTCCCTCCGCCTGCTCCGACTCCCGGGACCGCCGCTCGGAATGAGGGAAGCCGGTGGCACGCCACTCGACGGACGTGCTGTCCCCGGCGATCCGGCCCCACAGCACCTGGGTGGGGGAGGCAGGCTTCCAGTCATCGGCGGAGATGTGCACCAGCGCGGCGTCCACTTCGGGCGCATCGTCCTCGGTGGCGTCCTTCGGCATCCCCCGCCACACCACGTGCCCCGGGTAATCGGTTTCCTCTTCCTCCCCGAGCGGGGAGACCGCGACCGGCGAGCCCAAGGCTGCCACGGCGTGCGCGGCCGTGAGGATCAGACCCGGGGCGATCTCGTAACCGGCCGCCCAGCCACCTGCCGCCGCCACGCGCACGACGCGCTTACCGCTCAACAGACCTCCCCGGCTCGTATGGGTCCTGCCACGGCAGGAGGGACACGTGTCCTGTCACCGCGGCCGCCGAGCGCGCACCCGGTCGTCCGGAGCCTCACCGTCGGCTGCCGCACCCCGCCCGTCCGCGGAGATCTGCACCGGGCCGCCCCCGCGACGCGGCGTGAGGGTCACCAGCACACGGTGGCTGCGGCTGCGCGCCGCGGAGCCCTCCGCATCCGCGGTGACGACCCATGCCCGGAAACCGGCTGTGCCCCGGGCCTCCTGGCGGATCTCGACGAGGAACTCCATCTCGATCTGGCCGACGTCGAAGGTGATGTCCCGGCCCTCGCCGCTCACAGCGGCCTCCATGAGGCTGTCCCGCAAGGCGGTGACGGCGTCCCCGAGTTCGATGTTCATGCAGCCCCCCAAAATCCCGCGCGGCCTCAGAGGCACGCCGTGTACGCGCCCCGCTGGGCGCTCGCCAGAAGCGAACCGACTTTAACCAAGGGGCACTTGATCTGTCCGGCGGATCGGAAAGGCGAACAATGTTCCGCGGAAAGAAACGCCCGCCCATATTGGCAGGGGCATGCCAGTGTGTTGAAGTGGCATACAGCGTTTCTCTCTCCGATACCCCCGAGGAGGGCAACCCCGTGCTACGCACCCTTCTGCGCGCCGTCCCCGCCATCATGCTGGCCGTCGCCGCCACCCTGACCGCCCCCACCGCCACGGCGGCCACGCCTCACGCCGATCTCGCGGCCGATCCCGCCGCCCCCGGCCCCCACCCCGTCGCCTACACGGACCTCACCGTCTCCGCCTCGGGCCGCTCCTACAGCGCCCGTGTCTGGTACCCGGGCGCGGCCGCCGGGGCCAACGCCCCCGTCGCCCAGGGAGTCCACCCCGGCCTCGCCTTCGGACACGGCTTCCTCCAGAACATCTCCACGTACGAGAGCACCCTGCGCCACTACGCCTCCTGGGGCTTCATCACCGTCGCCCCCAAATCCCAGGGCGGCCTCTCCCCCAGCCACAGCGGGTTCGCCGACGACCTGAACGCCGCCCTCGCCTGGCTCACCACGCAGAACGCCACCACCGGATCCCGCTTCGCCGGCGCCGTCGACACCAGCCGCTACGCCCTGGCCGGCCACTCCATGGGCGGCGGTGCGGCTCTCCTCGCCGCCTCCCGTAACCCGGCCGTCAAATCCGTCAGTACGCTCGCCGCCGCCGAGACCAAGCCCTCTGCGGTCACCGCCTCCGCGGCCTTGTCCGTCCCGGTCCAGTACGTCGGCGGCAGCAAGGACACCATCGCGGGCGTCGACGGCCATCAGCGCAGGATGTACGACGCGAAGCCCGCTCCCACCCAGCTCCGCGTCATCACCGGCGGCTTCCACTGCGGCTTCACCGACAGCAGCGGATTCGGCTGCGACAGCGGCTCGATCACCCGCGCCGAGCAGCAGCGTCTCACCCGCTCCGTGACCACCTCCTACCTCCTGTACACGCTCGGCCTCGACGGTTCCCTCCACGACCAGGTGTGGGGCGCCGCGGCGCGGAACCTTCCCGGCGTCGTGTACACCGCAAAGCCCTGACCCCGCCCGAACCGATCTCGCTGTCCGGAGGAGCACCCCGAGCGCCCCCATCCCCCGCGGCGAACCCGGCCGCGAGCGGCGGGCGTTCACCATCTCCTCCGGGCGGATCCCCGGTCACCGTCCGCCGCGGCACACCCGCGCCGTTCGGATGGTGGCCGGTCGTGCGGAACCGACGGACTCGTCGAGGACCTCGTCCGCGGTGAGCTCGGCACCGGCCACCAGCGCGTACATCCGGCTGCCACTGCCCCATCCTGCGCGGGCCCCGGATCTCCGAGGCCTACGACCTCCTCCGCCGGCTCCCCGACATCCCACCGTGGACAGAGTTCACCCAGTCCGACATGGACCAGTGGATGGCGGACGCCGAGAGCTCGGTTCCGCCGGAGCAGCCGCGGCCGTCGGGGACGTGAGCAGCGCCGCCGCGCGGCGTCGGGACGTGCTGCACTCCGGGCACCGTTCGCCGAACGCCGACGGTCAAGGCCGGTCGCGCAAGTCGACCGGCGCAGCGGTCACCTCGCTCGCACCCTCGGGACCGGAGGCGTAGAAGGGGCGGGCGGCGTCGACGGCGGCGAGCACATCGATCCGCTGCCGGCCGTCGCGGAACCGGCCGTGCTTCTGCACGAAGCCCGCCAGCAGGTCGAGCCACCGACGGCAGAAGGCGAGGTCGGGCTCGCGCCGTACGCCGGCTCCGTCCACGTCCAGCCATGTGGCACCGGTGTGCGACCATGCCCGCTCGGCCAGTACCCCGGGGTGCGCTCCGCCCGTACAGCGCGCCGCCACCCAGGTCGGCTCCCGCACCTCCAGGTCGAGCGACACCGCGAGCGGCCCGTCGCCTTCGGCGGAGCCGAGCACACGGCCGCCTGCCGTGACCACTTCGAGCCGGCGTGCCTGGGGCCCGTACGCGGCTGCCGACAGGTGAACGCTCCGCCCGGCCGCGCCGTCGATCCGGCTGCCCTCGTCCTGTCCGTCCACCCGCAGCCGGACCCAAGGGCCGTTCGTGACGACGACGGGGCCGCTGCGCAGAGCGCGGCTGAACGCCTCCGGGTCGTGGTCGCCCCCGGTCCACGCGTAGACCCGTCCGGAGCCCGGCGGGCCGGAGAAGGCACCGGCCCGGCTGAAGGACAGGAAGACGTCGGTCCCGGCCGTCGGCGCGAGCCGCAGCCCGCAGCCCAGCAGGCGGTACCAGAGCTCGGCCGGGCCGGAGGGGTCGACCGAGAAGAGCAGGTCGATGCTGTCGACCAGGCCGAGCGCGGCGTCCACCACCAGCTCCCGCGCCTCCACCGACCGGATCACCCAGTCGAAGAGATGATCCGGCGCCGACTCGGCATCCGGGGGGAACGGGCGGACCACGGGGTGGCAGTAGCCGATGGCCGCGCCTCCCGCGCGCAGCTCGGCCGCCGTCTCCGCGTTCGCGGGCCAGTCCCAAGGGTGCGAGCCGCCCTCGTGCCCCGTCGCCCAGCGAGCGGGTGAGGTGTGCCCGCCCGTGGCGTGGAAGTGGCCCAGCAGGTCGTTGCGGAACTCGACCCCGAAGGCCGTCGTGCCGTGCTCGTGCCGCAGCGGACGGCCCAGCCGGCTCTCCACGAGTGCCTGGTCGTAGATCTCGTCGCCGTGCCAGTTGCCGGCGACCAGTCCCATCAGATCCAGCCCCTCGCCCTGCTGCATGAGGACCGCGTCGTGCAGCGAGACCACCTGGTCACCCGAGTAGTTCGCGTGCACGTGCAGGTCCGCGCCGGTCCAGCCGCCGCCGTCGCCGTCCCACCAGCGCTCCGGCTCGAGGTGCAGCCGTGTCGTGCCGCAGGCAGGCAGCTCGGCCCGCTCCGAGACCGCGGTGTACTGCGCACCCCGCGCCGCCGTCACCCGCACCACGCCGGCCGGCACCTCGAGCGTCGCTTCCCGCGCGTGGAAGAACGGCCGGTCGTGGACGTCGTACTTCAGCCGGCCTCCGGTGGGCGCCCACGGCTGCCCCGCCGCGTCGACGACGCTCCATCGGACGGGCGTGGTGGCCGAGAGCTCCAGCACGGCCGGCGGCACGCGGCGCACGGCGGCCGACAGGTCGACCGTCACCGCACCGGCGCGCAGCGACGCGAGACCCGGCTCCGGCTCCAGCTCCATCCGGCCGACCGCACCGGCCGCCACCGTCCACGCACCGGCCGCGCCCCTGACGTCCACCGCATGGGGCGAGTCGTTCACGACGACCACCACCACACCTCCGGGACACCAGGTCACGGGACCGCGGGAGCCGTCAAGCACGTGCAGCGGTTCGCCGTACCGCACGGTCCCGGTCAGGACGTCGACGACGACGACACCGGGAGGCAGCGGCGCGTCCGCGCTCACCAGCAGCCGGAGGGCGGCGGCGCGGTCGACGCGCCGGTCCTCCCCCATGGCGGCGAGGACCGGGCCGAGCGCCGGCACACCCCAGCGGCGGGCCAGATCCAGGACGTCCAACATGACGTCGGGCGCTTCGGCCCCCCAGTCCAGCGGGGATTCCGCGAGCAGCGCGCGGTAGCGCGCCAGCGCCTCGCCGACCGCGGGGGGCAGCTCGTCGTCGCAGCACATGGCGGTCCCTCTCTTGCCGGGCGTGACTTGCGGGATCAGGGCAACTCGATGATGTCCCGCGAGGACCGGCCGGTTGAGCGCGGGCGCGGCCTCCTCGCACACGGGGAGCGGCCGCATGCGACAGTCGGACGATCGGGCGACCGACCCTCCAGCCAGGGCTGTTGGTCAGCAGATTCTGCGGGCGCCGGGCTCGAGAAGCGATTCGTCCCACGGGACGTACGAGAGCCGATTCGGGTCCCAGTAGTACATCAAGTCCGCGTTCTCGCTTGACCATCCCTGGTAGATCTCGTCCCAGGAACGCTCCGCATGGTTCGTCAGGGAGCGGGCTTCGATCACGTCGTCGCCGCGCTGGTAGCGCACGTCCATCGAGATGCGGACCTCGTCGCGGACCACCGCGGGCAACGACTGATGGACCGTGAGGCTGGGAAACGTCACCACGTCGCCCACGGCGAAATCGCCGCCGACCCAGTCGGTCTCGTGCGCGCACAGCTGCGCCCCCCAGTTGGTCCAGTAGCCGTCACTGTCCCCGGTTCCCACCGGCAGGCGGCCCTGCCGGTGGGAACCACGCAGGATGACGAGCGGACCGCTCGCAAGACCGCAGTCCCCGACGGGGAACCAGCAGGTCCACGTTTCGGTACTGCCCTGAACGAGCGGGAAGTCCTGATGCGGTGGGGTCGCGCCCGTCGACGGGTGCGCCGTCATGGCGCGCATGATGTGCCGCGGATGGACGAACACGTCGTCGGTGCCGAAGAGCTTGCGATAGAGGTCCAGGAGCGCCGGCTGGTGCGGCAGCCGATGCAGCTCGGGCAGCCTCTGCAGGGCGGCGTAGAGCTCCGCGGTGACGCCGATGTCGACCCGCATCCGGTCGGCGGGCAGCTGGTTGAGCCGGGCGAGATCCAGTTTCCCGTCGAGCGGACCGGCATCCGGCGCCCGTAGACCATGCTCCGACAGTACGTCGAGGACTTTGGAGCGTAGCTGCAGAATCGGCTCCGGATCGAGCAGTCCACGGAAGAACAGATACCCGTCGCGCTCGGCTCGGGCTCGCAGCTGGTCAGGGTGGCCGAGGAGTTCGGTGGATTCCTCGAATGGCGTCAGATCAGCGGCTTGGAGCTTCACCGGAACCGAAGACATGGTTTCGCTCATGGCCCCAGGCTAGGAACGCGCTTCCTCGCCGCGCCATGTGGAAAACGCTCCGTTCATGGACGATCCGATCAGCGCCGGGCGCGCGGCCGCTCGAAGGCTTCGGGGCTTGCCGGGGTTGACGCGTCGCAGCGCACCCTCCTAGCGTGCCTGAAACGATTCACCTTCGTGCTGTCGGCGCTGCCGTCCGAGAGGGGCACTCCCGTGGGGGTTCTGCACGTCGTCAAGCCCACCGTCGAGTACGCCACCTGCCCTCTCGGGCTCCACACGCAACGGCCGCGGCTGAGCTGGCAACTGCTTACCGACCGACCGGATCAGGCGCAGAGTGCCTACCGGATACACGTCGCGACCAGCGTCGACCTGCTCGACAACCCTGATGTCTGGGACAGTTCACGGGTGACGTCCGACCAGTCGGTGCTGGTTCCCTACGCCGGTGCCGCGCTTGCCCCCCGCACCCGATACCACTGGTCGGTGCGGGTCTGGGACGCGGACGGTGTGGCGAGCGAATGGAGTGAGCCCTCCTGGTGGGAGACCGGACTCATGGACGGCTCGGACTGGACCGGCCGCTGGATCGGCGCCCCGGCGACCCTGGTGGACGCGGCGGCAGCGGCCCCGCTGCCAGGGGTGCCGACCCTGGAAGGGGCCCAGTGGATTCGCCTGGCGGACAGCAGCGCGCGGGGCCGGGCAGGGACCGGAGCCTCCGCCGCGATCCGCTGGTTCCGCGTCGTCGTCGACGTACCGCCGGGTGTCCGCCGGGCCTGTCTGGTGCTGGCCGCCGACGGCGGCTTGACCGCCTACGTCGGCGGCACCCAGGTCCTGCACACGGTCGCCGATCCCACCGCGGAGAACTGGCGCCGGCCGGCCGTGGCCGAGGTCACCGCCCAGCTGCGGCCGGGACGCACCGCCGTAGCGGTCCGCGTCGACACGAGCAGCACCGGATCCGGGGAGGCCGGCCTCCTCGGAGTGCTGGAGTTCACCACCGCCGACGCGGTACGCCACGTGCGGACATGCCGTACGTGGAAGACCACCGGTGGCGAACCCGCGGGGGACTGGTCGGGCCCCGACTTCGACGACAGCACCTGGGCGGCCGCCGACGAGTGGGCGGCCTGGGGTACGGCCCCGCGAGGGGCGGTGGCCCCCGCCGCATCCCCCGCCTTCCAGCTGCGGCGCGAGTTCCGCCTCCCCGCGCAACGGATCGCCCGCGCCCGTCTGTACGCCACCGCCCTCGGGCTGTACGAGGCGCACCTCAACGGCCGCCGCGTCGGCGCCGACGAGCTGGCCCCGGGCTGGACCGATTACCGCAAGCGGGTGCAGTACCAGACGTACGACGTCACCGACCTGCTGCGCGGCGGCGCGGCCAACACGCTCGGCTTCCACCTGGCGGACGGCTGGTACGCGGGCACCATCGCCTCCTTCGGCCGGCACCACTACGGCGAACGCCCCTTGCTCCTGGCGCAGTTGGAGGTGACGTACACCGACGGCTCAACCGAGCGGATCGTGTCGGACCAGGCGTGGCGGGCGGCGGCGGGCCCGCTGGTCTCCGCGGACCTGATCGGGGGCGAGGACTACGACGCCCGGCGGGAGACGGACGGCTGGACACAGCCCGGCTTCGACGACTCCGGGTGGCAGCCGGCGGAAGCAGCGGCGGTCACCCCACCACCCGCGATCGTGACCCAGGCCGATGCCCCGGTCCGGGTGGCGGGCGAGCTCCCCGCCCGGCGGGTCACCGAAGTCGCCCCAGGGGTCTTCGTCTTCGATCTGGGCCAGAACATGGTCGGTTCGGTGCGGCTGAAGGTCTCCGGCTCGGCGGGCACGGTGGTGCGGCTGCGCCACGCGGAGGCGCTCAACCCGGACGGCACGCTCCACACCGCCAACCTGCGGTCGGCCCGGGCCACCGACACCTACACCCTCAGAGGCGGGCCGGTGGAGGTCTACGAGCCGCACTTCACGTTCCACGGCTTCCGCTACGTGGAGGTGACCGGCTACCCCGGGGTGCCGCCCCTGGACGCGGTGACCGGCCGGGTCATGCACACCTCGGCCCCGTTCACCATGGACTTCGAGACCGACGTACCGATGCTCAACCAGCTGCACTCCAACATCACCTGGGGCCAGCGCGGAAACTTCCTGTCCGTCCCCACCGACACCCCGGCCCGCGACGAGCGGCTCGGCTGGTCCGGGGACATCGGCGTCTTCGCCCCCACCGCGGCCTACGTCATGGGGTCGGCGCGCTTCCTCACCAAGTGGCTGCGGGACCTGTACGACGCCCAGCGGGCGGACGGCGCGTTCCCCGATGTGGCGCCGCAGATCGGCATGGTGGGCGCGGGCACGCCGGGCTGGGGCGATGCCGGCGTCTCCGTGCCGTGGGCGCTGTACCAGGCGTACGGGGACACCCGGGTCCTCAGGGAGGCGTGGGAGCCGGCCAGGCGCTGGCTGGACTACCTGCACCGGCACAGCGACGGCTACCTGCGTCCCGCCACGGGCTACGGTGACTGGCTCAACGTTCGCGACGAGACGCCCAAGGACGTCCTCGCCACCGCCTTCTTCGCCCACAGCGCCTCCCTCGTCGCCGGCATGGCGCGGGCTCTCGGTGAGGACCCGGCCCCCTACGAGAAGCTCTCCGCCACCGTCCGCGGCGCCTTTCGCGCGGCCTATGTCTCGCAGGGCGGCGCCCGTATCAAGGGCGACACCCAGACCGCGTACGTACTCGCCCTGTCCATGGATCTGTTGCCGGAGCCGGATCGCGGCCGGGCCGCGGACCGCCTGGTGGAGCTGATCGAGGCGCGGGACGGGCACCTGTCGACCGGCTTCCTCGGCACGCCACGGCTGCTCGGGGCCCTCACCGCCGCGCGGCGCACGGACGTGGCGTACCGGCTGCTGCTCCAGGAGTCGTTCCCCGGCTGGGGCTACCAGATCGCCCGCGGAGCCACCACCATGTGGGAGCACTGGGACTCCGTGCGGGAGGACGGCGGCTTCCAGGACCCGGGGATGAACTCCTTCAACCACTACGCCTACGGCGCGGTCGGTGCGTGGATGTACGCCACCGTCGCCGGCATCGCGCCCGCCGCGCCCGGCTTCCGGCGCCTGGTCGTCCGCCCCCGTCCCGGCGGTGCGGTGACGGCGGCGCGCGCCCGCTTCGACTCGCTGTACGGCCCGGTCACCACCTGCTGGAAGGCGGGCGGCGGCGGCTTCACTCTGCGTCTCGGCCTGCCGGTGGGCACCGCCGCCGAGGTGTGGGTTCCCGCCCGCGCCGCGGCGGATGTCAGTGCCGGAGACACGCAGTTCCTGCGGATGGACGACGGCTGCGCGGTCTTCGCCGCCGGTTCGGGCCGTCACCTGTTCCGTACCGGACGACATGCTCGATGAGCGTCGCGGCGGCCCCCGGCACCGTAGCGGTGTGGCGCGCGTCTCATCCCGTCACCCCGCGTCGTCTCCCGCCGCGCGGTAGGCGGTCGGGCTGAGGCCGTAGTGCGTCCGGAACCGGCGGGAGAAGTAGTTCGGGTCGGGCCAGCCGACCGCGGCACCGACGCGCGCCACGGGCTGTGTGGTGCCCCGCAGCAGCGCCGCCGCGCTCTCCGCCCGCGCGCGGGCGAGGTACGCCATCGGCGGGAGCCCGATGTGGCTGGTGAACATCCGGGAGAGATGGCCTGTGCTGACCGCGAGTTCGGCGGCGAGCCGGGCCGGGGTCCAGGCCTGTGCGAGATCGGACTCCAGCAGCCGTACGGCGCCGAGTACGAGCGGGTGGGCCGAGGGTGCGTCCGCCGTGACGGTCGGAGCGGGTGCCTGCGGTGCCGCCGCGGCGAGAGCGTCGAGGAAGACCGCGAGGCGGCCGAGGACACCGATTCTGTGGACCGGGCCGTCGTGCCCGGCGGCCGCGGCCAGTTCACCGAGGAGCGACAGGCACCGGGTGTGGTGTTCCGCATCGAGCCGGAAGCCGAAGACCCCTGCGCTGCCCGGCGCGCTCGGCCCGCCCCACAGCAGGTGGTTGACGGCCGGTTCGGTGCGGATCCAGGCGAGGTCGGCGCGGAGCAGCTCGGCCGCGAAGCAGCAGTTGACCACGGTGAGACCGGTGCAGTCCACGTAGCCGTGCCAAGGCCCCGGCCGGAGCACGATGACGTCCCCCGCTGCGAGCGGCCGGCCCCCGGCCGCGGTCAGGTGCCGCCCCCGCCCGGAGACGATGAGGGCGATCTCCAGGAAGTCGTGGCTGTGCCCGGGCACGTCGCCGGTCAGCCGGTGCCGGCCGGTGTGCACCGGAACCCGGGCGGGGAACAGGCCGGTGCCGTGCAGCAGGCCACCGGACTGGGCGTCTTCGTACGGCACATCAGTATCGTGCTAGCCCGTGCGAGTCGTTGGCTAGCCCCGCGGCCACCGGGGCGACCAGCATGAGGGGTATCGCTGAGACCCCCTTGCGAGGGCCGATGAGGCTGAGGAGCACGATGGAGCTTTCCGAAGAGAGCGTGGAGCACTACCGGCGGCACGGTTTCGTGCGCGTGCCCGGAGTCCTCTCGGCGGCCGAGGCCGCCGGCTACGCCCGCGCCGCCGCCGAACTGCCCGGTGCGTCGTCGACCGGCCCGGAGATGCGGGCCTTCCGGCAGTACGTCAACGTCTGGCGCACGAGCGCGGCGTTGCGCGCGCTCACCCTGCACCCGAAGCTCTCGGCGCCGGCGCATTTGCTGGCCGGTGTGCCCCTGCGTCTGTGGCACGACCAGGTGCTCGTGAAGCCGCCGCACCACGAGACCGCGACCGAGTTCCACCAGGACCACCCGTACTGGCCGCACCGGACCTGTCGGCACGCGCTGTCCGCCTGGGTGGCGCTGGTCGACGTACCGGCCGAGCGCGGCTGCATGACCTTCCTGCCCGGCTCCCACACGCACACGGGGCTGCGGCCCCAGGACCTGCACAAGGAGGGGGACTTGTTCGAGATCGACCCCGAGCTGCGGTGGAGCGAGCGGGTCACCGTCCCGCTGCGCGCGGGGGACGTCACCTTCCACAACAGCTACACCGGGCACATGGCCCTGCCCAACCGCACGGACGCGGCACGGCTCGCGCACGTCGTGATCTATATGGACGCGGACACGGTCTACGACGGCCGTCCGCACCCGGTCACGGACGGCGTCGGCCTCCTGCCCGGCGACCGCCTCGACGGCGACCTGTTCCCTCCGCTGACGCCGGCCGCTTGAGCATCCGCCCTTCGCGGTCACAGGACGTGCTGGGCGCTTCGCCACTCCCGTGGTGACTGGCCGACGTGCTGCCTGAACAGGCGGGAGAAGTAGTACGGGTCGGCCACGCCGCACCGCCGGGCGACCTGGCCGACCGTGAGGCCGGTCGTGCGCAGCAGCTCCTGTGCCCGGGCGATCCGCCGTGCGGCGACCCAGCCCATCGGCGAGGTGTCGAGGTGCCGGCGGAAGCGGCGCGTGAGTGTCGCGACGCCACAGCCCGCCACGCCGGCCAGCTCGCCGATCGTGAGCCGGTGGTGCAGCTCCTGGTCGACGTACTGCAGCACGCGCCGCAGATCGTCGGGGACGAGCGCCCCGTACCAGGGCCCGGCCGCTCCGAGCGACTCCGACAGCTCGTGGAGGAGCAGCGTCCCGAGCGCCCGCATCAGCCCCTCGTCCGGCACGCCCCGCCGGAACACCTCGACCGCGTACAAGGAGACGTCCACCAGCCGCGGGCGTTCCTCGGCGGAGGAGACCACGACCGAGCCGCCGGGAAGGACCGTACCGTCGCGCCGCCACCCGCAGCCCGTGAGCGGGTGGTCGCGGTCGTGCGGCACTTCGGCCACCACCCGGTGCCCGGGGTCGTGCTCGGGTACGAGGTGCGCGCCGGCGAGCAGGAACGGGTCCAGCACGTCGGCGGCATAACGGATCGACCGCCCCCACGGCAGGATGAGGAGCACGCCGGCCCTCATCACATGGCGCTGTCCGTTGACCCAGACCTGGCCGCCTCCTCTCCGGCACAGGAGGACCATGCGTGACTCCACCCGCGCGTGCCGCAGCCGCCCGCCGGGCTGGAACTGATACATGTTCGCCTGGCTCACGACCGGGAACGGCGTCCCACCGACCATGAGCGGATTGTCCGGCAACCGTGCGTCCGGCGTCATCGCCCAGGCGCACGGCGCCGCGGAGGTGTGCGACGGAGGATCACATCGGCAGGACGAGGTTCAGCTGCGCGCCGGGCTCCAGCGTGTGCACGAGATCGCCCTGGCGCAGCTCCACGTGTCCGGTGGGACGAGCCGACCAGCGTATCGCCTTGTCGTCCCGCCGCCACGACACCTCCACCACTCCCCCGCCGGGAAGCGGCAGTCGACCGGACGCCCCGCACTCGCCGGCGAGCAGCTCGAGGCGCAGCCCGCCGTCGGGATCCACCCAGAGTCCGAGCAGCATCCGCGACAGCAGCCACGTCGGGGTTCCGGACCACTGGTGGCACCGGCTCCACCGGGGGTCGAAGTTCTCCCACCATGTCGTGGCTCCCTGGTCGAGCAGCCAGCCGTAGAGCCCCTCGATCCGTTCGAGCACCTCGTGCGCCCGGCCACGGCGGGCCAGCTCGATGAGCGAGAAGTGCAGGAAGTACGGCGTCACGAAGCGCTCGCCCGTGGCGAGGTGGCTGGACAGCCGTGGTCCGGTGGCGTCGAGGGGGAAGCAGGAGTCGAGGTGGTCGAGCACCAGCTGCACGGCGGCCGGCTCGGCGCTCGGCGGCAGGACTCCGGCGCGGAGCGCCAGGGACGCCGCGTGGTAGCCGAGCGGTTCGGCGGACGTGCGACGGGTCAGCGTCTCGCGCAGCGCCGCGGCGGCCTCGTCGACGGCCGCGGTGGCGCTGTGTCCCACCTCGCGCAGCCAGCGGGCCGAGGCGTCCAGTCCGTCGAGGGCCAGCAGTGAGATCGACAGGCCGTCGTCGGCGGCGCCCCAGTCCACGAACGGCCACGGCAGAGGCCCCTCGATCCCCTGGGGACCGAGGCGGGCGCAGAACGCCGCGGCGTTGCGTGCCGCGGCCGGTGCCAGCTCGCCGAGCAGCTTGCGGCTGCCGGTGAGCGCGGCATGCCGCAGCACCGCCCCCGGCCACAGCGCGGAATACGACGCGAGGTGCCGGACGGCGCCGGGCCCCTGACCGGCCACGAACCCGTCGTCGTCGGCGCAGCCGGCCGCCATCCGCAGCGTGCGCTCCACGATCCGCAGGTCCCCGTGTGAGACGGCGGCGATCTCCATGCCGACCACGGCATCGCCCAGCCACTGGCCGCGCTCGCGGACCGGGCAGTCGACCAGGGCGTCCTCGGAGCAGGCCCGCAGCGTGTCGACGCCGACCTGCCAGATGCGATCGAGCCGGGGAGAGCCGGTCGCCAGACTGCCGACCGGGTCGGCGGGGGCGCTGCTGCGCTCGTCGAAGCGCAGCTCCCCGATGTGGACCGGCGAGCCCTCGGCCAGCACGTGCACCTCGACCCAGCGCCCGGCGCGGGGGGTCACCGGGCCCAGCCGCTGCCGCCCGTCGGCGGCGACGTAATGGTCGAGGTTCGCCGACAGGCCGTTGCTCATCGAGATCCAGGGCGTGACCCGGCCGTCGACGAGGTCCTCGCTGTAGAGCAGATCGACGGTGGCGCCCGGGGGCGCGCTGATCTCGACGCTCGGGCGCCCGAGGCGGACGCGGCCGAGGTCGAAGCGCGCCCACACGCCCTGCGCGGGCCCCTGTCCGTCCGGCGCCAACTGCCGGGCGAACACCGTGGCGGCCGGGTCGTCCTCGGGAAGCAGCAGGCGCTCGACGAACTCCCCCTGCGCCACGCGTACGGCGGTGAGGGGCGTGAGGGACACCGGTGGGCCCATGTCGGGAGCGGGGGCCGGCAGGCCGGGCACCGGTACGGCGGGCGCCCAGGTGTCGGCGGCGGTGCCGGGGCCTGTCCACGCCGGCAGCTCGCGCGTGTCGCACCACTCGACGAAACCGAGGTTGCCGTTGAGGCGGCGGACCCCCGGCCGGTACGCCCGCAGCGGCGCCGCCCGCCAGTCGAGGTCGGGGTGTCCCTCGACCTCGACCCACAGGTGCGGCGCCACGACCGCCGCCTGTTCGGTCGGCACGCCCGGGTGCACGACGTGGAACGCCAGCACGTGCGGACCGGGAGCGAGGTCGAGCGCCGTCTCCACGTGCTCCGGGTGGTCGGCGGGGGCGCGTGGCGGTCCTTCGGCGACGGGCTCGCCGTCGACGTGCAGCACCGCCCACCACGAGGCGGAGAAGCGCACGACGAGACGGCGCCGCTCCGGCAGGTCGACCACCGCGCGGATGCCCACGTGCGCGTCGATCTCAGGCGCGCCGTCGGTCCACAGGTGCGTCATGTCGCCTCCCGGCAGTCCGTGTCGACAGGTCGTACGGCGACGGCGACGGCGTCGAACCGGTCGGGAAGGTGGAGCGTGAGCTCCCTGCCGCCCGTCAGTTCCCGCGGTGCCGCTCCCGCCGGGAAGGTCTGGACGTGGTAGCGCTGTCCTTCGCGCAGCCCGTGCGGGCGCACCCGCAGCCGGTCGTCCTCGGTGTTCTGCCGCCACACCCCGAGCAGGCAGCCGGCCGGGGAGAAGACCTCCAGAGCCGTCAGCGCCTCGGTGCGGTGCGGCGGCTGCTCGGGGCCGTGCCGGCGCACCGACGCGTTCGCGAGCAGGTCTGCCGAGGCGTTCGCGAAGGCCACCGCCTCGACCATCAGCGCCCGTCGGTCCTCGTCGAGGCGGTCCACGGGCCCACTCAGGGTCATGCGCCCGAGCAGCCCTGTGACCAGTCGGTAGCGCGTCTCGGCGAGGCTCAGGCCCGGCTCGAGCACGGCCCAGCTGACGGCCTGCGACGGGTGCAGTACGTCCAGCACCGCACGCAACACGTTGGGGAAGCTGCGCCAGCCGCCGTTCCAGTGGCCGTGATCGCTGACGCTGCCGAGGTGTGTGCGCGACAGCAGGCCGTAGCTCGTACGCCCGCCGCCGCTCGCGCAGTTCTCCAGGACGACGTGCGGATGCCGGGCGCGCAGCCCGTCGAGCACCGCCTGCCAGCCCGCGGCGAGCTCCAGCGCACCCTGCCCCGGTCCGTGCGGTGTCGCATCCGGTCCCGGGACGACCTCGGTGTTGTAGTCGAACTTGAAGTACGCGTAGCCGTGGTCGACGAGCCCGTCCAGCACGCCTGCCAGGTGGTCGCGGACCTGTGGCTGCCGCAGGTCGAGGAACGCCCGGCCCGCGTCGAGCAGGGGCCGGCCGTCGCGCTGCAGCAGCCAGTCCGGGTGCTCGGCCACGAGGCGCGAGGCGACCCCGGCGACCTCGGGTTCGAGCCAGATGCCCGGTACGAGCCCGGCGTCGCTCAGGTCTTCCGCCAGGGCTTTCATGCCCGCGGGGAAGCGGCTCTCGTCGTGCGTCCAGTCCCCCGCCAGGGTCCACCAGGTGGCGATCTCCCCCTCGGGCGTCTGCGGTGCGTACCACCCGGCGTCCAGGACGAAGGTCTCGACGCCCGTGCCGGTCAGCGCGGCCGTCTGGGCCGCGACGGTGGAGGCGTCGAGCGTGTTCATCGTCGCGTGGTACTCGTTGTAGACGACGCCGCGACGCGGTTCGCGCGGTGCCTGGTGCAGCCGGCGGTGCCGGTGGAAGGCGTCGACCACCTCCGCGCGGTCACCTTCCACGGCACCGACCACGACCGGCACCGTCTCCAACCGCTCGCCCCTGCCCAGCACGTGGCGCCAGTGGCCACCGGCGTAGTTGGGGCCGCCGGCCTGCGTGTAGACGGTGCCGGAGTCGGCGCCGACCTCCATGCGCCAGCCGGCGGAGGCGTCGACCTGCACGCCGTACGAGATGCCCGCCGCGCGGTCCTCGAGCACGTAGAACGGCAGCAGGTGCTTCGACGGCCAGGAACCGGTCGTCTCCACCGACCAGGCGTTGATACAGGATTCCGGGTACAGCGCGATGTCCGTCACCGGCCGCGACCGCAGGGTCCCCTCCCAGCACCAGCCACCGTCGTAGGTGTGCAACCACAGGGCGTCGAAGTCGCCGTGCGTCGCCAGGCCGCGCAGCATGCCGCTGCTGACGTGGTCGACGGTCAGCGGCACCTCGGTCGCGCGGACGCTCGTCCAGCGGGTCAGGCAGGAGGAACCCGGCCTCGCCAGGAAGTGCAGGTCCATCTCCAGCCCCTGGTCGCCCGACGAGCTGAGCACCACGTGCAGGCCACCGTCCCCCAGCCGTTCGGCCCGGTGGCTGTGGACCGTGGTGCTCTCCGTGCTGCCGCAGCCCGTCCACCGGGTGCCGTGCTGAGGGAGCGGGCGGTCGTCCCCGGCCAGCTGCAGCTCGGCCTCGGCGCCGAGCCGGCCGCCGCGCAGCTGCTTGAGTTCCTCGGCGCCGAGCCGGTGGCCCGGGCCGAACGCGACCTGCCGCGCCGTACCGGCGATGTCGACCGCGTGCACCACGCCGGCGGTACTGAGCAGCAGGAGCGACCCGTCGACGTCGAGCTCGGGGCACGTCACGGACACCGCCCCAGGCTGGCGCCGCGGCCCGTCACCGGGAGCCTCATACCCCCACCTCCCTCGAGGAGCGCATGCGGGTCAGCGCGTCGGCCGGCGGCGCGTCGAGGAAGAACATGTCGTTGCCCGCGGTGGCGGACCCTCCCGGCGCGATGGCCCCGAAGCCGCTGGCCGCGTGGATGCAGGAGTACTCCCTGTTGTGGAACAGGAACGCCGCCGGACGGCCGACGGTGGCGACGGTCCGGCTGCCGTCGCGGCTGCACACCGCCAGCCACGGGTCGAGGACGACATCGGGCGTGGCGTGGAAGGCGGAGACGAACGGCAGGTCCGTCGCGGGGGGCGCGCCGGCCGTCGAGTAGAACTGCACGGTGGGTCGGGTGCTGTGCCGGCGCGGGACGGAGAGCAGGGGCACGGGTTCGCCGGCGATGCCGGTGAAGTGCCGTTCGCAGTCGTGGTCCCTGACGTCCCGGGCACCGCCGCAGGACAGGCAGTTGAAGGCCAGTGCGTTCTCCCAGTGGCGGTCGCTCTCGTTCTCCACGGTGTACGACACCACGACGGCGTCGTCCGAGGACAGGTCGACCGTCATCTCGTAGGCCAGCTCACCGGGTCGGCGTCCGGTGGCCCGCCATATACGGGCCTCCTGCCGCTCCCACCGCGGCACCAGCGTCGTGTACCAGACGGCGGATGCCGCATCGCCGATGGCCTCCGGAAAAGCGAGCGAGAAGCGGGCACCGGGAAAGGCGGGCACCTCGCTCAGCCAGGCGCTCATGGTCCCTGCGACGGGCTCGAACTTCATCGTTTCACTCCTCAGCGGCTTCGCGCGACGCGGAAGCCGATGTAGTCCGTGCGGTTCAGCGCCCAGCCCGACTGCCCGACCGCGGCCACCCGCAGGTTGGCCGGCACCGTCGTGACCCAGCTGCCGCCCTTGACGATCGCGGTCGCGGCGTCGGGCTGGTCGGCGGTCCACTCGGCGACGTTGCCGGACAGGTCCAGGACGCCGAACGGGCTGGCTCCTGCCGGCAGCGATCCCACCGGGGCGGTCCCCTCGGCGTCGTAGTGGGCGTGCGACGGCTCCATCTCGTCGCCCCACGGGAAGACGCGGTGTTCGTCGGCCCGTGCGGCGCGCTCCCATTCCGCCGCCGACGGCAGGCGCACACCGGCCCAGGTGGCGAAGGCCTGGGCGTCGTGCAGGTTGACGTGCGTGACGGGGTGGTCGGCCAGGTCATCCGGCGGGGTGGGGCCTCGCCACCAGTCGGGTGCCTCGCCACCGCCGTCGGCGACGAAGAGCGCCCACTGCCCGTTGGTGACGGGCGTGCGGCCGATGGCGTACGCGGGCAGCTCGACCCGGGCGCCGGGCAGTTCGCCGTCGAACCAGGACGGGTGTACTCCGAAACGCTCGGCCAGGGCCTCGACCTGCGTGCTCGGCGTCCCGGTCTGCGCGGTTCCCGGCGGGATGGGGACCAGATCCAGCTCCAGCTTGCTGCTCGGCACGGTGCTCCTTCTCGTACGGTGACCCACAGGGTTCGGTCCTTCGCCCGCTCTAGTAGTCGATGGTCAGCGTCGACTGCTGGGCGTGGCGCATCTTGATGAACGTGGTGCCGTTCGCGACATGCTTGAACCCTTCCGGCGCGGCGTCGAGGTCGGTGACCGGGCCGAGTCCGCGACCGTCGACCTGGACCGAACGCGGGGCGGGTATCCCGGTGATGAGCAGCTGTGACACCTGCCCCGGGAAGAATCCCAGCCTGGCGGTCAGCCTCGATGAGGTGCGCTCGGCACCGAGCACGTCGGCGGCGGTGGAGATCCGGGTGTTGGGGTGGATCAGCGCGGTCTGCACGTCGACGGGGTGGCCGAGAAGCATGACCATGGGTTTGAGGATGTCGTCGGGGTTGAGGTCGAAGTCCTTCACCGGCGTGTTCGGGACCAGGAGCCAACTGTCCGGGTAGCCGCCCTTGTACGGCTCGGTGGTCCGCTGCTGGTGCAGCGCGCTGATCACGATGGCCTCGGCTATCCGGCGCCACGGGAACCCGCCGATGTCGGCCGGCAGGTGGAACGGCTTGGTGCAGCTCGGGTCGGCCGAGGCGTCAAGGAGACTGAGCAGGAAGTAGGCGTACACCAGGCCCACCCACTGCACCGGCCGGCCGAACCACGGGATGGTGAACATCGTCGCGCCGTAGTCGGAGATGGACGCGTACGGCATGTACGGCCGGTCGGGCGCCGACCACGTGTACAGGAACGGCAGTCCGGTCCGCGCCCAGTAGACGGCCCGGTTCAGGTACCGGGTCTCGCCGGTGAGCCGGTACGCCTCGGTGTAGGCACCGATGCCGTACGCGGAGCCGAGCAGCGTCGGCGTGTGGAGGGGCATTTCCCAGACGCCCACGGCGCGTGGCACGTTGAACTGCTCGATGAACTGGAGAGCCCGCATACCCGCCTGATGGGCAACGGTGTCTCCGGTGAGCCGGGCATAGCGCAGGAGGCCCTGGGCGTGGACGGTCGAGACGCCCATGATCTCGGTTCCGCGTTCACCCAGGATCTCGTCTTCCGCTTCCTTGGGGTTGAAGGCCCAGCCGCCGGACGGCAGTTGCGTGCGGATTCTGGCGTCCCTGTTCTTCTCGAACTCGGTGATGGCGCCTTCGAGGTTGCCGAGGTAGAACGGCGCGTGGAACCAGCCGCTGTACGTGCCGTCCGTGTTGCCGAGCGCGGTGCGGCCTTTGGTGGTGAGGAGGTTGACGACGAATTCGTGCACCCGGTGGAACACGGCCGTGCGCTCGTCGGCGTTCGTGGTCAGCAGTCCGGCGATATGCAGGTTCACCCCGTACGGCACGTAGGGGAATGCCTTTTGACCGGACCACGCCGCCCACCCCTTGACCTCCGGATCCCAGAAGGACGTGAGGTAGGCGTGCCGGACGAGCGCGAGCTCGTCCTCCCAGCTGAAGGGCATCGTGGCGGGCTCGGGGACGCCGTGCAGTGAGTACCAGTCCTCGACGGCGGTGAGCACGTCGTCGGAGGGGTTGACGATGAAGTCGGCCGTGACGGAGAGCGGCCGGCCGGCTGCGGCGGAATGGGGCGCCGTGGCCCATGGCGCGTTCTCCGGGACCGGGTTGGGGACAGCCGGGACGAACAGCGAGAGCAGATGGTTGGCCTGCCCGGCGAGCCAGTTCGGTGAGGCGAACCGTGCGCTGGGGTACCGGTTCTGGCCGTCCCACCGCTGGTTCGTGTCCCAGGCGACCGACACGGTCGACCCGCCGCCGGAGATCGCCATCACCGGGACCGTGATCCTCAGCGGATGCGGTGCGATACGGAGGTGGTCCGGTGGCCAGACATCGAGGGTGCTCGACGATCTCTCCCCCGCGACGAGCCATTCCAGCCCGGGGAAGAGCCCCATGTGTTTGGGCTTGCCGAAGCTGCCCTCGCCGGCGGTGAGCGAGGGGCCGCCGAAGGCGAGCAGTCTCGCCTGCCGATCGGGCGTGATCGAGTACGTGGCCTGGACGGCGCGTGCGGCTGAGCCGGCGTCGTCGGACACGGGCCTGACGGCGAGCCGCAGGTGCGAGGACCATCGCACGCCGTCGGCGTCCGTCACCTGCCCCGTCAGGACGACGTGATCGGCGGCCAGTTGAGCGGTGTCCGGGACGATCGGCATCAGGCGGACGCCGTCGGCAGCCGGACCGACGAGGTAGCTGAGCGGCTGCGACGTCGCCATCCGCTTCCACTCCTGGCCCGTCCGGACGTCGAGGA
Organism: Streptomyces sp. NPDC045431; assembly: GCF_040646655.1. Taxonomy (NCBI): domain Bacteria; kingdom Bacillati; phylum Actinomycetota; class Actinomycetes; order Kitasatosporales; family Streptomycetaceae; genus Streptomyces; species Streptomyces sp. NPDC045431. Next base: position 54,326 of record NZ_JBEZAQ010000015.1, read on the forward strand.
GGAGCTGCGTATAGCCGCCGGAGCCGCGAACGACGATCGCGCGGACGTTCTTGTTCTGCAGGTGCACATGCCCTGCCTGGTCCTGGAAGACGTGTACACCGCTGGGCCACCAGTGGGCGGACGGGGGCGGCACCGGGACGATGGGCAGGATCGCGCCGAACTGCTGGCGGCTGCCGGGTACCTCCATGGCGAACGTGGCCACACCGGGTACGTCGACCGTCGGGCGCGCCGTCCACAGCAGTTGGGCCGTGCCGTCGGGTGCGATGACGGGAGCCTGCTGGGTCGCGCCACCGGTGACGAGGTTCACCCCGCTCGGCAGCGTGATCGTCGCGGGGAAGGCCGTGGACGGTTCGCCGCCGACGTTGGACAGCTGGACCGCCAGGGTGACCTCTTCACCGGGGCGTACCGAGCCCGGCCGTACGATCAGTGGCGCGACCGCGATTCTGGCCCCGAGCCGTTCGATACGGATGTAGTCGAACTCGATCTGGGCGCCGTCGGCGCCCGGCGGCTCCCGGTCCAGGCGGAACACCTGCACCGTTCCCTGCTGCCACCGCGCGTTCTTCGCCGCGAGATCCACCGTGTATTCGTGGAACGTGCCGTCGGCCTTGATCGGTATCTCGATCAGCTTGTCCACGCCGAGCGTCGGGGACTTGTCGGTGGCGAAGTAGACCGAGACGCTCTCACCGGCGGTCGCCCGCATCCGGAACCGGAGGATGCGGTCGCGGATGCCGTTGAGGTTCAACGGCGGTGCGGTCATGTAGGGGTCGAAGCCGGTGACGCTGGTGCTGAGTGTGCCACCGCGCACGACGAACGGCGCCAGGCCTTTCGCCGCCGTCCATCCTTCGGCGTCGCCGTCCTTGTTGAATTCCCACCCCACGGCTGTGCCGGTGGTGGTGATCGGCTGGATGAACAAGCCCCGAGCCGAATCGAACTCCCAGGGCCCGGTGTCCGCGCGCTCCGCGGCACCGGCCGGTGTGACCCGGAAGAAGCCGCTGCCGAGCACGGCGACCGTGCCGACAGCGCCGAACTGCAGGAATCGTCTTCGTCCGATGCCGTTGGTTCCCATGGTGCGGTCCCTTCGTTTTCAGACTGGCTGGAGCCGTCCCGGCCGCGGGGCCGGCGGGGGTGGCCGTTCGGCCCGCGCAGATCAGCCGAGGCCGGGGTTCTACTTTCCGGTGCCGCCGCCCGCAAGGCCGCCCTGCATTCCGGCGAGGAAATGCTTGGACAGGAACACGAAGAGCAGCAGCAGCGGGATGCTCGCGATGGCGTATCCCGCGAACAGCGGGCCGTATTCCGTCGCGTGCTGAGTCTGGAAGAACTGCAGACCCGCCGACACGGTGCGCAGATCGTTCTCCGTGACGGTGAGCAGGGGCCAGAAGAAGTCGTTCCACACGCCGATCACGGTCACCAGCGCGACGGTTCCGACGACAGGAAGCGACAACGGAACCATGATGGAGACGAACATCCGCAGTCCGCCGGCGCCGTCCACGCGCGCGGCGTCGAAGAGCTCCTGCGGCAGCTGCTCGACAAACGTCTTCATCAGCAGAGTTCCCAGCACCGCGCCGCCTACGAGGTGCGGGACGACGAGCACGATGCGTGTGTTGAGCAGCCCCATGTCGCGCATGAGCACGAACATCGGGATCAGGCTGGAGATGCCCGGCACCATGAGCAGTACCGCGACCAGCCCGAAGAGCACGTTCCTTCCGAAGAACTCGTAACGGGCGAAGACGAACGCCGCCACCATGCACAGCGCGAGCGCTCCGACACTGGAGGCGATCGCCACGACCACCGAGGTGACCAGGTACGGCTGGATCTGCTCCCAGGCCCTGGCGTAGTTGTCGAAGTGGAACGGCAGGCTGGGCAGCCACCACGACTCGTAGTACTGCTGGTTGGTCTTCAGCGACGTCATGAGCATGAAGAGGAACGGGAAGAGCCCGACGAACGCGATGACACTGAGCACGCCCTTGATCGCGAGCTGGTCGCCTCGCCGGCGTCCGCGCGACGTGGCCGGCCCCACCGTGGTTCGCCCCGGTTCGCTCCGGTCCGGGGCGCTGTGCAGGCGGAGCTGGACCTCAGAGTCGACGGACATCGGCCCGGTCCTCTCTTCTGACGAACACGATGACGATGCTCAGCAGGATCGTCATGGCGAACAGCGTGGTGGACAGCGCGGCGGCATAGCCCCACTCGCTGCCCTGGAACGCCACTCCGAGCATGCGCAGCACCGGTACCTCGGTCGCGTTGTCGGGCCCGCCTCCGGTGAGCAGGTACGCCGCGAAGCCGTATTGCAGGACGTTGATCGTCGCCAGGAACACCAGCAGTTTGAGCTGGCTCGCCATCAGCGGAAGGTCGATCGCGAAGAACCGCCGCAGCCGGCCGCAGCCGTCGAGGGCGGCCGCCTCGAACACCTCGGCCGGGACGTTCTGCAGGGTGGTGAGGAACACCAGGAACGGAAGTCCGGCGACGAAGGGGAAACCGATGAACAGCAGCGACAGCAGCGCGAACTGCGGATCGCCCACCCAGTTCTGTGCCAGAGCGTCAAGTCCGACGGCTCGCAGGAGGCGGTTGACGACGCCGTTGTTGGGTTCGTACATCGCCGCCCAGAGCAGGACCGTGACGACTCCGGGAAACGCCATGGGCGCGATCAGGGCGGTGCGGAAGAAGAACTGCGCGCGCTTGCTCTTCAGGCTGATGATGAGCTCGGCCGCGAGCAGCGGAATGGCCCACGCCACGGTGATGCCGAAGACGAAGATGACACCGAGATTGCGGAACGACCGCCACCACAGGTCGTCGTCCAGCATGGCCCTGTAGTTGTCCAGTCCGACGAAGGGCGAGTCGAAGCCCGGCCGCCATTCGTAGAACGAGTGCCAGATTCCACTCGCCGCCGGGTAGTAGGCGAACACGGCCAGCGTCGCGAAGAGTGGTACGAGGGCCAGATAGGCGAACCAGGGAACGCTCTTCCCGCCCCTCGTCATCACTCCTCCTTCCGGGCGTCGCGCCTCGTCCTGTACCGGCCGGATCGCCCGCCCGCTGTTTCCGCCGGTCTTCACTTCGCCCAAGGCTCGTTCCCCCACTTGCCGTCCTTGACGGCCTGGCGTTGCCCCTTGATCCACAGGTCCTGGAGGTAACGCTGCTGCTCCGGCAGTGACTTCGTGCCCAGCAGCCATCCCTCGACGAGGCTGAGCCTGGTCACACCCGGCGGCCCGATGGGCATGGCCAGGGGGACCGGGTCTCCCCAGCTGCCCTCGGCGAACATCTTCGTCTCGTCGGCGCCGGAAGCGCCCTCGACCGCGGGGATGCCACCGGTGGCCTTCAGCCAGGGCTGCACGTTCTCCGGCGAACTGACGAACTGCAGGAACTTCACGGCCGCTTCGAGCTTCTTGCCCTTGACGGTCGACGGAATCATGTAGTTGGTGCCGCCGACACCGGCCCCGAACCTCGCCGGAGCGCCATGGGCGAGCGGCGTGGACTCCTTGGTGATCTGTGGGAACGGCATGCTGGCGAAGTCGAACTTCACATCCTGCAAGGAGGTGATACCGAAGTTGACCCCCCACGCCATGCCGGCCTTGCCGGCCGCGAAGTCACGCAGTCCGACCACGGCACCGTTGAGCCCCTCGGTGTTGCCCGACCACTGCTTGTCGACGCAGGAGTCCCACACCTTCTTGAGGAGCTTGAGCGACTCGGCGGCCTCGGGCGTCTTCGGCGTCAGATCGCCGGAGAGCACGGCCTTGGCGAGCGACTTGTTGGTGACGACGGGTTCGCCCGTCGCCGAGGTCGCCTTTCCGGGCTTGCCGTCCGCCGAGTAGACGTTGAGCCGGTCGACGTGCTTGTCGAGCAACATCCCGCTGATCGCGGTCATCGTCCAGTCGGGGCCCAGGTCGGACCGGTCCATCGCGAGCGGTGTGTAGCCGGCCCCCTTCAGCTTGGCGCACCCGTCGATGAAGTCCTCGAAGGTTTTGAACGGCCCCGTCAGTCCGGCCTTGCCGAACGCCTCCTTGTTGTAGAACAGCCCGGTCCCGGCCAGGTTGAAGGGCACGAACTCAAGCTTGCCCTCAGCGTTCCGGAGCGCCGGATTCTCAAGCCCGTAGTAACGCTTGCGGAAGGCGTCGGCCCACTTCTCGCTACCCGGTCCGGACGTGATGTAGGGGTTGGGTTTCGCGAGGTACTCGTCGAGGGCGTGCACCATGTGCGGCTTGTGAGGTACCTGACTGAACACCAACTCCGGTGCGGTACCGGCGGCAAGGTGCGTGGAGATCGTCTGCGCGAAGCTGTTCAGCGGCAGCACGACGGTCTTGACCTTGATGTTCGGCTCCGCCTTCTGGAAGGATGCGACGAGCTCCTCCCACGGCTTCCCGAACGACGAACCACTCTCGCTCCACTGGTTCGGGCCCTCCAGGGTGATGGTCACGGTGTCCCCGGACGACGAATCGTCCGCGCCGGAACCGCAGGCGGTCAGGCTCAACGCCAGAGCTGCGGTGGTCGCGGTCAGGCTCACCGCGGCCGAACCCCGCGACCGTGGGAATCCGCTGCGTGATCGTTCGCTCAAACCCCATCTGAGCATGCGTACACCCTTCTTAGCCCCGCGACTGTGCAGTCTGGGAGTGGTGCCCAAAGACGCTCTGGATCGTTTCAATTGGCTGGGCGTGAACCTAGGTCCGCGATCCAGCCACTGTCAATACTGTGACGGGATTCACACAGAACTCTGTTGCGGCGCAGGTGGCGGGCCGCATGAGGACCACGAGGCCGGTGTCTCCTCCCCAGCGAGGAGCGGGACGACGCGATGTGTGTACTCACCCGGCTCGCCCAGCGCACGCCCGCCCGCGCCGGCGGCAGTTCTCGACGCTGCGCGGCGGGACCACGGGGGGCGGACTCAGGTCAGGGCCGCGGCATGCTCGACCTGCGCACGACGAGCTCCGGCTGGAGCACGATGCCGGTGTGCCGATGGTCGCGCTCCGGGTCCGACGGCTCGAGCTCCTCCAGCAGGAGTCGTGCCGCGAGACGGCCGATCTCCGCGGCCGGATGGCGTACCGAGGTCAACGGGATGAGGCTCGCCCCCGCGAACTCGATGTCGTCGTAGCCGACGACGGCAAGGTCGTCCGGGACGCGTACGCCCGCATCGAAGGCCGTCTGCATGACGCCCAGGGCCAGAAGGTCGTTCGCGCAGAAGACGGCCGTCGGTCGGGGCGACAGGCCGATGAGCCGGGCCCCGGCGTCCCGGCCGGCGCCGACGTCCAGCTTCTCGACGGGGATGTCGACGATCGCGTCGGCGCCGAGCCCCGACTCCTCCACCGCGCGGACAAGGCCCTCGCGCCGATCCCGGACCTGCTGCAGATGACCGGGGCCGCGCACGTAGGCGATACGCCGATGGCCGGCGGCGAGCAGGTGCCGGCCCGCGAGCTTGCCTCCCAGGACGTCGTCGGCGGCGACGGAACAGGCCGTCTGCGCGTCGACCGCCCGGTCGGCGATGACGAACGGGATCTTCGCGCGGCGCAGCGCCTCCCATGGTTCACCGTCGGACGCGACCGGTGCGAACACGACACCGCGCAGACGCTGCTCGACGAAGAACGACAGGTAGGCCTGCTCGGCCGAAGCGCTCTCGGCACTGTTGCACACCATCACACCGAGGCCCGCTTCGACGGCCACCCGCTCGGTGCCCTGGGCGAGGACGGCGAAGAAGGGGTTCCTGGTGTCCATGACCAGCAGCCCGAGCATGCGGCTCCGGCCGGCACGCAGTTGCCGCGCCGACTCACTGCGGACGTACCCCAGCAGGTCGATCGCTGCGTGGACACGGGCTCGGACCTCACTGGAGACACGCTCGGGCCTGTTCAGGACGTTGGAGACCGTCCCCACGGAGACGCCCGCCTGGCGCGCCACGTCCTTGATGCCCACCACTGCCGACCGCCCTTTCGCCTCGGATCCGTGCGCTCACCATCCTAGGCCGCCTCCACACCCTCCGGGGTGAATCCTTTCATCATGTTTCACTCGGGCCCTTGACCGCTCCGCACGTACATGCTTCGGTATCGATGAAACGATTCACGCGCCGACGCGGTACAGCGCGGCCCTGGTTGCGAGGTTGCCGAATGACTGTCGTGCGGGACGCCGTGAAGGCCGTGCTCAAGGCCCAGACCATCGAGACACCCTCCTGGGGCTACGGGAACTCGGGCACCCGCTTCAGGGTGTTCGCCCAGCCCGGTGTCCCCAGGACGCCGTGGGAGAAGCTCGACGACGCCGCGAAGGTGCACGAGTTCACCGGCATCGCCCCGAAGGTCTCCCTCCACATCCCCTGGGACCGTGTCGACGACTACGCCGAGCTGGCCGCGTATGCGAAGGAGCGCGGCCTGGAGCTGGGGGCGATCAACTCCAACACCTTCCAGGACGACGACTACCGGCTCGGCAGCGTCTGCCACCCGGACGCGAAGGTGCGCCGCAAGGCCATCGACCACCTGCTGGAGTGCGTCGACATCATGGACGCGACCGGCTCGTCGGACCTGAAACTGTGGTTCGCCGACGGAACCAACTACCCCGGCCAGGACGACGTCGTGACGCGCCAGGACCGTCTCGCCGCTGCTCTTGCCGAGGTGTACGAGCGGCTCGGTGACGAACAGCGCCTGCTCCTGGAATACAAGCTCTTCGAGCCGGCCTTCTACACCACCGACGTCCCGGACTGGGGAACGTCCTACGCCCACTGTCTCAAGCTCGGGCCCAAGGCCCAGGTCGTCGTGGACACCGGCCACCACGCGCCGGGCACCAACATCGAGTTCATCGTGGCCTTCCTCCTGCGCGAGGGGAAGCTCGGCGGCTTCGACTTCAACTCCCGCTTCTACGCCGACGACGACCTGATGGCCGGCTCGTCCGATCCCTTCCAGCTGTTCCGGATCATGCACGAGGTCGCGAAGAACGGCGGCCTCGCCCCGGCCGCGAACGTCGCCTTCATGCTCGACCAGTGCCACAACATCGAGGCGAAGATCCCGGCCGTCATCCGCTCCGTGATGAACGTCCAGGAGGCCACCGCCAAGGCCCTCCTCGTCGACGTCGACGCGCTCGCCACCGCCCAGCGCGACGGTGACGTCCTCGCCGCGAACGCGGTGCTGATGGACGCGTACGACACCGACGTGCGCCCGTTGCTGCGCGAAGTCCGCGAGGAACAGGGGCTCGCACCGGACCCCGTCGCCGCGTACGCCGCTTCCGGGTGGCAGGAGCGGATCGCCACCGATCGTGTCGGCGGCGAGCAGGCCGGCTGGGGAGCCTGACCGCCCGGCTTCCCAGGGCTCAGTCCGCAGGACCGTAGGACGCCCGCCCCTCCGGGGCGCCCTCCTTCCCCCTTCCCGCGCACGTCGACTCCGAAGGACCGATCGCACATGGCCACCCACCCCGAAGTCGCCGGGCTCCTCGGCCGCGCGCACCGGCTGGGCTCTGACCCCCGCAACACCAACTACGCCGGCGGCAACGTCTCCGCCAAGGGCAGGGGCACCGATCCCGTCACCGGCTCCGACACGGAGCTGATGTGGGTGAAGGGGTCCGGCGGCGACCTCGGCACGCTCACCGAGGCCGGCCTGGCCGTGCTGCGCCTCGACCGGCTGCGGGCGCTGAAGGACGTGTACCCCGGTGCCGAGCGTGAGGACGAGATGGTCGGTGCCTTCGACTACTGCCTGCACGGCAAGGGCGGCACCGCCCCGTCGATCGACACCGCCATGCACGGCCTGGTGGACGCCCGGCATGTCGACCACCTGCACCCCGACTCCGGCATCGCCCTCGCCTGCGCCGCCGACGGCGAGAAGCTGACGGCGGAGTGCTACGGCGGAAAGGTGGCGTGGGTGCCGTGGCGCCGGCCCGGCTTCCAGCTCGGCCTGGACATCGCGGCGATCAAGGAGGCCCACCCGGAGGCCGTCGGCGTCGTCCTCGGCGGGCACGGGATCACCGCCTGGGGCACCACCTCCGAGGAGTGCGAGACGAATGCCCTGTGGATGGTCCGCACGGCCGAGGCCTTTCTCACCGAACGGGGCGGGAAGCAGCCGTTCGGCTCCCCTCTGGAAGGCTACGCGGCGCTGGACGAGGAGAAGCGCCGGGAGCGGGCCGCCTTGCTCGCACCCGTCATCCGCGGTCTGGCCTCCCAGGACCACCCGCAGGTGGGGCACTTCACCGACTCGGAGGTCGTCCTCGACTTCCTCGCCCACGACCAGCACCCGCGCCTGGCGGCCCTGGGCACGTCCTGCCCCGACCACTTCCTGCGGACGAAGGTGCGCCCGCTGGTCCTGGACCTGCCTCCCACGGCTCCGCCGGACGAGGCCGTGGCCCGGCTGAGGGAGCTGCACGCGGAGTACCGGGAGGAGTACGCCTCCTACTACGAGCGGCACGCCGGCCCCGACGCGCCCGCGATGCGCGGCTCCGACCCGGCGATCGTCCTCGTTCCCGGCGTCGGCATGTTCTCGTTCGGCAAGGACAAGCAGACCGCACGCGTGGCGGGCGAGTTCTACGTCAACGCGATCAACGTCATGCGCGGTGCCGAGGCGGTGTCGGCGTACGCGCCGATCGAGGAGGCGGAGAAGTTCCGGATCGAGTACTGGGAGCTGGAGGAGGCCAAGCTGCGGCGCATGCCGAAGCCGAAGCCCCTCGCCACCCGGGTCGCTCTGGTGACGGGTGCGGGCTCGGGCATCGGCAAGGCGATCGCGCACCGGCTGGTCGCCGAGGGCGCCTGTGTCGTGGTCGCCGACCTCAACGGCGAGAACGCCGCCGCCGTGGCCGAGGAGCTGGGCGGCCCGGACAAGGCCGTGGCCGCCACCGTGGACGTCACGTCCGAGGAGCAGATCAGCGCCGTGTTCCGCGAGGCCGTCCTCGCCTTCGGCGGTGTCGACCTGGTCGTCAACAACGCCGGCATCTCGATATCCAAACCCCTGCTGGAGACGACCGCGCAGGACTGGGACCTCCAGCACGACATCATGGCCCGGGGCTCCTTCCTGGTCTCCCGCGAGGCCGCGAGCGTCATGATCGAGCAGGGCCTCGGCGGCGACATCGTCTACATCGTCTCCAAGAACGCCGTCTTCGCCGGCCCGAACAACATCGCCTACTCCGCCACCAAGGCCGACCAGGCCCACCAGGTGCGGCTCCTCTCCGCCGAACTCGGGGAGCACGGCATCCGGGTGAACGGCGTCAACCCCGACGGGGTCGTACGCGGCTCCGGCATCTTCGCCGCAGGCTGGGGCGCCCAGCGCGCCGCCACCTATGGCATCGAGGAGGAGAAGCTCGGCGAGTTCTACGCTCAGCGCACCCTCCTCAAGCGCGAGGTCCTGCCCGAGCACGTCGCGAACGCGGTCTTCGCCCTCACCGGCGGCGACCTCACCCACACCACCGGCCTGCTCGTCCCCGTCGACGCCGGCGTCGCCGCGGCCTTCCTTCGCTGAGGCCCCTTCGATCGCCCTGGGGCGGGTTGCCGACGCACTCGCCCCAGGTGCCTCCGCGGACCGGCGGCGCACCGCCGTACGGGAACCGGCCCCCACACGGTGCCCGCCGGGCGCCGCCGGTCCGCCCCTTGTTCCCCCTTTGCTCCTCGATGAGCCGCCCGCACCGGAGAGGTATCCACGTGACCACCACTCCCCCGCCGTCCGCCTTCGCGTCCGCCTTCGCCGCGGTCGATCTCGGCGCCACCAGCGGACGGGTGATCGTCGGCCGGGTAGGTCCGGACGACCTCGACCTCACCGAGGTCCACCGCTTCCCCAACACACCCGTGCGCCTGCCGGACGGGCTGCGCTGGGACACCCTCGCCCTGTTCCAGGGCGTCCTCGACGGGCTGCGCGAGGCCGCCCGCTCCGGCGGCGTCGCTTCCCTCGGCGTCGACACCTGGGCCGTGGACTACGGCCTCCTCGACGCGGACGGAGCCCTGCTGGGTCACCCGTTCCACTACCGCGACGACCGGACCGACGGCGCCGCCGCCCGTGTCTGGGCCAAGGTCGGGCCCGAGGAGCTGTACGGCATCACCGGCCTCCAGCACCTCCCGTTCAACACGGTATTCCAGCTCGCCTCCACCGAAGGAACCGCCCAGCGACGGGCCGCCCGCACGCTGCTGCTCATCCCGGACCTGCTGACCCACTGGCTGACCGGGTCCATCGGAGCCGAGGAGACCAACGCCTCCACCACCGGCCTCTTCGACGCCCGCACCGGCGCCTGGTCCAAGGACCTCATGAACCGGCTCTCTCTCGATCCCGGCCTCTTCCCGCCGTTGCGCGCGCCCGGCGACCCGGCCGGCACCCTGCTGCCCCACGTCGCCACGTACACCGGGCTCGATCCCCGGACGCCGGTGACGACGGTCGCCTCGCACGACACCGCCTCCGCGGTCGTCGCCGTGCCCGCGACCGAACCCGGCTTCGCCTACATCTCGTGCGGCACCTGGTCGCTCGCCGGCCTCGAACTCGACACCCCGGTCCTCACCGAGGCCTCCCGGGCGGCGAACTTCACCAACGAACGCGGCATCGACGGCACCGTGCGCTACCTGCGCAACACCATGGGCATGTGGCTGCTCGAAGAGTGCCGGCGCACCTGGGAGAGGGAGAACCTGCCCACCCACATCCCCACGCTCCTCGCCGACGCGGCCCGGGCCGAACCCTTCGCTTCCCTCGTCGACCCGGACGCCCCGGAGTTCCTCGCCCCCGGCGACATGCCGGCCCGCATCCGGGACCACTGCGCCCGCACCGGGCAACGCGTCCCCGGCAGCCAGGGCACAGTCGTCCGCTGCATCCTGGAAAGCCTGGCGCTCGCCCACCGCCGCACCCTGCGCCAGGCCGCCGAGCTCGCCGACCGCGACATCACCCGCATCCACCTCGTCGGCGGCGGATCCCGCAACGACCTCCTCTGCCGGCTCACCGCCGACGCCACCGGCCTGCCGGTCATCGCCGGCCCCACCGAAGCCACCGCACTGGGCAACATCCTCGTCCAGGCCCGCGCCGCAGGCCTGGTCGGCGACCTCGCCGACATGCGCCGCCTGATCGCCTCCACACAGCACCTGCGGCACTACGCCCCCCAGGGTGACCCCGCCGCATGGAACGCGGCCGCCGCCCGACTCGGCCTCGCCCCGAGGAACCCCTGATGCGCGTCGCCCTCTTCGTCACCTGCGTCAACGACGCGATCCACCCCTCCACGGCCGTCGCCACCGTCAGACTCCTCGAACGCCTCGGCGTCACCGTGGACTTCCCCGCCGCCCAGACCTGCTGCGGCCAGCCCCCGTACAACACCGGCTACCGCCTCGAGACCGAACCCCTGGTCCACCGCATGGCCCGCACCTTCGAGGGCTACGACCACGTGGTCACCCCGTCCGGCTCCTGCGTCGCCATGGTCCGCGACGCCTACCCGAGGATCGCCCGGAGGGCCCGCGCCGAAGGCCGCGGCGACACGCTGGCCAAGGCCGCCGACTCCCTCGTCCCGAAGACGTACGAACTGACGGAGTTCCTCGTCGACGTCCTCGGCGTGACGGACGTGGGGGCGTACTTCCCCCACAAGGTGACCTACCACCCCTCCTGCCACGGCCTGCGCCTGCTCGGCCTGGGGGAACGCCCGCGCCGCCTCCTTCAGGCGGTGAAGGGCCTGAGGCTGGTGGAGCTGCCCGGGGCGGAGGAGTGCTGCGGCTTCGGCGGCACCTTCGCGGTGAAGAACCCGGACGTGTCGGCGGCCATGGGCGCCGACAAGATCCGCAACTCCCTGTCCACCGGCGCCGCGGTCCTGTGCGGCGCCGACAACTCCTGCCTGATGCACCTCGACGGCATGCTGCGCCGCCAGGACGCCCCGCAACGCGCCCTGCACATCGCCGAGATCCTCGCGAGCACGGAAGAGGAGCCACTGGCATGAGCGGGACCTTCATCGGCATGCCGGCCTTCCCCAAGGCCGCGCACGACGCCGTACGCAACGACACCCTGCGCGCCAACCTGCGCCACGCCACCCGCACCATCCGCGACAAGCGAGCCATGGCGGTGTCCGAACTCGCGGACTGGGCCGGGCTCCGCGAGGCCGGCAAGCAGATCAAGGACCTCACCCTCAGCAGACTCGACCACTACCTGCTCCAGCTGGAGGAAGCAGTCACCGCGGCCGGCGGCACCGTGCACTGGGCGGCGGACGCGGCCGAGGCCAACCGGATCGTCGCGGACCTCGTCAAGGCGACCGGCGAAAGGGAGGTCGTCAAGGTCAAGTCGATGGCCACGCAGGAGATCAGCCTCAACGAGGCGCTGGAGGCCGAAGGGATCCGGGCCTACGAGACCGACCTCGCCGAGCTGATCGTCCAGCTCGGCGACGACCGGCCCTCCCACATCCTCGTCCCCGCGATCCACCGCAACCGCGGCGAGATCCGCGACATCTTCCGTACGGAGATGGGCACGTGGGGCCGGGAGGCACCCGACGGCCTCACCGACAGCCCGGCCGAACTGGCGGAGGCGGCCCGGCTGCACCTGCGGGAGAAGTTCCTGCGCGCGAAGGTCGGGATCTCCGGGGCGAACTTCATGGTCGCCGAGACAGGCACCCTCGTCGTCGTCGAGTCCGAGGGCAACGGCCGCATGTGCCTCACCCTCCCCGAGACCCTCATCTCCGTCGTCGGCATCGAGAAGGTCGTCCCCGCCTGGCGGGACCTGGAGGTCTTCCTCCAGACGCTCCCCCGCTCCTCGACGGCCGAGCGGATGAACCCGTACACGAGCATGTGGACCGGAACCACCGACGCGGACGGGCCGACGGCCTTCCACCTCGTCCTCCTCGACAACGGCCGGACCGACACCCTCGCCGACGAGGTCGGCCGCCAGGCCCTGCGCTGCATCCGCTGCTCCGCCTGCCTCAACGTCTGCCCGGTGTACGAGCGGACCGGCGGCCACGCGTACGGCTCCGTCTACCCCGGCCCGATCGGCGCCATCCTCACCCCTCAACTACGGGGCACGCAGAGCGAGATCAACGCCTCCCTTCCGTACGCCTCCTCCCTGTGCGGGGCCTGCTACGACGTGTGCCCGGTCGCCATCGACATCCCCGAGGTCCTCGTCCACCTCCGCGAGAAGGTCGCCGGGGAGGGCGGGAAGGGACACCGGCTGGAGAAGGCGGCGATGAAGGCCGCCGGCTGGGTCCTCAACCGCCCCGGCGTTCTCGCCGCCGGCGAGCGCGTCGCGTCGAGGACGCGCGCGCTGCACCCGAGGAAGCTGCCCGGGCCGGGCGTCGGCCCGTGGTCGGAGAGCCGCGACCTGCCCGAGATGCCCGCCGAACCGTTCCGTGACTGGTGGAAGAAGAACCGCACATGAAGCAGAACTCCCGCGAACGCGTCCTGGACCGCATCCGCCGGGCACGCGCCGACGCGCCACTCGCCCCGGAACCGGCACGCGGCTACCTCACCACCCACACCCCCGACACCCCGGACACCATCCTGGACCTCCTCCACGAGAACCTGGCCGACTACCGCGCGATCGTTCATCGCACCACGGAGACCGGGCTCCCCGCTCTGGTGGCAGAACTCCTCGACCGGCACGACGCCCACACCGTCGCTGTGCCCCCCGGGTTGCCCGCCGCATGGCTGTCCGCGACGACGGCCGAGCAGCACCACGACGCGGACACCACGCTCACGCCACACGAGCTGGATACCACAGACGCCGTGGTCACCAGCTGCGCCCTCGCCATCGCCGAGACCGGCACGATCGTCCTGGACGGCGGCCCCGGCCAGGGCCGCCGCGCCCTCACGCTCGTCCCCGACCTACACGTCTGCGTCGTACGCGCCGAAGACCAGGTCGTCGCCTCCGTCCCTCAGGCCCTGCCACGCCTCGACCCGACCCGCCCCCAGACCTGGATCTCCGGCCCCTCCGCCACCAGCGACATCGAACTCGACCGCGTCGAAGGCGTGCACGGCCCACGACGACTCGATGTGGTGATCGTCACCCGCTAAGACGTCGTTGCTCCAACAGCAGCGGTGACGGCGGCTTCGTAGGACTGGGCGCTCTTGTCGTAGCGGGCGGCGATGCCGCGCCACTGCTTCAAGCGCATGCTGAAGTCCGATGGAGTCGAGGCGGGGTGGCGCCGTGAGCGGGCCGCCCGGGAGTCGGACCCGCACGGCGGATCCGGCTGCGGAGGCGCGACGCGGGCCGGGCGCGGGCCCGGCGCGGGCCGGGCGCAGGCCGGGAGCGGGCCGGGCGCAGGCCGGGAGCGGGCCGGGCGCGGGCCCGGCGCGGGCTGTCGGTAGAGTCGGGCCCATGCAGCGCACCACCGTCGACGGTGTCACCGTCCTGTGGGCCCCGGGCCCGGCTCCCCTCAGCGCGACGCTCACCTTCGGGTGCGGTGCCCGGGATGAGAGTTTCCGCACCATCGGTGTCACCCACCTCATCGAACACTTGGTGATGAGCACGCTGCCCCGCCTGCACCACGAACACAACGCCTCCGTCGACCTGGAAGCCACCCGCTTCACCGCTTCCGGACGTCCGGAACAGATCACCGCTTTCCTGGCGGCGGTCTGCGCCGCCCTGTCCGACCTGCCGCTGGACCGGATCCAGCACGAGGCGGGCATTCTGACCGCCGAGGCGTCCTCGGTCACGTCCCCGGCCGCCGCCTTCCTGCTCAACCAGCGGTTCGGGGCCCGGGGTCCGGGCCTTGCGCCCTACACCGGGCCAGGCTACGACCGGCTTTCCGCGGACGCCGTCCAGGCCCACGCCGCCGCGTACTTCACCCGCGCCAACGCCGTCCTCCAACTCACCGGTCCTCCGCCCCGGGACCTGCGGCTCCCCCTGCCCGAGGGCCGGTCGCCGCAACGCACGACCCCGGCCGCACGTACCGGTGCGTCCTGGGACGAGGCGCCGATCGAGGGCGCCGCCCTCGCCCTGACCATGCCCCTGGGCTCAGCGGCCGCCGCTCTCGGCGTCGCGCTCCTCGAGCACCGGCTCACCGAGCTCGCACGGCACCGCCGGGGCCTGAGTTACGCGGTCCAGGTCGAGTCGAGCCTGCGTGACGGGCACACCCTGGACACCCTGCTCTCACTGGACTCCCGCCCCGGGCAGGACGCCGAGATAGCGGAGCTGCTCTGGCAGGAGGCACTGCGCCTGGGCCGGGAGCTGCCCTCCGAGGACGAGCTCAAGGAGGAGATCGAAGGCTTCCGGGAGAGCTACGCTCACCCGCGCGCCGTGGAGGCGGAGCTGGACCTGGCTGCCGCTTCCCTTCTGTTCGGACTGCCGTCACGGGACGCCGCGGCCCGGCTGGCCGCCCTTCGTGCCGTAGTACCCGAGGACGTACGAGCCTGCTTCGCGCAGGCCCTGGTCACCGCGCAGCTGGCCGTGGCGCCGGATGTCGAGCCCCGGCTGACTGCCCTGGACGGACGGCCACTGCCTCGAGGGGCCTGCTGTGAGGACGGCGGGCTGCCGGCAGGCGAGGTGTTCCGGCCGCCACTGCTGGCGCGCGCGAAGTACGGCGCGGCGCGTCGCTCCCGACTGGTGCTGACCGACGACGGCGTGGCGGAGCTCGACGGGGACGGGCGACTGCACCGCATACGCTTCGACGAGATCGTCGGCGTGGAGATGGATGGTGAGGACCGCACGCTCTTCGGGGCGTCCGGCTGCCTGATGGAGCTGTCGCCCCAGAAGTACAGCGGGTGCGACAAGGTGATCCGGGCGGTGGACGCCGCGGTGCCGACCGGCCTCGCGTACGAAGCCTCGGCCCTGGCACCGCGAGACCCCGAGAAGCAATAGGGGCAAGCCTGGCCGTCGACGAAGACCAGTTGGTGATCGGGTCCGGCACCGGCCACCCGCTGACGTTCGTGCCCGCGTCGTTCCCGGAGCGCGGCTTCGCACCGCGCCGTCCACGGACCAGCCAACTCCTCGATCAGATAGCCGAGATGTGCACGGTCAAGGCCGCAGAAGGCGGGGTGGGGCATGACCGCGCGGGCGGAGAAGGGCGTCACAATCCACTCAACCCGCGCGACCATCGTCATGTCACCGCCGGCCCCGCGCCACCGGGTAACAAGTTGTCAGGCTCTTGATCCGTGAGCATCCCACCGTCGACCGACTGGGCTGGCCTGTACCACGCCTACGGCCGGGCCGCGGACGTCCCGGGTCATCTGGCGGCTCTGTCCAGCTCCGACCCGGCCGTACGCCGTGCGGCCACGTCGGCCCTCACCAGTAGCGTCTACCACCAGGGCACCCGGTGGCCAGCCAGCGCGCGTGTGGTGGCTCCGCTCGTCGCCCTCGTCGACACTCCCTCGACTCCCGACCGGGACACCGTCCTCCACGTACTGCATGCCGTCGCCATCGGCAACCTGCGCGACGACGAACTGCCTTTCAACCCCACGCGGGCCTTCGCCGACGCCGACCGGGTACGCCCGGCGGACGAGGATGCGGTGCTCCGGGTTCTCTTCGAGGAGGAGGACCCGGACATCGATGCCGTCGCCGACGTGGCCGACGCCGTGGCACTGCACTGGGCCGCCGAGGCCTACCGTGCGGCCGAGCGTCATACGGCCTCCTTCCTGAGGTGGCTGCACGATCCCGACCCCGCCGTGGTGACCCTCGCGGCGGGCGGCCCCGCCCTGCTGCGCCTGTCTGCCCTCGCCGGCCGTCGTACCTGAGGGCGCCTGCAGGGAAGGGGGTCAGCAGCACGCCATCGCTGGTCACGGTGGTCATATCAGCCCTGGATGAGCCGCTGCTGATACACACAGATAGTAGGTGGACACGGCCAAACGAACGGTCGACGTGGCGGCAGACCGCGCAGCTGTCGAGCATCCCCTTCTTGGCAGGATATGGATAGCGGTGTCCAAGCAACACCATGGGATCCGGGGCGGCCGGGAACGCTACTCAGGCAGTCGCTGCAGCTCACCCTTGAGTCTCCCGCACCCAACGGGCGGACGAAGGGATGACATTCGTGCAGTGCCCGACAACGAAGCGTTCTTGTCTGGTGATCACAGGAGCACTGCTCGTCACGCTCTTCGCCGCCGCGTTCATGGTCCCGGCCTTCAACGGACTGGGCTCGGGCGGCACACTCGCCGTCGATACACAGGCCGCGCGTGCGGAGCAGCGAGCCGTAGAACTCGGTATCCCGCCTGCGGACCTGATCCTCTCCCTCTCCATGGGTTCGGCCGCCTTGCACTCTTACCAACCAGTGTCCGCTGGGGACCGGTCGGTGGTGGGTCTGCTCAGCCGGGATGATGCCGTTCTGTCCGTCCGGTCCCACGGTACGACCGGCGATGCGTGGCTGCGCTCGGACGACGGGCGGACAAGCCTGATCACGGTGAGTCTGTCCGGGGACGAACGGCAGCAGGCGCGCGCCGCTGAACGGCTCGTTGGCCAAGTCCGAAGGTTCGTTCCGGAGTTGACGGTAGGGGCAACTGGGCGGGCGTGGATCACCGCGCAGATCGATCGGCAGTGCGCAGTCGACCTGCTGCGTGCCGAGTTGCTGGCTGCTCCTGCGGTCCTGCTGGTGCTGCTCATCGCCTATGGCTCGTTGGTGTGCGCGCTCCTGCCCGTGCTGGTCGCCGCGCTGGCCGTCACGTGCACTGTGCCCGTCGTGGCTCTGCTCGCTCGAGTGGCGGACATCTCCGTCTTCGCGGTCAACGCCGCTGTCGCCATCGGCTTCGGTCTGGCCGTCGACTACACCCTCTTCCTCCTCTCCCGCTACCAGGAAGAACTCCGCCGCGGCGAGAGCCGGGCCGCCGCACTGAGCACCGCCATGCGGACCAGCGGGCGCTCCGTGGCGTTTTCCGCCGGGGCGGTGGCCACCTGCCTGGCGTGCACTCTGCTGGTACCGATTCCCCTGCTGCGTGGTCTCGCCGTGGCCGGGATCACCGTCAGCATGCTGGCCGCGGCAGCGACTCTGCTCGTCCTTCCCAGTCTGCTCGTCCTCCTGGGCGACCACCTGGGCCGGGCCGATCCACTTCGACGGATGCGCCGCTCCGCCTTGGGAGACGCCAGTCGGTTCTGGCGGTCCACGGCCCGCCGCGTCACCACCCGGCCCGTGCTCGCCGCTACGGCGGCCGTCCTGGCACTCGTCGCTATGGCGCTGCCCTTCACCCGCGTCCACCTGGACGTCGTCGATCAGCGCTCACTGCCTGCCACCGCTTCTGGCTCCGTCGACTCCGCGCACGTTTCATCCAGTTTCGCTCATCCTCCCGAGCGCGTACTCACCGTCATCACCGACGTGTCCGCCCCGAGTACGGCAGGTCGCCGCGCATGGGCGGAGTATCGCAAGGCGGTCGCTGCGCTGCCGCATGCCACGAGCATCCGCATCGTGCCGCGCCCGCCCGGTACGCCGTCTGCCGCTCCCGGCGTCGTGCTGGTGGCAACCGACGCCGATCCCGCCAGCCGGGAGGCGGCTGACCTGGTCCACGCCCTGCGCGCCGTACCGGGCACCGCTCTCGTCGGCGGGAGGGCAGCAGAGATCGGGGACACCGTCCGCGCCGTGCGCCAGTCCCTCCCCCAGGTGGCATGGCTGCTGGCAGCCGCGCTCGCCGTTCTGCTGGGCGCGTTCACCCGGAGCGTCGTCATCCCTCTCAAAGCGGTCACGGTGGCGGCACTCAGCCTGGGGGCAAGCCTGGGCGCGCTCGTCGTGGTCTTCCAGTTCGGCCACGGCAGCGGCGTGCTGGGACACTTCACCGTCACCGGCGGCCTGGACGCCTCACTGCTGCTGTTCACTCAGGCCATCGCGCTGGCCCTTTCCGTCGACTACGAGGTCTTCCTGCTGGGACGGATCAAGGAAGCCTTCGACCGTACGGGCGACAACACCGAAGCTGTCATCGACGGCATCGCCCGCACGGGACGCCTGATGACCTCCGCTGCCGCAGCTGTCGCTGTCTCCACCGCAGCACTGGCTACCTCCCAGGTCACCGCCCTGAAGGTCCTCGGCCTCGGCGTCGCCCTCGCTGCTCTCACCGATGCCGTTGTCATCCGCGGCATCCTCGTCCCCGCTGTCATGACCGCCCTCGGGCCCGCCAACTGGTGGCGCCCCACCCTTTATCGCCGCACCCACCAACGCCGACCAGGTGCGGCCAAGCGGCCCGAGTCCCGCGCTTCGCAGCCCTGCCCGTCCAGCTCCACGCCGCCCGCGGCGGCGAGTGACGGCCGACCGGTCTAGGGCCTGTCTTTCGGATCAGGCCGGATTAGGGAGCGGGGTCTGGTGCCGGGCCTGGTGGGGTCCCACTCGCGCGGTCGAGTCCCGCGTCGGCGACTGCCCGGCGGGAGGCGACCATGGCGAGTTGGCAGAAGCGGTCCAGACGCCATGCGTCTCGACCGATCTCGTGTGCTGCGTCGAAATCGTCGATGCGACAGGAGAAGTCCACCGGAAGCCCCGCCATGGTCGGGTCGGTTCGAGCCCGGCTCTCGCCAGCCAGCATAGTGGCCCACGGGGCGGACCAGTCCCGGCCACCAGGAGTGAGGAGGCCGATCCCCGTGATGGCCGGTGTCTGCCGAGTCATGTGGTCACGTGATCCGTGGCCGGCTGGTCTCCTGCCTCCGCCGCAGCTCCGGCCGGCCTTCAGCGTCTCCAACCGGGTGGCAATCGCGGCCAACGTCGTTGCGGGCCCCGGCTGCTCAGGCTGATCGAGGGGGCTGACCCCATAGTTTCTTCCTGGCGGTCGCGACGAGTGCCGAGGCGATGGTGAGCATGGTGGGGTAGCGGGTTGCGAGTGGGCTCAGGTGAAGTACGGCCTCTGTGGTGGCTCGTCGGCTCAGCTCCGGGAGCAGGCAGTTCCGCCATTCCCGGGCCTGCTCCTCCGCGCTCACCCAGTGCGCCTCAAGGAGGGCTGGTCTTCTTCGGGTGCGTACAGGCCGCTGAGCCCTATGTACAGGTCGGCGATGCTGGCCTCACTGAGGGAGTTTGGGATCCGCTCCGCATCAGCCCTCGCGCAGGCTTCGGCCAGTTGCGGCCGAGTTCCGGGTCGGTCGCTGTGAACGTCTTGACGCGGGTCCAATGCGCTTCGGCGTCCGCAGTAAGCAGGGCGTGGGCCGCGACGATGGCGGCCCGTGTGGCAAGCGGAGATTCCCGGGGCTCGTCCAGAGCGCCAGCAATGAGGCTGCGCGCGGTCCTGCTGAAAGCTGTGAGGAGGGAGGCCAGGATGCTGTGCCAAGTACGCAGCGCGGTCTCGCGTGCCTCGTCACTGTCCGGCAGGCGCATGGGGTGGTCTTCGCTCACCGTTGGGCCAGCTCCGGCACCGTGCACGGCCCCCGGCGCGATCCCGAGACCGATGGCAAGCTCAATGGCCAGATGCTCCAGGGCCGTGCGTATTTCCATGGCCCAGCGCGGGTCAACGGGGTTGAGTTCGACGGGCTGTCGGGCGTCAGTGAGTGCCGCCCGTGCCCCCTGGGTAATGCGGAGGGCCAACGATTCGGGTGCCTGGCGGGCGGCCAGGCGCAGGAGGTCAACCCGTGCGGGCTCCATATAGCTGGTTGAGATCCCTGGCCGCAGCATGGCAGGGCAGGTCAGCGAACCCTTCCTCGCGGTTTCAGCGCCACCGGCGGGAGTTCAGGAGCAGGCAGCCGGCCCCCGTCGTAGCCTTCGACTTCGCCGAAGCGGGTGCCTTGCATCCAGTCCTCGCGCGCCTGTTCGATCTCCTCGTGGGACCGGCCGACGAAGTTCCACCACATCACGAGCTCCTCCTCGAACGGCTCACCGCCCAGCAGCATCACGGCCGCGTCCGATTCGGCGCGCAGGGGGAGGGAGGTGCGGCCGCAGCCGAGGTAGAGCATGGAGCCGGGGAGGACCGGTACGCCGTCGACGTGGGTCTCGCCCGACATGGCGAGGACCGCGTACTCGAAGTCGGGCTCAAGCGGCAGATTCGTTTCGGCGCCGCGCGTCAGGGCCAGGTCCGCGCCGATCAGGGGGGTGTACGTGGTGCCGGGCGAGCGGGTGTCGTCGAGTTCGCCGAGCATCACCGTGGCGGTGAGGCCGGGGGCGGTGACGAGGGGCAGGTCGGCGTGGTGCTGGAAGTGGGGTTCCACATGGCGGTGCGCGTCGGGCAGGGCCACCCACAGCTGGGCTCCGTGCAGGAAGCGGGCGTGGGGCCGGGGGCTCTCCTCGGAGTGCGAGATGGCGCGCCCCGAGGTCATCAGGCCCAGCTCGCGCGGGCGGATCGTCTGCAGGCTGCCGGTGCTGTCGCGGTGCAGCACCTCGCCCTCGTGGAGCCAGCTGACGGTCTGGAGACCCATGTGGGGGTGCGGGGGCACCTGCATGCCGGGTTCGTCGGCGATGTCGTCCGGGCCGTAGTGGTCCACGAAGGCCCACGCGCCCACCATGCGGCGGCCGAGGTTGGGAAGCAGTCGTCGCACTTCGGTCGATTCGCCGAGCCGGACCGTGCGGGGGCTCAGGAGTTCGCGTACCGGCTCCGCGACGACGAATCCCCGGCCACCGCAGAGCGAGGGAGCGGCCTGACGATCAAGATTGCTCATGCCGCTCAACCTAGCGAACCCCTCGGCCGCCGAGCAGCGTTATGGGCGGTGACCATACGTCAGGTGGAGGGCGGTCAACGGCACGGACCGCACACCACCCGGATGGGCAGGGCAATAATGATGATGAACCGGGCATATGACGCACCATATGAGAACTCACCTGCCCGAGCTCCGGGCCGCCGCCCAGCGCATCGGCCGCCGCCGGTTCCTCACCGTCGCGGGGGCAGCCGCCGCGTTGGCCTTCACCACCCATCTACCCGCCGCCGGTGCCGCGGGCGCCGCCGAGCTGGACGCCAGGAAGATCACCAAGGATCCCTTCACCCTGGGTGTCGCCTCGGGTGATCCGCTGCCGGGCTCCGTCCTGCTGTGGACGCGCCTGGCGCCGGCTCCGTACGAAGCGGACGGCGGCCTGCCCGCCGAGCGGGTGGAGGTGGAGTGGGAGGTGGCCTACGACGAGGGCTTCGCCTTCGTCGTCGAACGCGGGACCGCCACCGCGCATCCGGAGTTCGCCCACAGTGTGCACGTGGAGGTGCCGGGCCTGATGTCGGACCGGCACTACTACTACCGCTTCCGGGCCGGTACCTGGATCAGCCCGGTGGGCCGTACGCGTACGGCGCCGGGGGACTTCGACTTCGGCTCCCAGCTGTCGTTCGCGGCCGTCGCGTGCCAGGCGTACTTCGACGGCTACTACACGGCGTACCGCCACCTCGCGGGCGAGGAGGTGGACTTCGTGGTCCATCTGGGGGACTACATCTACGAGTACCCCGTCGACGCGGCGGGCGGCCACCGCCGCTACACCGACCGGCAGCTGCCCGCGCACTTCAACCGGGAGACGGTCACCCTGGAGGACTACCGCCTGCGGTACGCCCTCTACAAGACCGACCCCGACCTGAAGGCCGCGCACGCCGCCCACCCCTTCGTCGTCACCTGGGACGACCACGAGACCGAGAACAACTACGCCGGCGCCGTACCCGAGAACGACGTACCGCCCGCCGAGTTCCTGCTGCGGCGGGCCGCCGCCTACCGCGCGTACTGGGAGCACCAGCCCCTCCGGGCCCCGCAGCAGCCGACCGGGGCCGACATGCGGCTGTACCGGCGCCTGCACTTCGGCGACCTCGCGCAGTTCGACATCCTCGACACCCGCCAGTACCGCTCCAACCAGGCCTACGGCGACGGCTGGCAGACCCCCGGCCCCGAGTCGGAGGACCCCGCCCGCACCATGACCGGCGCGGAGCAGGAGCGCTGGCTCCTCGACGGCTGGAAGGACTCCGGCGCCATCTGGAACGTCGTACCGCAGCAGGTCACCTTCGCCCAGCGGCGCAACGCCCCCGGGCCTGGCTACAAGCTGTCCATGGACGCCTGGGACGGCTACCCCGCCTCCCGCAAGCGCATCCTCGACGGCGCCCAGGCCGCCGGGGTGAAGAACCTGATGGTGCTGTCCGGCGACGCGCACGACGCCTACGCCTTCGACCTCAAGGCCGACTTCAACGTCCCCACCTCACGCACGGTCGGTACGGAGATCGGCACGACGTCCCTCACCAGCGGACGGGACGGCATCGACAGACCGTCCAACTGGGACGCCCTCACCCAGGCCAACCCGCACATGAAGTTCTACAACGGCCGCCGCGGCTACACGCTGATCAGGCTCGGGTCCTACGACGCCCGGATCAGCTTCAAGACCGTCTCGGCGGTCACCACGCCCACCGGGACGCTCGCCACGGCCGGCTCCTTCGTCACCCTGACGGACAGCCCCGGCCTGCTGCCGGCCTGAGGCCCGGTGGCGTTCGCCCGTTCGGAGGCATCCGCGGGGCGCGTCACCCCGCCCGGCCGTGCAATGGGGGCATGGGCGTCCACCTCCACTCGTACCGCGCCGCGGCGCGTTCCGCCGCGCTTCTGCTGTGCGCGGCCGGCGCCCTCGCCCTCTCCGGGTGCGCGGGCGCGCGCATGACCCCCGCGGAGGAGGAGCGCGCCGCCACCGACACGCTGTGCGAGGACCTCGGCGGGCTTCGCATGGACGCCGGGAAGCTGGCCGACCTCGGCCTGACGACGACGCGGCTCGACGACGTCAGGGACCTGAGGGACGACGTGGCGTACGCCCTCGACACCGTCACGCACAGCGCGCAACGGGTCGGGAAGGCGAAGGCCGACGCGGTGACGGAGGCGTACGACGGCCTCGCCCGGGCCATCGACGCCCTGCCGCGCGATACCACCGGCGCCCAGGCCGCCGAGCGGATCAGGCCGCAGCTGGAGGCGCTGGACCAGGCGATCGCCGCCTCGCAGGCCTCCGTCAAGTGCTGAGCGTGTACGACGCCACCGCACGGGCAGGGGGAATAGCGCAGGCCCCGGGCACCGTTGTGCGGGGACAGCCATACCGACGGACACCGGGAAGAGGTAGGCACATGAGCACGGTCGAGCTCACCAAGGACAACTTCGATCAGGTCGTCAGTGACAACGATTTCGTTCTGATCGACTTCTGGGCGGAGTGGTGCGGGCCGTGCCGGCAGTTCGCCCCGGTGTTCGAGAAGGCGTCCGAGCGCCACCCGGACCTGGTGTTCGCCAAGGTGGACACGGAGGCACAGACGGAGCTGGCGGCGGCGTTCGAGATCCGGTCGATCCCGACGCTGATGATCGTCCGGGACAACGTCGCGGTCTTCGCCCAGCCCGGGGCGCTGCCCGAGGCCGCCCTGGAGGACGTGATCGGGCAGGCCCGCAACCTGGACATGGACAAGGTGCGCGCGTCGATCGAGGAGGCCAAGACGAAGGGGCAGGGCTGACCTTCCCGGCCCGCAGGGCTGACCTCCCCGCCCGCAGGGCTGACCCTCCGGAGCCGCAGGCCTGCCGCCCCGCCCCGCGTTCCTAGCGTTCCAGTACGAGGGCGAGACCCTGGCCCACTCCGATGCACAGGGCCGCCAGACCGGTGCCGGAGCCCGCGGCGGCGAGCTGGTGGGCGACGGCCCCCGCCAGGCGGGCGCCGGAGGCGCCCAGGGGGTGGCCGATGGCGATGGCGCCGCCGCGCGGGTTGACGACGGCCGGATCGAGGTCCGGCCACTCGGCGAGGCAGCCGAGCGACTGCGCGGCGAACGCCTCGTTCAGCTCGAACGTGGTGAGGTCGGCGAAGGTCCGGCCGGCCTTGGTGAGCGCCCGCTGCACCGCCTCCACCGGGCCGAGCCCGAAGAGCTGCGGTTCGATGCCGGTGACGGCGGAGGTACGGATACGGGCCAGCGGTTCGCGCCCGCAGGCGCGCAGGCCTTCCTCGTCGACCAGCAGCAGGGCGGCTGCGCCGTCGTTGAGCGGCGAGGCGTTGCCCGCCGTGACCGTGCCGTCGGGACGGAACGACGGCTTCAGCTTGGCCAGTGCCTCCATGGACGTGGTGTCGCGGATGCACTCGTCGCGGGTCAGGTCGACACCGTCGTACGGGACGACCTCCCCGTCGTACAGGCCCTTCGCCCAGGCCTCGGCGGCCTTCCGGTGGCTGGCGAGGGCGAAGGCGTCCTGCTGTTCGCGGGTGAGGGCGTGCTTGTCGGCGATCAGCTCGGCGCCCTCGCCGAGGGAGACGGTCCACTCGGCGGGCATCCTCGGGTTGGTCATGCGCCAGCCGAGGGTGGTCGAGTGGAGCTGCTGGTGCCCGGCGGGGAAGGCGCGCTCCGGCTTCTGCAGCACCCAGGGCGCGCGGGACATCGACTCGACGCCGCCCGCGAGGACCACGGAGGCGTCGCCGAGCGCGATGGCGCGGGCGGCCTGGATGACGGCTTCGAGGCCGGATCCGCACAGGCGGTTGACGGTCACGCCGGGCACGGAGACGGGCAGTCCGGCCAGGAGCACGGCCATGCGGGCGACGTCACGGTTGTCCTCGCCCGCGCCGTTGGCGTCACCGACGTACACGTCGTCGATCCGGGCCGGATCGAGGTCGGGCGTACGGTCCACGAGCGCCCTGACGACGTGGGCGGCGAGGTCGTCCGGTCGTACGGAGGAGAGGGCACCCCCGAACTTGCCGATCGGCGTGCGGACGGCGTCGACGATGTAGACGTCGCGGATGCTCATCGGGTTTCTCCCACGTCACCTCGGGCGTTCGCCAGGTGAAATTCTCTTCATCGCTGGCCTCAGCCGAGTTTCCGTTCCGGACCGCCGCCGTGTCAACGCCGACCGCTCAAAAGTCCGTCCGGGCGGACACCCGCGCCGAGAGCCCGTAGTCCAGCTCCGCGCCGTCCACCAGCAGGCCCTCGACCGTGCGGGTCTCCGGGTCGATGTCCGCCTCCATCCCCTCGCCGACGTAGTGGGGGTAGCCGGACACGCCCACCTCGCCGGTGGCGCGCACCACGGCCGAGCGGAGGGCGACCTCTTCGAGGTGCGCCGCGTCACGGCCCTCGGCGTGCTCGGGGACCAGAAGGATCTCGAAGCGCTGCGGAACGGTGCTCATGCAGGCGACGCTAGAGACGTTCGGCGCCGCCCGCACGTCAGCCGTC
The DNA here is from genome assembly GCF_040646655.1 of Streptomyces sp. NPDC045431. NCBI lineage: Bacteria > Bacillati > Actinomycetota > Actinomycetes > Kitasatosporales > Streptomycetaceae > Streptomyces > Streptomyces sp. NPDC045431. Next base: position 80,139 of record NZ_JBEZAQ010000015.1, read on the forward strand.
GGCGGGGGCGGACGATGTTCCCGAGCGGGCGCGGTTCAGGTGGACTCGCGGGGGATCAGCCGGGCCGCCATCAGGTCGTGCCGCTCGGGGGCGGCGTCCGGGTCACGGACGATCCGGTCGACGAGCCCGGCCAGGCGCTGGCCGGTCTCCATGGCGATCCTGACCGTCGACAGCCGGGGCCGCAGCAGCTTGCCGAGGAGGAGGTCGTCGGCGCCGACGAGCGCCGTGTCGCCGGGAATCGCGACGCCCGCGTCCTGGAGGGCGCGCATCAGGAGCATGGCGTACTCGTCGTTGTACGCGAAGACGGCGTCGAGCCCCAGCTCGGGCCAGCGGGCGGCGAGGGCGGCGGCGGACTCCTCGGTGTAGGCGAGCGGGAGTGGCCGGATCTCGGCGCCGGCGCCCGCCGCCGCGGCACGCACACCGTCGAGGCGCGGCCCGGAGAACATCTCCAGACCCGGCTCCTCGGGCACCACCACGCCGATGCGCCGGTAGCCGCGCTCCAGCAGGTGGGCGCCCGCGCACGCGCCCACCTCCCGTTGGTCCATGGCCAGGGTGTGGGCCCCCTCGACGGATTCGGGGCCCAGCGTGATGACGGCCCGGGCGCCCGAGCGCTTGAGGACGTCGACGCCGTACGGGGTCAGGGCCACCTCGCCGAACGACACCACGGCGACCGGGCGCAGCTCCGCCCAGGCGCGGGCCGCCTCGTCACCGTCCAGGCCGGTGCTGCCGTATTGCACGACGGTGTAATCCAGGCGGCGCAGGGCGGCCTGGAGCTCGCTGAGGAAGCGGCTGTAGAGCGGGCCGACGGGGACGTGCGCGGTGGGCAGCAGCACGATCCGGGTACGGCCGGCGCGCAGGCTGCGGGCGGCGGCGTGCGGGACGTAGCCGAGCTCCTCGGCCGCCTGGCGCACGCGCAGGCGGGTCGGTTCGCTGATGCGGACCGCCGAGGTGTTGTTGAGCACGTACGAGACGGTGGCCCGGGAGACACCGGCCAGCCGCGCGACATCGGCGCTGGTCGGGACCGGGCGTTCGGCGGGCTGTCGGGGTGTCTGGCTCATCGCTCGCGTCATCTTTCCAGACCGGTCGGCGCGCGGGTCTGGCGGTTGGCCGGAAGAGGGTGCTAGACAGTGGGCCACACATCACTGACACGTGTCACCAGGTCGATGTCGTCAGGATAAATCCCCATCCTCTGGAGGGCACTGTGGCCGTTTCCCCGCCCCCATCCCCGTCCCCCTCGTCGCCGTCCTCGTCGTCGGCGGCCTCGTCACCGTCCTCGCCGTCGCCGTCGCCGTCTCCGTCTCCGTCTCCGTCCGCGGTCGGCGTGCGCCGGGCGACACCCGGACTGCTGCCGCTGCTGCTCGTCGGGAACGCCGCGATGTACGCGCTGTACATCGGGGTGCCGGGCGTGCTGCTCGCCCTGCACATCGAGGCCATCGATCCCGCCGGGAAGGTGGCGAGCTTCGGCCTGGTGTCCGGCGTCTCGGCGGTCTTCGCGACCGTTTTCAACCCGGTCGCCGGGGCGCTGTCGGACCGCTCCGGCCGCCGCAACCCGTGGATCCTGGCCGGCGGGCTGCTGGCGGTGCCCGTGATGCTGCTGCTCGGCAGCGTCGACACGGTCCTGCTGGTGGCGATCGCCTGGTGTCTGGGCCAGGCGGTGATGAACGTCTACCAGGCCGCCCTCACCTCCGTCGTCCCCGACCGGGTGCCGCTGACCGCGCGGGGCCGGGCGTCGGCCGCCGTCGGGCTGGGGCTGCCGGTCGGGACGACCGTCGGCGCCCTGCTCGGCGCGGCGTTCGCCGACGACCACCGCACCGGCTACCTGGTGTTCGGCGTGATCGTCGCGGCGGCGGCCGTGCTCTTCAGCGGGCTGGCGCGGGAGGAGCGGCTGCCCGCGCGTGCGCCGGTGCCGGTGCGGGCGCAGATCGCCGCGTTCGGCAGTGCGTTGCGGGCGCACGACTTCCGGTGGGCGTTCATCGGGCGGGCGCTGCTGATCCTCGGCTACTTCTCGGTCGCCGGTTTCCAGCTCTACATCCTCAAGGACCACACCGTCCTGCCGGCCGGGATGGCGGCGGAGGAGGCGGTGGCGGTCCTGATGCCGGTCAACGCCGTGGCGATGGCCGTCTCGACCGTCGTGGGCGGCTGGCTGTCGGACCGGTTCGACCGGCGCAAGCTGTTCGTGGGCGCCTCCGCGCTGCTGGCGTCGATCGCCCTGCTGATCCCGGCCGTGTCGACGAGCTGGACCGCGATGCTGGTCTTCTCCGTGGTCAACGGTCTCGGCTTCGGCTGCTACATGGCGGTCGACACGGCGCTCGTCACGATGGTGCTCCCGAAGGCGGAGGACGCCGCCCGCGACATGGGTGTGCTCAACGTCGCCAACGCCGGGCCGCAGATCGTCGCGCCGTTCCTCGCCTCGGTGCTCGTCTCCATAGGCGGCGGATACACGCTGCTCTTCCTCGTCGCCGCCGGCTTGTCGGTGCTGGGCGCGCTTGCCGTGCGGCCCATCCGTACCGTGTCCTGATCCCTCTCCTGTTGTGTTCCTCCACCCCCGACTGACCGCGAACGAAAGGCTTCATCGTGCGGCTGCACACCACCACGTGGGGCGAGGGCGACCGGGTCGCCCTGCTGATCCACGGCATCATGGCGGACCACCGGACCTGGCGCCGGGTGGGACCCGCGCTGGCCGACCAGGGATACCGGGTCGTCGCCGTCGACCTGCGGGGACACGGCGCCAGTGCCCGCGCGGCGTCGTACGCGGCGCGGGAATTCGCCGACGACGTCGTCGAGACCCTGCCGACCGGGGCCGAGCTGGCGATAGGCCACTCGCTGGGCGGGCTGACCCTGTCGCTCGCCGTCGAGCGGCTGGCGCCGCGGCGCGCGGTCTACTCGGACCCCGCCTGGCACCTGCCGGCCGGTGACGATGGCTACCGTGGCGAGCTCTTCGCCCAGGCCAAGGCCGCGACGGCGGAACAGGTCGCCGCGATGAACCCGCGCTGGGAGGCGGTGGACGTCGACATCGAGCTGGAGACCCTGAAGGTGTGGGACGAGGCCACGGCCTACGGGCTGGAGGCGGTCGCCGGCACCGACCTGCTCCCGGCACGGCCGGTCGTGCCGTCGCTGGTGACGCTCGCCGACCCGAGCATGCTCGTGTCGGCGGAGCGCGCCGCGCTGCTGGTGGAGCGCGGCTTCGAGGTACGTACGGTCGCGGGCGCGGGTCACACCATCCACCGGGACGACTTCGACGCCTTCATGGCGGCGCTCGACGGCTGGATCTGAGCACGCTCGGCAGCCCCTGGGCCACGGTCGGATCATCGGCCACGATCAGCCCATCGGCAAGGGTCAGGTCATGGTCGGATCCCCCTTGATCAGGGCGAACGGTGCACCGGCCGGATCCGTCAGCATGGCGATCCGGCCGACGCCCGGCACGGTGACCGGCGGCACCAGAGTCGTGGCGCCGAGGCCGGTGGCCGCGCCGTACACGGCGTCGCAGTCGGCCACGCCGAAGTACGGATGCCATTCGGAGGTCGATCCGGCCAGGATGTTCTCCTTCCCCAGGCGCATGAGCCCGCCCTGTCCCGTATCACCCTCCTTGCCGCCGCCCGGCGCGGAGATGACGCTGTAGACCACGCCGTCGCCCATGTCCATGTCCTGGTACTCCCAGGAGAAGACGGCGCGGTAGAAGTCCTTCGCGGCGTCCGAGTCCGTCGTGTAGAGCTCGGTCCAGCACAGGGCCTTCGGCTCCATGACCACGTCCATGCCCGTGATGTCGCCCGGCTGCCACACCGCGAAGTCGGCGCCTGTGGGGTCGGTGAAAGCGGCCATCCGGCCCGCTGTGAAGACGTCCATCGGCTCGACGCGCACGGAGCCGCCGGCCTGCCGCACCGCGTCCATCGTCGCGTCGGCGTCGCGCGTCGTGAAGTACGTCGTCCAGGCGGAGGACGCGCCCTCCTCCATCAGGGGCCCGACGCCGCCCACCGTCCGGCCGTCGAGCTGGAAGAAGCCGTAGCCCCCGGAGTCCGGGCCGGCCGACTGGACGGTCCAGCCGAACACCGCGGAGTAGAAGGCGACGGCGGCGTCGACGTCCGGGGCGCCGAGATCGATCCAGTTGGGGGTGCCGGGCGCGTAATCGGTCGTCAGCATGGTGATCCTCCGATGCACGGGTCGTGACGCCACCCGGACTCCTGCCAGGCCGGGTTCCACGCCGTGATCCAGCATGGCAGGGGGCACTGACAGTCGCCCTCCCACGACGCCGCGCCGGGTGTCCACGCAGGCCAGAGCCAGGCCGGCGCCGCGCAAGGCCCCGCCCGGCGCCCCTCAGCGGCGGGACGCGAGTCCCGCGAACACCTCCCGGAACGCCCCCAGCGTGGCGCCCTGCGCCGTCCGGTCCAGCACCGCGAACACGACCTCCTCGAAGTGGCCCGCGAACCGCCCGTCCCCCACCAGCAGGGCCCGGAACGCCTCCGCCACCCCCGCCGGGTCGTTGCGGAACACGCCGCAGCCCCACGCGCCCAGCACCAGGCGCCGGTAACCGCCCGCCACCGCCGTCTCCAGCACCCTCTCCGCCCGGGAGGCGAGCGCCGCCGGTACCCGCCCGGCCCGCTCGGGGGTACGGCTGAGGATGACGCCCGCGTTCGGCGCCGGCGAGGTGAGGAACCCGACGGTGAACGGGGCGTCCAGCAGGCGGCCGCGGTCGTCGCGGAAGACGGGGACACCCGGGGAGTGGATCACCCGGTCGGTGTAGAACGGGCTGCGGTCGGCGCGGTGGTGGTCGTAGTACTCGGGGACACGCAGCAGCGTGGCGTGGAGCGCGGAGGCGCGGCAGAGAGCCTCCTCCTGCGCCTGTGCGCCGTTGAGATAGCCGCCCCCGGGGTTGCGCGCGGAGGCGAAGTTCAGGACGGCGACCGGGCGGTCCGGGTCGGCGCCGACGAGACGGTGCGCGGCCTCCAGGCTGGACTCGCCGGTGACCTCGAACCGCGTCGTACGGTCGGAGTCAGGGGTGACGGGCACGGGCTCGGGGCCGTACATCCGGGTGCCGGCCAGGGCGGCGGCCAGCGCGGGTTCGAGGCTCACCTCGCGGCCTCCGGGGGCGCGGTACCGGCCCGCCGCGACGATCTCCTCGGTCTGCTTCGCGATCCCGCGCAAACGTGCACTCATACCCCTGATCCTCATGGGTCAATCAGGGGTGCGGCAAACGATTTACCGCGCCCCGCGCACCACCCCGGGGCACTCTTGTGCGAACGGACAGCGGTGGCTTAGGTGGAACGGAGCCCTTCGACAGGAGGAGTCCCATGCCACCGCGCGACCTGCCGGAGAGCGGCACCCCGCTCTCCGAGGACGAAGCCGAGGACCTGTTGCGATGCATCTGCTTCAAGACGGGCCCTCCGCGTACCACGGGGGTCGAACTGGAATGGTTCGTCCATGAACCGCACGTCCCGCAACTCACCGTCTCCGCCGACCGGTTGCGCGCCGCCTTCACCCGGCTGCGTGCCCTGCCCCTGAGGTCGGCGCTCACCTTCGAACCAGGCGGGCAGCTGGAGCTCAGCTCGCCGCCCGCGGCCTCCCTCATGGAGTGCGTCACCACCGTCTCGGCCGATCTGGCCGCCGTACGCGGCGCGCTCGGCGGTCTCGGCCTCACCCTCGCCGGTTTCGGCACCGACCCCTGGCAGCCGCCGCGCGCCCGGCTGCTGCGCGAGCCGCGGTACGACGCCATGGAGGCGTACCTCGACCGGTCCGGGCCGGCCGGACGGGCCATGATGCGCGACTCGGCCTCCGTACAGGTCTGTCTGGACGCGGGGCACGAGGAACCCGGGCCGCTCGGGTTCGAGCGGCGCTGGCGGCTGGCGCACGCGCTCGGGCCGGTCCTGGTGGCCGCGTTCGCCAACTCGCCGTCCCTGCACGGCACCCGCACCGGGTGGCGTTCGACGCGGCAGTCGCTGTGGTCGGCGCTCGATCCGGTACGGGGCATGGCGCCGCCCCTCGCCACCGAACCGCGCGCGGCATGGGCCGCGCACGCGCTGGACGCACCGGTGATGTGCGTGCGGGGCGACGACGGGCCGTGGGCGGTCCCGGACGACCTGACGTTCCGGCAGTGGCTGCGCGACCGGAGCCCCAGGGCCGCCACCCGCGCCGACCTCGACTACCACCTGACCACCCTCTTCCCGCCCGTACGGCCGCGCGGTCACCTCGAACTACGCATGATCGACGCCCAGTCCGGTGAGGACGGCTGGATCGTCCCGCTCGCCGTCACGGCCGCACTGTTCGACGACCCGGAGGCCGCAGACGCGGCGTACCACACCGTCGGCCCCCTGCTGGACGACACCGGGCCCGTCGGCCCGCCGCGTGACGCGCTGTGGACCACCGCCGCCCGGGACGGGCTCACGCATCCGGCGCTGCACGCCGCCGCCGTCTCGTGCTTCGCGCTCGCCCTGGAGGCGCTGCCCCGTATGGGGGCCGGCCCGGCCGTACGGGACGCGGTGGCCGCCTTCCACGAGCACTACGTCGTACGGGGCCGGTGCCCCGCAGACGACCACCTCTCCCCCATGACCGGCACCGGGACCGGCTCCGGCACCCCCGGGAAGGACGTCCTTACATGACCGACCCCGACACGCTCCGGCGGCGGGCGCTCGACGCGCTGACCACCGCCCGGGCGCGCACCGCGCTGCTCACCGACTGCGTGGACGACGCCGAACTGACCGCGCAGCACTCCCCCTTGATGTCCCCGCTGGTGTGGGACCTGGCGCACATCTCCAACCAGGAGGAGCAGTGGCTGCTGCGGGCCGTCGCCGGCCGCGAGGCGCTGCGCCCCGAGATCGACTCGCTGTACGACGCGTTCGAGCACCCCAGGGCCACCCGCCCCTCGCTGCCGCTGCTCGCCCCGGCGGAGGCACGCGCGTACGCCGCCGACGTGCGCGGCCGGGCCCTGGACGTCCTCGAACGCACCCCGCTGGAGGGGCGGCCCCTCGTGGACGCCGCCTTCGCCTTCGGGATGATCGCCCAGCACGAACAGCAGCACGACGAGACCATGCTCATCACACACCAGCTGCGGCGCGGCCCGGCCGCGCTGGACGCCCCCGCGCCGCCGCCGGCGACGGACACGCGCGGACTGCCGGCCGAAGTGCTGGTGCCGGGCGGGCCGTTCACCATGGGCACCTCGGCCGAGCCCTGGGCGCTGGACAACGAACGCCCCGCCCACGCGCGCGTGGTGCCGGATTTCCTCATCGACACGGTGCCCGTCACGAACGGCGCGTACCTGGCCTTCATCGAGGACGGCGGCTACCGCGACGAGCGCTGGTGGGCCCCCGAGGGCTGGGCGCAGATCCGTACCCACGGCATCGGCGCGCCGCTGTTCTGGCGCCGTGAGGGAGGCCAGTGGCTGCGGCGGCGCTTCGGGGTCGTCGAGCCGGTGCCCGAGGAGGAGCCGGTGGTGCACGTCAGCTGGTACGAGGCCGACGCCTACGCCCGCTGGGCGGGCCGGCGCCTGCCGACCGAGGCGGAGTGGGAGAAGGCCGCCCGCCACGACCCGGTCACGGGCCGCTCCCGCCGCTACCCGTGGGGCGACGAGGACCCCACCCCGGCGCACGCCAACCTGGGCCAGCGGCATCTGCGCCCCGCGCCGGCCGGCAGCTGCCCGGCGGGGCGGTCGCCGCTGGGCGTACGGCAGTTGATCGGCGACGTGTGGGAGTGGACGTCGAGCGACTTCCTGCCGTACCCGGGATTCGTCGCCTTTCCCTACCGCGAGTACTCGGAGGTGTTCTTCGGCCCGGCGCACAAGGTGCTGCGCGGCGGTTCCTTCGCCGTCGATCCGGTGGCGTGCCGGGGCACCTTCCGCAACTGGGACCTGCCCGTGCGGCGCCAGATCTTCGCCGGGTTCCGTACGGCGAGGGACGCGGAGGGAAGCTGATGTGCCGACACCTCGCCTACCTCGGCCCCGAGGTGCCGCTCGGGGACGTGCTCGTGGAGCCGGCGCACGGCCTGTACCGGCAGTCCTGGGAGCCGCGCCGGCAGCGGCACGGGACGGTCAACGCGGACGGCTTCGGTATCGGCTGGTACGCGGACGGGGGCGCGGACCCGGTGCCCGCCCGCTACCGGCGCGCCGGGCCCATCTGGGCGGACCTGTCGTTCGCCGACCTGGCCAGGGTGGTGCGCAGCGGTGCCCTGCTGGCCGCCGTGCGGGACGCCACCCTGTCGGGCGCCGACGCGGAGGCCGCCGCCGCGCCGTACACGGCCGGGCGGTGGCTGTTCAGCCACAACGGCGCGGTGCGGGGCTGGCCGGGCTCCCTCGCGCCCCTGGCCCGGCAGCTGCCGGGGGACGCGTTGCTGTCCCTGGAGGCCCGGAACGACTCGGCGCTCGTGTGGGCGCTGGTCCTGCACCGGATGCGCTCCGGGGACGAGCCGTCCGACGCGCTGGCGGCCACGGTGTACGAGGTCGCCGCCGCGGCCCCCGGGTCGCGGCTGAACCTGCTGCTCACGGACGGCGAGACCATCACCGCGACCGCCTGGGGGGACACCCTCTGGTACCTGACCGGCCCCGGCCGTCGCGTGGTCGTGGCCTCGGAGCCGTACGACGACGATCCCCGGTGGCGCGAGGTGCCCGACGGCACCGTGCTGACCGCCACCCGTACCGACGTATCGACGAACCCGCTCAAGGAGCCGCCCGCGTGAGCCCGTTCCTGCTGACCCGCACCCTGCCCGAGGACGCCACCGGGGCGGATCTGCGCGCCGACGTCCTGCACGGTCTGACCCGTACGCCGAAGGAGCTGCCGCCGAAGTGGTTCTACGACGCGCGGGGCAGTGAGCTGTTCGAGGAGATCACCCGGCTGCCCGAGTACTACCCCACCCGCGCGGAGCGGGAGATCCTGATCGCCCGGGCCGGTGAGATCGCCGCCGCCACCCGGGCCCGCACCCTGGTGGAGCTCGGTTCCGGTTCGTCCGAGAAGACCCGCCACCTCATCGACGCGCTGCTGCCGGCCCTGGAGGGCTACGTCCCGGTGGACGTCAGCGAGAGCGCGCTGCGCGGCGCCGCCGAGGCGCTGAGCGCGGAGCGGCCCGGGCTCCAGGTGCACGCCCTGGTCGCCGACTTCACCCGGGGGCTCGCCCTGCCGGGCACCCCCGGTCCGCGTCTGGTCGCCTTCCTCGGCGGCACGATCGGCAACCTGCTGCCGGAGGAGCGGGCCGTCTTCCTGCGCTCCGTACGGACGCTGCTCCAGCCCGGCGACGGACTGCTCCTGGGCACCGATCTGGTCAAGGACGAAGGGACGCTGGTCGCGGCGTACGACGACGAGGCCGGGGTGACGGCCGACTTCAACAAGAACGTGCTGTCCGTACTGGCCCGGGAGCTGGGCGCGGACGTCGATCCGGACGACTTCGACCACGTGGCCGTGTGGGACCGGGAGCGGGAGTGGATCGAGATGCGGCTGCGCGCGCGTGAGGCGGTGACCGTGAAGATCCCGGAGCTGGATCTGGCGGTGCCGTTCGAGGCCGGCGAGGAGCTGCGTACGGAGGTGTCGGCGAAGTTCCGTCAGGAGGGCGTACGCCGGGAGCTGGCGGGCGCGGGGCTGGAGCTGACGCACTGGTGGACGGACGCGGAGGGGAGGTTCGCGCTGTCGCTGGCCACGCCGGCGACGCCCGGGACGGCTGCCACGGCGCTCTGAGCGGCGCGCGCCAGGGAGCGGCGGTCGGGATGGCGGTCGGCGGGGATCGGGGGCAGGATCCGGATCTCCGCCGTCAGCCCCCGGGCCGCCGCGACCCGCCACAGCGATGCGGTGAGCGGGTCGTCGCCGACGAAGGCGGCCGGACCGGCCGGCGCGTAGGCGATGCGTACGGGCTGGACGCCGGCGCCCGCGTCCAGCGCCGCCTGGAAGGCGGCCGGGCGGAAGCGCCCTCCGGCGCGGCCGCACCAGGTCGAGCCCTCGGGAAACACGACCACGCGCGCGCCGCCGCTCAGCGCCCCGGCGAGCTCGCGGACGGTGGCGGGCAGGGCGCGCAGCCGGTCGCGTTCGAGGAAGAGGGTGCCGCCCCGGGCGGCGAGCGCCCCCAGCAGGGGCCAGCGGCGCACGTCGCTCTTGGCCAGCATGCGGCCGGGCAGGACGGCGGCGACGAGCGGGATGTCCAGCCAGGAGATGTGGTTGGCGACCACGAGCCGCGCGCCCGTCCCTTCCGGGGGCGTACCGGTGATCCGTACGCGCACGCCGAAGGCGCGGAGCACCGCCCGGCACCACAGCCGCGTCAGACGCCCTCGTACGGCCCGCCCGAGCGGCACGGTGAGCGGCGCGCACACCACCCCGGCGAGCACGGCCAGGACCCCCGCGGCCAGCCGGAGGACGGCCCGCGGGAACGGGGCGGGCGGTCCGGGGTGGCGGGTGCAGTGGTCCGGGGTGCAGGGGGAGGCGGGCAGCCAGGCGCTCATCAGGCGGGGGCGAGGGAGAGGAAGTGCCGCAGGTAGCGGGGGTTGGTGCGGCGCAGCGACAGCAGGACGTAGAGGTCCGCGACGCCGAACTCGGGGTCGTGGGCCGGGGCCCCGCACACCCAGGCCCCCAGGCGGAGGTATCCGCGCAGCAGGGGCGGGAGTTCGGTGCGGGCCGCGTGGCGGGGCGCGCCGTCGGCGGACCAGAGCTTGTGCGGGGTGACCCAGTACTCCTCGGATGCGAGGTGGCGGGCCCTGACCGTGTCCCAGGTGGCGGCGGCGAGGGCGCCGCCGTCGGCGAGCGGGACGGAGCAGCAGCCGGCGAGCCAGTCGTGTCCGGTGCGGGTCATGTAGCGGGCTATGCCGGCCCAGATGAGGGAGATGACGGCGCCGTTGCGGTGGGCGGGGTGCACGCAGGAGCGGCCGACCTCGACCAGGTCGTCGCGGATGGGGGCGAGCCGGGAGAGGTCGAACTCGCCCTCGGAGTAGAGCCGCCCGGCGACGCGGGCCCGGTCGGGCGGCAGCAGCCGGTAGGTGCCGACGACCTCGCCCGTCGCCTCCTCCCGTACCAGCAGGTGGTCGCAGTACGCGTCGAACGCGTCGCCGTCCAGGCCGGGTTCCGGCCCGTCGAGACGGGCTCCCAGCTCCCCCGCGAACACCAGGTGGCGCAGCCGCTGCGCCGCCCGTACCTCGTCCTGCTCGCGGGCGAGGGAGACGGCGTACCGGGGGCGGGGTCCCGCGTGAGCCGGCGCTGGGGTGGGCACGGGGGCGGGGGCGGCCGCGGGAACGGGGAGGGGGGCGGCTGTCGGGGATGCGGTCATGGCGGTCTCCTCTGCCGGAGGGAAGGCGGCGGGCCACGACTGGGCCGGCCCGGCCCCCTACTTCTCCCGCGGCAGGCTGGATTCGACATGACCGTCCGGCGGAGCGCGGATGTGCGCCTGCTGAATCCCGGGTACGCGCGCGGGCGACGGCTCCGGGCTGCGGTGACCGCGTACGCGCGGGCCGACGGCAGCGGGCCCCGGCGGCCGGGTACGCGCGCGGGCGGGCCGCACCAGGCTCCGGCAACCGGCTACGCACGTGGGCGGGCCGCACCGGCCTCCCGCGCGGCTACGGACGCGGGTCCCACGCCGGGCCCCCGGCGACCGCGTACACGCGGGGCGACGACACCGGCTCCGGCAACCGGGTACGCACGCGGGTCCCACGCCGAGCTCCGGCCACCAGGTCCACTCGCGGGCCGGCCGCACCAGGCTCCGGCGCGCGGCTACGGATGCGGGCCGCCGCACCGGGCTCCGCGCGTGGGCAGGGACGCGTGCCCCGCGCCCGGATCCGGCCGCGTGCGGGGCGGTCAGTGGGCGAGCGCCCTGGTGATCCGGTCCGACGCCGCCTTCGCCGCCCGCTTCGGGTCCTGGCCCTCCAGGACGGCCGTCATGTAGGGCTTGATGGGGTTGGCCTCCTCGACCGCCGCCCACTGGGGCGCATTGGGCGTGGCCCGGCCGCGCGCCGCGCCCACGGCCATGGCGGCGGTGGCCTCCTGGCCTTCGACGACCCGTGCCAGGGAGGTCTTGTTGGGCACGTAACTCATGGTCCGGGCGAGGTCGGTCTGCCACTTCTCGCCCGCCAGCGCCGTGACGACCTCGATGGCGGCGTCCCGTTCCCTCGCCTTCTCCGGGACGATCAGGTCCGAGCCTCCGGTGAAGACGGCGCAGGGCGTGTCGGCGGTCTTGCCGGGGATGGGGAAGAAGCCCAGCTTGCCCTTGAGGGCCGGGGTGCGCTCCTCGATGGCGGCGGCGGCGCTCGGCGGCGCGATGATCTGGGCCACATCGCCCTCGGCGAAGACGCCGGCCTGGGGCGGGGTCTCCTCGTCCGCGCCCTTCGGGCCGGGGCCGAGTGCCTGGAGGCGCTGGTAGAAGGCCATGCCGCGCAGGGCGGCGGGGGTGTCGAGCGCGCCGGTCCACTCGCCGCCCTTCTCGACCGCCAGGTCGCCCCCCTCGTCCCAGATGAACCCGGCGAGGGTGTACCAGTCCTGCCCCGCCAGGTAGATGCCGTGCCGTCCGCCGCCGCCGAGCTTCTCGGTGACCTCGATCCACTCGTCGCGGGTCTTCGGGGGCGTGGTGATGCCGGCCTCCGCGAAGAGGTCCTTGTGGTAGATGACCACCCGGTTGGCCGCGTACCAGGGGATGCCGTACTGGACGCCGTTGATGCTGCCGGGCTCCTTCAGGCCGGGCAGCCAGTCCGCCTGCCCCAGGTCCCGGACCGATTCCAGCGTGAGGTCGTACAGCAGGCCGGTCGCGGCGTACCGGGCCACCTGGGTGTTGCCGACCTCGATGACGTCGGGGGCGTCGCCGCTGTGCAGGGCGGCGGTGACCTTCTTGCCGATGCCGGTCCACTCCTGGAGGGTGATCTCGAGGTCGACGGCGTGTTCGTCCTCGTACGCGCGGGTGAACCGCTCCAGGAAGTCGTCGGAGACGCTGCCCTTCATCAGCCAGACACGGACGGTCGGCGTTCCGGCTTCGTCACCGGCGAGAGCGCCGCAACCGGTCGCCGTCATGGCCATGATCATGGCTGTCGTCAGCGCGGCGGCGCGGGCGAGGATGCGCTTCTTCACGTAGGGCACCTTTTGCGTGAACAGGAAGTGGACCCGGCGTGGGGGAAGCGAACGAATTCGCCACGGGCGTGATGGCTGGATTTTGGTATGTACCAATGGGCGGGTCAACCCCTGGAGCTCTCCCCGAGCAGCGTGCGTTCCCCCGTGTGCCCCTCGGCGCGCCGCCGACGCCTCGCGGTCCCCGGCGCCGTGGGGCACCGTGGAAGGAGGCACCGCCGGGCGAAGGCTCCGGCCGAAGGCACCGGGCGAACGAGGAGACCTCCATGTCGCACCACACCTACCGCGTCACCGAGATCGTCGGCACCTCGCACGAGGGCGTGGACGACGCCCTGCGCAACGGCATCGCGCGCGCGGCGGAGACGCTGCGCAATCTCGACTGGTTCGAGGTGACGCAGGTCCGGGGCCACATCAAGGACGGCCGGATCGCGCACTACCAGGTCGGCATGAAGGTCGGCTTCCGTCTGGAGGAGCCGTCGGAGCACGGCGCCTGAACACGGCCTCCGACGGAGCACGGCGCCTGAACGCGGCGCCTCGACGCGGCCTCCGACGACGGCGTCCGACCACGCCCCGCCGGGCTCAGGTACGGCCCTCCCTCTCCTGGGCCTGCTTCAGCTCGTCGGAGCTCTCCGCCCAGCGGGCCCGTACGACCGGGAAGCCCGCCCGTTCGGCCGCATCGCAGACCAGCTCGTCGTCGTCGACGAGCATGCGGACCTCCCGGCGCTGCGCCAGCCTGCGCAGCGTCTCCAGCTTGGTGTGGCGCGCCGGCCGCCGGTCGTCGTTGCGCCGCATGTGGATGCGGCCCTCGGGCAGGCCGTGCTCCGCCAGCCACGCCACGGTGTCCGCCCGGCACCGCTCGGGCCGCCCGGTGAGGTAGACGACCTCGCACGTGTCGGCCGCCTCCCGGCACATGGCCACGCCCCGCGCGAGCGGCGGGTCCTGTGTCGCCGCGGCGAAGAAGGCGTCCCAGTCGCGGGGCCTGCGCTCCAGGAAACGCTGCCGGTGGCGGGCGTCGGACAGGGTGTTGTCCAGGTCGAAGACGGCCAGGGGTCTGCTGTTTCGCGTCACGCGCCCCAGCGTAGGCACGTCCCCGGCCCCGTGGGGAATCCTCGCGCGCGCCAGGCGTTGAAAGGGGCGTGAGCTCATTGATCGCTTCGGCCAGGTTCTCCGTGCTGGACCGTTCCCGCACCCGCGAGGGGCAGGACGGTCCCCAGGCGCTGCGTGACACGGTGCGCCTCGCCCAGGAGGTGGAGGCGCTCGGGTACCACCGGTTCTGGGTGTCGGAGCACCACGGGGTGCCGGGGGTAGCGGGTTCGGCGCCGACCGTGCTGGCGGCCGCCGTCGCCGCCGCGACGCGGACGATCCGGGTCGGTACGGGCGGGGTGATGCTGCCGAACCACCAGCCGCTGGTGGTGGCGGAGCAGTTCGGGGTGCTGGAGTCGCTCTTCCCGGGCCGGATCGACATGGGGCTGGGCCGTTCGGTGGGCTTCACGGACGGGATACGGCGGGCCCTCGGCCGGGACAAGGAGGACGCCGACGACTTCGCCGCCCAGCTGGCGGAGCTGCTGGGCTGGTTCGACGGTACGCAGTCGGCGCACCCCCGGGTGCGCGCGCGTCCCGCCGAGGGTCTGCGGGTGCCGCCGTTCGTCCTGGCCACCGGTGAGGGCGCGGAGATCGCCGCGGCGGCCGGCCTGCCGCTGGTGATAGGCGACCTGAAGGGGCGGCCGAAGGTGGTGGCCGCGATCGAGCGGTACCGGGCCGCCTTCCGCCCGTCCGCGTGGGCCGAGGAGCCGTACGTCGTCGTGGCCGGCACGGTGGTGGTCGCGGAGAGCGAGGAGCAGGCGGCGCGGCTGCTGACACCGGAGGCGTGGTCGCTGGCGTACTCCCGTACGAAGGGCGACTTCCCGCCGCTCGCGCCGCCGGAGCGGGTCGCGGGCCTGGAGATGACGCCGAAACAGCGGGAGTTCTACGAGGCGGGGCTGCGGGGGCACATCCACGGCACCGAGGAGCAGGTGCGGGACGCGCTGGAGGAGGCGGTGAAGGAGACCGGCGCGGATGAGGTGCTGGTGACGACGAGTACGTACGACGGCGCGGCGCTGGTGGACTCCTACCGCCGCCTCGCCCGCCTCGCGGGCCTGGCCCCGCGCTGAAACCGCCCTCGCGGGCCTGGCCCCGCGCTGAGACCGCCCTCGCGGACCCGGCGCCACACCGGCGCCAGGCCCGCGAGGGGGCGCGGCGGCTCAGGCCGCCGTGTCGTAGGTGTAGTGGCGGGTGTGGTCCAGCATGTCCGCCGGGGTCACGTCGTTCCAGGGGCGCATGGTGTCGCGCAGGTCCACGACGTTCGGGGTGCCGGCGGCCGGGAGGTAGCCGGATCCGGGGTGGCGGGCCTGCCAGTCGGCCCACAGCTTGTCGATGAACGCGTGGTGCAGCCAGAACACGGGGTCGTTCGGCGAGGCCCCGGTGGCCATGTGGCCGCCGACCCAGACGTGGACGCGGTTGTGCAGGTTGACGCCGCGCCAGCCTTCGAGGTGGTTGCGGAAGCCGTCGGAGGAGCTGTTCCAGGGCGCCATGTCGTACGTCGCCATGGCCAGGACCGAGTCGGCCTCGGCGCGCGTGGGCAGCTGGCGGCCGCCCGCTCCGAGGGCGCGGCGCAGGTAGTCGCGGCCGTCCACGCGGACGGTGATGGTCCAGCGGCCCCCGGAGGCGGCGAACGGCCCGTCCATGACCTGGCCGTCGCGGGCGCGGCCGGTGCCGCCCATGAAGTCGGGCGCCCAGAGGGAGGAGGACGCCGTGCGGTCCGCGGTCCAGTCCCAGTAGGGCAGGGCGACGGCCGGGTCGACGGCCTGGAGCGCCTGCTCGAACTGGAGCAGGAACCTGCGGTGCCAGGGCAGGAAGGACGGCGAGCGGTGTCCGACGCGGTCGCCGCTGTCGGTGTCGCTCATGATGAAGTCGTTGTGGGTGGAGACGAAGGAGTCGTACCGGCCACTGCGCTTGAGTTCGAGCACCGCGTCGACGAAACGCTTCTTCTCGGCGGCGGTGAGCTGGGACTGGTTCTTGCGTACGGTCATGGTGCTGTGGCTCCGGTTCAGGACGTGGCGAGGGGGACGAGCGAGGCGCCCTGGAGTTCGCGGACGGCGGCGCGGGCCACGGCTCGGGGCGTGGCGACCGGCTCGTAGTGGTTGATCACGCTGATCCAGGTGCCGTCGGCGTTCTGCATGACGTGCAGTTCCTCGCCGTCGATGCGGACGGAGTAGCCGGAGCCGTGGCCGCCTCCGTGGTGGCCCCCGTGGTGTCCGCCCCCGCTCTGCGTGGGGCCGCCCTGGATGCGGCGGCCCAGGAATATCTCGTCGAAGGGCGCGGGACCGGCGCCGTGCGCCGATGCCGCGTCGGACGGGACGGAGGCGGCCGTACCGGAAGACGCCCCACCTGCGGCGGTGGTCTCGGGCGCGGCCGTGGCACGCCCCGCGGCGGTAAGGCCGAGCGCCGCGCCGGCAGTGACGCTCATGGCCTGGCGGCGGGTGATTCTGGACATGGAAAACCCCCTGATGGTGCGGTGGTGCGGTGATGTGCTGCCACCGGGGGCTTGGTCATTTTCCCCCGGCACATGCCATGCCTATCGGGGGTTGTCGGAGCCCGGAATTCCGCAGGGGCGGGTTGGCCGTTATACGGACAACACGCCATCATTAGTACGATGTTGAACGGAATTGATCTTGCTGTTCGCAGGCACGGAAACGCCCCGGAACGGAAGTCTTGCGGCGAATGTGGCGAACTCGCGCAGGATCTTCCGTTCCGGGGCTCCGGACGTGTCCCGGGTCACGCCCGGGAAGTGGCTTGAATCAGCTTGCGTCAGCTGCGGCGCACCTTGCGCGTGGCCCGCAACCACTCCTTGTTCATGGCGGCGATCGACGGCAGCGGAATGCCCTTCGGGCAGGCCGTCGCGCACTCGCCGGTCAGCGTGCAGCCGCCGAAGCCCTCGGAGTCCATCTGGGCCACCATGTCGAGCACCCGCGTCTCGCGCTCCGGCGCGCCCTGCGGCAGCACGTTGAGGTGGTTGACCTTCGCCGAGGTGAAGAGCATCGCCGAGCCGTTCGGGCAGGCCGCCACGCACGCCCCGCAGCCGATGCACTCGGCGTGCTCGAAGGCGAAGTCCGCGTCCGCCTTGGGCACGGGCGTGGCGTGCGCCTCCGGCGCGGAGCCGGTGGGGGCGCTGATGTAGCCGCCGGCCTGGATGATCCGGTCGAAGGCGGACCGGTCCACCACCAGGTCCTTGACCACCGGGAAGGCGGCGGCGCGCCACGGCTCGACGTCGATCGTGTCGCCGTCCTGGAAGGACCGCATGTGCAGCTGGCAGGTGGTGGTGCGCTCCGGCCCGTGGGCGTCGCCGTTGATGACGAGCGAGCAGGCGCCGCAGATGCCCTCGCGGCAGTCGTGGTCGAAGGCGACCGGATCCTCGCCACGGAGGATGAGCTCCTCGTTGAGGGTGTCGAGCATCTCCAGGAAGGACATGTCGGACGAGATGTTGTCCACCTCGTAGGTGGCCATGGCGCCGGGGGCGTCGGCGTTCTTCTGGCGCCAGACGCGCAACTTGAGCTTCATGCGTAGCTCCGCTGAGTGGGGTGGACGTACTCGAAGACGAGGTCTTCCTTGTGCAGGACGGGCGCCTCGCCGGTGCCGCCGAACTCCCAGGCGGCGGCGTACGAGAACTCCTCGTCCTTGCGGGCCGCCTCGCCGTCCGGCGTCTGGGACTCCTCGCGGAAGTGGCCGCCGCAGGACTCGGTGCGGTGCAGCGCGTCGAGGCACATGAGCTCGGCGAGCTCCAGGTAGTCGACGATGCGGTTGGCCTTCTCCAGCGACTGGTTGAGCTCCTCGCCGGTGCCCGGCACCTTGATCCGGCGCCAGAACTCCTCGCGGATGGCGGGGATCCGCTCCAGCGCCTTGCGCAGGCCCTCGTCGGAGCGGGCCATGCCGCAGAACTCCCACATGAGCTCGCCCAGTTCGCGGTGGAACGAGTCGGGGGTGCGGTCGCCGTCGACGGCGAGCAGCCGGGCGAGCCGGTCCTCGGTCTCCCCGACCACGTCCCGTACCACCGGGTGGTCGGCCGTGACCGGGTCCGTCAGCGGGTTGCGGGCGAGGTAGTCGTTGATGGTGGACGGCAGGACGAAGTAGCCGTCGGCGAGGCCCTGCATCAGCGCGGAGGCGCCGAGGCGGTTCGCGCCGTGGTCGGAGAAGTTCGCCTCACCGATGGCGAAGAGGCCCGGGACGGTCGTCTGGAGGTCGTAGTCGACCCACAGGCCGCCCATCGTGTAGTGCACGGCGGGGTAGATCCGCATCGGCACCTCGTACGGATCCTCGTCGGTGATCCGCTGGTACATGTCGAAGAGGTTGCCGTACTTCGCCTCGACGGCAGCCCGTCCCATCCGCTGGATGGCGTCCGCGAAGTCCAGGTACACGCCTTGCCCGCCGGGGCCGACACCGCGGCCCTCGTCGCAGACGTTCTTGGCGGCGCGGGAGGCGATGTCACGCGGGACGAGGTTGCCGAAGGAGGGGTAGATGCGCTCCAGGTAGTAGTCGCGCTCCTCCTCGGGGATCTCGTGCGGCGGCCGGGTGTCGCCCTTCGCCTTCGGCACCCAGATGCGGCCGTCGTTGCGCAGCGACTCGCTCATGAGGGTCAGCTTGGACTGGTGGTCGCCGGTGCGCGGGATGCAGGTGGGATGGATCTGGGTGAAGCAGGGGTTGGCGAAGTACGCACCGCGCCGGTGCGCCCGCCACACGGCGGTGGCGTTGGAGTTCATGGCGTTCGTCGACAGGTAGAAGACGTTGCCGTAGCCGCCGGAGGCCAGCACCACCGCGTCCGCGAAGTGCGTGGTGATCTCGCCGGTGATCAGATTGCGGGCCACGATGCCGCGCGCCCGCCCGTCGACCACGATCAGGTCGAGCATCTCGGTGCGCGGGTGCAGCTCGACGTTCCCGGCCGCGACCTGCCGGGAGAGCGCCTGGTACGCGCCGAGGAGCAGCTGCTGGCCCGTCTGGCCGCGGGCGTAAAAGGTGCGGGAGACCTGGACGCCGCCGAAGGAGCGGGTGTCGAGGAGGCCGCCGTACTCGCGGGCGAAGGGCACGCCCTGGGCGACGCACTGGTCGATGATCTCCACCGATATCTGCGCGAGGCGGTGGACGTTGGACTCGCGGGCGCGGAAGTCGCCGCCCTTGACGGTGTCGTAGAAGAGGCGATGGACGGAGTCGCCGTCGTTGCGGTAGTTCTTCGCGGCGTTGATGCCGCCCTGCGCGGCGATGGAGTGGGCACGGCGCGGCGAGTCCTGGTAGCAGAACTGGACGACGTGGTAGCCCTGCTCGGCCAGCGTCGCACCGGCGGAGCCGCCCGCGAGGCCGGTGCCGACGACGATGATCGTGTGCTTGCGGCGGTTGGCGGGGTTCACCAGCTTCGCCTCGAAGCGGCGCCTGTCCCAGCGCTCGGAGATGGGGCCCTCGGGGGCCGCCTTGTCGACGACCGGCTCGCCGGTCGTGTAGTCGAGGTAGCTCATGTCAGCTCACCACTCCGGTCATGACGGCGACGGGTACGGAGACGAAGCCCGCGGTCAGCACCAGCGCGAGCCCGTTGGCGAGGGTCTTCAGCGCGCGGTCGCGGGTGGCGTTGCCCACGCCGAGGGTCTGGGCGGCCGACCAGAAGCCGTGCCGGATGTGCAGCCCGACGGCGAGCATCGCGACGATGTAGATCACGTTGCCGTACCAGGTGGAGAAGGTCGCCACGACGTTCTCGTACGGGTGGCCGGCCTGGGCGTTCGGGTTCACCGTGAGCGTCGTCAGGTCCAGGATGTGCCAGACGATGAAGAGCGCCACGATCACCCCGCCCCAGCGCATGGTGCGGGTCGCGTAGCTCGCGCGGCGGCGCTTGTGCGCGTACGCGGTCGGGCGCGCCTTGATGTCGCGCCGGCTCAGCTGGTACGCCGAGACACCGTGGGCGACGACGGCGGTGAGCAGCACCACGCGGGCGATCCACAGGCCCCACTCGTGGTGCAGCACCGGCGCGCCCATGGTCCGCAGCCAGTGGCCGTACGCGTTGAACTCGCCGGGGCCGAAGAAGACCTTCAGGTTGCCCATCACGTGCGCGACGAGGTAGCCGATCATGATCAGCCCGCTGACGGCCATGACCGTCTTCTTGCCGACGGTGGATCGCCAGAAGGTGCGCGTGAGGGACGGTTGTCGATCCGTCCGCGTTGCCAGAGCCATGCACTCGACGCTAGGCGGGACAGGGGTGAGAGGTCCAAGACATGGTGCCGCTGATCTCCATAGGGAGTGACTATCGAACGGGCCTATCGTGGAGATATGCAGTTCCAGCAGCTCGTCTATTTCGTGGCGGTCGCCGAGACCCGGCACTTCACGCACGCCGCCGAGCGCGTGCACGTCTCCCAGCCCTCGCTGTCCCAGCAGATCAGGGCCCTGGAGAAGGAGCTGGGCGCGGAGCTGTTCAGCCGGGCACGGGGCAACATCGCGCTCACGGACGCGGGCGAGGCGCTGCTGCCGCTGGCCCGCCGCATCCTCGCCGACACCGACACCGCGCGCCACGAGGTGCAGGAGGTGGCGCAGCTGCGGCGCGGGCGGGTGCGGCTGGGCGCGACGCCGAGCCTGTGCACCGGCCTGCTCCCCGATGTGCTGCGCACCTTCCACGACCTGCATCCGGGGATCCAGCTGCTGATCGAGGAGAGCGGCTCCCACGATCTCGTACGGGAGCTGGCGCGCGGCGCGCTCGACCTGGCGCTGGTGGTGCTGCCGCTGCCGACCCCCTCCCCCGCACTCACCACCATCGAGCTGCTCCAGGAGGACCTGGTGGTGGTGTCGTCCGCGGCCTCGCCGCCACCGCGCCGCCCGGTGCGGATCGCCGATCTGCGCGACCAGCCGCTGGTGATGTTCCGGCACGGCTACGACCTGCGGGAGCTGACGGTCGCGGCGTGCCGGGCCGCGGGCTTCGAGCCGTCGTTCACGGTCGAGGGCGGCGAGATGGACGCGGTGCTCGGCTTCGTACGGGCGGGGCTCGGGGTGGCCGTCGTACCGAGCATGGTGGCGGCCAGGGCGGGCCGCGACCTGCGGGTGACGGCCCTGGCACGGCCCGGGCTGCGCCGGACGATCGCGCTCGCGCACCGCAGCGACGTGGCACCGCCGCGGGCGGCGCGCGAGCTCCAGAAGGTCCTGCTGCGGTCTCAGACCGCGTCGGCCAGCACCAGCGAGTGGATCCGGTCGGGGGCGCCCGGGCGGGCGTAGTACCAACCCTGGGCGGTGTCGCAGCCCAGCTCCCGCAGCTGCTCGGCCTGGACGCCGGTCTCCACGCCCTCCACCGTCACCGCGAGGTCCAGGCTGTGGGCGAGGGAGACGATCCCCTCGACGATCTTGAGGTCGACGGGGTCGGCCGGGTGCCGCTGCATGCCCTGGGTGAAGGAGCGGTCCAGCTTCAGCACGCTCACCGGCAGGCGGCGCAGGTTGGCCAGGTTGGAGTAGCCGGTGCCGAAGTCGTCCAGGGCTATGTCCACGCCCATCTCGGCCAGCTGCCGCAGCGGCTTGAGCAGGTCCTCGTCGGCGCCGATCAGGGCCGACTCGGTCACCTCCAGGCACAGCGCCCCGGGCTCCAGCCCGAAGCGGTCCAGTACGTCGACGATGTCGGCGACCAGGCCGGTGTGGTGCAGCTGCGTCGGCGACAGGTTGACGTTGATCCGCAGCGGCCCGCCGTCGGAGTGGCGCCGGTTCCAGAACCTGGCCTGGCGGACCGCCTCCTGGAGCACCCAGCGCCCGAGCGGCACGATGAGCCCGGTGTGCTCGGCGAGCGGGATGAACCGGTCGGGGCCGAGCACCCCGTGCTGCGGGTGGCACCAGCGCACCAGTGCCTCGGCGCCGTGCACGCTGCCGTCGCCGAGGTGGACGAGCGGCTGGTACTCGATGAAGAACTCCTCGCGCTCCAGCGCCGCCGGCAGCGCGGTGGTCAGCCCGTGCCGGGTGATGGCGCGGGCGTCGGCCTCCGGGTCGGCACGCTCGAAGCGGTTGCCGCCCGCCGACTTGGCCCGGTACATGGTGATGTCGGCGCTGCGCAGCACCTCCGCGGAGCCGCGTTCCCCCGCCGGCCCCTCGACGATGCCGACGCTGCCGCGCACGGTGAGCTCCCGGCCGTCCAGCCGGATGGGCGTGGCGAGGGCGGCGAGGATGCGGTGGGCGAGCTCGTCGGCCTGCCGCTCGGTGTCCGTGCCGGTGGTCAGCGCCACGAACTCGTCGCCGCCGAGGCGGGCGACCATCTCCCCCGGCCGGGTCGCGACCGACTGGAGCCGGTCGGCGACCTCCACGAGCAGCCGGTCGCCGGCCGCGTGGCCGAGGCTGTCGTTGATGGCCTTGAAGCCGTCCAGGTCGAGGTAGCAGAGCCCGAAGCGGGCGCCGTCCCCGGCCGAGAGGGCCTTGTCGAGCCGCTCGAAGAACAGCGTCCGGTTGGGCAGCCCGGTGAGCGCGTCGTGGGTCGCCTCGTACCGCAGCCGCAGATTCAGCAGGCGGCGTTCGGTGGTGTCCTCCATCAGCGCCAGGGTGTACTGCGGGTTGCCCTCGGTGTCCCGCAGCAGGGAGACGGTGAGGTTGGTCCACAGGACGGTCCCGTCGCCCCGGTAGAAGGGCTTCTCGACGCGGAAGTGGTCGCGTTCGCCGCGTACGAGCTCGCCGTAGAGGTTCCAGACGTGCGGTGCGTCCTCGGGGTGGACCCACTCGGACACCTTGCGGCCGCGCACATGGCGCTCCAGGCCGCCGAACATGCGGGTGAGGGCCCCGTTGACCTCCAGCACGTTGCCCTCGAGGTCGGCGATGCCGATGCCGATGGCCGCGCCCTCGAAGACGGCCCGGAAGCGGGCCTCGGTGGCGTGCAGCGCCCGTTCGGCGAAGCTGCGGGCCGAGAGCGCCGAGCGGGCGATGGACTCCTGCTCGGTGCGGGTGCGCTCGCGCAGCGCCTGGGCGAAACCGGCGGCCAGGGCGTGCTGGAGCCGGGCGCAGCGGGCCCGGAGCTCCTCGGCGGGGAGGTCGGGCGGCCCGGGCGGGCCCGGCGGCGCTTCGGCGTCCCGGCAGTACAGCACCAGGTAGGAGTCGACCACGCCGAGGGTGCGGCTGAGCGCGTCGGGGTCGGTGCAGTGGGCGGCCACCAGGGCGGCGCCGACGCCGTGCGCGGGCGCCGGGTCGAACGGCCGGGCGTGCAGAGCGCCGCTCAGCTCCCGGGCGAGCGGCAGCAGGTGCCGTTCGAATTCGGGGCGGGTCAGCGACGTGGCCGTGACCGGGAAGATCGCCCGGCTCCAGATCGTCGCGAACCGCCGGAGTCTGTCCTCGAGGCCGTCCGGCTCCGCGCCGGAGCCGGCCCCGGGTTCCTGCGGCGGCACGCTCACGCCTTGCGCCCCACCCCTGCGAAGCCCGCGAAGGCGTATGGATCCTCCTGCTCGACCGGGCTGTCCGGCTCGGGCCGCCAGTGCGGCATCGACACGACGCCGGGCTCGACGAGCTCGAACCCGTCGAAGAACCGCGTGACCTCCTCCTGCGAGCGCATGACCAGTGGGTTGCGGATGTCGCGGTAGACGCCCACCGCGCCGCCCGCCCGCTCCTGGGGCACGGGGACGCCCTCGTACGAGGCGTGGGTGACGATCAGCAAGCTGCCGGGCGCCAGGGCGTCGCGCAGCTCGGCGACGGAGCGCTGCGGGTCGTCGGCGTCCTCCAGGAAGTGCAGGACGGCCACGAGCAGCAGTGCGACCGGGCGGTCCAGGTCGAGCAGCGCGGTCGTCTCGGGGGCGGCGAGGATGTCCTGGGGCTTGCGCAGGTCGGCGGCGACGACGGCGGCGTGCTCGTTGCCCTCCAGGACGGCCTTGCTGTGGGCGACGGCGACGGGATCGTGGTCGACGTACACCACGCGGGCGTCGGGGCGGGCACCCTGGGCGATCTCGTGGACGTTGCCGAAGGTGGGGATGCCGGAGCCTATGTCGAGGAACTGGGTGATGCCCTCGCTCACGGCGTACCGCACCGCGCGGCGCATGAACGCCCTGTTCGACTGCATGATCTTGGGCAGTCCAGGCATGAACTCCATGGCCCTGCGGGCGGCTTCCCGGTCTACTTCGAAATTGTGCGAGCCGCCCAGGTAGTAGTCGTAGATGCGGGACACGCTCGGCACCGAAATGTCGATACCCGGCGGGACCCAGGCGGGACGCTCCATCGATGTCTCCAACAAGTAGCCACGGGGGTTGCGGCCGTGTTCATGGCCGGTGTTCGAGCCGAGGCTACTGATCGCCCGCCAGGAGGGCGAGAGGAAACGGAAAATAGCGGTCCGTTCTTGGTCACACGCCTTTGGCACGTGCGGAGTTCGAGCAGCATACGGGCGGTGCGGGACGGGGTGCACGAGCGGGCGGGCCCGCCGGTCCACGCGGGGGGCGTGGACCGGCGGGCCGACGGGGTGTCCGGCCGGTGGGAGACCGGCCACCCGGGGCCGGAGGCGCGTGGGGACTGCGCTGGGCGCTCCGGCCGGCTGTGGGGGGAATGGGGGGGCGACGGGCTACTTGACGAGCTTGCCGTCGGGGGAGACGGCGAACCAGGTGCCGCCGACGCCCTGGCCGTTGGTGTCGCCGGGCTTCCTGTCGCCCGCGAAGGTGTAGATCGGCCAGCAGTCGATGGTCTGCTGCTTGATGCCGTCGGGCCGGTTGAAGGTCACGAAGCCCTTGAGCTTGACGCCCTCGGTGTCGTTCTTGTCGACGGGGGCGACCACCGGCCACTTCTTGAGGCAGTCGCCGGTGCAGGCGGTCTTCATCGGCCAGGCGGAGTCCTTCTGGAACCGGTAGACCGTCATGCCGTTCTTGTCGACGACGATCTCGCCCAGCTTGGGGTCCTTGCGGACCGACAGGCCGGCCGGGTCGGCCGGGGTGCCGGCGTCCTCACCGCCGCCTTCGCCGCCGCCCTCGCCGGTCGCGGGCTCCTCCGGCTTCTCCGCGTCGCCGGAGCCGCCCGAACCGCCGGAGCCGCCGTTGCCGGGGGCCGCCTTCTTGCCGTCGGGGGACGCCGCGTACCAGGTGCCGCCGACGCCCTGACCCTTGGCCTCGCCGGGCTTGGTGTCCTTGGCGTACCGGTACATCGGCCAGCCGTCGACGGTGAGTTGCTTGGTGCCGTCGGCGCGGGTCACCGTGCCCATCAGGGAGGCGTCGACACCGGCCGGGGGCTTGGCGCCGTCGGCGGAGACGACCGGCCAGGTCTTGGCGCACTCGCCCTCGCAGTTCGACTTGGGCGGGCTCGCCGTGTCCTTGTCGAAGCGGTAGAGCGTGAAGCCCTCGCTGTCGGTGAGGACCTTGCCGAACTCCTTGCTGTCCCAGACGGCGAGTTGACCGGCCGGCTTGGCCGCGGCGGCACCGCCCTGGGCCGCGGCGCCGGCGCCGTAACCGCCGTCGGAGCCGTAACCGCCCGCGTTCTCGGCGGGAGCTCCGGCGGGTGCGGCGGCACCGACGGCCTGGCCGTTGGGGCTCTGCGTGCCCTTCTCCTGACCGCACGCCGTCGTCAGCGCCAGCACGGCCGCCGCGGTCACCGCGAGCGAGGCGTTCCGCCAGGTCTTCATGTCAACTCCCGTTGGGTTCTAGCCGGTTGTCGGCGCCGCGTGTGCGCCGTTCACGGTCCTAGGTACGGGCGGGGAGGTGGCCGGTGTTCAACGCGGCGAGCGAAAATTTCTCCGCCGGGCAAACACAGGTCGCCGCAGAACCGCTCCTTCAGGGGAATCACCCTGGTTCGCGCCCTGCCGCGCCACCGGTCTGATCATGCTGTTCGGCGTGTACGCAATGATCGTCTCGCGGCTGGTTCCGGCCGCCACCCTCGCCTGGCTGCTGGTGGCCCCGCTGCCCGCCGCCGCCGACAGCTGCGCCCACGCCGTGATCGGGCCCTCGGGACCGGAGAACGCGGTGGCGATCGCGGGGAGCGACACCTGCACCCCGTCGCCGTCCCCTTCCCCGACGCCCACTCCCACGCCGACACCCCCTCCCCCACCGCCGCCGCCACCGCCACCGGAGCCCGTACCGCCCCCCGCGCCGAAACCGACGCCGAAGCCCAAGCCGAAGCCGAAACCGAAACCCAAGCCCCCACCGCCGGCTCCCGTACGGCTCGCGCCGGTGCCCCCGCCCCCTCCCCCGCCGCCACCGGCACCGAAACCGGCGCCGCCGTCCGTGCGGCCACCGAAACCGCCGGCTCCGGCGCCGCCGCCGTCCCCGTCCCCCGTACCGCTGCCCGCCTACCAGCGCATCGCGCCGCCGGAGCCGGACGGCGGCCCGTCCCCGGTGTCCGTGATGCTCCTGGTCACGGCGCCCGCGGTGCTCGCCGCCGCCGCGCTGCGCGGCCGCTCGTCCCGCTGATCCGGGCTCACCCGCACTCATCCGCACTCACAATCACCGACGGAGAGACGCCTTGTCGGAATGGCTTGTTCTGTCCATCGCGATGGCCGCCGCGTGCGCCGTCGTCCTCACCATCGTCGTCATCAACAACCGGCGGGTCGGCGATGACGACGATCCGAGCGAGACCCCGGACGTCATCGAGTACATGACGATGATGATCGGCGTGGTGTACGCGATCGTCCTCGGCCTCGCGATCGCCGGCGTCTGGGAGGGCCGCGGCGCCGCCCAGGACACCGTCCGCCAGGAGGCCCAGGCCCTGTACCAGGTGGACCGACGCGTCGAGGTGTGGCCCGAGGCCGTGCGCGAGGGCGTGCGCGACGACGTACGGGCGTACGTGTCCCACGTCGTCGACACCGAGTGGCCGCACATGGCCGAGCGGGGCGAGCTGACCGAGAAGGGCACCGAGCTGCTGGAGCGGCTGCGGCGGAGCGTCACCGACTACCGGCCCGCCGACGCGCACGAGGGCGAGGCGTACCAGCCGCTGGTGGACCAGGTGGCGCTCGTGGACGACGCCCGCGCGGCGCGCGCCGAGAGTGCGGGCGCCACCATGCCGGGGGTGGTGTGGTTCGGTCTGATCATCGGCGCCCTGGTCACCGTCGGCATGATCTTCATGCTCCAGATCCGGCGTACGTTCCGCGAGCTGCTGCTGGCCGGTCTCTTCAGCGCGCTCATCGCGTTCCTGCTGTTCCTGATCTGGGCGTTCGACGCGCCGTTCGGCCGCGGGGTGTCGGCGACACCCGACCCGCTCCTCGCCCTCTTTCCGCACGTGCGGAGCTGAGAGTATCCGCCGTCCGGGGGACTCCGGTGCCCCATTCGCCCGTCTGGGATCGCGGGTGTGGTACGGCGCTCCTAGCGTGTCGGGCATCGAGGTGCATATCAGACCCTTTGTGGAAATCCGTTCCGCAGCTGCCCCTCGGGACCCGGAGGATCGACCATGCGCGCGATACGTGCCGCGTCCGCCGCTCTGCTGGGAGCGGCCGCTCTCGCCCTCGCCACTCCCGCCGCCGCGCAGCAGGGCGACTTCCTGATCAGCCCGACGAGCGTGCAGCCGGGCGGCAGGATCACGCTCTCCGCCCCCGGCTGTCCGGGTACGGCCATGGCGTCGGCGGGCGTCTTCGACACGGTGACCATCCCGGCCGGCGGGTCGGCGACGGCCACCGTCGACTGGGACGCCAGGCGCGGCGCCGTCTACACGGTGAACTTCACCTGCGCGGGGGGCAGCCCCGGCTCCGTGGACCTCAGGATCGCCATGGCCACCTCCACCCCGACGACCAGGTCCACCGCCGTTCCGACCGTCACCAGAACGGCCACCGCGACGGTCGCACCCACCCGTGGCGCGCGCGGCGGCCTCGGCGGCAGCATCGGCGGCTGGCACACCGGCCAGCTCGCCCTCGGTACGGGCCTGGTGGTGGCCGCGGCCACCGGCGTCATCTTCGTGGTGCGCCGCCGGGCCGACCACCGCCGCCACTGACCGAAAGCACCGAAGCACCGAAGGAAAAGCACCCGCGGGAAGCCCGTC
Source organism: Streptomyces sp. NPDC045431 (assembly GCF_040646655.1). NCBI lineage: Bacteria > Bacillati > Actinomycetota > Actinomycetes > Kitasatosporales > Streptomycetaceae > Streptomyces > Streptomyces sp. NPDC045431. The sequence continues at coordinate 108,092 of NZ_JBEZAQ010000015.1, forward strand.
GCCCCGAGCCCTCAGCGAGGACTCGGGGCGACGGGCGTATTCGGCCGACCGGGAGGTTCGGCCGGTCAGACCTTTCCGCCGCTCAGGCGGCGCCGGCTGATGAACAGCCCGCCGCCGAGGGCCGCCGTGCCGACGAGCGCGGCGCCGATGGCCATCTCGGTGGAGCTCGGGGCCATGGAGCCGCCGAGGCCGCCCTGCGCGCCGCGGCCGGCGATGACCGTGAAGGTGCGGGTGACGACCAGGGCGCTGTCGTTGCACTTGACGGCCAGGTTGTACTGGCCGGGCGTGGCGTGGTCGTAGATCCGGGGGGTGGCGGCGGAGTTGCCGGAACGGTTCAGGGTCAGTGCGGTGGGAGGGAAGGCGTTGGACGTGACGCTGCCGCCGCGGTTGCACCCCGAGGCGCTCACCGCGAGCTGGCCGCCCTGGTGCACCTGCGTGGGACGGACGGTGACGTTGGTGGGACCGTTGCCGCCGGTACCACCACCGGTGGCGACGGCCGCCGGAGCGCAGACTCCGACGGCCGCGAACGCGGTGGCGGCCACCGCGAGAGCGCGTGAAGCACGCATGGTTGAACCTCCAGTGGAAGACGCCCCGAAGCGGCGCTCCGGGAAATTCGACGAGTACGTCTCTCCACGTCGAACCATCACAAGCCGGTCGGATCACCGCATTTTGGGCATTGGTCCACACCGGTGAAGCGACACACCGGCGCCGCGCCGACGGAGCTGACGGAGTCGCAGGTCACAGACCGTCAGGCCGGTGGTGGACGACTACACGTATGGGTCATCACCCGTCCGGCACCCCCGCCACCCGTTCGCGCCTCACTGATCGCCCGCCCCTTGCGCCGCCCTTACCGTGCGTACAGACGCCTCGAAGGGAGAACCATGGGTCTGGACCACACCGGCTTCGACTGGCGGAGACGCCCGCCGTGGGGCGCACTGGCCCTCGTCATGCTCACCGGTCTCGCGATGGTGCGGAACGGCGTTGACGACCAGCTCGGTCCGCCGCAGCCCGCGGCCCTGGCGACGCCTTCGGAGCGCGGTGTCGCCGCGGCCCCCACGCCGCCGGCCTCGCTGCAGACACTGGCATACGCGCCCGCGTCGCGCATCCGGATCGAGGCGGTCAACGTCGACGCCCCGATCATGGACGTGGGTCTGGACAAGGAGGGCTGGATCGACGCCCCGCCGGCCCAGGACCCGAACCTGGCGGGCTGGTACCAGAACGGCATCTCGCCGGGCCAGCGCGGTACGGCGGTCGTCGTGGGCCATGTCGACAACGAGTCGGGGCCCGCGGTCTTCTACCGGCTCGGCTCGGTCAAGCGCGGCCAGCTGGTGGAGGTCACGCGCTACGACGGCCGGGTGGCGGTCTTCGAGGTGTACGGCATCGAGGTGTTCTCCAAGCAGGACTTCCCCGGCGTGCGCGTCTACGGCGACACCGGCCACGCGGAGCTGCGCGTGATCACCTGCGGCGGCGGCTACTCGAAGGCCGGCGGGTACGACGGCAACGTGGTGGTCTTCGCGCGGATGGTGCAGGCCCGCTGAGCTCCGCCGCGCACGCACCGGCCGCCGGGGTACGTACCCCGGCGGCCGGTTTCGTACGCAGCCGTCATCTGCGCGGCACGGTCACGTGGTAGCCGGCCTCCAGCAGCCGGGGCAGATAGGTCTTCAGCGCCGCCACGCTCTGCGAGCGGTCGCCGCCCGCGTCGTGGGAGAGCACCACGACGCCCGGCCCCGCCCCGTCGAGGACCCGGCTGACGATGCTCGCGGTCCCGGGCTCGGTCCAGTCCAGGGTGTCGACGGTCCAGGCGAGCGGCTCCATGCCGAGCTCGGCGCCGATCTCGAACGAGTGCCGGTTCCAGGCGCCGTACGGGGCCCGGTACCACAGGGGCGGGGAGCCGGTGACGCGCGCGATCACGTCGCTGGTGGAGCCGAGCTCGTCACGGATGCGCGAGGGGGGCAGCTTGGTGACGTTCGGGTGCGACCAGGAGTGGTTGCCGACGACATGGCCGTCGGCGGTCATCTCGCGCAGCAGGTCGGGGCGTGCGGCGGCCAGTTCACCGCAGACGAAGAACATCGCGCGCACGTCGTACGCGCGCAGGGTGCGCAGCACGGCGGGGGTGTAGCGGGGGTCGGGCCCGTCGTCGAAGGAGAGGACCATCGTGCGGCCGGTGCCGGACATCCGCAGGAAGGGCCGCTGCCGCACCGGCGGCAGGGCGCGCCGGAAGCGGGCGGGGCTGTCCCCGGCCATGGGTTGGAGGCGGTACGCGGAGGGGGCGAGGCGCGCGCGGGCCCGCGCCTGGGGCCCGGCGGCCGCGGGCGGCGCGACGGCGGCCCGCCCCGGAGCGCCGGCGGCATCGGGGACGCCCGGGGCGCCGGGGCCGCCCGGGAGGCCCGGGGTGAGGGGGGACGTGGACGGGCCGGGCGCGGAGGTGGTGCGCCCGGGCGACGCGAACCGGTCCGATGCGAAGAGCCCGACGGTGGTGGTGGCCCCGAGCGCGGCGGCGATGCGCAGCACCATCCGCCGCCCCGTGGGCATCTGATCGTTTTTCATGATTAATAACTCGCATGGCGGATGCCCTCTCCCCCTGACCCACACCGGCCGGGGCCTCCGATTGCACTCGTTGGGACGAGTGGCGCAATCGGGGCCCCTGGTGTGTGGTGTCTTCCGCCCGGCCTGCGGCTGAGCCATCATGATCGGCCGTCAGCCGATGCCGTATGCAAAGAGGTGACGCCCATGGCCGGACTCCGCGCGGGGCAGGGGATTCTGCGCCGCAAACCGATCGAGCACATCGAAGAGGGCGAGGCGGCGGAACGCCTCACCAGGACACTGGGCCTGTGGCAGCTCACCGCCATCGGCGTGGGCGGCATCATCGGCGCGGGCATCTTCACCCTCGCCGGCACCGTCGCCAACGGCACGGCCGGTCCGGCGGTGCTGATCTCGTTCCTCATCGCGGGGGTGGCGAGCGCGGCCGCCGCGTTCAGCTACGCCGAGTTCGCCGGGCTCATCCCGAAGGCGGGGTCGGCGTACACGTACGGCTACGCGGTCCTCGGCGAGATCGCCGGCTGGTTCATCGGCTGGGACCTGCTGCTGGAGTACACCGCCATCGTGTCGGTCGTCGCGATCGGCATCTCGGGCTACTTCACCTTCCTGCTGGACGAGGTGGGCGCGGAGCTGCCCGCCTGGATGCTGGGCGCTCCGGGCACGGGTGAGGGCCACAAGGTGGACCTCTTCGCCGCCCTGCTCTGCCTGCTGATCGCGTACCTGCTCACGCTCGGCATCAAGAACGCGGCCCGCGTCGAGACGGTCGTCGTGGTGCTGAAGGTGCTCGTGGTGCTCCTGGTGATCGTGGTCGGCTTCTTCCACATCACGACCACGCACTACAGCCCGTTCTTCCCGTTCGGGGTGAGCGGGGCGTTCACCGGGGCGGCGACCGTCTTCTTCGCGGTGTTCGGCTACGACGCGATGTCGACGGCGGCGGAGGAGTCCAAGGACGCCCAGCGCCACATGCCGAAGGCGATCGTGTACTCGCTCGCCGTCTCGATGGTGCTGTACGTGCTGGCCTGCCTGGTGCTCACCGGCATGCAGAAGTACTCCGAGATCGACAAGGAGAGCGGCTTCTCCACGGCGTTCCAGTCGGTGGGCCTCGACGCGCTCGCGGACGTCATCGCGGTGGGCGCGATCATCGGCATCCTCACCGTGATGTTCACGTTCATGCTGGGCGCCACCCGTGTGTGGTTCTCCATGTCCCGGGACGGGCTGCTGCCGCAGTGGTTCGCCAAGACGCACCCCACGCGCCACGTGCCGGTCCGGGTGACGTGGATCGTGGGCATCGCGTCGGCGCTGATCGCCGGGTTCCTGCCGATCAACGAGGCGGCCGAGCTGACCAACATCGGCATCCTGCTGGCCTTCGTGGTCGTGTGCATCGCCGTCATCGTGCTGCGCTACAAGCGGCCGGAGCTGCCGCGCACCTTCCGTACGCCCGGGATGCCGTTCGTGCCGGCGCTCGGTGTGGTGTTCTCGCTCTGGCTGATCACGTTCCTGCAGTGGCAGACCTGGGCGCGGTTCGCCGTCTGGTTCCTGCTGGGGCTGGTGGTGTACTTCGGCTACTCCTACCGCCGGTCCCACCTGGCCGGGAGCGAGGCCCGGACGGGGCAGGCGCCGCCGCCCGGGCCGGAGGCGTAACGCTACCTCCGCGTCACTTCCCCATCAGCAGGCCGTCCTTGTCCGCGCCTCGGCTGAGGACGGCCTGCCGGATCTCGTCGCGTACGGCGGTGAGGCTCTTCTCGCCCCGCTCGATCGCCGCGTTGACGTTGATCACCCGGCCCGTGGCGGTCTTGAACCAGTGCGGGAGGTACTCGGCCTTCTGGACCTCCCACCGGCCGCCGGGCTTCGCGGGCGGCGCGAAGGTGAAGCGGCCGATGGTGCCCTGGTTGCCGCGCGGGTCGAAGGCGCCCTGGTTGTTGATCATGTCACCGGCGATCTGGTCGCCCATGCCGTAGACCACCCACGTGCCGTTCACCTTCTCGTAGGCCTGCGGGGCGTGGACGTGTGTGCCGATGATGAGGTCGATGTCGGGCCGGCCGCCCGCGCCGGAGGCGGTGAGGGAGCGGGCGAGGCTCAGCTGCTGCTGGTCGACTTCCGTCTGCCACTCGGTGCCCCAGTGCATGCTCACCACGACGACGTCGGCGCCGGCCTCGCGGGCCGCCCGCGCGTCCGTGACGATCCTGTTCTCGTCGATGAGGTTGACCGCCCAGGACTGCTCCTGCGGCAGCGGGTCGGCGTTGGTGCCATAGGTGTAGGCGAGGTGGGCGACGGTGGCGCCGCCGGCCTTCAGCAGGGTGGGCCGGGCGGCCTCGTCGGCGGAGCGGGCGGACCCCGCGTGCCGGACGCCCGCCTTGTCGAGGGCGTCCAGGGTGCGGCGCAGGCCGTCGAGGCCGTCGTCCAGGGTGTGGTTGGAGGCGGTGGAGCAGGAGTCGTAGCCGGTCTCGCGCAGCGCGGTGGCGATCTGGGGCGGCGACTTGAAGGACGGGTAGCCGGTGTAGGGGCCGCCCTCGGGGCCGTACACCGTCTCCATGTGGCAGATGGCGAGGTCGGCCGCGGAGACGACGGGCTTGGCGCCGGAGAGCATCGGGCCGAAGTCGTATCCGCCGCCCGCGCCCGTAACGTTCGCGTCCGCCTGGGACTGGCGGATGATCGAGGCGTGCGGCAGGACGTCGCCGCTGGCGACGAGCGTGAAGCCGCGCCGCTCGGAGTGGGCGGCGGCGCCGCCGGCGGAGGACGGCACGGCTGCGGCCGACCGGTCGTGGGCCCCGTTCTCGTGCCGTGCCGCGGCGGGCGCGCCGGAGGGCTGTGCGCCCGCACAGCCCGCCGTCACGGAGAGTAGTACGGCGGTCGCGGCCACCGTCTTGCGTCGGATGCGTGGGCGGGTGCGCGGGGTGGTCATGGCGGTGGTCATGGCCGGGCTCCGTAGGGCTTCGGGTGGGGGTGCACCAGGTGCTGGCTCCCTGGAATCCCTACGGGATCCAGGAATCATTCAATCCTTTAAGTCGGAAAATCACACAAATTGCCTGAACCGGACCAAGGGCATCAACGCACCGCGGCCGACCGTTCGCCGCACCATTCGTCGCTCGGTGCGACCGCTCGTCGCAGATCGCGGTGCGCCGCCTGTCCCTCCGCGCCCGGATGCGTTCGGATACGGACCGAGCGACGCGGCACGGCGCGAAGGGATGTGAACGATGACGACGGCGACGGCGACGCCGACCACCGACGAGCGGACCCTGGCGGAGCTCCAGCGAGAGCACGGCAACGCGCTGCTGAACTTCCTGCTCGGCCTGACGTACGGTGACCGGCAGCGCGCCGAGGACCTGATGCAGGAGACGCTGGTCCGCGCCTGGCAGCACCCCGAGGCCTTCGAGGCGCCCTACGAGTCGATGCGGCCGTGGCTCTTCACGGTGGCACGGCGCCTCGCGATCGATGCCCGCCGCTCCCGTCTGGCCCGCCCCACCGAGATCGGCGACGGCGCGCTCGCCGCCACCCCCGACCCGGCCGACGCCACCGAGTCGGCGATGGCGGCCCTCGACGTCCGCGCCGCGGTACGGGAGCTGAGCCCGGAGCACCGCGCGGTGCTGGTCCGGATCTACTTCGACGGCCTGTCGGTGAAGGAGGCGGCGGCGGAGCTGGGCATACCGGCCGGGACGGTCAAGTCGCGCTCGCACTACGCGCTGCGGGCGCTCGGCCGGTGCCTGCCGGGCTACCCCGAACGCCCCTGACGGCCCTGGTTCCCCCCGGCCCCCGTGGGTCACGGCCGCGGCCGGAACGTATTCGAAACCACAGCACCGAGTTGGGCAAAAGCGCACCCCCGGCCGTGTCCCACGGTGGAGGCTCGTCGTCTGGAAACACGCACCGCGCACGCAAGAACGTCCGGAAGAAGGTGGGAACGTTGCGGCCCGAGAGCACGAACGGCACCGACGGGGGCGGGCTGGCGGTCCCCATGGCCTGGCTGTGTGCCGAGTACTTAGCCGATGAGCTGCTGCGCTCGGGCGGACTGGTCGCGCCCGGTTCGCTCGAATACCGGGCGGGCCGCCGGACGCTCGCGCTCACGTTCTACCTCTGCGACGGGGTCGCCGTGGTCTCCTCGGAGGCCGGGACGGAGGCCCGGCTGGACGAGTGGCTCGCGCTCACCGCGTACGGGCACCCCTGGGACACCTGGGTCCGCGAGCGGCTCGCCGCGCGGCGCGCGGCGGACGAGGAGCTCGCGCGCCCGCAGGACGCGGGGCTCGCGCTCGCGCACGAGACCTGGCGCCTGCTGGACTCCACGCAGCTGCTGGCCACGGACCTCGGCGCGCTGTCCGCCGCCCCGGCGGCCGGCCTCGCGGTGGACGAGTCGGCACGCGTGTGGCTGCCCGCCTGGCAGGTGGGCCTACCCCTCGGCCACCTGGCGCTGCGCCTGTACTGAGCGCGCGCCCGTGACCGTGCGCGTACGCGTGCGTCGGCGGCGATCGTATGCGATGCGCCGCACGCGGGCGCGGCACGTGGGTGTCGGCGCGGGTGTCAGTGCGGCTGGACGGGACGCGCCCGGACCCTCGCGGCGGGGTCCTGGTGGCCGCCGCTCGCCATCATCCGCACTTCGCCCTGGTCGCTGATCTCCGCCAGGACGATTCCCGTGTCGTCGGCGTACACCGGGTGCCCGCCGGCGCCGGTGCGGTCCGTGCGGTGCACCTCCACCACTGTGTCCTGCCCGAAGTCCAGCTCGTAGTGGTCATGGATGGGCATGGCTGCCTCCCGGTGGCTGCCTTCCGGTGGATACCTCCCGGTGGCTGCGATCGCGTGGAGCGGTCGCCGCCCTGCACCCGCGTCCCCAAAACGGGACTTTTCATACCTGGCCGGACATGGGTGGGGTGCGGTGCACACCCGCGTGATACTTCGGGACACGCACCGTCACCTTCATGCCCGCGCCCACGGCCGTCTCCACCACCAGCCCGTAGTCGTCCCCGTACACCTGGCGCAGCCGTTCGTCGACGTTGGACAGCCCGATGCCGGAGGACCGGGGGCGCTCGCCCGCGAGGATGGCCCGCAGGACGGCGGGGTCCATGCCGACGCCGTCGTCCTCGATCGTGACGACCGCCTCGGCGCCCGCGTCGCGCGCGGCGATGGTCACACGGCAGGTGGTGCGCGAGTCCTCCAGGCCGTGCTTGACGGCGTTCTCGACGAGCGGCTGGAGGCACAGGAACGGCAGCGTCACCGGCAGCACCTCCGGCGCCACCTGCAGGGTGACCTGGAGCCGGTCGCCGAAGCGGGCCCCGGCGAGCGCCAGGTACTGCTCGATGGAGCGCAGCTCGTCGGCGAGGTGGGTGAAGTCGCCGTGCCGCCGGAAGGAGTAGCGGGTGAAGTCGGCGAACTCCAGGAGGAGTTCGCGGGCGTGCTCGGGGTCGGTGCGGACGAACGAGGCGATGGCGGCGAGCGAATTGTAGATGAAGTGCGGGGAGATCTGGGCCCTCAGGGCACGGATCTCGGCCTCGATGAGCCGGGTGCGGGACAGGTCGAGCTCGGCCAGCTCCAGCTGTACGGAGACCCAGCGGGCCACCTCGGTCGCGGCCCGCACGAGTACGGCCGACTCGCGCGACCCGTACGCGACGAGGGCGCCGAGCACGCCCTCCTCGCCGGTGAGCGGGGCGAGGACGGCCCAGCGCAGCGGGCAGTCCAGGTCGCCGCAGTCGGTGCGCACGCTCTGGCTGCGGCCCGAGTCGAGGAGCTCGGCGACCCGTTCCATCACCTGGTCGCGGTGGTGGTCGGCGCCGGGCCCGTCCCAGGCGAGGACGGCGGTGCGGTCGGTGAGGCAGAGCGCCTCGGTGCCGAGCAGCGGCCGCAGGCGCCGGGCGGCCTTGCGGGCGGTGTCCTCGGTGAGCCCGGCGCGCAGCGGCGGTGCGGCGAGGGACGCGGTGTGCAGGGTGTGGAAGGTGGCGCGTTCGACGGGGGTGCCGAGGTCGAGGACGTCCCGCCCGGCGCGGCGGGCGGTGAGCCGGCCGAGCGCGAATCCGGCGGCGAGGAGCACGGCCCCGGCGGCGGTGAGGGCGGCGAGCAGGGTCCCGGGGGTACCGCTCATCGCTCGGCCCCCTCGCGGTCGGGGCGGCCGACGAGCCCCTCCGGCAGGTGGAGCCGGGCCAGGATCGCCGGCGTCCCGGCGGGCACGTGGCGGGGCGTCGCCAGGGAGACGCCCACCATGGTGAGGAAGCCGAGCGGCACGGACCAGACGGCGGGCCAGGCCATCAGGGTGTGCGGCCAGCCCTCGGGGGCCAGGCCCGCCCGGGTGGCCATGACGGCGGTGAGCGCGGCCCCGCCGCCGGTGACGAGCCCCGCCATGGCGCCGGGCGGGGTGAGCCGCCGCCACCAGATGCCGAGCACCAGCAGCGGGCAGAGCGACGACGCCGACACCGCGAACGCCAGGCCCACCGCGTCCGCCACCGGCACCTTCGTCGCCACCAGGCTCAGCCCCAGCGGTACGGCCATGGCGAGCGGTGCGGCGAGCCGGAAGTGGCGTACGCCGCGTGAGGGGAGCACGTCCTGGCCGAGCACCCCGGCCACCGACATGGTCAGCCCGGAGGCCGTCGACAGGAACGCCGCGAAGGCCCCGCCCGCGAGCAGCGCGCCGAGCAGGTCCCCGGTGAGCCCGCCCACCACCCGGTCGGGCAGCACGAGGACGGCGGCGTCCGCGGCGCCGGTCAGCGCGAGCTCGGGCGCGTAGATCCGGCCGAGCGCGCCGTAGACGGGCGGCAGGAGGTAGAACACGCCGATCAGGCCGAGGACGACGAGGGTGGTGCGGCGCGCGGCGCGGCCGTGGGGGCTGGTGTAGAAGCGGACGGCGACGTGGGGCAGGCCCATGGTCCCGAGGAAGGTGGCGAGGATCAGCCCGTACGTGGCGTACAGCTGCCGCCCGTCGGGCTGGCCGCCGTCGCGCCCCCCGGCCAGGGGCTGCGACCAGCCGAGGGGGTCGGTCCCGGTGGCGGCGCGCTCGGGGACGCGGGCGCCCGCGGGGAAGCCGAGCGTGGTGCCGGCCTCGACGTGGTGGGTGCCCTCGGTGAGGGTGACGCGGCCGCCGTCGTACGCGACCCGGTCGACGCGGCCGGAGACGGTGAGGGTGAGCGGGGCGTCGACGTCGATGCGTACGGTGTCGTCGACGCGGACCTGCGTGTGCTCCCGGAAGACGGCGGGCGCGTCGAAGCGGGCGCGCGGGGCGTCGTCGCCGAGCCAGGCCGTGACGAGGAAGAGGGCGGGCACCAGCAGGGCGGTGAGCTTGAGCCAGTACTGGAACGCCTGGACGAAGGTGATGCTGCGCATGCCCCCCGCCGCCACGGCTCCGGTGACGACGACGGCGACGACGAGCCCGCCGACCCACTCGGGCGCCCCGGTGAGGATCTCCAGCGTCAGCCCGGCGCCCTGGAGTTGCGGCAGCAGGTACAGCCAGCCGATGCCGACGACGAGGAGGCTGGCGAGCCGCCGGGCGCGCGGCGACTCCAGCCGGGCCTCGGCGAAGTCGGAGAGGGTGTACGCGCCCGAGCGGCGCAGCGGGGCCGCGACGAGGACCAGCAGGACCAGGTACCCGGCGGTGTAGCCGACCGGGTACCAGAGCATGTCGGGGCCCTGGAGCAGGACGAGCCCGGCGACGCCGAGGAACGAGGCGGCGGAGAGGTATTCGCCGCTGATGGCGGCGGCGTTGAGGCCCGGGCGCACGGTGCGCGAGGCGACGTAGAAGTCGGAGGTGGTGCGGGAGATGCGCAGGCCGAGGGAGCCGATGAGCACGGTGGCGAGGACGACGGTGGTGACGGCGGCCACCGCGTAGGTCTGGTTCACCGCCCTTCCAACCGGCCTTCCAGCAGCCCGGTGAAGTCGCGTTCGTTGCGCTCAGCGCGGCGCACGTACCAGTGGGCGACGAGCCACATGACGGGGTGGACGCCGACGCCGAGGGCGGCCCAGACGAAGGGCGCGGGCGACGGCGCGGTGGAGTCGAGGGCCTGGGGCAGCGCGAACAGCAGCGGCAGGGTGCCGACGACCAGGGCGAGGGTGGCGAGCGCCGACAGCGCGGCGCGCAGCTGGCTGCGCATCAGGGAGCGTACGTAGGTGTGGCCGAGGGAGGTCTGCTCGCTGATCTCGGAGCGGGCCGGGGCGTGACCGGGCGGGCGGGGCGGCCTTCGGGCGGAGCGCGGCACGCCGGTCACGGTCTCGCGGCGCGGGCGGCGCGCGGTGGGCTGCTCTGCGGGCATCGTCGTCCGGGGCTGGTGGGTCGGGGGCAGGGGTTGTGGAGTCTACGCAGCAGGTCCGGCCCGGGGTAGGGGGTTTCAGCCCCGGACGCGCCGCATCAGCAGCTCGCGCAGCTGGCGGGCGTGGCGGCGGCTGACCGCGAGCTCCGCGCTGCCGACGCGCACGGTGGTCGCCCCGGCGTCGAGGCGCAGTTCGTCGATGCGGCCGAGCGCGACGAGGTGGCTGCGGTGGATCCGTACGAAGCCGCGCTCCGCCCACCGCTCCTCCAGCGTGGACAGCGGGATGCGCACGAGGTGGCTGCCCTCGTCGGTGTGCAGGCGCGCGTAGTCGCCCTGCGCCTCGACGTAGGCGATGGCGTCGACCGGTACGAAGCGGGTGACGCCGCCGAGTTCGACCGGTATCTGCTCCGGGGCTGCGGCGACGCCCGGCCGGTCGGCGGGGGCGGTGAGGTCGGCGACGCGGCGTACGGCTTCGGCGAGGCGCTCCGTGCGGACCGGCTTGAGGACGTAGTCGACCGCCTTGAGGTCGAACGCCTGGACGGCGAAGCCCTCGTGGGCGGTGACGAACACGATCAGCGGCGGCCGGGCGAAGCCGGCCAGCAGCCGGGCGACGTCGAGGCCGGTGAGCCCGGCCATGTGGATGTCGAGGAAGACGACGTCGATGGCCTCCTCCCCGCCGGGCCCCGCCTCCAGGGCCCGGCCGATGCGGCGCAGGGCCTCGGTCGCGTCGGTGGCGCCTTCCGCACTGCGCACCCGGGGGTCGCGGCGGAGCAGGTAGAGCAGCTCCTCGAGGGCGGGCTTCTCGTCGTCGACGGCCAGTACGCGCAGCATGGTGCGGAGTGTAGGCGCGGGGTGATTGAGCGAGAAGCCGCTCGTCTGCGTACTCGTTCACGACGGCACAGCGGGACGATCCCGGCACCGACGGGACGCTGACGAACGACGACGATACGGGGAATGGGGCACAGCCATGGGTCTGCGGGAGCGGCACCACGATGCCGCCGATGCCGCCGATGTCGCCGCCTATGCGCTGGGCGTGCTGGAACCGGCGGACGCGCTGCGCTGCGAGGAGCACCTCGCGGCGTGCGTGCCCTGCGCCATGCGGCTGGCGGACCTCACCGGGACGGTGGCGGCGCTGGCGCAGCTGGCCGGCCGGGAGCCGCCGAGGCCGGGACGGGTGGCGGGACGGGTGGCGGGCCCGGGGCAGGGCCGGGGGCCGGGGCGGAGGACGCGGCGCGGGCGGGGGCACCGGCGCGGCGCCGCGCGGCTTCCGCGGGTACGCCGGTGGCGCGGGCGCCTGGTCGCGGCGGCCGCGGCACTCGCGGTCGGCGTGCCCGGAGCCGCCCTCCTCGTGGCCGGCGACGAGCCGGCGTCACCGGGGCGGGCCGCGGTCGCGGCGACCGACCCGGCCACCGGGGTGACGGCGGCGCTGGCGCTGCGGGACCGGGCGTGGGGCACGGAGCTGGCCGTGCGGGTGGCGGGGGTGCGGGGGCCCCGCGTCTGCGACCTGGTGGCGGTGGGGAGGGACGGGCGGGAGTGGCCGGTGATGAGCTGGGCGACGCCCGTGGACGGTCACGAGGACGGTGACGAGCCCGTCATCGAGGGCGGTACGGCGCTGCGGCGCGACGAGATCGCCCGGCTGGAGGTGCGCGACCGCGAGGGGCGGCGGCTGGTGTCGGTGCTGCCGTAGACCTACTTCAGCAGGCGGGACAGGCGGCGGTCGGCGAGCGGCTTGCCGCCGGTCTGGCAGGTGGCGCAGTACTGCAGCGAGGAGTCGCTGAAGGAGACCTCGCGGATGGTGTCGCCGCAGACCGGGCAGGGCTCCCCGGTGCGGCCGTGGACGCGCAGCCCGCTCTTCTTCTCCGCCTTGAGCCGCCCGGCGGCCAGCCCGTGCGAGCGCTCCACCGCCTCCCGCAGGGTTGCGCGCATCGCCTCGTACAGCGCGGTCGTCTCCTCCTGCGTGAGGTTCCGGACGGGCTTGAAGGGCGACATGCGGGCGGCGTGGAGGATCTCGTCGCTGTAGGCGTTGCCGATCCCGGCGATGAGGCTCTGGTCGCGCAGCGCGCCTTTGATCTGGCGCCGTTCCCCGGCGAGGAGCGCCGCGAAGGCGTCCCGGTCGAAGTCGTCGGCGAGCGGGTCGGGGCCGAGGCGGGCGACACCGTCCACCGCGGCCGGATCGCGTACGAGGTGGACGGCGAGGCGCTTGGTGGTGCCGGCCTCGGTGAGGTCGAAGCCGTCACCGCCGGTGAGCGCGACGCGCAGCGCCAGCGGCCCCTTGCCGGGGCGGGGCGGGCCGGAGGGCAGGACGTCCCGCCACTGCAGCCAGCCGGCGCGGGCGAGGTGGATCACCAGGTGCAGCTCTCCGGCCGGCCCGGCCGTCGCGATGTCGAGGAACTTCCCGTGCCGCGCCACGCCGGTGACCTCGCCGCCGTCGAGGGCGCCGAGCGGCGGGTCGTACGTCTTCAGCACGCTGATGGCGACGGGCAGGGCGCGGGCGATCTCCTTGCCGACGAGGTGCTCGTCGAGGAACTCGCGCAGCGCTTCGACCTCGGGCAGTTCGGGCATGGTTCCAGCTTGCCTCAGGACCCGGAGGAACGGTCGGTGGCCTTGACCAGCGCGGCGAGTTCGGTGTGCAGGGCGTGCGCGATGCGGTCCAGGTCGGGCAGGGCCCGGCCGTCGGCGACGAGTCCGGTGTGGACGCGTCCGCCGTACGGCGACATGGCGATGGCGAGGGCCTGGCCGCGGGCGAGCGGGGCCATCGGGTACAGGGCGCGCAGCGGGCTGCCGGCGAGGGAGAGCGTGGAGCGGGGCAGGGGCACGTTGGTCACCAGGAGGTCGAACAGCATGCGGGCCGCGCCCCCGGCCAGCGGTGTGCCGAAGCGGTGGGCGAGCGGCGGCAGTTGGTCGGCGAGTACGGCGACGGCCCCGGGCCCGCGCGAGGGCCCGGCCGCCTTGTTGCGGTCCATGCCGCGGCGTACGGCGGCGAGGCGGCTCAGCGGGTCGGGGTCGCCGAGGGGCAGGTCGAGGAGGTACGCGGAGAACCTGTTGCCGCAGTCGGGCGGCGAGCCGGAACCGGAACCTGCACGGACACCGGGCCTGCGCCGCGAGACGGGCACCAGCGCGCACGGGTCGGCGGCGGGGAGCGGGTCGCCGCGCTCCAGGAGCCAGTGGCGCAGCGCGCCGGCGACCACGGCGAGCAGTACGTCGTTGGCGGTGCCGCCGGTCACCCGGCGTACCCGGCGCACCTCCTCCAGGTCCAGTTCGGCGGTGGCCAGGCGCCGTGTGCCGCTGGTTTCCGCGGCCAGCGCCGGGGTCCCGTGGGGGTCGTGGCGGCCGGCCCGTACGGCGGAGGCGCCCAGGACGGAGGCGCCGACGCCGAGGGCGCGGCCGAGCTCCTCGGCCCGGCCGCGAACGGCGCCCGCGACACCGGCCACGTGCCAGGGGCCGGGGAGCCACGAGCGGGGCGTCGCCGGGCGCGGACGGCGGACGGTGGTGGTGGTGGTGGTGGTGCGGGGCCGTGCGTCGGCGATCTCGTCGAAGATCCCGGCGCCGATGGCGACGGCGCGCATGCCGTCGGCGAGGGCGTGGTGGAGTTTGACGAGTACGGCGAAGGGCCCACCGGGGGTCCCGGTCAGCAGGTACATCTCCCACGGCGGCAGCTCGCGGGCGAGCGGGCGCTCCATCAGCTCCCCGGCGAGCCGCGTGGCGGCGGCGGCGAAGTCGCCGTCCTGGTCCTGGGGGAGCCGGACGTGGCGTACGTGCCGGTGGACGTCGAAGGTCTCGTCCACGCTCCAGCGGGCGCCGCCGACCGGCAGCAGGACGTCCCGCACCCGCATCCGCAGGCGCGGGATGGCGGCGGCGCGCTCGGCGAGCAGCGCGAGCACGGACGCGGCGTCACCGGCCGCGGCGCCCGGCGCGGAGTCGGGCGCCTCACCCGGTGCGGGGTCGAAGCGGGCCAGCGCACCGAGGTGCATGGGGTGGCCGGCCGATTCGAGATGCCAGAAGGCCAGATCGAGAGGTGCCAGCAGATCGCTGCTCAAGGAATCCCCAGGTCGTCGAGGGCGGGGCCACGGAACGGCAGTCAATCGCCTTCGGTCGGTTACCGTCAAGCACGATCGCTCTACAGACAGTTAACAAATCATGTCGGTCGGGTTTCCGCTATGACGGAAGACCTGTGCACCTCCGGCCGTTCCGCCACACCGAACTCGCACCACACGCACTTGCCGCCGCCGCGGGACTCCACGCCCCAGACGTCGGCGAGCCGGTCCACCAGCAGCAGGCCCCGGCCGGATACCCCGGAGTCCCCCGCCTCCCGACGGCGCGGCAGCACGCTGGAGCGGTCCTCCACCTCGACCCGCAGCCGCCGCTCGTGGCCGGCCAGCATCCGCAGGGTGACGATCGCGCCGCCGTCGGTGTGGAGCAGCGCGTTGGTGATCAGCTCGTCGGCGACGAGCTCGACCTCGTCGGCCCGCTCCGCCGCGCCCCAGGCGCGCACCGCCGCCCGGATCATGTGGCGGGCCGAGCGCAGCGCCTCGGGATCGCTCTGCCCGACGTGCTGCTGGAGCCGTCCGCCGGCCTGCGGGGTGTAGCCGCCCCTGCGGCGCAGCAGCAGGACTGCCACGTCGTCGTCGCCGCCGCGCTCGTCGACCACGTCGCACAGGTGGTCGGCGAGCAGCTGGAGGTCGTCCGGACCCTGCCGTACGACCGAGGTCAGCCACTGCATGCCCTCGTCGAGATCGGAACCGGGCTGCTCGACGAGCCCGTCCGTGTACAGCAGCAGGGCCTGGCCCGGGTCCAGCTCCAGGATGGAGACGGGGTAGTCCAGCCGCCCGAACTCCGCCGAGAGGCCCAGCGGCATACCCCCCTGGACGGGCACCCGGCGGCAGCTGCCGTCGGTGTCCCTCAGCAGCGGGTCGACGTGGCCCGCCCGCACGATCTGCACCACGCCCGTCGCCAGGTCCGCCTCCAGGTAGGTGCAGGTGGCGAAGCGGTCGGTGTCCAGCTCGTGCAGGAAGACCGAGGCCCGCGCCATCACGGTGGCGGGGGTGTGCCCCTCGGCCGCGTACGCGCGCAGCACGATGCGCAGCTGCCCCATCACGGCGGCCGCGTGCGTGTCGTGCCCCTGTACGTCACCGATGACGGCGCCCACGCGGCCGCCGGGCAGGGGGATGACGTCGTACCAGTCGCCGCCGATGTCCCGGCCGAGCCGGGCGGAGCGGTAGCGGACGGCGATGTGCGCCCCGGCCACCTGGGGGATCCGGCGCGGCAGCATCGCCTGCTGGAGGCCCTCGGCGAGGTCGTGCTCCTGCTCGAAGAGCATGGCGCGCTGGAGGCTCTGGGCGATGCTGCTGCCGAGTGCGACCAGGACGTTGCGGTCCTCGGAGGAGAAGCCGTACTTGTCGCTGTAGAGCAGCCCGAGCGCGCCGATGGGCCGGGCCTGGGCGATGAGCGGCAGATAGGCGGCGGAGGTGATGCCGAGGCCGCTGATGTGCGGCCAGAGGATGGGGTACGAGTCGGCGAAGTCCTCGGGGGACTCGATGAACCGCGGCGCGAGGGTGCGGATCACCTCGCTCATCGGGTACTGCTCCTCCACCCGGGTGTACCGGGTTCCCGGCACGAAGGAGCCGTCCGGACCGTCGGCGACCAGGTGGATGCGTCCCGACTCCAGCAGGCCCATGACGACGCTGGTCGCACCGAGGTGTTCGAGGCCGTGCGAGTCGCGCAGGACGTCGATGACGTCCTGGACGGTGCGGGCGTGCGCGAGGGCCGCGGTGGTGGACTCCACGACGCTGGTCTGGCGGCGCCGCTCGGCGTCCACCTCGATGCGCGCGGTGGACTCGGTCAGTTCCTGCGTGGCGTCCCGGACGATGCCGATGATGCGGCGCGGGCGGCCGGTCTCGTCGCGCCGGATGAAGCCCTGGGTGTGCGTCCAGCGGAGGTTGCCCTCGCGGTCGCGGATGCGGAAGTACGCGCCGTAGTGGCTGCTGCCGCTCTTCAGCGCCTGGGTCACCATGCCGTCGAGGCGGATCGCCTCGCTCGGTGGGACGCGCGGGGCGAGGCTCTCGGGCCGTCCGTCGTACTCGTCGGCGTGCACCTGGAACACGCCGAGGGCGGCCTGGTCAAGGTGCATCAGCCCGGTGTCCAGGTCCCAGTCGAAACTGCCCATGCGGTTGAGGGACAGACTCAGATCCGGGCGGGCGGGCCAGTCCTCGGGAAGCGACAGGGCATCCGCTGCCGGATCAACCATGGGGCCACTCTGCCATCATTTGTCGGCTTTTTCGACCGCGCGCGAGAGCGTGGGGAGCGTTCACGAAGGCCGTCAGCCCTCGTGGGGCTCCGGCTCGACGGCCGCGTTGTCCGGCCCCATGAGGTGGCTCTGGTCCTGGTCCGCCTCCTGGCCCTGTACGCCTTCGTCTTCGCCGGCGTCCTGGGGGGCGCCGCCGCCGGCCTGGAACTCGGTCTCGGCTTCGGCCTCGGCCTCCGGCTCCGGCTCCGGCTCCGGGCCCGGGTCGAGGGGTTCGGGCGCCGCGGGCTGCGGCGCGGCGGGCTCGGGGGCCGGAGGCTGCGGCGCGGCGGGCTCGGGGGCCGGGGGCTGCGGCGCGGCGGGCTGTGGCGCGGCGGACGGAGAGGTGGCCGATTCGGGGGAGCGCGCGGCCGCGAGGACGCTTTCGTCGGTCACGATGCGGTCCTGCTCTCCCTCGGTGCCGGCCTTGCGCTCGATCAGCGTGTTGCTGACGACACTGACGATGAACAGGCTGTCCACGACGTGATGGGTGGCGTTGACCGTCACGACCCGTCCGGGGTCGAAGCCGGGCCAGGGCTGCCCCTTGTGCTCGACCGCGCCCTCCTCGGGGACCGGCGAGCGCAGCGGGCTGCCGGAGGCGCAGCGCACGCGCGGCGCACCGTACTCGTCCACCAGGACGGCGGTTCCGGCCTGGAGGACGGCCTGGAAGTCGGCGGCCGAGCCGTCGCGGTAACCGTGTCCGGTGACGCGGGTGTCGGACCGCAGCACCACGGGCGTGAGGCCGTCCAGCCAGTCGGCGAGCCGGGTGTGGGCGACGCCGGCGGCCTGGGCGAAGGCGGCCGCCTTGGCGTCGTCGGAGGTGAGGAGGCGGGTCTGGCGGGCCACGTCGCAACTGGCGACCGAGCGCGCGCCGCCGTACAGGCCGGGGGTGGCGCCGGAGACGATGCCGGTCGCCGGTGCGGTGCCGGGCTCGGCCGACGGCGGGGAGCCGGGCGCGTCGGGTGAGGGCCTGACCGTGGAGGGGGTGAACGGGGCGGGGCCGTGGGCGGAAACGGCCTGGAGCAGCACCTCGCCCGGCCCGGGAAGACCCTCCACCGCTCCGCCGCCACGGGGTTTGCCGCCGTCGCCGTCGCCTCCGCAGCCGGTGGCCAGCACTCCAGCGGTGACGGTGGATGCGGCGAGCGTGGCGAGCGCGCCGTACCGGCGACGACGTGGGGTGGTACGCACGGAGGCCCTCCCGCCTTTCAACACTCGCTTCAGTCTTGCTTGCCCGGGTTGCCCCGGTTGCCCTCTATGTCTGCCGGATCCGCCCTCACCCCGCAACCGGAAGCACCCACCCTCCACACGACTTGAACGCGTTCAATGAAGCCTCTAGGCTCAGCCCGAGAGTTGAACATGTTCAACCGAGGGGAAGGGGGTGGGTGCGTTGTCCGTGCTCGTCGGGCTGATCGTGGCGCTCGGCATGCTGGTGATCGTCCCGGCGGGTCTGCGCCTGATCGATCCGGAGGACGGCGGGGGGACGGCGGCCGTCCGGACGGTCTGGCCACTGTTCGCGCTGCCGGGAGCGGCGTCCCTGTGGTTGCCGCGCGGCATCGCCGCCACCGCGCTCGCCTGCTGCTACGCGGTCGGCACCGCGCTCCTGGCACTGCACGCGCCGGGCCGCCTGGTCCGTACGTCCGCGTCGGCACCGCCGGTCCGGATCGCCGTGGCGACCGCGCTCGTGAGCCCGTCGGTCGCCGCGGTGGCGCTGGTCGCGGAGCGCCTCGGGCACCCGCTGTTCGGCTTCGACCTGGAGATCCTGGCGCTGACCGTGCCGCACTTCCACTTCGCCGGTTTCGCCGCCGCCCTGGTGGCCGGTCTCGTCTGCCGGGCCACGGACCGGCCCGCCGGGCGCTTCGCCGCGCTGAGCGTGCCGCTCGGCACCCTGCTGGTGCTGCTCGGCTACTTCCTGGACGACTGGGCCGAACTGGCCGGGGCACTCGTGCTCACCGCCGGCATGTGGGCCGTCGCCCTGCTCACCTGGCAGGATGTCCGGAGCGACGGGCCCGACCGGCTCACGAGAGCGCTGCTCGCCGTCTCCGCCGCCGTCCTCGTGGCGACCATGCTGCTGGCGCTCAGCTGGGCACTCGGGGAGGCCACCGGACTCCCCCACCCGAGCCTGACCTGGATGGCCGCCACCCACGGCCTCGGCAACGCCCTCGGCTTCGCCCTCTGCTCGGTACTCGCCTGGCGACGCCTCGCCCGCACCACATCCCCCGCCCGCGCCACATGCCTCAAGGAGCCCGTGGCATGACCCGCCTCATCCGCAGCCTCGCCACCGCCGGTCCGCCCCCGCTCAGCTACCCCGAGGTCGGCGCCACCCGCACGCGCCCGCTCCCCGCCGGCTACCACCACCTGCGTGTGGAGGTCCCGATCGGCAGCGGCAGGGACGTCTTCCGCACGGCAGGCGCGGCCGTCACCACCTGGCGCGTGCATCGCGCCTCGGGCGCCCGGATCCGCGCCGAGTCGCCGCGCGCGGAGCCCGGCGCCGGCGTCGAGGTCTCCCTGGGCCTGGGCCCGCTGCGCCTCACCGCGCCCTGCGAGGTGGTGTGGACGGTGTACGAGGACGACCGCGCGGGCTTCGCGTACGGCACCCGACAGGGCCACCCGGAGCGCGGCGAGGAGTCGTTCGTCGTGGATCTGCGCGCGGACGGGTCGGTGTGGTTCACGGTCACGGCCTTCAGCCGGCCCGCCCGCTGGTACACGCGCGCGGGCGGACCGCTCGTCCCCGTGGTGCAGCGCTGGTACGCGCGGCGACTCGGCCGGACGCTGCGAAAGATCGCGGCGGGATGATCCACGGCCGATACTGGAACCGATGGAGTGGTTCTGGTTCACCTCGTCCGACTACTGGCTGAGCAGACTGGTCTTCCAGCGGGCGCTCGCCGGGATCTACCTGGTCGCCTTCCTCTGCGCCGCGCTCCAGTTCCGCGCGCTGATCGGCGAGCGGGGCATGCTGCCCGTCCCCGCCTACCTGCGGCGCGTGCCGCCGCGCCGCGCGCCGAGCGTCTTCCACTGGCACTACTCGGACCGGTTCTTCGCCCTCTGCGCCTGGAGCGGCGCGGCGCTCGCCGCCGCGCTGATCGCGGGGGCGGGCGACGCGGTGCCGCTCGCGGTGGCGATGCTGATGTGGGCGGTGCTGTGGGCGCTGTACCTGTCCATCGTCAACGTCGGACAGACCTGGTACGGCTTCGGCTGGGAATCGCTCCTCCTGGAGACCGGCTTTCTGGCGATCTTCCTCGGCAACGAACGCACCGCGCCGCCCGTGCTGATCCTGTTCCTGCTGCGCTGGCTGCTGTTCCGGGTGGAGTTCGGGGCCGGGCTGATCAAACTGCGCGGCGACCCCTGCTGGCGGGACCTGACCTGCCTGTACTACCACCACGAGACGCAGCCGATGCCCGGGCCGCTGAGCTGGTTCTTCCACCGTCTCCCGAGGCCCCTGCACCGGGTGGAGGTCGCGGCCAACCACGTGACGCAACTGGTCGTCCCGGTGCTGCTCTTCACGCCGCAGCCGGTGGCGAGCGTGGCGGCGGGCATGGTCATCGCCACACAGCTGTGGCTGGTGCTCTCCGGCAACTTCTCCTGGCTGAACTGGATCACGATCGTGCTCGCCGCCTCCGCCGTGGACGGCTCGCTCGTCGCCGACCCGCCCGCGCTGCCCGCTCCCCCGCTCTGGTACGGAATCCTCGTCCTCGCCGTCACCGCCTTGGTGCTCTTCCTCAGCCGGCGCCCGGTACGCAACCTGCTCTCCCGCCACCAGGCGATGAACATGTCCTTCGACCCGCTGCACCTGGTCAACACCTATGGCGCGTTCGGCACGGTCGGCCGCGTACGCCACGAGATCGTCATCGAGGGGACGGACGAGCCGGTCCTCCACGCGGGGACGGTGTGGCGGGAGTACGAGTTCAAGGGCAAGCCCGGCGACGTCCGCCGGCTGCCGCGCCAGTTCGCCCCGTACCACCTGCGGCTGGACTGGATGATGTGGTTCGCGGCGCTGTCCCCCGCGTACGCCCACTCCTGGTTCGGCGGGCTGGTGGAGCGGCTGCTCGACGGGGACCGGGACACGCTCCGGCTGCTGCGGCGCAACCCCTTCCCGGACGCGCCGCCGGTGGTCGTCCGCGCGCGGCTCTACCGGTACCGGTTCACGACCTGGCGCGAACTGCGCGCCTCGGGCGCCTGGTGGCACCGGACGTACGTCCGCGAGTTCATGCCGCCGACGCGGCTCGCCGGTGCGGACGAACGGGAGCGGTGACGACACGCGCGTGCCCTCCGGCAGAAGACGGAGGGCACGTGGGCGAAGCGTGTGAATCGCAATCCGGCTCAGTCGATGCCGGGCAGGATGTGCGGCTCGGCGAGGTCGTCCTCGTATCCGGCCAGGCGGATGGGGGCCGAACGGGCCCACACTTCGAGGCTGCCGAGCGTGTCCGATGGACCGGACCCGTCGCCGTCTCTCGCCGAACGCTCTTCCTGCTTCGTCAGTTCTGGTGTCACCGCGCACTCCTTCGTGTCGCGAACCTATGAGGACATAGCTGCCGATCGGTCGCGGTGGCGCCGGTACTGGGGCGGGACCGCAGCCTTGGTGGCAGGCCTTGTCCCCGGGTCGGCCTGAAGGGGGTTTCGTGGATCCCTGTCGGCCGACCGTCGCTCCAGGTTAACCAAATGAGCACGCTTGCGCTCGATGGAACGCGTCACATAGGCAGGTTCCGGACACTCCGCAAGCATCCGGTCACCGGACGGCGCTCACCAGTTGGCGGGCGCGTAGTCCTTGAGGAAGCAGCCGTACAGGTCCTCGCCCGCCTCGCCGCGCACGATCGGGTCGTAGACCCGGGCCGCGCCGTCGATCAGGTCGAGCGGGGCGTGGAAGCCCGCCTCGGCGAGCCGGACCTTGTCCGGGTGCGGCCGCTCGTCGGTGATCCAGCCGGTGTCGACGGCGGTCATCAGGATGCGGTCGGACTCGAACATCTCCTGGGCGCTGGTGCGCGTGAGCATGTTCAGGGCGGCCTTGGCCATGTTGGTGTGCGGGTGCCCGGCGCCCTTGTAGCCGCGGCTGAAGACGCCCTCCATCGCGGAGACGTTCACCACGTACGTACGCCGGGCCGGGGAGGCCGCCATCGCCGAGCGCAGCCGGCTGATCAGGATGAAGGGCGCGGTGGAGTTGCACAGCTGCACTTCGAGGAGCTCGACCGGGTCGACCTCGGAAACCGTCTGGATCCAGCTGTTGGTGTCCGCCAGGTCGGGTACCAGGCCGCCCGCGTCGATCGCGGTGCCCGCGGCGATCCGCTCCAGCGACGCGGAGCCGCTGACAAGAGCGAGCTCTGCCACCTCCTGGGCGGACAGCCCGCTGCCGTTGCGCGACGACGGCAGGGCCGCCATCGTCTCCACGGCGCCGCTGCCGAAGGTGCCGATGATCTCGGCGGGCGGCAGCTCACCGGCCGGCAGCGGCGCGGACTCGGCGGCGACGAGCTCGCGGTAGGCGCCCGGCGAGCGGCGCACGGTCTGCGCGGCGTTGTTGATCAGGATGTCCAGCGGGCCCTCGGCGGCGACCGAGTCGGCGAGCGCGACGACCTGGGCCGGGTCGCGCAGGTCGATGCCGACGATCTTCAGTCGGCCGATCCACTCGTCGCTGTCCGGCATCGCCTTGAAGCGGCGGATGGCGTCCTTGGGGAAGCGGGTGGTGATGGTGGTGTTGGCACCGTCACGCAGCAGCCGCAGCGCGATGTACATGCCGATCTTGGCGCGGCCGCCGGTGAGCAGCGCGCGGCGGCCGGTCAGGTCGGTACGGGCGTCGCGGCGGGCCCGGTTCTCGGCGGCGCACTTCGGGCACAGCTGGTGGTAGAACGCGTCGACCTCGACGTACCGGGTCTTGCAGATGTAGCAGGAGCGGGGGCGCTGGAGGATGCCCGCGATCTCGCCGCTGACCGAGGAGGAGGGCAGCAGGCCCTGCGTCTCGTCGTCGATGCGCTCGGCGGAGCCGGTGGCGGTGGCCTCGGTGACCGCCTTGTCGTGGGCGGTCTTGGCGGCCCGGCGCTCCTGGCGGCGGCGCTGCTTCACGGTGCGGTAGATACCGGCCGTGGCGCGGCGGACGGCGATCGCGTCCGGGTGGTCGACCTCCAGCTTGTCGAGCTCCTCGAGGACGCTCAGGCAGACGGCCAGACGCTCGGGGTCGATGCCCGGCCCGTACGCCTGGTTCTCTTCAGTCACCGTCATGGCCTCTTCGGTTCCTCGATCACTCGTCTGGCACGTTTCAAAAGCCGAACTTTACGTCAGCGCGGGGCCTCGCCGCCAAACGGCCCTCTCGTACTCCCGTACTCCATCGGGAGTACGACCGATGGAGTGCTCAGGGACGACGACGGGAACGATCTCGGGCGCCATCGTGAGGGCATGAGCCTCCTCGCCCTGTCGGTGCTGTTGTCGCTGGTCTCCGCGGTCGCCTACGCGGCCGGGGCGGTCACGCAGGAGCGCGTCGCGGCGCGCCCGGGTGCGCCGACGCGCTCCGCCGCCTGGTGGGCGGCGGTGCTGCTGAACGGTCTCGGCGCGCTGCTGCACGTCGTGGCGCTGGCGTACGGGCCGCTGAGCCTGGTGCAACCGCTGGGCGCGCTGACAATCGTGTTCGCGCTGCCCCTGGCCGCGCTCTTCACCCGGCGGCGGGCGGGGGCGGCCGCTTGGCGCGGCGTGGTCATGGCGACGGCGGGGCTGGCCGGGCTGCTCGCGCTGACGGGGCAGGCGGGGGCGCCGTCGGTGGACGGCGGGGCCCGGCTGCTGCTGGCGGGGCTCGGCGCGGGGACGATGGCCGTGCTGTACGCGGCGGCGCGGGGCCTGGCCCGGCGGCCGGGGGCGCGCGGCGTGCTGCTGGGCGCCGGGGCGGGCGTGGCGTTCGGGACCGCGTCGGTGTTCACGAAGGCCGTCGCGGCCGGCTTCGTCTCGGTCGGCTCCGTCGCGCGCGACCCGCTGGGCCAGTGGCCGAGCCTGTTGGCCGTCGCCGTGTTCGCGACGGCCGGGCTGGCACTGTCGCAGGCGTCGTACCGGGGCGCGGGGCTGACGGCGCCCCTGGCGACGGTCACCGTGGTCAATCCGGTGGTGGCCGCCGCCGTGGGGCTCACGCTGTTCGGCGAGGAGTTCCGGTACGGCGTGCCGGGAACGGTGCTGGCGCTGGGCTGCGGTGTGGTGGCGGCGGGCGGCCTCGTCCTGCTGAGCACGGTTCCCGGCGGGGGGTCAGAGCCGTACGCCACCCGACCTGAGGTACGCGAGGGGGTCGATGTCGGAGCCGTACCCCGGCCCCGTCCGCACCTCGAAGTGGAGGTGCGGTCCGGTGCTGTTGCCGGTCGATCCTGAACGGGCGATCCGCTGGCCGCTGTTGACGCGCTGCCCTTCGCGGACGGTGAGCGCGGACAGGTGGGCGTACTGGCTGTACCTGCCGTCGTCGTGCCGGATGACGACCTCGTAGCCGTACGCGCCGCCCCAGCCGGCGGACACCACGCGCCCGGGCGCAACCGCCTTGACGGCGGTGCCGGTGGGGACGGGGAAGTCGATGCCCGTGTGGTAGCCGCTGGACCAGGAGGAGCCCGCCTTGCGGTACGCGGTACCGGGGTTGGCCTCGACGGGGGCGCTGAAGCCCACGCTCCGGGGCTTCGTGGCGGAGGCGGGTTTGGCGGCCGGCTTGGCCGCGGGTTTGGCGGCCGGCTTCTTCGCGGCCGGGGGCTTGGGTGCGGGCTGCGGCGCGGGCCTCGTGGCGGGCTTCTTCGCCGCCGGTTTCGACGGGGCCGGCGGCTTCGCGGACGGGGTGGCCGGCGGCTTCGCCGGCGCCGTACGCAGCGTCAGTTTCTGGCCCGGCATGATGAGGTCCGGATCGCCGCCGATGACCGCGCGGTTGGCGGCGTACAGGCCCCGCCACCCGCCCTTGACCTTCCGCTCCTCGGCGATGCCGGAGAGCGAGTCGCCGCGCGCCACCGTGTAACTCTCGCGCTGCCCGGGCACGGTGGTGGGCGTCGCGGGGGCGGAGCGTGGTCTGGCGGGCGGCGTGGCGCGGCTCGTGGCGGGTGCCGCGGCCTTCGCCTGCGGCGCGATGTCCGGCGCTTCGCCGCCCCGGGTGAGGCCCGCCTTCACCGAGCAGGTGGGCCAGGCGCGCGGGCCCTGCCCCTTGAGCACCTTCTCGGCGACGGCGATCTGCTGGTCCTTGGTGGCGAGGTCGGCGCGCGGGGCGTAGCGCGTGCCGCCGTACGCCTCCCAGGTGGACTGGGTGAACTGCAGCCCGCCGTAATAGCCGTTGCCAGTGTTGATCTTCCAGTTGTTGGTGGACTCGCAGGCCGCGACCTTCTCCCACACGTCCACGGACGCCGCGTGCGCCGCGCCCGCCCCGAGGAGCGGGAGCGCCATTCCGGCACCGCCCGCGGCGACGGTGAGCGACGCCTGGTTGATCCGGCTCGGCTGGTACCGGCGGTGTCGTCCGCGTACGGCCATGGTCCCCATTCCCCCCTTGCCTTGCACACAGCGGCAGGCGCCCAAGCTATGGGCAGCGACGGGCGGTGACAAGGGGGCATGCGGGGCACGGCGGGGCGCTCAAAAACCCGTTCGTGCCGAACGGTTCGGCCCGGCTCAGGGCTAGCCCTGATGTGCCCCGGGGCGCGGAGCCCTAGATTCGGTGTCGCGGGTCGGCGGGCACCGCGAAGTCGCGACTCCTGGACGGGGGAAGGGTGTTGCGGCCGGGTGCCCGCCGATGACCGCGCTGATGACCACGAACTGGGGGAAGCTCCACATGAACAGGACCAGGAAGCTCGTGCGCAGCGCCACCGTGGGGATCGCGTCCATCGGCCTGGCCGCGGTGACGCTGTCGGGCGCCACGACCGCCAGCGCCGGCAGCAACGGCAACAAGCTCAAGGTGCACACCACCTATGCCGACCAGATCCAGCTCGAGGGGTACAACCAGCACGGCGACAAGGTCACCACGCGCTGGATCGCCACCCCGGATGCCTGGACCTGGGTCCATGGCTGGTGGTGGAAGGGCAACGTGAAGGTCAAGGGCACCGGCATTTACAAGGGCAAGAAGGTGTCCAAGACCGTCACCTGCTTCGTCCCCGGCGAGGCGGCCGACGACTGGATCAACTGCCGCGCGCTGTGATGCGCCTCTGACGCTCCTGTGTGCGCCCGGGGACCGTACGTGAGGGGACAGGGGGCCACGTACGGCGGCGGGGGACGCGGCCGGACGGCGTGGCGCGGGTTTGGGGGCCCACGCCCGTCACACCGGCCGGCCGCGTCCGCGACGTCCGTGGGGCCGCGGCACACGCCGCCGCACACCGCTTCGTCAGGCCTGGAGGTACGCCAGGACGGCCCGGACCCGCCGGTGCTCGCTCGGGTCGGGTTCGAGGTGGAGCTTGGTGAAGATGCTGCGGACGTGGGTCTCCAGCGTCTTGGCGGCGATGTGCAGGCAGGCGCTGATGCCCTCGTTGGAGCGCCCCTCGGCCATCAGGGCCAGGACCTCGCGCTCGCGGGGAGTCAGCGTGTCCAGCAGACAGGCCGGCCCGGGGCGGCGCATCAGCCGTGCCACGACCTCCGGATCGAGGACGCACTCGCCGCAGGCCACCCTCTTCAGTGCGTCGAAGAGCTCCTGCGCGTCCGTGACGCGTTCCTTCAGCAGATAGCCCACGCCCTGTCCGTCGCGGGTGAGCTCCTCCAGCACGCTGCCCGTCTCGACGTACTGGGACAGCAGCAACACCCCGGTGCCGGGCCGGCGCAGGCGGATGGCCCGCGCGGCCCGCAGGCCCTCGTGGGTGTGGGTCGGCGGCATCCGGATGTCGAGGACCACCACGTCGGGCCCGGTCCCGTCCACGAGCTCCACGAGCCCTTCGGCGTCACCGCGCTGCGCGACCACGGTGATGCCGCAGTCCTCCATCAGGCGGACCAGGCCCTGCCGCAGCAGAGCGGAGTCCTCGGCGAGAATCACGCGCACGGCAGCTCCGCCTCGATCCGCGTGCCGTCACCGGTCGGGGAGCTCACCCGCAGGCTGCCGCCGACGGCGGCCACCCGGTCCGCCAGCCCGCGCAGGCCGCGGCCCTCCGGATCGGCCCCGCCGACGCCGTCGTCCACCACCTCGACCACCACCCACAACCCTTCCCTGCGCACGGTGACCGTCACCGCCCGCGCCCCCGAGTGCTTGCCCGCATTGGACAGGGCCTCGCTGACCACGTAGTACGCCGTGGCCTCCACCAGCTCCGGCAGCCGGACCGGATCGGCCATCACCACCACCGGTACCGGCGACTCGTCGGCCAGCCCGGTCAGTGCCGCACGCAGCCCTTCGCGCGCGAGTACGGCCGGGTGCAGCCCCCGGGCCAGCTCCCGCAGCTCCGTCAGTGCCGTGCGCAGCGTCTGCTCGGTCTCGTCGACCGCGGCGCGCAACTGCGGGTCGCGGCCCCACTGGGTGCCGATCCGGCGGAGCCCCATGAGTGCGAACACGAGCCGGCCCTGCGCTCCGTCGTGCAGGTTCCGCTCCAGGCGCCGCCGCTCCTGCTCCTCCGCGGACAGCAGGCGCAACTGCAGCTCCCGCGCCCGCTCGGCGTTCCGTGCGGCCCGTTCGGCGAGCTGCATGGTGCGCAGGCACAGCCCCACGGACGCGGAGACCGCTTCGAGCAGCTCCGGTTCCTGCGCGAGCGCCCGGTCGTGCACCAGCACGGCCGGCGGCGTACAGCCGGGTCCGAGCGGTGTCACGGCGGCACCGGCGCCCGGGCGGCCCCGCGACGCCGGCCCGCCGATCGCGCGCCCTTCGGGGTCGGTGTACAGGCCGGACACGGTGGCGTGCGGGATCCCGAGCCGCAGCGTCGGGTCTCCCAGGACCTCACGCAGCGCCGTCTGCAGCTGGGACGGCGTCGGGTCGGGCCCGGCGGCGATGACCAGGTTCCCGACGTCGGCGCGTCGCAGGCGTATCCGGAACAGTCCCACCAGGAAGGCCGCGGGGAGCGCGACCTGTGCCAGGTCCGACAGCACCAGGGGCAGCAGTTCGCCGCCGCGCAGCAGCCCGGGGTGGAGGACGTACACCACCTCCCAGCCGACGAAGGCGACCGTGAGCGCCAGCGGCACGGCGACCGGCACCAGGACGCGGCGGTACGCGGGGCTGCCCGCCA
The DNA here is from genome assembly GCF_040646655.1 of Streptomyces sp. NPDC045431. NCBI lineage: Bacteria > Bacillati > Actinomycetota > Actinomycetes > Kitasatosporales > Streptomycetaceae > Streptomyces > Streptomyces sp. NPDC045431. The sequence continues at coordinate 136,231 of NZ_JBEZAQ010000015.1, forward strand.
GCCACCGGCTCACCATGAGCACCGCCACCCACAGCGTGAGCGCGGCCCCCACCCACCGGTAGGCGAGGTCGACACCGGCGAACACGGCGGGATCGCGCACGAGGAGCAGCGCGTTGCCGCGGCAGTCGTCGCAGAGGAGGTACGAGCTGCCCGGGTCGGCCGCCGGGTCGTAGCTCAGGGCCCGCACGAGTCCGCCCACCGCCACCAGCGTGTACGCGGAGCCCACCGTGATCCGGGCCCGGCGCGGCGCCACCCGCCCCTCGGGGAAGGCCAGCAGCAGGTGGGCCAGTACGGCGAGGTTCAGCGCCTCCCACCAGGCCCCCATGCCGACCAGCAGCGGCTGGTCGAAGCCCTGCAGGTTCCCGATGAACCAGGTGAGCCCCTCGGCGAGCATCAGCCGCCCGGTGCCGTTGGCGGGCCGCCGCCAGAGCGCGATGAGGCCCGCGGTCGCGTAGGTGAGGCCCGTCAGCACGTCGACGACCACCGCCGACGGCTCGGCGCCCGTACGCGCGTACCCGACGGTGCCGACGGTACCGGCGGCCACCGCGGCGACCGCCCATGCCATCAGCCGCCCGGCCTCGCGGCTCGCTCCAGGCCTGTGTTCCACCCCAGCGTCCCCCGCGTATTCCGACCGTGCTCGCGCCGGCCGCCATTGTGTCATCGTCGGCGGTGGTCGCCGCGCGGGGAGGGACGGCTACACGGCACCGAGGAAGCCGGGGTCGGCCCCGTCGAGCTGCCGGCAGGAGGCGCGGCTCGCACCGAGGAGCTCGGCCATCGGCACCGCGCGCCGGCCGGCGGCCGACAGGTCACGCCGGGCCTCGGCCGTCCACAGGGGCGGGAAGAAGGACAGCCCCTGCCCGGCGGTCAGCGCGCGCACCTCGTCGCGCCAGTCCGGCCGGCGCAGTGTCCCGTAGAACTCCTCGAGCGCACCGGAGAGGATCCACGACAGCCATGCCCCGTGTCCGGCGCCGAGTGCCTCCCAGCGGAGGGAGTCGGGCGCGAAGTACACCACCTCGCCGGGCGCCCCGGGCCGTCCGGCCTCCTCGGGCGCGGCGCCGTTGACGGCGAAGACGCCGCCGAGGACGTCGTGCGCGATGACCAGCCCCGCCTCGGCCTGCCAGTCGGCGTCGAACGCCGCGGGGAAGCCGTTGGCCCGGGCCAGGGCCGGCAGGCCCTGGGGGTTCGCGGGCGCGGGGCTTCCGTAGACGCGCAGCCAGCCGTGGTCGAGCACCAGGCCGCCGCAGTGCAGGACGAGGCGCCCAGGTAGGACCTGGCCGTGATCTGCAGCTGCAGGAGCGCGGTGCGTCCCGCCCGGCCATCGGCGGGCACGGCTTCGACCGGCACCCGGCTGGAGGCCAGCTCCTGCCGGATCTCGGGCCAGGCGGGGTCGTCGACGCCGATCACCTCGGGCAGCTCACGCACCGCCGCATCCTCGCACGGCCGCCGGTCAGCTCATCGGGCCGGGCTCCGGTTCCGGCCCCGGCACGGGATCGGGTCCGGGCGGCTTCGGCACCGGATCCGGCGCCGGCCCGGGCGGCGGCGGCCCCGGATGCGGCGGAGCCGGTACGGGACCGGGCGCGGGGCCCGGCTCGGGCCCCGTCGGCCCGGGCTGGGGCACGGGCGTCGGCGGCACCGGGTCGGGCGGCACCGGGCTCGGCGGCGTCGGCGACGGGGGTACGGGGTCGGGGGTCGGCGGATTGGTCATGGCGTCCATCCCCTCGGTGATCGAGCGGACCCGATCAAGCGGGCCCGTTCCAGCCTCTCGCGCTGCGCGTTCCCCGGCGCGCCCGGATCACTCATCAGGGTGGCGACCGCCGCCGCGCGCCCCGCCGGGTCCGGCCGCTCAGCCCCGCGCGGCGGGAACGGCGTGCGGGCTGCGCGCGGTGTCGCTGCCGGGCACGGGTGCGGAGGCGTCGGAGCCGAGCTCCACGATCCGGTTCGCGGCGTCGACGTGCACCACCCGCGGCACGAGCGAGCGGGCCTCTGCGTCGTCGACCTGGGCGTAGCTGATCAGAATGACCAGGTCCCCGGGGTGCACGAGATGCGCCGCAGCCCCGTTGATCCCGATGACCCCGGAGCCGCGCTCGCCCTCGATGACGTACGTCTCCAGGCGCGCGCCGTTGTCGATGTCGACGATGTGCACGAGCTCGCCGGGGAGAAGGTCGGCGGCCTCCATGAGGTCGGCGTCGACGGTGACCGATCCCACGTAGTGCAGGTCGGCCTGGGTGACGGTGGCGCGGTGGATCTTGGACTTGAACAAAGTACGCAGCACTTTGGACTCCCTGAGGACGGCTCCCTGCCTGCTTTCTGCAGGTCAAGGGCGATATCACTCTACAACTGGGACGCGCCTGACTCGAAGATTGTGAGGAACATCGCTTCACTTCGGTGAGCCGGCTCACTGCCTGGGCTTCCGTGCGAACCAGGCTGTTGTGGCTCTTCGAATACGCCCCTACCCGAACACTCTTCGCGGAACGCGCCAGGACCGATGCTGACGAAACGCTGACTTACCTGACGGCATATCAGGAGCCTGAGGGCATAGGGCGGGTCACTGCCCAAAGGGGCCGCGCCCATGAACGCCGTGCGGCCACGAGCGAGTCGGGCGCCGCTTCCGTCTCCGTACCGAACTCTGAGCCCCTTCTACCCCATCGGCGCCGTCAAGGACTCCGTCGCCATCACGCCCGGCCACGAGGTGGCCGGCGTCGTCCACACCGTCGGCCCCGAGGTGAAGGGCGACTGGACCCCCGGCCGGCGGGTCGTGCTCCAGGCCGGGCAGGCGTGCGGCGACTGCGCTGACTGCTTGCGCCACATGCTCTGCCGCCAACCCCTGGCCGGGGAGTGGACTACGACGGGGGCTGGGCCCAGTACGCCCTCGCCCGGGAGGACACCCTGCTCCCCATCCCAGACCACCTGCCGTTCGACCAGGCCGCGATCACCCCCGACGCCGTCTCCACCCCGTACGCCGCGATCGTGGACACCGGCGCGGTCCGCCCCGCGCAGGCCGTCGCTTCGGCGCCGACCACGCGCTCGACCCTATGGCCGGAGACTTCGCCGAGGCGGTGCGCGAGGCCACGGCGGGCCGGGGCATCGACGTCGCCTTCGAGTTCGCCGGCGTCGGAGCGGCCCGCGCCCAGGCCACCACCGTGCTCGGTCCGAACGGCGTCCTGGTGCTCGCTGGCCTCACCCCGGAGCCGGTCACCGTCGCCAACAGCATCGACTTCTGCTTCAACGTCCGGCAGATCCGCGGACACTACGGCTCCGAGCCGGAGCACGTGGAACAGCTCGTCGGACTGGCCGCCGCCGGGCGCATCGACCTCGGCCCCTCCGTCAGCGCTCACATCTCGCTGGCCGAAGCCGCAGACGCCGTCGCCCGACTGGAGAAGAAGATCGGAGACCCGATCCGCCGCGTGCTCACCCCCTAAGTAGGAGGGGCGGTGGCCGACTCATCCCGCACGGCGCGTGCGATCCGGTCACCGCCCCCCACCGTCCGAGGACCAACGGCACCTGTCAGGCAGCACCCTGCCCACTGTCGAGCACCGTGACCATGCCGGCCACGATCACCGTGTTGAAGTTGAAGACGAACGCGATGATCGCGTTGGCCGCCACCGTCCGGCACATCTCCCGCGACATCACCGTGACGTCCGTCGTACCGAACGTCGTCATGACGGACAGGGCGAAGTACACGTAGTCGGCCCAAGCCGCTGTCTCCCCACCCGGGAAGTCCAGCGCCGCCTCGTCCTCCACGAGGTTGTCGGCATGGAACGCGACCACGAAAGCGACCGGGACGCAGATCCAGGCGACAACGACGAGACGAGCGCCATCAGGACCCGCACCGTCGCCGGGAAAGCGGAACCCAGATGCCCGGGACGCCAGACCGCCGACGCGATGAGGACCGACATCCCGGGCCCCGGTGAAGTCGAGGCGCAGCTGGCGTCCAGCCGGCCGTATGACTCGCAGGTGCAGCGGGGGCTGGATATGCCGGCAGCTCTACTGAGGCTTCCGACGGCGCCCGCTATGGGCGCGTATCGGTCCGCCACGGACACGCCCTCGTGCGGAGCCGCACTTCCAGGGTGCGCCGCGCTTTGTCAAATCCCCCTGGTGTCAGGGGAGGTGTCGTCTAGCGTCTGGTCTGTCGCGAAGGGATGGAGGCAGTGCTTGATGAGCGGGAGCGGCGGGAAACGGAGCCGTCTTTCATCCAAGGCGGTTCTCGCCGTGTGGGTGCGCAGTGGAGGCAGGTGCATGCTGTGCAACGCGTACCTGCTGGAGGGGGTGATGTCTGGACGGACGCTTCCTTTGGGGGAGGTCGCGCACATCGTCGGGCAGAGCACTGATCCGCGCTCGCCGCGCGGCGGGGATCTGTTGGAGAAGGCGCTGCGGGATGAGGCAGACAACCTGATGCTGCTGTGTGCCCAGCAACATATGGAGATCGATGCGAAGGCCACGCTGGACGTCTTCACTGTCGAGTGGCTGCGCCGTGTGAAGCAGGAGCATGAGGACCGTGTCAGGCACCTGACCGCGCTGGGGCCGGAGAGGGCCACCACGGTGGTGCGGATGGTGGGGTCGGTGCACGGAAATGCGGTCGAGCTGTCGCGGGAGACCGCTGCGGACGCTGTGACGGCAGGCCGCCGATTCCCTTTGTACCTGGAGTCCTACACCCGGCACGGTGTGGAGATAGATCTGCGGCACACTCCCGGCGAGCAGGCAGCCGCTGCCTGGGACGCGGAATCTGCCGCCGAGGCCAGCCGTCACTACTATCGGCAGGCGACCAAGGTCATCGATGACGTGGTCCGCAACCGGCTGCGACCAGGGATAGAGCGGGAATCCGTGCAGCACGTGAGCGTGTTCGGATTCGCGCGTCTGCCATTGCTGGTCTATCTCGGGTCGCTCTTGGACGACACCGTGCCGACGGACATCTACCAACGTCACCGGCACGAGCAGTCCTGGGTGTGGCCTGCCGAGAGCGGCCCGGTCACCGAGTTCGCCGCGCATCCGGTTCAGGCCGGGGCGGACGGGGACGAGGCTGTCGTCATGGTGAACATCTCCGGCATCATCGCCCCTTCTGAGGTTCCGCGGGAGCTTTCGGCGCTGCGCCGCTACGAGGTCAGCCCGGTGGGCACGCATGCTGGTCCGGACGTACTGCGGTGCCGGGCGTCACTGCGACAGCTGGAGGAAACGCTACGGACGCTTCTCGCGCGGCTGGAAAGGGAGGCTAAGTCGCTGCGCCGCCTGCATGTCCTGCCTGCCGTTCCCCTCTCCGCGGCTATCGCCCTGGGCCGTGCTCACCATCCGCAGGTGCACCCGCAGCTCGTGATCTACGAGCGCTTGGCGGGCAGCTACGTGCCCACCTTGGAGGTGGGGCAGGTTCCCGGCTGACCTGCGCACGGCGGCCCGCCGTGCGGCGCCGTGGATCGCCTTCTCATCAGGGCTTGGAGGTGTGTAGCCGCGGCCAGGTATGCCGAGTTCTGCCGGAGCGGCGCTGGGGGTGCGGGTCTTGCCGACGCCCGGCAGCCTCAAGGGGCTGGCGGCCCTGCCGGGGATGCAGGGCCGCAGGTCCAGAGACGCGGGGAGTGCTCCCTACTCGCTGTGAGGGATGAAGCGGTGTGCCGGGGCTGTCCCGGTGTGGGGCTGGGCGCACAGGTGGGTCCCGGATACAGGGTGGCGCATCTGGATGCCCAGCAGGGTGACCAGGGTGGCGGTGGTTGCCATCAGGTCGGCGGCGGAGCCGTGGAATGTGGGAGTGGAGCAGCCTCTTGTGGGGCGCAGTTCGTCGTCCGGGGAGGGTTCGGCCCACAGTGCGTGGTACGCCTCAAGGTTCGGGGCGTTAAGGACGTGGCCGCCAGCGGTGTGATCGATGCTGGACAGGGGGGTGTGGGTGCCGGGGGCGGCGATGGTGAGGATTCCCAGGCTGGCGGTGAGGCTGTCCGTGGCGAGCTGGGCCAGGACGGCTTTGCGGTGGGGCTGCTGGGCAAGGAGGTCGAGGAAGCGTCCGGCGGTGATGCTGACGGTGGCGTCGATGATGAGGTCGGCTTGGTCCGCGGCGGTCAGGAGGGCGGGGTCGGGGGGCGGGATGGCGATGTCGATGCGGATGTCGTCACGGATGGTCCGCAGGTGGGAGGCCAGTGCTGCCGCCTTGGTCATGCCGATGTGGTGTTCGGTGTAGTTCTGCCGCACCAGCAGGCCGCCGGTGACACGGCCGGGGTCGCTGAGGGTGAGATGTGAGGCGCCGGCCCGGGCCACCATCTCGGCTGCCCAGGAGCCGATGCCGCCGCAGCCCCAGATGTGGATGTGACAGTCCTGGAAGGCGCGGACGGGGCGGAGGGTGTCACGGCGGGTGGTGACTTCGGCGCGTTCGTCGGAGAGGTAACACCATGCGATGGGGGCGTGGGCCAGGTCCTCGGGCAGGCTGCCCAGGCGGCTGGGGGTCGCGCGGCGTGCGAGGCGGCGCAGCGTGTCGCCGGCCTGGGGCGGCAGGCGGCCGGCGAGGAGGAAGGGGGACACTGCGGGTGTGGCGGGGTGTCGGACGGCCAGGACGAAGTACTGGGCGGTGCCTTCGGGGTTACGCAGGGCGCTGGCGGCGAGTGCGGTCAGCAGCGCCGGGGATGGGGCGTCGGCCGGTTGCGGGGTGTGGGCAGTGGCAGAGTGGGTGAGGGTGAGGAGTTCGGCAAAAGTGCTGCCCGCGCCCAGGGGCAGCGCGTCCGCTGGCAGGATCGGGGTGCGGTGGCTGTGGGAGTCTGCGGGGGCGCTGGTCAGGTCGAGCCGGTCGGTGGTGCGCTGGGTGAGCCATGCCGTGGCCGACCGGTGGGAGACAGGTTCTCGTACGACGACGGTGGGAGTGCCCGGGGTGTGGTGCAGGACCCCGCCTACGGGGTGGTAGAGCGCCGTGGCGGGATCGAACCTGCCGGCTGCGGCGTCGGTGAGCCACTGCCACAGGCGGTTGATGACGGGGGCGATTCCGGCAGCGGGGTCCCATTCGCGGGCCGGGTCGAGGTAGAGGCACAGTCGATCACCCTGCAGGACGTGCGGGGTGCCGGCGAACCGAATGTGGGGGGTGCGCACCTGGGGCGGCATCATCGGGGTGGCGGGCAGAGTGAGGAGGAAGTCCTCACTCTCCTTGAGCTGCAGTCCTCCTGGAGCATGTGGCATGCCGCCGGTGCAGACACTGATGGGGATGGTGACCAGGCCGTCAGTGTCGGTACGGGGGCGGCCGGTGATGCGCAGGTCCGGCTCGTGCGCGGCTGCCAGCGCTGTGAGCTCCTCCAGGAGGCGACGCTGGGAGAGGCTGGGGCGGGCTGCGGGCGACTTGTGCTTGGTCATCCGGCACGTCCGGTGCGGGAGGTCGTGGTGATGAGCAGTGGGGTGGCGAATTTGGCCACCGTGGGGGTGAGGGAGGCGGCGGCACGCGGCTGGCCGGGGAAGGCGTCGCCGAACAGCTTGCGCCACAGCCGCACGCTGCGGTCGTAGTCCGGCTCGTCGTAGGCTTCGCGGATCTCGCGGGCGTGGGCGTGGATGCGGGCCCGGAAGTAGCTGTAAGTCGTCTGGTCCCAGCGGTGGTCGAAGGTGACGCCCGATCCGGAAGGGTCGGCGATGGAGGGCTTGTAGGGGCGCTCCTGCAGCCATCGGTCGAGGTCCTCGACGATGGCGAGCAAGGTGGTGGGCACGTCGCTGTAGCAGCCGGGGTCCATGAGCTTCTTGATCTCCTCGACGCGTTCGCCGAGCAGGGTGGTGAGGATGATGGAGCGGGTGCCGGTGAAGGAGCCGCGGTGGTTGCGCAGGTACTTCATCAGGCGGATGACCTTGCGCAGGTTGTTGTTGGCGATGCCGTCCTTCTTCTGCATCCAGGCGGTAAACCCGGCCGGGTTGGTCTGCTCCCAGGTGTTGGCGTCGCGGTTGACGATCACCTCGCGGCCGTCGGCCAGCTGAAGGTAGGGGACGATGTCGACGTGCATGGAGTTGGCGTAGCTGAGCTGCACGCAGCGGCACTTGCGGGTGTGAGGCATGGCGCCGTAGATGCTGTGACGGTGGAGCGCGGCGTAGACCTTGTCGATGTAGGTCTTGGGGCTGTCGGCCCACTCGGTGTTCTCGGTGAGGTGGAGCATGAAGTCGGCGTCGAACTCGCTGTCGCCGACGGGGTTGATGATGGTGCGCTGCGCCCAGGAGCCCTGAGGCTTCTTGCCGCGGATGAACGAGCCGAGTTCGGGGTCGGCCTTGAGGGCCTTGTAGATGGCCTCGACGCGTACGTCGAGGAGGGTGAGCTTGGCCTGGCTGAGGTTCACGGTGTTCTTGAGGAAGGTGTCGAAGTTCTTGCGGCATTGCATGGCGAGGGTTCCTTTCTGCGGCGAGCCGGCTGAGGACTCAGGGTGACGAAATGGGTGTGGGGCATGCCTACGGGAGACGTGACGGCATAGGGCATGGAGAGACCGCGAAGGCATGTGGGCTTGCCCGCGAGGGGGCGCAGGGGTGCGGACATGGGTGTGCTTGCGCGAGGGGCCTGGTGTGGGCTCGCGGAGGGGGCCGGCCATGGCACTGGGCAGAGGGTTGGCCGATGCACAGCATCAGCGGATGGCCTTGGGTGACGGCTGGCCATCGAGGGGAGCCGGTGTGGTCCGGTCGACGATGCCGGCCATCACGGCCAGGCACGCGTACGCGGTACCGCCCGGGGGTGGATTGTCCCGTCAGCCTCACGCCGAGTAGGGGCCACCCGTTGTGCACAGAGACCAGTCACTCTCTGCGGTAACAAGTGCACCACACGCAGCGACACTCACGCAAGACGTTTTTTGAAGGTCAATCTGGCTGACATCTCTTCAGTGCGGGCCAGACAGTGGCTGGTTCGGCTCCTCCCCTCAGCCTTTGGCAAACTGGGGCGGGAGAGGCAAGAGGGGGCACGGCTCCCAAGCGGGCGTGGCAGGGCGGCGCCAGGAACGCGCAGCGCGCGGCAGAGGGTCGGGCCGGCGGCCGGGTCCAGGTAGTGTCAGTGAGCGGGGCCGGAAACGATACCGAGGTTCATCAGACGGTAGGTCATGGCCATCTCACTCACCTGGAAACGCTTGGCCAGGACCCGCACGAGGTCGTCCGTCGTGCGGAAGCTGATGTGCTGTGCCGCCCGGCGGACCATGTCCTTCGGGGCCAGCAGCGCCGCGGCGAATCGGTTAGCGTCGATCTCCTCGCGGTCCGTGGCCATGCTCGAGACCGCGTTGCGGTAGTTCACGCGCGCGTCGGTGTCCAGAATAAGCGGGCGTCCTTCGTGCAGGCGCAGGTGCCCCAGTTCGTGCGCCACCGTGAAGCGCCGCCGTTCGAAGGAGTGCGCCTGGTTGACGCCGATGACGCAGGCTCCGTCCTTACGCAGGAGCATGCCAGAGACGTCGTCGTCCATGTGCTGCGGGACGACCAGGACGCCGAGGTGCTTGGCCAGGGCGAAGGGATCGACCGGCGGGGCGTCGATCCGGAATTCCCGCAGCAGCCCGCGGGCCGCCAGGTCAGCCTTCGCCACGGACACCCCTCCTCTTCGAGGCCTGCGCCCACACCGCGGCAACATCGGCGGCATGCCGCGCGGCAAGTCCGGACGCTTCGTCCAAGTGGAGCGAGGGAAGCAGGTCCGCAGGGTCCGCGTTGACCGCTGCGGCAATCAAGGCAAGCCGGTAAAGAGGCGGGGACTGGGTTCCGGACTCGATGTTCGTGATCGAACCGCGCGTCAGCCCCGCCTGACGCCCTACGTACTCCTGCGTCACCCCGGCACGCATCCGCGCCTCACGGATCAGCCGGGCAACGGTCTCGTTGAACTCCCGCTCGTCCACATATCCCCCAAGCGCTGCCAGTCTCACTGACAACCTAGTTCCCTGCCCTGCACCCGACCAGCCCTGGGCGGTGACACGCTGACCGGACCGGCCTGCTTCACCTGGCCGCCGGACCGGAAGGTTTGCCTCGGCATGGCGAGATGCCGTCACTCGACAGAAGGCGCACAGTGCCTGCGGTGACAGGAGCACTGTCGATCGCCTACCGGGGCAGGGGTACAGCCATGCGGCGCGCCCGCGCATTTCTATCCCGCCGGGTTGGCCCTGCGATGGCCAGCGCGCGCCAAGATCCGGACCATTCCTGGACCAGCTCACGCCAGGAGGCCACACCGGCTGCCGTCTTGCCAGGTCAGCAGGGGCACCCCCGCTGTACCACCAGCGGACGAAGAACCTGCTGTTCCCTCGAATCCGGAAATCGAGCTGCTTCCCAGAGGCTGGCGTCCAGGATCCGGGCGGCCTTGGTGATGCTGCCCGGCATCAGGTGCCGGTAGGTCCGGTACATCTCCTCGATGGACTTGTGCCCGCGTTTGGTGAAGTAGCCGCCCAGGCCCCGCAGCAAGTAGCCGTCCTTCGTGGTGCCGTGCTTCTTTTCGCACCGCTCGATCGCCTCGCGGACCGATCGCGGCTAAGGCACCTCCCGGAACTGCCCACCTTGCGGTGCTTCAGCTTCGCCGGCTTCAGCGTGTTGGAATGGATCTGCTCACGCACCCGGTACACGTCCTGCGCCACCACGTTGTTGACGTTCACCGCCCGCGCCTCACCGTTGCGCAGGCCGCACCCCACCATCTTGACAATCTCCAGCGCCAAGTCCTCGTCGGCGACCGTTAGCGCCTTCTTCACGTAGGCGAGCGACGGAATGGCCACCTGCTCCGGACGTATTCGGGTTCAGCCCGTAGTCGTCCACCTGGTCGGCGGAGAGCGCCGCCGGCTCCCTGGTCCGCTCGGTCGCCACGTACAGCATGATCACGAACATGCCGAAGAACAGCAGCGACGCCATGGCCCCCTTGGCGTACGCGTCCTGAAGAATCGTCTTGAGGACCCGGAATATGCTCACCTGGTTTCCCCGACCGACCATGTCGCTCTCCATCTCGTCCAGGAACCGCTCCACCACCATCGGCGTGACCGAGCTCAGCTCCGTGATCCCAGGCGCGGGACGATGTGCACGTTGATCGAGCTGTCGACGTGCCAGCCGGTGAAATAGTCCGTCATCCTGCGCTGGCGGAGGCGCCACTGCTTGGCGTACTTCTCGACCGTCAGCTGCCCAAGTTTCCGACGGGCCGCCGCCACCGACAGCGTCGTGGTCTTCTTCTCCGCGTAAAGCTGCGTGAGGCGTTCGAACGCATCGTCCTGCGTGGCGTATCAAGACTCGTCGCGCTGCTTGCCGAGCGCGTCCCGGAAACGGGTGGGGCAGCGGGTGAGCTTCGCACAGCCGCAGTCCTTGAAGGGGGACCCCATGCCGCGGGCGAGCTGTCGGGCCGTCGATGAACCATCCGTTCAAGCCCAAGACCCGGGGCGGCCTCGGTCAGGCTCGGCTGCGGTACTGCCCGCAAGTCAGCCGCGGAATCCGCGGTGGGGGTCTCGCGCTTGGACGTTCAGGAACGCTTCGAACCAGGCTGCGGCACGGAGATCGCCGATGCTCATGTGCTGATTCGTCTCGCCGTCCGGGTCCTCGATCCCGTCGAGGCGAGCGCTGTAGAGCATCAGCACGTCGGTGTCCTGGACGAACACTTCGGAGCACATGCCGAAGTCGTAGTCGTCACGGTGGCTGGGCAGCTTCCCGTGGTCACCAGCAGCATCGTCTTCAACCTCGCGGTCGGCCGCGTCACGAATGGCGAGATGAAGAACAAGCTCCTCGGCCGTGCAGGTGGGCTCGGGCCACTGCCCGCGTTCGAGGTCACTGGCGAGGTCGTCAGCGGCTCGGGCGAACCTACGGCGCCACTGGAGGAACGGATCTCGTCCATCACACCCCCTCGGTTACTGCGGGCTGATCAGCGGCGATCGTACGAGGCGGCACCAACATTCGAAGGGCGAGCCGGACGTCGCGGTGGACGTCCCCGCTCCCCCGTCTCCGAGGCGGCGCGCGGGCAACTTCTCAGATCCAACCTCGGCACCGCCCCGTCTCGATACCGTGTCGCTCCAGTCGACTGGAGGGGGCTCACATGAAGTATGGAGATGCGGACTACATGGCTGCCCGGGACGCCATGGTAGTGATTCTGAAGGGGTGGGCCCGAGAGGGCCGGACCGACACCTACAAGGCGCTGAGCGAGGCCGTGGCACCGGAGCACCGGGTGCACTACCACGGCCGGATGATGTCGCTTCTGCTGGCAGACGTCTGCCGCCGGGACAGCACCGGTCCCGAGCCGATGCTGTCAGCACTGGTAGTCAATGGATCCAGCCGGAAGCCTTCCGACCAATTCTTCGAGCTGGCCGTTACCGAATTCCACCGTCGAGACCCGGACTGGACATGGGAGTGGGAGCGGGATGCAGTGTTTGACCGTTACCGCAGCCCGGTTTCGCCGTGAGTCCACTGCGGGTATCGCTCGGCTGCCATGCACATCCGTCGTGCAGGGCAGCCACCCCCCACCGTGGACGGCTCGGGGTTGGAACCTGCCGGCTACACCGCATCCTCTTGTTGCAACGGCGGTAGAGGGGATGGACGCGATGACCGCCTCTCAAGCGTTCTCGTCATGGATCCGCGCACCCAGATCCTCCGCCCACTCCAGCGCCCACGCCTTGAGTTCTTCGATCTGCCGGGAGGTGAGCCCGTATGCGGTGTAGTCCTCATCCTCGTACCAGTCAGCGCCGATCAGCCGGTCCCGGAGGTCTTCGAGGCTGAACTCGTCGGGGGCGCGGCGGCGGCCCAGGGATTCGAGGTCGGCGGTGGAGCGGTGGCGGGAGGCAGCCTGGACGTCGATGAGGTCGCGGACGGTGCCGCGGTCGGCGAGGGCACGGACCTTGGTGCCGATCACGTCGTCGAGGGAAAGAACGGGGCCGTAGGGGGTCTGGGCAGGCGGAGCCCAGAACGCCTCCTTGAGGACATCGACCTCACACTCCTCGCCGGTGTCCGGATCGGTGACGAGAAACCGGCCGCTGAGCGGATCGGTCTGGACGTGCGTGATCCGCCATCCGCGCGCGCTGAGGCCGGCTGTGAGTGAGGCGACGATCTCCTGCATCGGAGCGGGGTTCTCGGTGGCGACGTCGAGGTCACGACTGAAGCGTTCGACCAGGCCGTGGGCCTGCACGGCGTATCCGCCGGTGAGGACCAGAGGGTAGGGGGAGCCGAGGTCGAGGATGTCGGCGAGGAGACGCTCGTGGAGCGGAGTGAGCTTCACGCGGCGGTCGTGTCGGCCGGAGCGGTGCGAAGCAGCTCGGGGAAGGCGTCCTCCCAGACCTCGCGGATGTAGGGACTGATCAAGCGCCGCAGCACGGGCCACTGCTCGGCGAGCAGCCGGTAGTGCAGGAGGGTCACCAGGTCCTCGCGCAGTCCTTCGGCGAGGACGGTCCGGTAGAGCGTCATGCAGGACTTCGGACGGTCAAGGCTGTAGCTCGTCCGCCCGGACCAGACGATGTGGAGCGGCAGGTCCACGTTGCCCTCGATGGGGCCGGCCAGCTCCTGCAAGCGCTCGGGCAGTCGGCTGCGGTAGCGGTCCCGCAGCACCTCGGCGCGGGGCGCGGTGGTCGTCGTGTCCATGCATCCAGTATCGCTGCTGGGAGGCGGCGGAATGGCGGATACGGGGGTCCCCTGTCGCACGTACGTCGGGCGGGCGCCCGCCCTTCCCTCGGCCATCTCGCCCAGTGGGCGCCTAGCGCATCATCGCCTACCTGTGCAGGCCCCTAGGTGGCGCGGCAACCGGCTGCCCTGCAGACCCGGGACCAGCCCCGCTCACGGGCGCGGGTGATCATGACGCCGCAGGTTACGCGGAGGGCCGCCGCAGTGGAGTCGGCTGGGGCTTCGGTCTCGGCGTCGGAAAGGACGACGTTGCCGAAGCCGAGGCTCATGGCACCGGCGCATTGAACGAGAAGGACACCAGGGCGGGCGAGGTCGCGGTAGCGGCCGGAGGGACAGGCGGCATCCACAAGGCACGCCGCTTCGGCCTCGAAGGCAGCCCAGTCGCTCAGAACCCATGCCGCGGACGAGCTGTCGAGTAACGCAGCGAGCGTCCCAAGCGGGAGCTAGGCACCTGAGTCCAGGTCGCCGTCATGACGGCCACCTGGTCAGCAAGCTGGGACGCTCCCGCGCCCGATGCTGACCGCTTGCTGACCTGAGCGGGGCCATCAAGCCACTGAAACCAAATGAGATGACGTCCTAGCTGGTCAAGCAGGCGTGCGCGTGGCGGGCCACCGCACCGGGAGCGCGAGTGGGTAGCGCTCGGGGTGCCGGCGCAGCGGCTGGAGCCCGGGACCGGTCGGCTCAGCCGCCGCTCTTGCGCCTGAAGGACCGCTGGCTCGCGGCGGGGCCGTGCGCCGCGCGCACCTTCGACGCATCCCGGTTGGCGGCGACGTCGGCCGCGTCCGTCTGTGCGCCGCGCTTGCGCGCGAGGGCTTCACGGAACTTGCGCTTGAGGTCGTACGTGCCGTCGCTGTCCGGCGCCAGAGGGGACGTCTCGGGGGCGGCCGGCTCCGAACCTTCCGTAGTAACGGGCTCTGCGGTCATGGTGACCTCCTGGGGTTCGGGGGTGGGCAAGCACAGCTTGTCATGCCGAGCGCAGTGGAAGCGCCGGCAGCATCATCGGAGAAAGTCCAACGGCTCTCAGCCGTTGCGCCGCACGAGGGCCGCCTTGCGGGCCTCGGCCAGCTTGCGGGCCTCGCCGGCCTTGCGGGACTTGCCGCCGGCGCCGCGGGAGGGGTCCTTGCTGGTGCCGAGGCCGCGGAAGGGAGCGTTGCCGTTCTTGGGGCGGGGGACGGCGGGCCCGCCGTCGAGCGGGATGCCGGAGGGAGCCTTGGCGCCGGTGATCCGGCTCAGTTCGGCCTCGCCCGAGCGCACCTTGGTGACGGTCGGCTCGATGCCGGCCTCGGCCATCACGCGGCTCGTCTCGCGGCGCTGGCCCGACAGCACGAGTGTGATGACCCTGCCGGACTCACCGGCGCGGGCGGTGCGGCCGGCCCGGTGCACGTAGTCCTTGGGGTCGGTGGGCGGGTCGACGTTGACCACGAGGTCGAGGTCGTCGACGTGCAGGCCACGGGCCGCGACGTTGGTCGCCACCAGGACGGTGATCTGGCCGTTCTTGAACTGTGCCAGGGTCCGTGTGCGCTGCGGCTGGGACTTGCCGCTGTGCAGGGCCCCGGCGTGCACCCCGCCGGCCCGCAGGTGCCGGGTGAGCTGGTCGACGGCGTGCTTGGTGTCGAGGAACATCAGGACGCGGCCGTCACGGGCGGCGATCTCCGTGGTGACGGCGTAGCGGTCGGGGCCGTGGACGACCAGGACGTGGTGTTCCATCGTCGAGACCGCGCCCGCGGAGGGGTCGACCGAGTGGACGACGGGGTCGTGGAGGTAGCGGTGGACCAGCTGGTCGACGTCGCCGTCCAGGGTGGCCGAGAACAGCATCCGCTGACCGTCGGGGTGTACCTGGTCGAGCAGGTCGACGACCTGCGGCAGGAATCCCAGGTCGCACATCTGGTCGGCCTCGTCCAGCACGGTGATCCTCACCCGCCCCAGGCGGCAGGCGTTGCGCTCGATCAGGTCGTGCAGGCGTCCGGGGGTGGCGACGACCACCTCCGCGCCCTGGCGCAGGGCGGCGACCTGCCGGCCGATCGAGACGCCGCCGACGACCGTGGCCGTCCGCAGCCCCAGCGCCTCGGCGTACGGCGCCAGCGCCTGGGTGACCTGCTGGGCCAGTTCCCGGGTGGGTACGAGGATCAGGGCGAGGGGCTGCTTGGGTTCGGCGCGCCGCCCGGCCGTACGCGTCAGCAGCGGCAGGCCGAAGGCGAGCGTCTTGCCCGATCCGGTGCGGCCGCGCCCCAGGACATCGCGTCCCTTCAGGGCATCGGGCAGGGTGGCGGCCTGGATCGGAAAGGGTTCGCGCACCCCGAGTTCGTTCAGCGTCCGCAGTACCTCCACCGGCAGGCCGGCGAAGGAGGCGGCCGGGGGCGTGACCTGGGACCGGGCGGCATCGCCGTGGGGGGTGCCGGAGTCGCCGGGATGCTTCATGGACAGCCTTCCGCAGGGGAACGTACCGAGGAAGGCCCGGCGGGGATCAAGGGCCCGGGCACCAGCGGAACCGAACAGGGAGATCGCCCACCGCGACGACCACGCAAACGCATGACACTAACACATTTCCCGCTCTTCCCCGGATCCTGCGGGAGGTGGCTGGTCGCGCGGCTACGCGGACCCCGTGCTCCGGCCCCGCGCCCGGTTCAGCCGCTTCACTTCGATGAGGGTCGCGACGGCGCGCAGCCAGGTGGCCGCGGTGTCGTCGGCGGTGGTTCCGCCCGCGATCTCGGTGCCGGCGCGCAGCCACTCGCGTACGAGGGCGGCCGCCTCCGGGCGGGGCAGGGGCTCGGGGAGCTCCACGGCGTGGGTGAGGCCGCCGGCGCGGACGGTGTCGGCGAGGAAGGCGACCGAGCGGGGCTCGGTGGCGAGGCGGTCGAGGAGGACGGCTGCGGCCGCGGCGCCGTCGCCGAACAGGGCGGTGCGGCGGGGGCCGGGCTCGGCGGTGAGGCCATAACGCAGCAGGACGGTGAGGTCGAGCTCGGCCAGCTCGTCGTCCGTGAGCTCCGGTGGATACGGGTCGTTCATGGTGGGACCTCGGGTGTCTCGTCGCGTCCGGCTGGGCCGCCGCGGCTCAGTCGACGGTGACGGTGTAGGTGATGCGCTCGGGCGCCGGGGAGGGGGTGGCCGTCCCCGCGGTCGGGGTGGCGAAGGGTCCGGTCGCCCCGGGGGGCAGGCTGGAGGTGTTGCCCTTGCAGGTGGTGAAGGTGCAGTGCAGCAGCGTGAAGTGCGTGGTGCCCTTGCCCTTCGCCTCGAAGGTGAAGGTGAGCCGGCCGCCGCCACCGGCCTCGTCGCCGGAGTCCGACACGTACTCCTGGTCGCTGCTGACGAGCACCGAGCTGTCGGGCAGGGGGTCGACCAGGTACCAGTACTCGCGGGTGGAGACGTTCTCGTGGACGGTGAGCGTGAAGCGCTCACCCGGCTTGGCGCTGATGCTGGTGTCTTCCACCGGGTGGCTCACGGTACGGGGGGAGCCGCCGGGGTCGTCGGTGGCCGGGCCGCAGCCCGTGGCGAGAGCGAGGAGCGCGGCCGCCGCGCTCGCGGCACCGCCCCGGCTAGCGCGGAAGGTAGACACTGTACGCGTTGGGGAGATCACTGCTGGAAGCCTTGCCCATGTTGCCGTTGATGAAGTCGTCCTCGCTGACCCAGGTGGTCGTGCCCCAGGGGTTGTACACCTGCAGCATGTCACCCTCCTGGGCGATGATGGTCATGGCGTGGGCACCGTCCTTGCCCGAGACGTCGACCGGCACCGGCCGCCCCTCGGCCACCGACTTCTCGACCTCGGTGAGGACCGCCCGGCGGTCGGCGGCGCTGTTCAGGTCCTGGCGCTGATAGTCGGTGCCGGTGGCACTGCCGACGTGGGTGTCGTTGATCCGCTCCTGCCCCTCGGGGCCCATGCCGGTCCACTTCTCGCCGCCTTCGCCCTCGGTGTGCAGGCGGTGCTGTTCGGCCACGAGGCGCTGCCTGAAGGCGACGGGGTCGTCCTGCTGCCCGTCGGGGCCGCCGGTGAGCTGGAGCGCGTACACCGGGTCGACCATGGCGCGGGACGTGACGGTCGACGAGGCCACGCAGGTGCCCTCGGAACCGTCGCCGCCCTGGATCCACCCCTGGCCGTTGAACGTCACCTGCTCCTTGTTGACGTTCGAGCCGTCCGACTCCAGGCCCCTGTCCTTCATGCTGTCCGCGCCGGTGACCACCGGAGAGAGGTGCCGGCGCATCCACTCGGGGTCCTTGCCGTGGATCTTGTCCTGGAACTTCCCGATCTCGGTGACGCTGTGCCCGGCGGCCAGGGCCTTCATCAGGTAGGCCCGTTCCTCCGGACTGTTCGACTTCGCCAGCATCCGGTCCATGGCCGTCGCGTCGTCCAGGCTCAGCTGGTCCATCCGGGTCGACGCGCGCGCCAGGTCGCTGGGCGTGAGGATCTCGTTGAGCTCGGTGTGGGCGCCCGCGACGCCGGTGTCGGCGAGCATGATCTTGTCGACGGCGGTGAGTTCGCTGGTCCCCATCTTGCCGGCCCGCGCTTCGGCGGCCCACTTGTTCAGGTCCCGGGCCGCGTTGCGGCAGGCCTCCTGCGCCTGGGAGACGGCGGCGTGCATCATGTCGACCGCGTAGGAGCCGAAGTGGGCGGCGTTCAGACGGTCCCACTCCTCCTCGTCGTCCTCGTGCAGGTCGTCGAAGAAGCCGTCCCTGCCGCCGAGCATCTTCTTCTGCTCCAGCAGTTGTCCGCGGCCCTCCTGGTCCTTGCGCTGCGCTTCGTCGATCGCGTCGGCCAGCGTCAGCAGGGTCGTGGCGCAGCCGTTGAACGCCTCGCTCATCTGGGTCACGGACCGCCCGGTGGCGTTCACCGCGTCGGAGGCGAGGACGCTCGTGTCACCGACCCACACCTCCGGGAGGCCCTTGCGTCCCACCCGATCGACCCTGTCGAAGACGGTGCCCACCGGGTCGACCTGGCTGCGGTAGAGCCTCGCCACGCCCTCCAGCAGGGCCCGGTCGCCGCCCGGTTCGGGCACCGAGAGGGCGTTGTCGATCAGGTCGAGGAGCTCGTTCTTGCTTTCGACACCGAGCATCTTCTTGGACAGCCCGGCGAGCCAGTCGAGGCGGAAGGACGGGGAGTCGAAAGGGGAGGAGAAGAAGGACACCGGTCCGCCCCTCAGTAGCTCGAGAGGGCCGAGGAACGCCGCTCGCCCTGTGTCGATGTGTCGGTGAGGCCGCTCGTGCCGCCGGCGGGGACGCCGTCCACCCGCGTCTGCACCAGGCCGTCGGTGCCGCGGTAGGTCTTCTTGGCCAACTGGACCTTGGCGCCGAGCTCGTGCAGCGCGGCCGCCACCGTCTTGGCCTCCGCTTCCCACGCCTTGACGAAGGCGTTCAGCGCCGACGCGGCGTCTTCGCCGCCGACGTTGCCGTACGAGTAGATCGTGCGCGGCTTGACGGCCGCGCTGACGGCGTCCATCTCCGTACCGGCGTCGTCGAGTTGCTGGGCCTGGCCGGTCATACCCGCCTTGACCTGGTAGCCGTCAGAGACCACCGTGCCTCCCCCGTGTGCATACGATCATGATCGCGGGCAGGCTAACACGCACCGTACATACGAACGATTACACGACGTTCGCCCCACACACCCCCTCCACAACACGCCCACGGCACGCCCGGTATCCGGTCCGGCGTGGCCGTCATCGGGGGTGGTGGCCGGATGGGCGACGTCACTGCCGCGAGGGGTCCTCCCACGGGCCGATGCTGCGGGAGCGCACGGGCTCGACGAAGCGGGGCGGCGCGGTGTCGGGGTGGTCGGGGCCCCAGTTGAGCGCCTCTCCGGTCATGACCACGCGCGCGTCGTCGGTGTACCAGTCGACGAGGTCGCTGTCGGAGCGGACGAGCCACGTGCAGCCCTTCTCCGCGTCGGCCGTGAAGTCGCCGTGGCGGATCAGCGGCGGACGCCAGAAGTAGGTGCCGGGCCACATCTTGCCGTAGTTGTACTCGAAGGCGCCGTCCAGGCAGTACGCCTCCTCGCTGCACGGGTGGTGCGCCAGGGGTTCCTCGCGCCAGCCCGGCTTGGCCTTGATGAGACGGGTGTAGAAGCCGGTCTTCTCGTCGCGGTGCAGCAGCTTGATGTACAGGCCCGGCACGGGGGTGCCGCCGAGGTCGAAGCGCATGGGGCTGCCGTCCCTGACGTCGATCCACGGCATGTCGGAGGTCCGGAGGACGACGAGCCTCTGGTCCTCGCGCACGCCCGGCCGATCGCGGTCGGCGAGGTCGAAGCGCCAGTCGCCGTACTCGCGGAAGAGGAGGATCTCGGTGCCGGCGACGGCCCGGACCGGGGGCGTGAGGACGCCGGCGGGCGCGGTCCAGTAGCCCTCGGGGCCGAGGGTCGAGTCGCCGATCGTGACCTCGCCCGCGAGGACGTACCACTCCGTGTCCGCGTGGTGGACGCCGGCGGGCCGCGACCAGTCGCCGGTGAAACGGACCTTGAGGGACGCCGAGCCGTCCTCCTCGTCGTAGCTGAGGTTGAGCTGTTCGGCGGTGCCCGTCGCGTGCTGGAACTCGGCGGGGTGCCAGATCAGGTCGCGCTCGTCGACGAGCTCCACGTGTGGGCGCATGGGTCCTCCTCCGGTGGCTCACTGAGGTTTCCGATGCAGAACGTACTGCTTATCAATACCCGGTGCAATGTGTATCGTTAATCTCATGACGCGACCCGGCCGGCCCGCGGGGCCCACCGACGACACCACGACGGTCGTGCTGACCGCCGCCCTGGAGCTGCTCCTCGCCGAGGGGGCCGCGGCGCTCACGCCGCAGCGCCTGCACACCGTGACGGGGGTGTCCCGTTCGACCGTCTACCGGCACTGGCCGACTCCGTACGCCGTGCTGGCGGCGCTCATCGACGTCGCTCCGCTGCCCCCGCGCGAGTCGACGGGCGACCTAGCCGCCGATCTGCACGCCGAGGTGGACCTGCTGTGCAACCGGCTGCGCGACAAGCCCGTCGGGGGGTTCCTGCAAGCTCTGATCGCCGCGGCGTCCCTCGACCCGGCGACGGCCGGGCTGCGGCGCCGGTACGTCGGCGACCTGCTGGCCCCGTTCCACGACGCGCTGCGCGCCGCCGGGGTCGCCCGGCGGGAGCGCGAGGACGCCGTGGCGGCGATCGCGTCGCCGCTGCTGGTGGAGGCCCTGCTCCTCGACCGGCCCACCGGGCGGACCAGGGCGCACCGGACGGTGGACGAGGTGCTCGCGAAGCTGGTGCGCTCGGAAGGGAGGGCGGACCGGTGACCAACGCCGTCGGACCGCGCGCCGTCTTCGGAGTGGTCGTCCCCAGCACCAACACCGTGGTCGAGCACGACTACTGGACCGCGGGCGTCCACGGCGTCGCGTATCGCGCCGGGTCGATGTACATCCCCGACCCGGTGATGGGCGACGACCGCGGTTTCCAGGCGCTGCTGGTCCAGATCAGGGCGTCCATCGACACCGCGGTACGGGACGTGCTGACAGCCGAGCCGGACCGGATGGTCATGGGGATGTCGGCCGAGACGTTCTGGGGCGGGGTCGAGGGCAACGCGGCGTTCGAGCGGCGGCTGCGCGACCGTACGGGCCTGCCCGTGACGACGGGGGCGAGTGCGTGCCGGGCGGCCCTGCGGGAGCTGGGCTGCCGCCGGATCGCGGTGTTCTCGCCGTACCAGCCGGTGGCGGACCGGGAGGTGGGCCGGTTCTTCACCGAGGCCGGGTTCGACGTGACCGCCGTGACCGGCCTGCGCTGCCCGACCGCGATGGACATCGCGCGCGTACCGGACGAGCGGCTGCGGCGCGTGGTGGACGAGTTGGACGGGCCGGACGTCGACGCCGTCGTGCAGGTCGGCACCAACCTGTCGTTCGTGGCGCTCGCCGACGCGCTCGAAGCCGAGCTCGGCAAGCCGGTGATCGCCATCAACAGCGCGACGCTGTGGCACGCGCTGCGCGAGCACGGCATCGAGGACCGCGTGGACGGGGCCGGCTCGCTGCTGCGTGAGCACTGACGTACGCGTCGAATCAGTCTCGGCGGACGTACCGGCCCGAGGGCTCGCCCACCACGACGCCGTCGCGGTACGCGACGCGGCCGCCGACGATGGTGGTGACCGGCCAGCCGCGCAGCTCCACTCCCTCGAACGGGCAGTGGTCCTGGCCGGACAGCAGGAGCTCCGCCGACACGGTCCGCCGTCGGTCGAGGTCGGCCACGACGATGTCCGCGTCGGCGCCCACCAGCAGGGAGCCCTTGCGGGTCAGGCCGTACGCGCGTGCCGGGTTGGCGGACACCAGCTCGGCCACCCGGTGCAGCGGCAGGCCGCGCCGGTGGTGGCCCTCGGAGAGCAGCACCGGGTACAGCAGCGCCGTGCCGCCGAACCCGGGCAGGGCGGGCCACAGGTCGTCCCCCTTGTGCTCCTCCATGCAGCAGGCGTGGTCGGAGGCGATCCAGTCGACGTCACCGCCGAGCACCCCGGCCCACAGGGCGTCGTTGTCGTGGCGCGTGCGCAGGGGCGGGTTGACCTTGGCGCCGAGCCCGGCGCCCGCCGCGTCGAGCGAGGCGTGGTCCAGGCACAGGTGGTGGAGGGTGACCTCGGTGCGTATGTCGAGGCCCGGGTGGGCGCGCCGGGCGGTGCGCGCCGCGTCCAGCGCGTCGGCGCCGGAGAGGTGGAGCAGATTGACCGGGCAGCGGGCGGCGTGGGCCAGCGTGACGGCCTCGCCGATGGCGACGCGTTCGGTGAGCGGCGGACGGCCCTCGTGGTAGGCGGCGAGGGTCTGCGGGTCGCCGTTCTTGCGTACGCGGTCGATGAACAGCCGCATCAGCTCGGACTGTTCGCAGTGGAGGGAGAGGGAGACGCGGCCGCCCGGGCGGCCTGGGGCGGCGGCCGCCGCGACGCCTTCCATCAGCTCGAAGAGGTGCCCGAGGTCGTACTCCTGGCCGTCGTCGGCCATCCGGAACGCCTGGGCGTCGCGGGAGCTGGAGGCGAGGTTGAAGCCCTTGTAGAACATGTAGTACTTGAACGAGGTCACCCCGTGCTCCGCGATCAGGCGCGGAATCTCGCCGATCTGGCCGGTGGTCATCGGGGCGAGGTGGAAGCCGTAGTCGGTGAACGCCCGGCCGGCCACGGCCCGCAGGACCTCGGGGAAGATGTCCTCGTAGCTCCCGGTGCGGTTGAGGTAGTGCTCTCCGGTGCGGAAGTACGACAGCACGGTGGTGGCGCCGCCGACCAGTGAGGACCGGGTCTCCTCGTACGCGTCCAGCGCCAGGTCGCGGTAGATGCCCAGGTGGTAGTGGGCGTCGACGGCGCCCGGCAGGACGACGCGGCCCGTGGCGTCGAGGACTTCGTCGGCGTCGGCGGTGGGCAGGTCGTGCCCCAGGGCGGCGACGCGGCCGTCCTTGACGGCGAGGTCGGCGCGCACCTCGCCGACGTAGGGCTGGATGAGCGTGCCGTTCGTGATGAGCAGGTCGTAGCGCGCCATGGCTCGGGGCTGCGGAGAGCAGCCCCCACCCCCTTCGATGCCGAAGACGAATTCCGGAGTCGGATGACGGAGTCGGATACCGGTGTCGGATGACGGAGTCGGTGACCGGAGTCGGATACCGATGTCGGCCGGGGAAGCCCCAAGCCTCCCCGCTTGTTTCGGTGAACGGAACAGCGTTCCCCTGTCGGGGCGTGACGGCACATGCTAACTTCGGCACTCCCGTTCCACAATGAGGAACAGGATTTCCCTCACGGCACCGGGAGGTGAAAGCCCATGTCCGACGGCCCCTTGCACGGCGTCTCGGTCCTCGACTGCGCGACGCTCTTCGCCGGGCCCCTGGCCGCGACGATCCTGGGCGACTTCGGCGCGGACGTCGTCAAGGTCGAGCACCCGCGCAAGCACGATCCCGCGCGGACGCACGGCCCCGTGAAGGACGGCGTCGGCCTGTGGTGGAAGTCGCTGGCCCGCAACAAGCACACGGTCACCATCGACCTCGGCACACCGTCGGGCGCGGCCCTGCTGCGCCGGCTGGCCGCGCGGGCGGACGTCCTGATCGAGAACTTCCGCCCCGGCACGCTCGAACGGTGGGGCCTCGGGCCGGACGTCCTGCACGAGGCGAACCCCCGGCTCATCGTCGCCCGGGTGACCGGCTTCGGCCAGTTCGGGCCGTACGCCGGGCGCCCCGGGTTCGGCACCCTCGCCGAGTCGATGAGCGGCTTCGCCGCCGTCACCGGCGAACCCGACGGCCCTCCGACCCTGCCGCCCTTCGGCCTCGCCGACGGCGTCGCCGCGCTCACCCTCGCCGGGGCCGTACAGACGGCGCTGTACCACCGCGATGTGCGCGGCGGTCCGGGCCAGGTCATCGACCTGGCCATCATCGAGCCGCTGTTGACGCTGCTCGGGCCGCAGCCGATGGCGTACGACCAGCTGGGCGTCGTGCCGCGGCGCACGGGCAACCGGTCGGCGAACAACGCCCCGCGCAACACCTACCGCACGCGCGACGGCAGGTGGGTGGCGGTCAGCACCTCCGCGCAGTCGGTCGCCGAGCGCGTGCTGGCCCTGGTCGGCCATCCGGAGGTGACCACCGAGCGGTGGTTCGCCACCGGTTCGGGCCGTGCCGCGCACACCGACCTCCTCGACCGGTACGTGGGCGACTGGATCGCGGCCCGCGACCTCGCGGACGTCCTCGACGCGTTCGGCGAGGCGCAGGCCGCCGTGGCGCCCGTGTACGACATCCGCGACGTCTTCGCCGACCCGCAGTACCGGGCGCTGGACTCGCTCACCACCGTCGAGGACGAGGACCTCGGGCCGGTGCGCATGCAGAACGTCCTGTTCCGCCTGTCCCACTCCCCCGGCTCCATCCGCTGGACCGGGCGCCGCCCCGGGGCCGACAACGACGCGGTCTTCTCCGGCCGGCTGGGCCTCGGCGCCGACGAGCTCGCCGCCCTGCGTGAGGAAGGTGCCATTTGACCAGTCCGACGAGCCGCCTGTGGGAACGCACCGCCCGGGCCGAGGTGTTCGACCTCGCGCAGCCCATGCGCCGCGGCATGCCCCAGTCCCCCAACCATCCGCCGTTCCGGATGCTCCTGGAGCGCCGGCACGGCGACACGGTGCGCGCGGACGGCGGTTCGGCGGCCAACGAGCTCATCGTCACGGGCGGCCATGTGGGCACCCACGTCGACGCGCTCGCCCATGTCTCCCACGAGGGACGGCTGCACGGCGGGAAGCGGGCGGGGGACGTGCAGAGTCACGAGGGCTTCGGCGCGCTGGGCATCGAGGAGTTCTCCCCGTACGTCGGCCGCGGCGTCCTCCTCGACGTCGCGCGGCTGCACGGCGTGCCGGTGCTCCCCGCCGGACACGAGGTGACGGCCGGCGAACTCGCCGCCGCCGAACGCCGCCAGGGTGCGGCCGTCCGCCCGGGTGACGCCGTGCTCGTCGGCACCGGCTGGTCACGGCTCTGGCACGACGCCGACACCTTCACGGGCACGACCGGTGGGGCTCCCGGGCCGGGGCCCGGAGCCGCGCGCTGGCTGGCCGAGCGGGGCGTCCGGCTGGTCGGCGGCGAGACCATCGCGTTCGAGCACATCGCGCCCGGCAAGGGCCACGCCACCCTCCCGGTCCACCGGATCCTGCTGGTGGAGGCGGGCATCCACATCGTGGAGACCATGCGCCTGTACGAACTGGCCGACGCGGGCGCCGGCGAGTTCCTCCTCGTGCTGGCCCCGCTCCCGCTGGTCGGCGCCACCGGCGCGCCGGCCCGTCCGCTGGCGGTGGTGGAGCGTGGCTGACGCGACCGGCTCCCCGGCCGTGCCGTACGCCCACCGGCTCGCCGCCTTCGCCACCGCGGCCCGGGACGAGCCGCTGCCGCCCGCCGTCACGGCCGATGTCGTCGGCCGGATCCTCGACACCGTCGGCAACTGCCTCGCCGCGCTGGAAGGGGGCGAGGGGTCCGAGGCGCAGGCCGCCGTGGGGCGCATGGCGCGGCGGGCCGGCGGCGTACCCGAGGCCTCGGTGATCGGCTCGGCGGAGCGGCTGCCCGCCGACCGGGCCGCTCTGCTCACCGGCACGCTCGCCCACGCGCTCGACTTCGACGACACGCACCTGCCGTCGGTGCTGCACCCCTCGGCGTCCGTGGTGCCCGCCGCCCTCGCCGCGGGCGAGGCGGCGGGCGCGTCGGGCCGCGAGCTGATCGCGGCCGTGGCCGCCGGCGGCGAGGTCTGCGTACGCCTCGGGCTCGCCTCGTACGACGCGGCCCTGCGCAACTCGGTGTTCTTCGAGAAGGGCCTGCACGCCACGTCGATCTGCGGGACCGTGGGCGCCGCCGTCGCCGCCGGGCTGCTCTACGGCCTCGGCGGCGACCGGCTCGCCGACGCCCTCGGCATCGCGTGCTCCCTGGGCGGGGGGATCATCGAAGCGAACCGCACGGGCGGGACCGTCAAGCGCGTCCACTGCGGATGGGCGGCGCACGCCGGTGTCAGCGCCGCGCAGCTGGCCGCCGAGGGGATCACCGGGCCGCCCACCGTACTGGAGGGGCGCTTCGGGTTCTTCCGCGCCTATCTGGACGACGCCTGGCACGCGGGACCCTTCCTCGCGGGCCTGGACCGGATGGGCCTGGACGGTGCGTGGGAACTGCCGCGGACCGTGTTCAAACCGTATCCCTCGAACCACTTCACCCACCCGGGGATCGACTGCGCGCTGGCCCTGCGTGCCGCCGGGCTGGACCCGGACACGGTGGAGTCCGCCGAACTCGGGGTCGCCGCCGCGCCGTTGCGGACCATCGGCGAGCCGCGCGCGCTCAAGGTCCGGCCGACGACGCCGTACCACGCGAAGTTCTCCGGCCCGTACACCGTCGCCTCCGCGCTGATCGGGGGCGGTGGGCTCGGCCTGCACCTCGACGACTTCTCGCCGGAGGCGTTCGGGGACCGGCGGCGCCTGGCGCTCGCGGAGAAGGTGGGCGTGGTCGTGGACGAGCGGTGCGACGAGGAGTTCCCCCGGTCCTTCGGCGCGGTGCTACGGGTACGGACCTACGACGGCCGGCGCTGGGAACACCGGGTGCGCTCCTCGCGCGGCGGCCCGGGGAACCCGCTCACGCTGGACGAGCTGGAGACGAAGTACCGCCTCAACGCGGCACGCGTGCTGCCGGAGGAGGAGGCCACGGCGCTGGCCGCCCGGATACGGGCGCTGCCCGACCGCGGTGACCTGCGCGGGCTGCTGCCCACGCGGGGCGGGCGGGCCGGATAGGAGGCGCCGTCATGCGGTTCGGCCCGCCGCGAGGACGCGGCGGGCACCGCGTACGACCGCCTCGTCGATCATCCGGCCGTCGTCGGTCAGCACCGCCTGCCCGGCGCGTAGGGCCGCCTCGTACCGGTCGACGAGCCGCCTGGCCCGCTCCACCTCGGCGGGCGTGGGCGTGAACACCTCGTGGACGACGGGAAGTTGCGCGGGGTGGATGCAGGCGCGGGACCGGTAGCCGAGTCGGCGCAGCGCTTGCGTGGAGCGCCGCAGGGCGTCCGCGTCGCGGT
Organism: Streptomyces sp. NPDC045431; assembly: GCF_040646655.1. Classification (NCBI taxonomy): domain Bacteria; kingdom Bacillati; phylum Actinomycetota; class Actinomycetes; order Kitasatosporales; family Streptomycetaceae; genus Streptomyces; species Streptomyces sp. NPDC045431. Next base: position 163,206 of record NZ_JBEZAQ010000015.1, read on the forward strand.
AGTCGGTGAAGACCGGACCGACGGGTGGGCGGATACCGGCGGCGGCGGACGCCAGCAGGACGTGGGTGCGCAGGGCCAGCAGTTCGCGCTCGTCCTCCCCCGGTTCCATGCCGAGCTCGGCGCACAGGTCGGCCTCACCGATCTGGAGTTGTACGACGCGTGGCGAGGCGGCGGCGATGGCGGGTGCCGCCAGCACCGCAGCGGCGTCCTCCAGGAGCGGCGACACCGCGATCCGGCCCGCGGCGACGCCCGCCTCGCGCTCGCGTTCCGTGAGGACCGCGTCCAGCGCGCGGACGTCGTCGGGCCCGGCGCACTTGGCCATGATCACGCCGTCCAGGGCCGGGGCCGCGACCGTCCGGGCGTCGGCGTGACCGGCCTCGCCGGGGTTGATCCGCACCCAGAGGGAGCACGGCCCGCCGGGTCGCTGCGCGGCGGCCCAACGGGCGGCCTGGTCGCGGGCGGATTCCTTCGCGGACACCGGTACGGCGTCTTCGAGGTCGACGATCACGGCGTCGGCGCCCCGGGTGAGGGCCTTGCCCAGCAGCGCGGGCCGGTCGCCGGGCACGTACAGCCAAGAGCGCGGGGTCACGGTCACTCCATCCGTCCTCGGGCGCGGCCGCCCATCGGCGACGCACGCCGACGCACGCCGCGGCGGAAGCCGGGCGGGGTGGGGAACGAGCGGCGGCAACCGTAGCGGCGCCCGATTCCGGGGGTCAAGGCGGGCTTCCGTTCGTGTTTCGCATGACGATCCAGCGTTTCCCGTCCCAACTCTTGACAGCGAGACGGGACACGGGCTGTATAGGGGACCTGATAGGCAACACCGTTTCCCTGCTGGAAACGACTGTCCGTCCCTCTCCTCCTGCTCCGGAAGGAGCACCCCATGACCGCCGAGCCACCGCGGCCCCGCGTCGTGGACGCGTTCACCGGTGCCGCCGCCGGACTCGTACCCGGTTCCCTGCTGGTGGGCGCTCCGCTGCTCGGCGGTGTCGTCGGGATGCCGGGCTCCGCCCTCCGTTACGTGCTGCTCTCGGCGGGACTGCTGAGCGGCCTCACGGCGGTTGCGGCCGCCCGGCGGCGCCGGCGGGCGGGGTCCCTCTCGGCCACGGCCGCCGCCCGGTACGCCGCGGTGGCCTGTCTGCTGACGGCTGTCGCGGGGGTGTGGCCGTCGGTGGCGGTGTTCTGTACGGCGGTGGCGGCCGCGGCCGTCCTCGGGGCCCCCACGCTGTCCCGGCAGCCCGGTACGACGCCGTGGTACGCGGGCGTCCTGGCCGGCTTCTGCGCGGCGGGGGCGGTGACCGGAGTGCTCGCGGACCGGCCCGGCACGGCGCTCGCCGCGTGTGGCTGCGCCGGGGCCGTCCTGCTGATTCCGGCGGCGGTCGGCGGCGGGACGGCCCCTGCCGGGGGTGCGGCGCCCGCACGGCGGGGCGCGTGGGCGGCGGTCGGGGCGGGCACGGCGGCCGCCCTGTCGGCCGCACAGGACTTCTCCGTCTTCCGGTTCGAGCTTCTGGGCGGATCGCTCGCCCTGTTCACGGCCGGCGCGGCGGGAGTGGCCGTGGGCTTCTTCGCGGCCGGGGCACTGGTCAGCCCCGTGTGGCGCGGCCCTACCGCCGCGAGGCCGCCCCTGCTCCTGCTCGCCCTGGGCGCGGCGGTGACCGCCTGCGCGGTGGCGGCGAGCGCCTGGCAGCTCACCCTCGCACTCGCGGGCGTCCTCGCGGTGGCGGCCGGGTGCGCCCGCCTGCTGCCCGGCCGGTACGCCGCGTGGGGGCTGTGCGGGGCGGCGGCCGGTGCGGGGCTCTGGGAGGCGGCGGGGCGGCTGGTCACGGCCGCCGACGCCCTGGTGGTGGTCGCCCTGTGGCCGGCGGGCGCGGCCGTGGCGTACGTGGCGCACGCGCCCGCCCGGCGCGTACGGCAGGACAGGAAGGCATCCTCATGACACGATCCGCGTCGGCCCGGTCCGGTTCGTCCGGACGGGCCTCCGCCGTCGCCACGGTGTGCGCGGCCCTCTGCCTGTGCGGCGGCGTCGGCGGCGGCACGAGCGCCGCGGCGGCGGACGGACCGGCGACGGCGAAGGTGTCCGCGGCCGTCGGGCTGACCGACGGTCAGGAGGTCACCGTCACCGGTCGGGGCTTCCGGCCCGGTCTCCCCTCCGTCGCGGTCGGCCTCTGCCGGGAGGGTTACACCGGCATCGGCGACTGCGACCTGGGCGGCGGCGCCACGCTGGTCAACATCGACGGCTCCGGGCGGCTGCCCACGGTCAAACTCACCATCCGGTCCAGGTTCCTCGGCTTCGACTGCCGGACCACCGCCTGCGTGGTGGGCGTCTCCCCGCTGCCGTCCGCGGCCCCCGCCGCCGTGCGTGCCGCCAACACCGTCGACATCCCCGTGGGTTTCCGCGGCGGCGCCGTACCGGGCGAGCCCTCGGGCACCGGCAGCGCCGCCACCGGTCCCGGCTCCTCCTCCGCCCCGGACGGGCGCGGGGACGGGCGCTGGGGCGGGCCGTCCACCGCCCTGTGGGCCGCTTCCACCGGCGTGACCGTGCTGTGCGCCGTCTCGTCCCTCGTCCTCTCGCGACGTGGTCGATCCCGTTTCCCTCACACCGCTACCGGAGGTACACCATGACGTCCCTGCGTCCGTCCCGTCGCACCGCCGCCCTCGCGGCGGCAGCGGCCCTCGCGGTCACGGCGCTCGCCGCTCCGGCCGCGGCGGCGCCCTCGCTGACCGTGAGCAAGTCCACCGGCCTGGCACCCGGTGAGAAGGTCACCGTCTCCGCGAAGGGGCTCAGCCCCAACCAGCCGTTCGTTCCGATCGGGCTCTGCACGCCGAACCCGGCCAAGCCGACGGACTGCGACACCGCACCGGAGTCCTCGGTCATCGGGAGGACCGACGCGTCCGGTGTCTGGCACAGTGCGTCCTCCAACGGCACCACCGCGCGGATCACCGTCAAGGGGAAGGTGGGTGGCGTCGACTGCACCGCGAAGGCGGGTGCCTGCGTCATCGCGGTCTCCATCACGGCGACCAGGGAGCTGGCGCAGGTGCCGCTGACGGTCGGCGCGGGCGGCGGCACGGGCGGCACCGGTGGCGGTACGGGTGGCACGGGCGGCGGCACCGCCCCCTCGCCCGGTACTCCCCGGCCGTCGAGCACCGCCACCACGCCCAGCCTCCCGAAGACCGGTCCCGGCGACACGGTCCCCGTGGCGCTGATCGGCGGCGCCTTGATCGTGCTCGGCGCCGGGGGGATGTTCGTGGCGCGACGGCGACAGGCCGCCAGGCACTGAGACCGTGCCGGGCACCGGTTCGGTGAACCGGTGCCCGGCACTCATCCCGTTCTCGGCTGTCCGCGTGTCCGCTGTCCCCCGCCGAGTGCGGCGCAGGCTTCGCCGAGGCTCACGACGTCGGCGTACTTGGCGTCGAGGTCGAAGAGGTTCGCCTCGTGCGGTGCGGCATCGCGGTCGGCCACGGCTTCGCGTACGACGAGGGGCCGGAAGCCGTGCTGGAGGGCGTCGAGGGCGCTGGCGCGGACGCAACCGCTGGTGGAGAAGCCGCCGATGACGACGGTGTCCACGCCGTACGACGTCAGCCGGTCGTGCAGGCCGGTGCCGAAGAAGGCGCTCGGGTAGTGCTTGTACACCGTGTCGTCCCCGAGGGCGGGCGGGCACACCGCGGTGAAGCGGCCGTGCGGGCTGTCCGCGCGGAAGGCGTCGAGGCCCGGGACCTTGCGGTGGAAGTGCGGTACGTGAAGGGCCGGTTCGCGGGCGTAGCGCACGGCGGTGAACACCACCGGCAGGCCGGCCCGGCGGGCGGTGCGGGCGAGGCGCTCCATGGCGGCGAGGGCGTCGGCCGCCGTCCGCAGGAAGAGCGGGGAGTCGGGGTCGGCGTAGGCCCGTACCGGATCGACCAGCAGGACGGCCGGCCGGCGCCCCCAGCCGACGCGGCGGCCGAATCCGGCGGCCCGGTAGTCCTCGTCCAGCCCGTCGGACGCGGCGGACACGTCAGATCACCCCTTCCGCGGCCAGTTTGTCGCGCCGCTCGTCGGTGAGGCCGAGCAGCTTGCCGTAGATCTCGTCGTTGTGCTCGCCGAGGGCCGGACCGGCCCAGCGGACGGCTCCCGGGGTTTCCGACAGGCGGGGGACGACGTTCTGCATGGGGATCTCGCCGAAGTCCGGGTGCGGGACGCGCACGATGGCCCGGCGGGCGGCGAAGTGCGGGTCGGCGAGCATGTCGGCGGCGGTGTAGGTCTTGCCGGCCGGGACCCCGGCCGCGTGCAGGGCCGCGAGCAGGTCCTCGGAGTGCTGCCGCGCGGTCCACTCGGCGATGAGGTCGTCCAGTGCGCGCTGGTGGGCGCCGCGCGCCGTGTGGGTGGCGTAGTGGGGGCTGTCGGTGAGGTCTTCGCGGCCCATCACCTCGGCCAGGCGCCGGAAGACGGTGTCCTGGTTGGCGGCGATGAGGACGGTGGCGCCGTCGGCGGTCGGGTAGGCGTTGCTCGGGGCGACGTTGGGGAGGACGGCTCCGGTGCGTTCGCGCTGGTAGCCGCCGATCTCCCACTCGGGGAGCAGCGACTCCATGTAGGCGAGGACGGCTTCGTACAGCGCGGAGTCGACGACCTGCCCCCTGCCCGTGCGCTCCCGGGCGTGCAGCGCCATGACGGCTCCGTACGCGGCCATCGTGCCGGCGAGCGCGTCGCCGAGGGAGACGCCGGTCCGGGACGGGGGCCGGTCGGGCTCGCCGGTGATGTGCCGGATGCCGCCCATGGCTTCGCCGATGGAGCCGAAGCCGGCGCGGGGCGCGTACGGTCCGCTCTGCCCGTACCCGGTGACGCGGACGAGGACGAGGCGGGGGTTGAGGGCGGCGAGCTCGGCGTAGCCGAGGCCCCAGCGTTCCAGGGTGCCGGGGCGGAAGTTCTCGACCAGGACGTCGGCGCGCGCGGCGAGTTCGCGGGCGAGGGCCTGCCCCTCGGGGTGGCGCAGGTTGCAGGTGACCGACTTCTTGTTGCGGGCGACGACGGGCCACCACAGTGATTTCCCGTAGGGGCGTTCACGCCCCCACTGGCGCATGGGATCGCCACGGCCGGGGTCTTCGAGCTTGATGACCTCGGCGCCGTGGTCGCCGAGGAGTTGGCCGCAGAAGGGGCCGGCGAGCAGGGTGCCGGTCTCCAGGACACGGATGTCGGACAGAGGTCCAGTCATGGCCGCGAGTGTAGTTTTGGGAAACGCCGTTTCGCTAGAGGAACCGACAGGGCAGAATGCGGCGCATGGAGAACTCGATGGGGAAGTCAGTGACTCACGCGCCCTCCGCCTCCGTCGGCGTGGTGGAGGTCGCACCTCGCGACGGCCTGCAGAACGAAAGCACCGTCCTCACCCCCGAGTCGCGCGCCGAGCTGGTGCGGCACGCCGTGGCGGCGGGCGCGCGGCGGATCGAGGCGGTGGCGTTCGTCCGCCCCGACCGCGTGCCGCAGATGGCGGGCGCCGAGGACGTCATGGCGCTCCTGCCCCGTCCGGACGGGGTGCGCTACAGCGGTCTCGTCCTCAACGAGCGGGGGCTGGCGCGGGCGGTGGACGCCGGGGTGCACGAGGTCAACTGCGTGGTGGTCGCCACGGACACGTTCTGCCGCCGCAACCAGGGGGTGGACACGGAAGAGGCTCTCGGCGCGTGGGCCGGCATCGCGAAGGCCGCGCACGCGGCCGGCGCCCCTCCGACGCTGACGATCGCGGCCGCGTTCGGCTGCCCCTTCGAGGGCGAGGTGCCCGAGGAGCGCGTCGTGGAGATCGCGCGCCGCGGGGCGGCGACCGGGGCCGCCGAGATCGCCCTCGCGGACACGATCGGCGTCGCCGCGCCGGACGCGGTGGCCCGGTTGCTGCACGCGGTGCGGGAGGCCGCGCCCGGCGTTCCGCTGCGCTGCCACTTCCACAACACGCGCAACACCGGTTACGCGAACGCCGTGGCCGCCGTGGCGGCGGGTGCCGCGTGGCTGGACGCGTCCCTGGGCGGGTTCGGCGGCTGCCCCTTCGCCCCGGCGGCGACCGGCAACATCGCGACGGAGGACCTCGTCTACCTGCTGGAGCGGATGGGGACGCGTACGGGGATCGGCCTGGACGCCGCCTCCGGCGCGGGTACGTGGCTGGGCACGCTGCTGGGCCGGGAGGCGCCCGCGCTGCTCGGGCGGGCCGGCGGCTTCCCGGGCACGGCCCCCATCCCGACCCCAGCCCCAACCCCGACCCCGACCCCAGCCCCGACCCCTTCCCCGGCCCCGGCCGACGGCCGGGCGTGAGGGAGGGGCACCATGGGCGCGCATCCGCACGGCTGGTGGATCCTGCTCCACCTCGTCCTGTTCGTGTTCTGGCTCGGCGGCGACCTGGGCGTGTACGTCTCCAGCCGCTACGTCCTGCGTGCGGAGCTGCCGTTCGCGGCCCGCGCCACCGCCCTGCGCATCATGGGGGTCCTCGACCTCGGCCCGAAGGTGTGCCTGGTGCTGTTCCTGCCCAGCGGCGTCACGCTGATGGCGCTGGAGCCGCACGGGGCCGAAGCCGTCCTGAACGGCTGGACGGTGACGGCCACCTGGGCCGGGGCCGTCTGCTGGCTGTGGCTGACGGTCGTGGACCACCACCGTCCGGGCCGGCGCCCCTGGGTGCGGCGTGCCGACTGGACCGTCCGCATCGCGGCGACGGCGGTGCTGCTCGGTGTGGCGGCGTACACGCTCGCCGCCGACGAGCCCTTCGGGGTGACCACGGAGCCGCGCTGGCTCGGCGCGAAGGTCGCGCTGTACGCCGTCGCCCTCGCGTGCGGGCTCGGCATCCGGCTCACCCTGCGGCCGTTCGGCCCGGCCTTCGCGGCCCTCGGCGCGGAGGGCTCGACGCCGGGGACCGAGCGGGCGCTGTGGCGGGCGGTGGACGGCTGCGTCCCGTACGTGGCGACCATCTGGTGCTGCGTCCTGGGCGCGGCGGTGCTGGGCGTACTGAAACCGGGAGCGAGCTTGTGAGCCGGGAGCGGGCGTGTGAACCGGGAGCGAGCTTGTGAGCCGGGGGGAGCTTGTGTAAGGGCGGGCCTGTGAGCGGGGCACAGGTCCGCCCGTCGGTCAGTCGGCGGTGGGCCGGTGGCCGAACTCGGCCGACAGCCGCTCGGCCGCCTCGAGCAGCAGGGGCGCGCACTCGCCCATACGGGGCTTGAAGCGGGTCTGCGGGCCGGCGACGCTCAGGACGGCGATGACATGGCCGTCGTGCCCGAGGACAGGGGCCGCCAGGGAGGCGGACCCGGCCTCGCGCTCCCCGACGGACGTCGCGTAGCCCCGGCGCCGGATGGCGGCGAGCTCCTTGCGGAGCTTGGCGGGGTCGGTGATGGTCCGGTCGGTCAGCGGCTCCAGCGCGTGCCGGTCGAGGTACGCGTCGATCTCGGCCTCCGGCAGGAAGGCCAGCATGGCCTTGGACGAACTGCCCGCGTGCAGGGGGAAGGGGATGCCGAGGGCGACCTCCATCCGCAGCTCCTGGACGGGCACGACCTGGTCGACGTACAGCCGGGTGTCACCGCGCCGGATGGAGAGGGTGGCCGTCTCGCCGCACTGGTCCGCCAGGCGCCGCAGCTCGGGCGCGGCGAGGATGCGCAGGTCGGTACGGGCCAGGTAGGCGCGGCCGAGCGAGATGGCCGCGGGGCCGAGTGCGTACCGGCGGGTGACGGAGTCGGTGATGATCAGGTCGCGGTTGCGCAGGGCGGTGAGGATGCGGTGCACGGCCGCCTTGGTGATGCCCAGCTCCTGGGCGATCTCGGTGACGCCCAGATCGGGGCGTCCGGCGCGGCCGAAGAGGAGGAGCACGTCCATGGCGCGCTCGACCGCGGCGATGGACCTGCTGCTGTTCTCGCTGCCGCTCTCGCTGCTGTTCTCGTCGGTCACGGTGTCCCCCGGTGTGGTGCGGGCGTGCTGAGCCGGCCGGGGCGACGGGCGCCGACCACGCCCCAGCATAGGGCGCGATTTCCCCATGGGAAACACTCCCCCGGCCACGTATCACAATCCCTTGACGCCCACTGATGAGCCTCGTTACGGTGTGCGTGACACTGTTTCGCATCAGGAAACGATGCAGACAACGACGTGGGGGCGGATGTGGCGATGGACACCGGTACCGCCGTGGACGAGACCACCTTCCGCCGGGTGCTGGCCCGCTGGCCGAGCGGAGTCGGCATCATCACCACCGCCGGGCCCGACGGCCGGCGCCACGGGATGACGGCGAGTTCCTTCAGCAGCGTCAGTCTGCGCCCTCCGCTCGTCCTGGTCTGCCTCGACCGCCGTATCCGCTCCCATGAACTCGTCACGCGCAACGGCGTGTTCGCCGTGAACGTGCTGGGGCGCGACCACATCGGGCTCGGCCGCCGGTTCGCCGGGCTGACGCCGGGCGTCACCGACCGGTTCGCCGAGGGCGACTGGCTGCCGGGCGCCACCGGCAGTCCCGTACTCACCGACGCCGCCGCCTGGGTGGACTGCCGGGTACGCCATGTCTACCCCGGTGGGGACCACACCATCTTCGTGGGCGAGGTGATCGCGGCCGGAGTGCCCCGCATCACCTCCCCGCTGCTGTTCCACTCCCGCTCCTGGGGCCAGCTCGCCGACCCGCTCCCGGAGAAGGTCGCCGTCGCCGACACGGGCCTGGCCCGCACGCTGGCGGCGGAGGCGGGGAACCGGCGGCGCGTGGCGCGGCTGGCGGCCGCCGTCCGCGCCGCCGGTGTGCGGGTACGGCTGCCGCGCGAGGAGCTGCGGCGCTCCCCCGCCCTGCCGGAGCGCGTCTCGGTGCGGGTGAGGGACGCCGCCGAGGCGGCGGAGGCGACGGCCGCCGGGTGCAGGGTGGTGGAGGTGACCGTCGCGGCGGACGGCGTCGCCGCCGCGGCCGCTTCCGTCGTCGCCGCGGTGGCCGGCTCCGGTGCCACGGTCGTGGGGCGCGTCGACGACGCCCTCGACCCCGCGCGCGGACGGGCCGTTCTGCAGACCGTCGGCGCGCTGCGGGAGGCGGGGTGCGGGGAGATCGCGCTGGACGAAGCCGGGCCCCGGAGCGGTGAGGAGCACGACGACGGCTCCCCGCGCCATCTGCGCAGACTCCTCCAGGACGCCGTACCGCAGGCGGGAGACGCCCTCCTGCGGCTGGCGCTGCGCGACCACCACGGCCTCGGGCTGGTCAACGCCCTCACCGCGATGAAGAACGGCGTCCGGGACTTCGACACCGGCCTGGCCGGCTGCGGCGGGCTGCTGCCCACCGAGCGCCTGCTGCTGCTGTGTGCGCGGCTCGGCGTCGAGGCGCCGGTGGAACGGGAAGCCCTGCGCCCCTGCCTGAACGAGCTGCACGCCCTGCGGTACGGGCGGCGGCGAGGCGGGCCGGTGCGCCCGGCCGCCGGCTCGTGACGGTACGCCGCCGGGTGCCGGTACGCCGCGCACGCCGCACCCATCGCGTGCCCGCGACCCACGCTCGCACGCCGCGTGCCGAGAGCCCGCACGCCGAGCACCACGCCCGCACTCCGCGGGCCCGCGCGCCGCGCGCCGTACCGATCGTGCACCGTGCACCGTGCCCCGTACCGGCTGCGCGCCGTACGCCCCACCCCAGGCACCCGAAGCCAGTGAGGAGCCGCACCCATGCCATCAGCGTCCCCACCACCCACCGCCCCCCGCCTGACCGCGGAACGCCTCCTCGACGCCATGACCCCGGCCGAACGCGCCCGGGCCGAACGCGTCGAGGCCGTCCTGCCCGCCCTGAGGGCCGCCGCCGCCCGGGCGGACGCCGAGGCCGCGTTCCCCGCCGGGCACGTGGCACTGCTGCGCGAGGCCGGCCTCCTGGGCCTGGTCGTACCGGAGGAGTACGGCGGGCTCGGCGGAACGCTGCGGGACCTGGCGGCGGCGACGTACGCCATGGGCACCGCCTGCCCGTCCACCGCGCTCGCCTACTTCTTCCACAACACCAGCGCCTCACGCGGGCTGTTGCCCCTCGAAGCCGTCCGGGCCGGGCTCTTCACCCCGGAGGAGACGGGCGACGTGACCGCCTTCGCCGAGCGGGTGCTGACGACGATGGCCTCCGGGCGGTGGCTCGCCAACTTCGCCAGTGAGTCGGCCAAGAGCGCGGGGGCGAACATCTCCATCGCCACCACCGCCGAACCGGCCGCCGGCGGCTGGCTGCTGTCCGGCGAGAAGTCCTTCGGCTGCGCCACCGGCGTCGCCGACACCTACCTCGTCACCGCGAAGCTGGAGGGGAAGGAAGGGCCCGACGCCCTGGCCCTCTTCCTCGTGCCGCGCACCGCGCCCGGTGTCGCCTCCCGCGAGCCGTGGAACGGCCTCGGCATGCGTGCCAGCGCCAACCACGGCATCCGGCTCGACGGCGTCCTCGTCCCGGAGGACCACGCACTCACCATCCCCGGCGCGTTCACCCGCATGCTCCAGGTCAGCCGGGGCAGCTTCGTCGGCAACCAGCTCGCCATCGCCGCCGTCTACACGGGCGCGGCGCAGGCGGTGTACGACCACACGCTGGAGACCCTCACCCGTCGCACGTTCGCCGACACGGGCAGGCCCATCGCGTCCAGCCCCGTGCACCAGGTGCTCATCGGTGACATGACGCAGCGCCTCCAGACCGCCTACCTGTGGCTGCGGCGCCAGTTGGAGCTGGAGACGTCCGAGCCGCCGGTGCGGCCCAAGTCCGAGGTGTTCACGCACTGGCGGCTCGGCAAGGGGTCGGTGACCGAGGCGTGCTTCGAGGTGGCGCTGGGCGCGTTGAAGGCCTGCGGCACGTCGGGGGCCACGATGGACGGACCGGTGGGCCGTGCGCTGCGTGACCTGGCCATGGGCCTGGTGATGACGTTTCCGGCGGAACGCGGCCGGCTCGAAGTGGCCGGCATCGCCACGGAGGCGCGGGAGAACGCCCTGTTCGCGACCGTGGAGGCCGACCGGTGAGATCGACCGTCCCGATCGCCGACCTGGTGGACGGTGACCGGCACCCGTGTGCCCTGGAACTCGACGTGATGCTGGAGGACCCGGCCACCGGTGAGCCCGTACGGCGGGCGACCGCGAGCTCCCCCGAACGCGTCGAGCGCGCCCTCGCCGCCGCGGCGGCGCTCCACGGGGGCGAGGGCTGGGGCGGGCTCGCCGACGAGGAGCGGGCGGACGCGCTGGAGGCGGCGGCCGCCGCCGTCGAGGCCCGCGTCCCGGAGATCGTGCGGGCCGAGGCGTACGCCACGGGTGTCCCGCTGGCCCAGACGTCGGGTCTCGGCGTCATCGTCGGAGGGGCCTTCCGCCTGGCCGCCGCGCGCCTGCGCGCCGGGCTGCTGCACGCCCGCTCCGTACGGCCGGACGGCCGGGTGGTCGAGGTGCGCCGCGCGCCGCTCGGGCCCGCGCTGTGCGTCGTGCCGTACAACGCGCCCGCGCCCATGGCCGCCCACAAGGCGGCGAGCGCGCTGGCCGCCGGCTGCCCGGTCGTCGTGAAGGCGCCGGAACTGGCCCCGTACGGTACGCAGTTGCTGGTCGAGGCGGCGGCCGAGGGGCTGGCCGCCGCCGGGGCGCCGCCGGCCGTGCTCCAGCTGCTGCACGGCGACGGCGCCACAGGGGCGCGGCTGGTGGCGGACGACAGGATCCGGGTGGTGTCGTTCACGGGAGGCACGGCGGCGGGCCGCGAGGTCGCCGCCGTATGCGGGCGGGCGCTGAAGCCCGTCCAGCTCGAACTCGGCGGGAACAACCCGCTGGTCGTACTGCCGGACGCGGACGTGGAGGTCGCCGGCCGCGTCGCCGCCGAGCTGCTCACCACGCTGAACGGCCAGTGGTGCCGGGCGCTGGGCCGGCTCGTCGTCCCGGCACCGCTGCTCGGGGACGTCCTCGACGCCGCGAGAGCGGTGCTCCGCGACCTGCGCGTCGGCGACCCGCTCGACCCTGCCACCGAGTACGGGCCGCTGGCGCACTCGCGCCACCGTGCGAGGGCGCTGGCGGCGGTCGACGCGCTGACCGGTGCGGGGGCGAAGGCCCATGCCCTCGCCGGCGTTCCGGAGCGGGGCAACTACCTGGCGCCCCTGCTGGTGACCGGCGCGCCGGAGGCGGCGACGCGCGAGGAGGTCTTCGGGCCGGTGGCCACCGTGCACCCGTACGCCGACGAGGGCGAGGCCGTGGCCCTGGCGAACTCCACCGGGTACGGGCTGGAGGGGTACGTGGTGGGCGCCGACGAGACGGCCGCGCTGGGCGTCGCACGGCGCGTCCGGGCGGGCGAGGTGAAGGTCAACGGTTCGTCCCTGCTGAGCCTGCACCCCGACACGCCCCGCCCCGCGTGGGGCTCGTCGGGGTTGGTGGACGAGGGCACGGACGAGACGGTCCTGCACTTCACCGGCGCCCGGGTCACCGGCGTGGAGGGCTCCTTCGCACTGCACACCCGCCCATGGGGCACGTCGTGAGCCGTGTCCTGGTGGCGGGCGCGGGGCCCGTGGGGCTGACCGCCGCGCTCGTCCTGGCCCGGCGCGGCATTCCGGTGACGGTCCTGGAGCAGGGGGCGGGCCTCGCGACGGAGTCGCGGGCGTCGACGTTCCATCCGCCGACCCTGGAGATGCTCGACGGGCTGGGGGTCGTCGGGGCGCTGCTCGACCGGGGGCTGGTCGCCCGCACCTTCCAGTACCGCGAGCGCCGTACCGGGCAGCCGGTCGCCGAGCTGGACCTGGCGGTGCTGGCGGACGACACGCCGTACCCGTACCGCGTGCAGTGCGAGCAGAGCAAGCTGACGCCGATCCTGCTCGACGCGCTGGGCCGGCACCCCGCGGCGGATGTGCGCTTCGGCCGCGCGGTACGGGACGTGGTGCGGGACGCCCGTGCGGTGACGGTGGTGCTCGAGGACGGCTCCCGGGTCCGCGGTGACTGGCTGATCGGCGCGGACGGGGCGCACTCGGCCGTACGACGGGCCGTGGGCGCGGGCTTCGCGGGGGTGACGTATCCCGAGCGCTTCCTCGTCGCCTCGCTGGACGAGGACCTGACGGCGGCGATGCCGGACCTGGCGCCGATCGCGTACGTCCTCGATCCGGACGAGTGGCTGGTGCTGCTGCGCACGCCCGACCACTGGCGGGTGCTGCTGCCCACGCCGGACGGCACACCGGACGCGGCCGAATTGGCGCGGCTCCCGGAGCGGCTCCGGGGCGTGTGCCCGGGTGCCCGGCCGTGGCGCGTCGCGCACGCCAGCCTGTACCGGGTCCACCAGCGGGTGGCGGACGGCTTCCGGTACGGCCGGGTGCTGCTGTGCGGGGACGCCGCGCACGTCAACAACCCGCTGGGGGGCATGGGGATGAACAGCGGCATCCACGACGCCGTCCTCATGGGCACCGCGCTCGCCGCCGTGATCGCCGGTGCGGCCCCGGACGCGGAGCTGACCCGGGCCGCCGAGGGGCGCCGGCGCTGTGCCCTGACGTACGTCGGGGCCGAGACGCATCGCAACTGGGAACGGTTGCGCGCGCGTGACGAGCCCACCCGGGCGGCGGTGCGCGAGGAGTTGCGGGCCGTGGCGGCGGACCCGGTCAGGGCGAGGGAGGCGCTGCTGCGCAGTTCGATGATCGCCTCGTTGCGGCCGGCCGGTGGTACGGAGGAGGGCGGGCGTGTCCGCTGAGTCCGTCGTCCGCCGGAACCCGGCGCGGGTGGACGAGGTCGTCGGGAGCGTGCCGGTGGCCGGAGGCGCGGCGGTGGACCGGGCCGTCGCGGCGGCGGAGGCGGCCGCCCGCTCCTGGGCCGGGGAGCCGGCGGAGGAGCGGGCCGGTGCGCTGGTGCGCGCGGCCGCCGCGCTGGACGAGGTGGCGGGCGAGGCCGCGCCGTTGCTGGCGCGCGAGTCGGGCAAGCCGGTGGCGGACTGCGCGGGCGAGATCCGTTTCTCCGGGGCCGTCCTGCGCTGGTACGGGGAGCACGCGCCCGGGCTGCTCGCCGACCGGGTCACCGACGACGCGGCGGGGCGGCTGACGGTGAGCCACCGGCCGTTCGGCGCGGTCGCGGCGCTCACGCCGTGGAACGCGCCCGTGGTGCTCACCGCCTTGAAGCTGGCGCCCGCGCTGGCGGCGGGCAACTCCGTGGTGGTCAAGCCCTCGCCGCTGGCCCCGCTGGCGGTGTCGCTGGTCCTGGAGGCGTGCGCGCGGCACGTGCCGCCGGGGCTGGTGCACGTCGTCCACGGGTACGCGGCGACGGCGCGGGCGCTCGCCGGGCACGCGGGCATCCGGAAGGTGTCCTTCACGGGCGGGCCGGAGGCGGGGCGTGCCGTGGGCGCGGTCGCCGCGGCCGCGCTGACGCCGACCACCATGGAGCTGGGCGGCAACGACGCCGCCGTGCTCCTGGACGACGCGCGGCTGTCGCGGAGCGACCTGGAACGGCTGGTGCTCGCGAGTTTCGCCACCGCCGGGCAGGTGTGCATGGCGGCCAAGCGGATCTACGTGCCACGGCGGCGGTACGAGCGGTTCGTGGCGGAGTACGTCGCGGCGGCCGAGCGCGCGCTGCTGCTCGGCGACCCGCTGCATCCCGCCACGACGGTGGGCCCGGTGATCAGTGCCGAGGCGGCGGACCGCGTCCGGCGGCTCGTCGCCGACGCCCGGGACCGGGGCGGACGCGCCGTCGAGCTGGGCGGGGTGTGTCCGGACACGGACCTGGCCGCCGGGCACTTCGTGCGGCCGGTGCTGCTGCTGGGCCTGGACGACGGCGCGCCCGTGGTGCGGGAGGAGCAGTTCGGCCCGGTGGTGCCGGTGCTGCCGTACGACGACGAGGACGAGGTGGTGGCCCGCGTCAACGCCACCGAGTACGGCCTCGGCGCTTCGGTGTGGAGCGCCGACGAGGACCGGGCGTTCGCCTTCGCACAGCGGCTCGAGGCCGGTTTCCGCTTCGTCAACACGCACAACCGCACGGGGATGTCGCTGCGGGCGCCCTTCGGCGGTGTCAAGCGCAGCGGGCACGGGCGGGAGTACGGCGCCGAGGGGCTGTACGGCTACACGCAGCCGTGTGTCACGCACGCGCCCGCGGCCTTCCGGGCGGGCGGTTCGGGGATGCCTCCCGGCGCGTACCCGGGCCCGGCGTAAGCGCCTGCCCGTAGCGGGGCGTCCGCCTCCGCTTCGACGGCGGGTATTGACAGGCCCGGCCTCCTCCGCTGTCATCCCCGTATCGCGTGCAGAAACTCAGTTTCCTTCAAGGAAACGGCTGCCCGCTCTCGGAGGATCGCATGCACCTGCCCGCCCTGCGCAAGGTGATCGTTCCGGCACTTGCCGCCCTGCTCCTCGGCGCCGTCCCGGCCACCACCGCCCACTCCGCGCCCGCCACCCCCGCCACATCCGCCGCCACCAAGGCGTCCACCACCGTCGACGTGTCGTGCGCGGTCTTCACCTACCGCCAGCCCGCCGACTGGTACTTCCCGTCCGGCACCCCGAAGGGCCTGGTCTGGCTCCAGCACGGCTTCGCCCGCGCCAACAACCACATGGCGGACCTGGCCGGGCGCTACGCCGCCGCCGGATACCTGGTGTTCGCCCCGACCCTGCGCAGCGCGGACATGTTCGGCT
The DNA here is from genome assembly GCF_040646655.1 of Streptomyces sp. NPDC045431. Classification (NCBI taxonomy): domain Bacteria; kingdom Bacillati; phylum Actinomycetota; class Actinomycetes; order Kitasatosporales; family Streptomycetaceae; genus Streptomyces; species Streptomyces sp. NPDC045431. Next base: position 178,704 of record NZ_JBEZAQ010000015.1, read on the forward strand.
GCACGCTGCAGAACATCGGGAACAACAAGCCGTTCCTCGACAACGTGGCGACCTGGTTCGCCTCCGCCGGCAGCGGCTCGTCCCCACTGGCCCGAAGTTACGCGTCGGCCAAGAGCGAGGCCGGGCGCACCGATCTGGGCGCGCTGCCGTCCGCGTTCGTCTTCGCCGGCCACTCGGCGGGCGGCGAGGCGGCGGAGTACGTGGCGCAGAGACTGCGGGCCGACCACCCGGCCGCGTTCGCCAAGGTGCGCGGCCTGGTCCTGCTGGACCCGGTGAAGTCGTTCATCGGGAACAACACCGACGCCTCGCTCACCCAGCTGGCGACGACGTCCCTGCCCATCCTGACCATCTCCGCCCCCGGCTACAGCTGCAACAACAGCGGCAGCGGCACCGCCGCGCTCCAGCAGCTCCTGCCCCGCCCGTTCGTCGGCGTACGCCTGACGTCGGGCGCCCACACGGACGCGGAAGGCTCCACCACCGACAACGCGGGCACGCTGCTGTGCGGCACGCCGCAGCAGAAGAACGTCTCCGCGCTGCAGACCCTCGCGGTCGGCTGGGCGAAGGACGCCTTCGACGGGACGCGCACCGCGGACCTCTACCCCGGTGGCGCGTACTACGCGTCCCTGCTCGCCGCGGGCACCATCCAGACGCTGCCCGGCCGCACTTCCTAGTCACCGCCCTCGCCGTCATCGCCACACTCGCCCGGGGCGACATAGTCGACCGTCGCCCGGTCCGCGAGCCGCGGGCGCAGCCAGTCACCCAGCGCGCGATGCGCTGGGTGACGCTGGTAGGCGGCGAGCGCGGCGGCCGAGGTGTGCCGGGTGGTCATGCACAGGTCGTACGAGACGGCCGACCCGGTCACGTCGAGGCCCACGCGCATGGACGCGATCTCGCCGACGAGCGGGGGCAGTTCCTCCAGCCGCCTCTTCGCCTCGGGAGCGTCGGCGGGGTCGGTGAACCTCATCAGGACGACATGGACGAGCACGGCGGAACCTCCGGTCGGTCGTCGCTTCCCACCCCTGTCGCGGGGTGGCACCCGAGTGTATGTTGGGGAAACACTGTTCCGCTAGGGGAACCAGTGACCACGGGAGGCTGTCATGGCCGAGGGCTCCACCGTGCGCGTCGCCGCGGCCCAGTTCGCCGTCGGCCGCGACCGCAGCGCCAACCTGGCCGCGTGCCTCCGCGCGATCGACGCGGCCGCGCGGCGCGGCGCCCGCCTGGTGGTGCTGCCGGAGTTCTGCAACCACCTGTCCTGGTACGACGACCGGGCGCACGCGCTGCGCAGGGCGTGCCGGCCCGGTGACGACTTCCTGGCGCCGCTGGCCGCCGCGGCGGCGCGGCACCGCGTGTTCGTCAAGACCCACGTCACCCTGGCCGCACCCGGCGGGGACCGGGTGACCGCGGCCAGTCTCCTGTACGGCCCCGACGGCGCGCTCCTCGCCCACGCGGACAAGCAGGTCCTGATGGGCAGCGAGCGGGACCACCTCGACCCGGCCCTCACCCCGGGGCCCGTCGTCGACACGGCGGTCGGCAGGATCGGTCTGTACTCGTGCATGGAGGGCGTCATCAGCGAGGTGTGCCGGGGGCTCGCCGTGCGCGGCGCCCAGGTCCTCCTCAACAGCCTCAACTCCTTCGCCCTGGACGAGGCGTCGCTGCACATCCCGGTGCGGGCGGGGGAGAACAGGGTCTGGGTCGTCGCCGCCAACAAGGTCGGTCCCCTGCTGCCCGACGAGCACGTCGACACCGTCGCCGCCGGGCTGGGGGTGCCCCGCGAGGCGCTCCACGGGGCCGGGGAGAGCCAGATCGTCGCCCCCGACGGCACCGTGGTCGCCCGGGCCCCGCGCACGGGCGAGGCGGTCGTCGTCGCCGACATCGAGCCGGCGCGGGCCGACGACAAGCGGCGCCCGGACGGCACCGACGTCTTCGCCGCCCGCCGGCCCGAGCTGTACGCCCCCCTCGCGGCGCCGCCCCACCCGGCGCCGCCCTTCGCGGGGCGGCGGGCCGACGAGGTGACGGCCGCCGTCGTACGCCCCGGGGCCGGGGACCCGCGTGACGCGGTGGCCGAGACGGCGGAGCTGACCGCCCGGGCGGCCGCCCTGGGCGCGTCGCTGGTCGTGGTGCCGGAGCTGTTCTGCTTCCCCGGCGGAGTCGTCGACCCCGCGGCCGGCGCGGCTCCGGCCAAGGAGGCACTGGCCAAGGAGGCACTGGCCGCGCTGACCGGCGCGCTCGCCGGCACCGACACGTACCTCGCCTGCACCCTGCCCCACGAGCGCGTCCACACCGGTTACCTGCTCCGTGCCGACGGCCCCGTCCTCGTACAGCCCCAGCTGCACCGCAGTACGCGGCACGCGGCCTGGGCCGACGGTCCGCCCGGGTCGCGGCTCCACACGTACGACGCCCCGTGGGGCAGGGTGGCGGTGGTCGTCGGCGACGACGGCCTGTACCCGGAGACCTTCCGGCTCGCCGCGCTCGCCGGGGCGGACACGGCCGCCGTCTGCTTCACCGGGACGGAGGGCTGGGAGAGCTCCCTCGGGCTCCCGGAGCGCAGCGCCGAGAACCGCGTGAACGTGGTGGCCGCCGGTCACGCCACCGGCGCGATCCACCGCCTGCCGCGGGACTTCGGCCTGTGGCAGGCCCGTGGGGCGGCGCCCTTCGACGGCCGGATCAGCCACCCCGACACCACCCCGGCGGACGGCCGCCTCACCCTCGCCCCCATCCGGCCGGGCCAGGCCGCCCGCCGTCTCGTCTCGCGCGGAACCGACCTCGTCGACGGACGGCCCTGGCACCTCGCCGGGGCCCTCGTCGCGGCCGCACGCCCAGGAGGAGCATCGTGAGCGACACCCTCAAGGCCGTCCAGGACATGACGGACGAAGCCCCGGTCACCGACGTGACCGACACCTTCGAGCAGTGGCGCGCGCTGCTCATCGAGCTCAAGGAGAAGATCGACGCCCGCTTCGAGCTCCACCGGGACCCGTCCACCAAGGACCTGGAGAGCTACGGTTCGCCGCCCGCGAGCCCCGGCGGCTCGCTGGCCGCGTACACCGGCCCGGAGGTCGACTGGATGGTGCACTCGTGGCTGGGCAATCCCACGCGCGGCTTCGCCAACCTCCACCTGACCGTGTGGCTCGGCCCGCACGTCCGCGTCCCCCACCTGGGCATCGCCCTGCTCTGCTGGCCCGGCGGCTGGTTCTACCTCGACTCCGTACCGCGTACCAACCTGCTCGCCGACGGCGACTACTACGACCGCTACTACGAGCCCGTCGCCCGGGAGTGGCTGTCCGTACGCGAGGAGAATCCGGAGCTGTCGTGGTTCACCAGCCGCGCCGGCTTCATCCGGGCGAGCCTCTCCCCCACCGCGTACTGCTACGCGATGCCCCGCGACGAGCACCACGTCGCGCTCGTGCGGCGGCTGACGCACGCGCACGTGGACCGCTGGCTGGGGTGGGTGGACGAGGCGGAGCCCGTACCGGAGGAGCAGCGGGCCGCGCTCGCCGCCGCCGACCTGGCGACCCGCCGCAACATCGCCGAACGCGACCCCGCCAACGTCATGGGCGTGCGGTACTTCGGCGAGGAGACCACCAACCGGCTGGTGCGCGCCCTGTGGGGCGGGGACCGTGAACTGCCCCGCTTCGGCGGGCCCGCGTCATGAGCCAGGTGCGGTCCGTGTGGTGGGCCACCCGCGTGCCGGGCCTCAAGGAGCCGTTCGACACGGCCCACCTGCGCGTGTTCTACCCTGCCCGGCACACGGGTTCCGACGCCGAACGCCTGACGGGCGAGGTGCCGGCCGATCCGTCCCGCGCCCCGCACCCCGTCGTGCTGCTCCTGCCCGGCATCAACGTCGGGCAGGACGCGTACCGCTGGCTCGCCATCGCTCTCGCCGAGAAGGGCCTGGTGACGGTCACGGCGGACCTGGTGGGTGAGCTGTTCGCCGGCAGCCACGGCCTGACCCCGGCCGTCGACCTCGACGCCGCGTCCCCCGCCGGGTACGGCTCCCGGCCCACCACCCCGCTCATCGGGGCGCTGCTCACCGCGCTGGGGGAGCTGGCGGGCCGGGCGCCCCTGGCCGGCCTGCTCGACCTGGACCGCGTCGCGCTGGGCGGGCACTCGGCGGGCGGCACCGTGGCGCTGCAGTCCGCCGGGTTCACGCCGGGCGTCCGCGCCGTCTTCACGTACGGCGCCCATACGCTGGTCGCCTCGATGCTGGGCTGGCCGCCCGGCACGGTGCTGCCGGTGAGCGGCACCGCGCCGGTCCTGCTGCTGTCCGGCGAGACGGACGGCGTGATCGCCGCGAGCACGGACCGGTACGGCGGTGAGGGCGCGTCCGATCCGGTGGAGCGCACCTTCGCCGAGGCGCTGCGGGACGCGGACGGCGCGCACGTCTGGGCGCGGCTCACCGGCGCGGGGCACTTCACGCCGTGCGATCCGCACGACCCCACGTCGGCCCGCGGGTTCCTGGAGCGGCCCGGTGGGGCCCAGCGCTCGGCACGGGCCCTGCTGGCCCGGCTCGTCACGCTGTTCTGTACCGCCCACCTGCGCGGCGACGCCGCGGCCCACGGCGCGCTCGCGTCACTGCTCGCCCCGCCCCACCCCGGCCTCGCCCTGGTGCGTCGCCGCTGACTTCCCCACTCCAACGATGAGGAGCGGCACGGATGCTCAAGAATTTCTGGTACGCGGTCGAGTTCGCCGACCGCGTCGGGCGCACGCCCCGGAAGGTGGTGTGCCTGGGCCAGTCGCTCGTGCTGTACCGCACCGGCGCCGGCCGCCCCGTCGCCCTGTCCGACCTGTGCGCGCACCGGGGCGCGGCCCTGTCCGCCGGCACCCTGGCGGGTGACTGCGTGGTCTGCCCGTACCACGGGTGGCGGTTCGACGCGGACGGGGCGTGCACGCTCATCCCGGCCAACCAGCCGGGGCGGGGCATCCCGAGGAAGGCGCGGGTGGACGCCTACCCCGTCCAGGAGAAGTACGGCTTCGTGTGGGTGTTCCTCGGCGACCTGCCTCCGGAGGAGCGGCCCCCGATCCCGGTATGGCCCGAGTTCGACGAACTGGTCGAGAACGGGGGCCGGTTCAAGGCGGTCCGGGGCGAGTACATGTGGCGCTCCAACTACGAGCGGGTGCTGGAGAACGGCTGCGACATCGCGCACACCCCCTTCGTCCACGCGGGTTCCTTCGGGAACCCGGACCGGCCGGAGGTCGAGGAGTACGCGCTGGAGCAGCCCGACGAGTGGTCGGCCTTCGCGACGGTCGCCCTCCACCCGCCCACCGCCAAGGGGCTGTGGGCGCGGCTGTACGCCGACCGCAGGGCGCGGGCGAAGGACCGGCCGCCGGTGGTGACCACGGCCGGCTGGATGCTGCCGAACCTGATCAAGCTCCATGTGCGGCTGCCGCTGGGCAGCATGGTCATCTACGACACCAACATCCCGGTGGACGAGACGACGACCCTGGTGAAGTGGGTGGCGCTGCGGGACTTCTTCACCGGTGCGTGGGCCGACGGCAACACCCGCAAGCGCGTCATGAAGATCTTCGGCCAGGACGCCCCGGTCGTGGACGGCACCCGCCCCGAGCTGCTCCCCGCCGACCTGGGCGCGGAGCTGCACCTGCGATCGGACCTGATCTCGGTCGCGTACCGCCGCAAGCGCCAGGAACTGGCCGCGAAGGGGTGGATGGTCGGTGCGGCCGACCGCATCACGGGCGACGTCCCGGCACGCACCGCCACCGTGATCCCCTCACCGGGGCGGCGTGACGTCCCCGAGTTCGCCCGCGCCTGGGAGCAGAAGGCGCACGGCTTCCACCCCACCGCCGGCCACCCCACCGTCGAGAGCGAGTGATCATGTCGGAAACGGCGCTGTCCCCGTCCGCCGAGCTGTCGGCCCTGGTCCTCGACCGGCTCGTCGCCGGAACGGGGGTGGTGGAGCGACCCACCGAGTGGGCGGCCCTGCGCGGCCCCTCCTTCCCCGAACCGGTCGGCCGCGTACGGTACTTCACCGGCGACCGGGGCGTGTCCGTCGCGTCGGTGGTGTACATCGGGCTGGTGCTGCCCGCGGCGGGGCTGGACAGCCACATGGTGTTCGCCTTCGGCGCGGACGACGGCCCGCTGCCCCACTTCACGCTCGACTCGGTGTACGCGGGCGGCGGTTACGCCTTCCACCTGGACCTGGTGCAGCGGGCCGACCTCGCCGCCCATCCGGTGTACACCGACACCGTGTACGGGCCGCTCACGAAACCGCACGCCCGCGCCGCCGAGATACCCGGACTCACCGCGGCGGCCGTCGGTCCGCGCCAGCGGTCCCTGATGTCCCCGTGGATGCTGGTGCACCGCGCCGACGAGGCGGCCCTGCGCGCGGTGGGCCCGATCGTGGAGGAGTACGCGGACCACTGGCTGTCGCTCGCCGCCGCGATGCCCGCCGAGGCGGCCGGTGAACTCGCCGGCACCGACCTGGCCGTACGGGACCGGCGGCTGCGGTCCGCGCTGTTCAGCCGGGAGATCGACCCGGTGTGGAACCGGGTCGACCGGCTGCTCGGCCCCGCGACGACGGACCGCCTGCGGCACCTGCTGATCACCGGACGGCCGGAGGGGACGCGATGACCCCGTCCTCCCCCAGCGCCTGGCAGCAGCGCATCGCGGGCGAGTGGCACGGCCGCCCGTCCCTCTTCGACGCCCACGGCACCTGGTGCGGCTACGAGGACATCCGCCGCTCGTCCGATGCGGAGGACGGCGCCACCGTCTACCGCATGGACGGCGGCCTCACGGGCGGCGGGCCGCTCGCCGGGCGGTTCCGCCTCGCCGCGCCCTTCGCGTTCACCGTGGGCGACGCCGACGACAACCGCCTCTACCAGGGGCCCGACTTCCACGGCAGCGGGCAGCCGTACGGCTCCTTCGTCGACGCCCACTACTACGGCCCCGGCTGGCAGGTGGGCCTGAACACCTGGAACCACGTCCTGCCCGACGGCGCCACCCAGGTCTACTCCTCGGTCCTGTACCAGGGCTGGACCGTCGTCGGCTGCTTCAACGGCCTGTACGTCAGGACCACGGACCACGACACCGACCCCGCCACCCGGCGGGCCGTCGCCGCGCACCGGGACGCCGAGACCGCCAACGGCCCCGTGCCGTGGATCCTGCCGACCAAGCAGGCGGGGAGGTTCGCGGGCGACTGCGAGCTGTGGGGCGCGGACCAGAAGCCGCTGGGCACGGTCCGGGTCGTCCACCGGCTCACCCCGCTGGACCTGTTGCGCGCCGAGCACCGGGTCACCTGGACGGGCGGCGGGCTCGACCGGGCCTTCACCGTGGTGCGGCGGCGGGACGGGACGCGGGAGTTCTGGGAGGGGCCCGACGCCTGGGGCGGCGCCCAGGCGTTCGGCCGCGCGAACTTCCCGCTGTGGCACTTCACGGACGGCGACGTCCACCGGGTGAGGGCGCGGGAGTTCGCCCTGGACGCCACGGCCGGCATGTCGGCGGGCGGACGGCTGGCCGTCACGTACGAGCTGTTCGGCGGCAACGTCCTCACGGGCGTCCTGCACGGCGTGCTGACCTGGGAGGCGGAGTCGTGAGCGGCGGCACCGTCGTGGTGGTGACGGGTGGCACGCGCGGGATCGGCCAGGGGCTCGTACGGGCGTTCCTGGCGCGTGGCTGCCGCGTGGCGCTGTGCGGCCGCCGGGAGGGCGAGCCGCCCGGCCCGCCGGACCGGGTGCTGGGGCGGGTGGCTGACGTCACCGACCGGGCACAGGTGCAGGAGCTGTGGGACGCCGCGTACGACCGCTACGGGCGGGTCGACGTCTGGATCAACAACGCGGGTGCCGCCGCGCCCCGCCGCCCGCTGTGGGAACTGACCGCGGGGGACGTCGAGGCGGTGACGGCGGCGAACCTGCTGGGCACCGCGCACGGTTCGGCGGTCGCGGTGACCGGCTTCCTCGCCCAGGGGCGGGGGCGGCTGTGGAACATGGAAGGCTTCGGCTCCGACGGGCGCGTGCTGCCCGGCCTCGGCGCGTACGGCGCCACGAAGAGCGCGGTCACGTACCTGACGCGGGCCCTGGCCGCCGACCTCGACGAGCGGGCCGGGACCCGCCCGCACGATGTGCGGGCGTTGCGGCTGTCCCCCGGGATGCTCGTGACCGACCTGCTGGTCCACGGCTACACCCCGGAGGAGTACGCGAAGGCGCGCAAGGTCCTCGACGTCCTGGCCGACCGGGTGGAGACGGTGACCCCGTGGCTCGCGGACCGGATCCTCGCCGACCGCACCCGCAACGGGGGCCGCGTGGCGTGGCTGACCCGCCGCAAGGCGGCCGCCCGGTTCGCCGCCGCGGCTTTCCGGAGCAGGGATGTGCTCCCGGCGACGGTCCCGGAACGGTGAGCGCCGTGGACTACCCCGTCGCGCTCGCCCTGGAGGACTTCGTCCCGGTGGTGCTGACCGGTGTGGCGGCCGCGCGGCTGGTGCGGCCGGTCGGCCGCGCCGTCCCCCGCGGCCGTACCGTCGCGGCCGCCGGCGCCGCCCTGGTCTTCGCCGGGGGCCTGTCGAAGGCGGGCTGGAAGCTCACCGTGGCGCTGGACGGGCCCGACATCCAGCCCCTCAACAAGGCGCTCTTCCCGCTCCTCGCGCTGGGGTTCCTGCTCCTGGCGCACGCGCTGCTCAGCGTGCCCGTGGCCGCGGGTCCGCAGGCCTCCCGGACGCCCCCGCTGTGGGGCTTCGCCGTGACGTGGGCGGCGGCCGCCGCCGGCTCCCTGGCGCTCCGCACGACGATGCCGCTGATGGTGCTCACGATCGCGGCGGTGACGGTCTGCGGCGTACGGCTGATCCTGCTGGCGCGCGCGGCCGGGGAGTCCCGCGCGGCCGCGGCCACCGGTGTGTGGCTGCTGGGCACGTACGCGCTCGGCCCGCTCGCCGCCCGGCCCGACCAGAGCGTGGCACTGCAGTGGGTGGAGCAGTCCTGCAACACCCTCACGCAGGCCGCCCTCGTGTACGCGGCCTGGCGCCTGTCCGCCCCCGCCTCCTCCGCCTCCTCCTTCCGAAAGGTGTCCCTGTGACCGACGCCCTCGGCTGGCGCCGCACGTTCGGCGTCATCGCCCCCAGTACGAACACGATCGTGGAGCCCGACTTCTACCGGATGACGGTGCCCGGTGTGACCGCCCACGTCTCGCGCATCCACATCCGCGACCAGAACATGGCGGGCGACGCGGGCATGGAGCGGCTGCTGGAGCAGATACGCGACGAGATCGGCGCCGCCTGCGAGCGGGTGCTGACCTGCGAGCCCGACTACATGGTGATGGGCATGTCCGCCGAGACCTTCTGGGGCGGGGTGGCGGGCAACCGGGCCTTCGTGAAGCAGATCCACGACATCACCGGGCTCCAGGTGGCCACCGGCGCGGAGGCGTGCGAGCGCGCGCTGCGCCTGTACGGCGCCCGGCGCATCGGCGTGGTGACGCCGTACCAGCCGGTCGGGGACGCGAACGTACGGCGGTTCTTCGGCGAACTGGGCTTCGACGTCGCCGGGGTGACCGGCCTGCGCTGCCCGACGGCCGTCTCCATCGCCCACGTCGGGGAGGAGCGGCTGCGCGAGGCGCTGACCGGTCTGGCCGCGCTCGACGGGGTGGACGCCCTGGTCCAGTGCGGGACGAACCTGTCCATGGTGGCGCTGGCCGACGAGGCCGAACGGTGGCTGGGCCTTCCGGTGATCGCCATCAACGCCGCCACGTGGTGGATGGCGCTGCGCGACAGCGGCATCGAGGACAAGGTGTACGGCGCCGGGTCACTCCTGCGCGACCACTGAGCCGGCGCGTGCGCGGCCCTCGCGCAGTGCGGCGACCAGCCCGGCCAGCATGAGCGCCTCGCCCGCGTTGCCGAGCGGCGGCACGGCCACGGCCGCCGCCGAGGCGGCGAACACGGCGACCGCCCCCGCGGCGACCCACGGCACGCGCCGACGCCGCCAGAGCACCACGCCCGCCCCGAGCAGCAGGAGCATCGCCGCGACCGCGGCCACCGGCACCCCGCCGGGCTCCGCGTCCGCGTACCGCAGGGTGTCCGCCCACCGCCGCGGTACGAGGTCCAGGCCCGGCAGGGTGGCCCAGGCCCCGGCGGCGGCGAGCACGCACGCCGTGCCCCACGCCCCGGCCACCACCGCGCGCCCGCCGCGCAGCAGCATCGCCGCGCAGGGCACCACCAGCGGCGTGAGCAGGGCGTGGAGGACGTACCGACCGGTGCTGAGCGCCTGCAGGAGCGCGCCGGGGCCCAGCACCGTACCGGCGGCGACGACGGCCGAGTCGTACGCGAGGGCACAGCCGAGCAGCGCGGTCCACGCTCCGGGGCGCGGGCCGCGCAGGGCGACGGCGGCGAGCGCCAGCTGCACGGCGGCGAGAAGCGCGAGTACCGGGGAGAACACCGTGTCCCCCCGGCTCAGTGGGTGTAGAGCGACTCGATGAGCTGCGCGTACCGCTGCTCCACCGCCGCTCGGCGCACCTTGAGCGTCACGGTGAGCTCGGGCCCGCCGGGTTCCCACGTGTCGCGCAGGATGGCGTGGGCGCGGACGCGTTCGGGGCGGGAGAGCCGGGTGTTGGCGTCCTCGACGGCGGCGGCGATCTCCCTCTCGACGTCGGCCGTGGCCCGGGCGGCGACGGCCTCGCGGTCCAGGACGAGGAGGGCGACGTTGCAGGGGCGGCCGTCGCCGACGACCACGGCGTGCGCGATCAGGGGTGAGGCGCCCCGCAGGACACCCTCGATGCGGGTGGGCGACATGTTCTTGCCGCCCGTGTTGATGATGATGTCCTTCTTGCGGTCGACGATGGTGACGTTCCCTTCGCCGTCGACGGTGACGAGGTCGCCGGTGTGGAGCCAGCCGTCCGGGTCGACGGCCTGTGCGGTGAGGTCGGGCTCGTCGCGGTAGCCACGCATCAGGAAGGGCGCCTTCACCAGCAGTTCGCCGTCCTCGGCGACCCGTATGCGGGCGCCCGGCACGGGCCGGCCGACGGTGCCGGGCCTGGGGTCGCCGGGCGGGTTCATCAGCGCCATGCCGGACAGCTCGGACATGCCCCAGGCGTCGCCGAGGGGCACACCGAGGGCGTGGAAGAACTCCACCAGTTCCGGCGGCGCGGGTGCGGCTCCGGTGACGCAGACCCGGGCGCGGTCGAGGCCGATCCTCTTGCGCAGTTCGGCGAGGACCGGTTCGGCCGCGTCGAGTTCCTCGGCCTGTTCGGCCGTCAGTGTTCCGGCGCGCCGGCCGGGGCCGAGGCGGCGTGCGGTGCCGACGCAGCCCTCCACCAGGGTTCGCAGTCCCGGGTCGGCGGCGGCGAGGGCCGCGTCCAGCCCGGCTTTCAGCCGCTGCCAGACGACGGGCACCGCGCCGAAGAGGGTGGGGCGTACGGACGTGAGGGCGTCGGGCAGCTCCTTGAGGTCGGGTACGCAGGTCAGGCGGGTGCCGAAGCGGATGTTCGTGTAGTGCGAGGCCCAGCGGTCGGCGATGTGCGCGGCGGGCAGGAAGGACAGGTGGCTGTCCTCGTGCGTGATGCCGAGGAGCTGCTCCGTGGCGTCCAGCTGGGCCGTCATGCCGGCGTGGGTGACCTCCACGGCCTTGGAGCGGCCGGTGGTTCCGGACGTGTGGATCAGCGTGAGGACGTCACCGGGCCGTACGCGCCGCCAGGCCGCCCCGAAGTCGAAGTCCGCCGGTGCGGCGGCCTCCACCGCGGCCAGCTCGGTGGCCCCTTCGGCCGGCCCGTCCACGGTGACGAGGTGTGCGACGTCCGTACCGGTGAGGGACCGCCGGAGCACGGGCAGGAAGCGCCGCTCGGTGACGAGGACGCGTGCCCGCGCCCGGGCGAGTACGTCGGTGAGCTGGTCCGGGGGCAGGGTGTTGTAGAGCGAGAACGGTATGGCGCCGAGGTGGAAGGCGGCGCAGTCGGCCACGTGGAACTCGGGCCGGTTGGTGAGCATCAGGGCCACGGTGTCGCCGTGCCGGACGCCCAGGCCGTGCAGCCCGGCGGCGACCGAGGCGACGCGCTCGGCGTACTGGGCCCAGGTCAGCACGTCGCCCTGGACGGTGTGGAGGGCGGGTGCCTGGGGCCGGGTGGCGGCGGTGCGCTGGAAGGTCTCGCAGAGGGTCGCGGCGTCGGGCATGACGGCTCCTCGGTGTGGGATGGGGTTGGGCCTGTCTTTCGGACCAGGCCCTAGGGAGTGTCCGCAAAGTAGCGTCGTCCGCCCGCGAGGGCGGGCCTGGCGGCGTCTGGTGCGTGCGATCGCAAGGCGGAGGATGGAGCCAC
>NZ_JBEZAQ010000016.1:0-184335 GCF_040646655.1 Streptomyces sp. NPDC045431
CGATGTTGTCCGCGGAGGCGGAAAACATGTCGTAGAAGCTCGTCTCCCTGGGGGTCAGACGAAAGCGCAGCCGCGGCGGCGGCCGGGGCGGCTCCGGGCGCGGGGGCGGCCGGGACGGCTCCGGGGGACGCGGCGCCGGGTGGCGCGGGGACGGCTTCGGGAGCGGGGGCGGAGAGCGGATCGGAGCCGGGCCGATGACGCCGGCGACGACTTCGGCAGGTTCGGCGGCGGGTGTCGTGGCGACTTCGCCGGGTCCGGCCGGAGCCGCCGTCGCGACGCCGGCGGCTACGGACGAGGCGGCCCTCGCGGCGCGGGCGCTGGCGCTGCTCGCGGAGCGTCACCAGACGCTCGCCGTGGCCGAGTCCCTCACCGGCGGCCTGGTGGCCGCCGAGCTCACCTCCGTACCGGGCGCCTCCCGCTCGTTCCGCGGCTCCGTCACGGCGTACGCGACGGCGCTCAAGCGCGAGCTGCTGGGCGTCGACGGCACCCTTCTGGAGGAGCGCGGGGCGGTCGACCCGGACGTGGCACTGCAGATGGCGGCGGGTGTACGGGCCCGGCTGGGTGCCGTCTGGGGGGTCGCGACGACGGGTGTCGCGGGGCCCGAACCGCAGGACGGGCAGCCGGTCGGCACGGTGTTCGTGGCGGTTTGCGGGCCGCCCGACGGGCCACTCGGAGCGGGGAAAGTCGTCGCCCTGAGATTGAACGGCGACCGTGCGGAAATCCGTAAAGAGAGTGTACGGAGCGTGCTGGAGCTGCTCGCGAACGAACTCTCGGAGAATGCGCGGGCACAGGATACGGAACAGAACGGGGGGAATTGATGTTTGCAGCCCTGAGTGAACACGACATCGCTCCCCGCACGGCCGCAGCGCGAGGCGGTACGGTGGGGCGTGAAGGATGCGGCTACGCGGTCCGAGGAGGGAGCCACCGATGATTCTGCTCCGTCGCCTGCTGGGTGACGTGCTGCGTCGGCAGCGCCAACGCCAGGGCCGTACTCTGCGCGAAGTCTCCTCGTCCGCCCGAGTCTCGCTCGGCTATCTCTCCGAGGTGGAGCGGGGGCAGAAGGAGGCTTCCTCCGAGCTGCTCTCCGCGATTTGCGACGCGCTTGACGTACGGATGTCCGAGCTCATGCGAGAGGTGAGCGACGAGCTCTCGCTGGCGGAGCTGGCGGAATCGGCAGCGGCGAGTGAGCCGGTGCCGGCACCAGTGCGTCCCATGCTCAACTCTGTGTCCGTGACGTCGGTGGCGGGCGTGCCGACGGAGCGGGTGACCATCAAGGCGCCCGCCGAGGCGGTGGACGTCGTCGCCGCCTGAGCGCGCGCTCGTGTTGAGAGCGAGCTAGCGTTTTGAGCTGAGCCCCGGTCGGGTACCCGAGTGCCGACCGGGGCTTTCGTTTACTCCGAATGCCCGTTTCAGGTCATATGTGTCATGGTGGACGAGGCGTGAGGGTGTACAGCCGCACGCTCGAATGGAGGATTCGGAATGACTGTCGTGAAGAGCTCTCTGCCCGACGCCGACCTCAAGGTGGTCGGCGAAGCCCTGCAGGGGGCGCTGGTGGACGTGGTGGACCTGTCCCTGGTGGCCAAGCAGGTGCACTGGAACGTCGTCGGACCGCGGTTCCGCTCCATTCACCTCCAGCTCGACGAGGTCGTGGCCACCGCGCGCCAGCACGCCGACATCGTGGCGGAGCGTGCCTCGACGCTGGGCGTGAACCCGGACGGGCGCGCCTCATCGGTCGCGTCGAGCAGCGCCATCGGGAACGTACCGACGGGGTGGATCAAGGACGACGACGCGGTGAAGATCATGGTCGACGCGCTCGTCACCGTGGTCGGACGGATGCGGGAGCGCATCGCCGCGACCGACGAGCCCGACCCGGTGACGCAGGACCTGCTGATCGCGCTGACCGCCGATCTCGAGAAGCACGGGTGGATGTTCCAGGCCGAGAGCCGCCAGGCGGACAGTGTGTAAGCGGCGCGGAGCCGGATTACGCGCGCGTGGCGGTACGGGCGTTACAGGCGGTACGGCGCCGGCGGAGCGCGAGGAGCGCGTGAGGGCGGCCGGGTGCGCGCGGGAGGCGCGCACCGGTACGCCCCTCCCGCCGGTTGACCGGCCGGTCTAGCGTCGACCGGAGGAGGCGGCCATGGTACGGCGACGGGTCTCGCGGCCGGCACCTGAACGGCGGTCGGCTGAACGGCGGTCGGCGGCGGCTGGACTACCGGCGGGTGGACCGCCGGTGGGCGGGCTGCCGGTGGCCGGACTGCCGGTGGCTGGACAGCGGGGGCTCGGGCGCCCGGTACCCGAACGGCGGGTGGGCCCGCGGCTGCTGACGGCCGGGCGGGTGACGCTGGCGCTGGTGCTGGGCGGACTGTGGTGCTGGGCGGTGCTGAGACTGGCCCTGGCGCCGGGTCAGGCGGGCGTCGTGGAGGGTGCCGTGGCGGCCGGCGGATGGGGGCTCAGTCTCCTGCCGGTGCACGCCGCGTCACCGCCGCCGGCGCGCAGGGCCTCCAAGGGGTCCAGGGCCTTGAGGTTCACCAGAGCGGTGCGGTGGGGCCGTTCACGCGCTTGACGCGCTCCGGCGCCGACAAGGCGTCACCTGGCGGCGGCGGCCTCGGGGCCGGGGCCCTTCTGGCATCCGGGGCACCAGTACGAGATCCGCTCGTGCCGGTCGTCCCAGCGGATCGGGGTGCCGCAGCGGTAACAGGGCTGGTGCCTGCGGCCGTAGACGTACACCTTCTGGTCGGGGCGTGAACCCGGCATGGTGCGGCGCTCGACGCGCTCCTTGTTCTCCTCCAGCAGGCGGTGGGCGGTGGCGACGAGCCGCTCGGGCACGCCAAGCGGCAGGTCGCCGACGGGGAGCCAGGGGGTGACGCGGGCGAGGAAGGCGAGCTCGCACTTGAAGACATTGCCGATGCCGGCGAGGTTCCGCTGGTCCAGCAGCGCCTCGCCGAGAGGGCGCGCCGGGTCGGCGCACACACGGCGTACGGCTTCCTCGAAGTCCCAGTCCGGGCCGAGGAGATCGGGGCCCAGGTGGCCCACGACGGTGTGTTCGTCGCTGGTACGGATGAGGTCCAGGACGGGCAGGCGGTAGCCGACGGCGGTGTGGGCCGTGGTGGCGAGGATGGCCCGGATCTGGTGGGCGGGGCCGCCGCGCCAGCGCTCGTCGGCCGCGAAGACGCGCCATGAGCCGTCCATCCGGAGATGGGAGTGCAGGGTCAGCCCGCCCTCGATGCGGGTGAGCAGGTGCTTGCCGCGCGGAGTGACGTCGAGGACCTCACGGCCGGTCAGGTCGGCGGTGGCCAGCTTCGGGACGCGGAGGTCGGAGCGCGTCAGGAGCCTGCCCGCGAGGGCGGTGTGCAGGCGACGGGCGGTCAGCCAGACGGTGTCTCCTTCGGGCATGTCTCCATGATGGGCCAGTGCCGGCGGCCGGTGCGCTCGCGGCCGCTACGCGCGCAGCCGCAGGCCCCGCGGGGTGGCGTGGAAACCGGCCGCCTCCAGGGCGCGGGACAGCGGCGACGTCAGGGCCGCCGTGCCGTTGATCCGCTCCACGGTGACGGTGCCCAGGGCGCCCGCGCGGGCGGCCTCGGCCAGCGCCTCGGCCGCCGCCCGCAGGACCGGGTCCTCCGGCTCGGTGGACCAGGACAGCAGGGTCTTGCCCCCGCGCTCCATGTAGAGCGCGAGCTCGCCGTCGACGAGCACGACGAGGGAGCCCGCCTTGCGGCCCGGCTTGTGCCCGGCGCCCGTCGGGGGCTCGGGCCAGGACAGGGCGGCGCCGTACGCGTTGGCCGGGTCGGCGGCGGCGAGGACCACCGCGCGCGGGGCGGCGCCGGGCTCGGCGCGGTCGCGCGCGGTCGCCGCCGCGCGGAGGCGGTCGACCGCGCCGTCCATCGCGAACTGGGCGGCGCCCAGGCCCTCGACGACATAGCCGCGGCGCGCCTGCCCACTGTCCTCGAACGCCGAGAGGACGCGGTACGTCGCCGAGAAGCCGCCCTCCACGCCTTCGGCGGCCACGGCGCCGCGCGTGACCACGCCGTGCCGGTCCAGCAGGGTGCGGGCCAGGGCGTGGGCGCGGTGCGTCGGGTCCGGCTCGGCGGGAGGCAGCAGTGACCAGCGGCCGCTCACGGTCGGCGGGCCGGAACGGGAGGCGGCACGACCGGTCGGGCGGGCGGCCGCGGTGAGGGTGCCGTACCGGCCGCGCGGGACGGTGCGCTTGGCACGGTGGGCGGTGGCGCCCGCCGTACGGCCCGAGCCGAGCAGGGCGCGCAACGGCGCGAGGGTGTCGTTGGTGAGCCGGCCGGACCAGGCCAGGTCCCACAGGGCGTCGGCGAGCTGCGGATCGGTGGCGTCGGGATGGGTGGTGGCGCGGACCTGGTCGGCGATCTGCCGGAAGAACAGGCCGTAGCCTCCGGAGAGCGCCGTGAGGATCGACTCGTGGAGGGCCGTGAGCTCCAGGGGGTGGGGTGGGGGCAGGAGGAGCGGGGCGGCGTCGGCGAGGTAGAGCGAGACCCAGCCGTCCTTGCCGGGCAGCGCCCCGGCCCCGGCCCACAGGACCTCGCCCGTGGTGGTGAGCTCGTCGAGGAGGGTGGGCGCGTAGTGCGCCACGCGGGAGGGCAGGATCAGTTTTTCGAGCGCGGAGGCGGGGACCGGGGCGCCCTGCAACTGCTCGATGGCGCGGACCAGCCCGTCGATGCCGCGCAGGCTGCTGCTCCCGAGGTGCTGCCACTGGGGCAGGAAGGTCGCCAGGGCGGCCGGCGGGACCGGCTCCAGTTCGTGGCGGAGGGCGGCCAGGGAGCGGCGGCGCAGGCGGCGCAGAACGGCGGCGTCGCACCACTCCTGGCCGATGCCGGAAGGGTGGAACTCGCCCTGGACGACCCGCCCGCTCGCGGCCAGGCGGTGCAGCGCGCCGTCGGTGACGGCGGTGCCCAGACCGAAGCGTGCGGCGGCCTGCGAGGACGTGAACGGGCCGTGCGTGCGGGCGTACCGGGCGAGGAGATCGCCGAGTGGATCCTTCACGGGCTCGGTGAACGCCTCCGGGACGCCGACCGGCAGCGCGGTGCCCAGGGCGTCGCGCAGCCGGCCCGCGTCCTCGACGGCCGCCCAGTGGTCGGCCCCGGCGATCCGGACGCGGATCGCCCTGCGCGTCCTGGCGAGGTCCTGCGCCCACGCCGGGTCGGCGCCGCGCTCCGCCAGCTCGGCGTCGGTGAGCGGGCCGAGGACGCGCAGGGCGTCGGCGGCGCCCTCCACGTCCTTGACGCGGCGGTCCTCGGCGAGCCACTGCAGCTCGCGCTCCAGCTCGGTCAGGACCTCAGCGTCGAGCAGCTCCCGCAGCTCCGCCTGGCCCAGCAGCTCGGCCAGCAGCCGGGAGTCCAGGGACAGGGCGGCCGCCCGCCGCTCGGCGAGCGGGGAGTCGCCCTCGTACAGGAACTGGGCGACGTACCCGAAGAGGAGCGAGCGGGCGAAGGGGGACGGCTCGGGGGTGGTGACCTCGACCAGGCGGACGCGGCGCGACTCGATGTCGCCCATCAGCTCCTGGAGGCCCGGCACGTCGAAGACGTCCTGGAGGCACTCGCGGACGGCCTCCAGCACGATCGGGAACGAGCCGAACTCGCTCGCCACCTGGAGCAGCTGGGCCGCGCGCTGGCGCTGCTGCCACAGGGGGGTGCGCTTGCCGGGGTTGCGGCGCGGCAGCAGCAGGGCGCGGGCCGCGCACTCGCGGAACCGGGAGGCGAAGAGGGCGGAGCCGCCCACCTGGTCGGTGACGACCTGGTCGACGTCGCCCTTGTCGAAGACGACGTCGGCGGCGCCGACCGGGGCCTGCTCGCTGTCGTACTCCAGACCGGGCGCGGGCGTGGGTGCCGGGTCCGGGTCGAGCAGGTCCAGGCCCATCAGGTCGGCGTCGGGCAGCCGCAGCACGATGCCGTCGTCCGCGTGCATCACCTGGGCGTCCATGCCGTACCGCTCGGAGAGGCGGGCGCCGAGGGCCAGGGCCCAGGGAGCGTGCACCTGGGCGCCGAACGGCGAGTGGACCACCACCCGCCAGTCGCCCAGCTCGTCGCGGAACCGCTCCACCAGGATGGTGCGGTCGTCCGGGACGTGACCGCAGGCGCGGCGCTGCTCGTCCAGGTACGCCAGGAGGTTGTCCGCAGCCCACGCGTCCAGGCCCGCCGCCACCAGGCGCAGCCGGGCGTCGTCCGGCTCCAGCGAGCCGACCTCGCGGAGGAAGGCCCCCACCGCACGGCCCAGCTCCAGGGGCCGGCCCAGCTGGTCGCCCTTCCAGAACGGCAGCCGCCCCGGCACGCCCGGGGCCGGGGAGACCAGCACCCGGTCGCGCGTGATGTCCTCGATCCGCCAGGAGGAGGTGCCGAGCGTGAACACGTCGCCCACGCGCGACTCGTACACCATCTCCTCGTCGAGCTCCCCGACCCGGCCGCCGCCCTTCTTCGGGTCGGCGCCCGCCAGGAACACCCCGAACAGGCCCCGGTCGGGGATCGTGCCGCCCGAGGTGACCGCGAGGCGCTGCGCCCCCGGCCGGCCTGTGATGGTGCCGGCGATCCGGTCCCACACCACGCGCGGGCGCAGCTCGGCGAACGCGTCGGAGGGATAGCGGCCGGCGAGCATGTCCAGGACGGCCGTGAACGCCGACTCCGGGAGGGACGCGAAGGGCGCCGCGCGCCGCACCACCGCGAGCAGGTCGTCGAACTGCCAGGTGTCCAGGGCGACCATGGCGACCACCTGCTGCGCCAGCACGTCCAGCGGGTTGGACGGGATGCGCATCGACTCGATGGAGCCGCTGCGCATCCGCTCGGTGACCACGGCCGCCTGCACCAGGTCACCGCGGTACTTCGGGAAGACGACACCGGTCGACACCGCGCCCACCTGGTGCCCGGCCCGGCCCACGCGCTGGAGGCCCGAGGCGACGGACGGCGGCGACTCGACCTGGACCACCAGGTCCACCGCGCCCATGTCGATGCCCAGCTCCAGGCTGGAGGTGGCGACCACGGCGGGCAGGCGGCCCGCCTTGAGGTCCTCCTCGACCAGGGCACGCTGCTCCTTGGAGACCGACCCGTGGTGCGCCCGGGCCAGCAGCGGCGGGGCGCCCTGCGCCGCGCCCGACTGGGCCATCAGCTCGGCCGGTGACTGGTCCTCGGGGAGGGCCTCTCCGGTGGCGCGCTCGTAGGCGATCTCGTTGAGCCGGTTGCACAGGCGCTCGGCCAACCGGCGCGAGTTGGCGAAGACGATCGTCGAGCGGTGCGCCTGTACGAGGTCGGCGATCCGCTCCTCGACGTGCGGCCAGATCGACGGCCGCTCGGCCTGGTCCGTGTCCGTGGCGGGGGAGCCCCCGAGCTCGCCGAGGTCCTCGACCGGGACGACGACGGAGAGGTCGAACTCCTTGCCGGAAGGCGGCTGGACGACCTCCACCTTCCGCTGCGGGGACAGATAGCGGGCCACCTCGTCCACCGGGCGCACCGTCGCCGACAGGCCGATGCGGCGCGCCGGCCGCGGCAGCAGCTCGTCCAGCCGCTCCAGGGACAGGGCCAGGTGCGCGCCCCGCTTCGTACCGGCGACGGCGTGGACCTCGTCGAGGATCACCGTCTCGACGCCGGACAGGGCGTCCCGGGTCGCGGAGGTGAGCATCAGGAACAGCGACTCGGGCGTGGTGATCAGGATGTCCGGCGGCCGGGTGGCCAGCGAGCGCCGCTCGGCGGCCGGGGTGTCACCGGAGCGGATGCCGACCCGCACCTCCGGCTCGGGCAGCCCCAGCCGGACCGCCTCCTGGCGGATGCCGGTCAGCGGACTGCGCAGATTGCGCTCGACGTCGACCGCGAGCGCCTTGAGCGGCGACACGTACAGCACCCGGCAGCGCTTCTTGGCGTCCGCGGGCGGCGGCGTGGCGGTGAGCCGGTCCAGCGCGGCGAGGAACGCGGCCAGGGTCTTGCCGGAACCGGTCGGCGCCACCACCAGCACGTCCGAGCCCGCGCCGATCGCCCGCCACGCGCCCTCCTGCGCGGCGGTGGGCGCGCTGAAGGCCCCCGTGAACCAGGCGCGGGTCGCGGGGGAGAAGGAGTCGAGCGCAGTCCTGGCCATGTCCACCATCGTGCACCCCGCCACCGACAATCCGGCCCGGCGGCGGGGCCACGCGCCCGTCCGCGCCATGGACGCGCAGGTCGGAGGCGTTACGGACGGATGCAGGAGGCGTACGGACGGACGCGGGAGGCGGGCGGACGGGCGCAGAATGGAATCATGGCGAGCGAACGGAACGGTGAGCGGGGCGGCGACCGGGACGGCGAGTGGGCCAGGCACTGGAACTACCCCGGAGTGCCCGGGCTCGACCTGCTCCGGGCGCGCTACGTACGCCACACCTTCGCGCGCCACAGCCACGAGGGGTTCGTCCTCGGCGCCGTCCGCCGCGGGGCCGAGGACGTGGTCATGCCGGAGGGCACGATCCGCGCCCGCCCCGGCACCGTCGTCATGATCAACCCGGAGGTGCCGCACTCCGCGCACGCCGGGGCCCCCGATGGCTGGTCGTACGCGACCCTCTACCCGTCGTCCACCCTGGTGGCCGGGATCGCGGCGGAGGAGACCACGCTGCGCGGTACGCCCGGCTTCGCCGAGACCATCGTCGAGGACGAGGACACCGCCCGGCTCGTCCGCGCCGTGCACCGGGCGGCCGAAGAGGGCAACGCGCTGGCCGCCGACAGCCTCCTGCGCGTCGCCATAGCCCGGCTGCTGCACCGCCACGGCCAGACGCTGCCCGCCCGCGCGCCGCTCGCCGCCGGGGCCCGCACGGCGTCCCTGGCCCGGGAGCTCCTCCAGGCGCGGATGGCGGAGCCGCCCTCCCTGGAACAGCTCGCGCGCGAACTCGGCACCAGCCCGTTCGCCCTGCTGCGGGCCTTCAAGGCCGCCTACGGCATGCCGCCGCACACCTGGCTCACCAACGCGCGCGTGCGTGCCGCCCGTGACCTCCTGGAGGCCGGCACCGCGCCCGCGGCCGCCGCCGTCGCGGTCGGCTTCACCGACCAGCCGCACCTGAACCGGCACTTCACCCGCATCGTCGGCGTGCCACCGGGCGCCTACCAGCGCGAACGCGCAAGAACGTACAAGACCGGGAACGGCCCCCGCCCGTAGCGTCCCGGGCGTGGCAGAACAGACAGCACTCACCAGAGACACCGGAGAACCGGGGCGCCCGACAGCCGTTCCGCCCGTGGGCAAGGCCGACAGCGCCGTCGTCCGCGACGCGCTCGGCGTCGGGCTGGCCGTCGGCCTGTCCGGCTTCGCCTTCGGCGTGACGTCGGCCGGGGCGGGGCTGACCCTCCTGCAGACCTGCGCGCTCAGTCTCCTGGTCTTCACCGGCGCCTCGCAGTTCGCGCTCGTGGGGGCGCTCGCGGCCGGCGGGAACCCGTTCACCGCGGCGGCCGGCGCCTTCTTCCTCGGGACCCGCAACGCCTTCTACGGGCTCCGCCTGTCCCAGCTGCTCGCCCTGCCCCGCCTCGTACGCCCGCTCGGGGCCCACTGGGTCATCGACGAGACCGCCGCCGTCTCCCTCGCCCAGCCCACGCGCCGTGCCGCGCGGATCGGCTTCACCGTCACCGGGCTCACCCTGTACGTGCTGTGGAACCTCACCACGTTCCTCGGCGCCCTGGGGGCCGAGGCCATCGGCGACACCAACGCCCTGGGCCTGGACGCCGCAGGACCGGCCGTCTTCCTCGCCCTGCTGGCGCCCATGCTCCGTACGGCCACCGAGCGGGCCGTCGCCGGGCTCGCCGTCGTGCTGGGGCTCGCGTCCCTGCCCCTGCTGCCCGCGGGGGCGCCGGTGCTCGTCGCGGCGCTCGCGGCACCGGCCGTGCTGTGGTTCCAGGGGCGCGGGGCGCTCGGTGACCGCCCGGGACGGCAGGGGGCGGAGCGTTGAGCGTCTGGATCGCCATCGGCCTGACCGCCGCAGGCTGCTACCTGCTGAAACTGACCGGTCTCCTCGTCCCGGCCGCGACCCTGGAGAGGCCGCTCGTCCAGCGGTTGTCCGCGCTGCTGCCCGTCGCCCTGCTGGCCGCCCTGACCGCGCAGCAGACCTTCAGCGCCGGCGGCTCGCTGGTCGTCGACGCGCGCGGTGCCGGCCTCGCGGCCGCGGCGCTCGCGCTGGTCCTGCGCTCGCCCTTCCTGGTGGTGGTCGCCGCCGCGGTGGCGGTGACGGCGGTGGTACGGGCCCTGGGCGGCTGACGCCGGCCCCTTCGTACGACGGTCCCGCCGACCCCTCCGTACGGTCGGCCCTCCGTACGACGGCCCCGCGCCGGCCCCTCCGTACGGCCGGCCCCTCCGTACAGCGGCCGGCCGGCGCCGGTTCAGCCGATCGGGCGGCCGTACGCGCGCAGCGTCCGCAGCGCTTCGATCGTCACGATCGGCCGCCACTCCAGGGCCGTCCCCGGGGCCCACTCGCGCCAGCGGATCGGCCAGCCCCCGTCCTCCCGCTGCTCGGCGGCGAGGTGGTTCAGCGAGCGCGCCATCTCCTCGTCCGTGAACCAGCGCCGGGCCAGGGAGTCCGGCACCCGCGCGTAGTCGTGCGGGAAGTGGTGCTCGCCCGGCGCGTACCCCGGCGGGAGTGGGAAGTCCCCGACGCGCGCCGGGTCCAGCACCGCGAGCCGCTGCTCCCGCACCGACCGGCCCAGCCGGTCCGCCGCCGCCTCCGCCCTGGCCCGGTCCGGGACGCCGTCCAGGAACGCGACGGCGGCCTGGACCTCGTACGGGTGCGACTTCTCCAGCCCCTCGACCGCGGCCCAGCAGAAGTCCGTGGCGCGGAACAGCCACGCGTGCCACACCTGGTTCCGGTGCAGAAGCCCCACCACCGGCCCGGTGGCCAGCAGGTCGCTGGGCGGGTCGTCGACGACCGGCAAGAACGGCGCGATCGGATAGCCCCGCACGGAGGGGTGCAGCGCGGGCAGCGCGCCGTCATGCGTGGACACCCCCGTCAGGTAGCGGCACACGCGCTCCACGCGCATCCCGCCGCACCGGCCGATGGAGTCCAGCACCCGCAGCGCGTGCGCCGTGTGCAGGGGCTGGCTGACGGGGCCGCGCAGATCCGGCTCCAGCGCGTGCCCGTAACCGCCGTCCTCGTTGAGGTACGCGGTGAGGGCGGCCTCGACCGCGTCGGCGCCGCCGCCGAGGAAGTGGTACGCGAAGCGCCGCTGTTCGAGCACGCGGGCCGTCAGCCAGACGAAGTGCTCGGCGCGCGTGAGAGGGGTTCCGGCGAGCGGAGCCCCGGCGAGGGGAGTTCCGGCGAGCGGAGCCCCGGCGAGGGGAGTTCCGGCGAGGGGAGGTCCAGCGAGGGGAGTTCCAGCCATGTTCCGACGGTAGGGCGGAAAGGGCTTTCGGCAAGCAGTGCGGACAGGGCTGCACTCTCAGGAGCGGGATACTGGGTTCATGCGGTTGACGATTTTCTGGGAGCGCATGGCGGACCACTTCGGTTCGGCGTACGCCGAGTCCTTCGCGCGGGACCACGTGATGTCCGAACTCGGCGGTCGTACGGTGCACGAGGCGCTGCGGGCCGGCTGGGAGGCCAAGGACGTGTGGCGGGCGGTGTGCGAGGCGGTGGGCGTCCCCGCGGACAAGCGCTGACGCGCATCGCCGGGGATTTCCGGGGCATACGCCCGTTGTCCGAGCCGTACGCGAGACTTGCCCCGTGGCCCCGACTGACGAGAACGAGACGACGACCACCGTGCCCCCGACCGGGAAAGAGTCCGCCCCACCCCCGGCCGGCGGCCGTATGCCCCGCTGGCTGCCACGCGCGATGGTGCTCGCCCTGGCCCTCTACGCCTGCTTCCAGCTCGGCAGCTGGGCCTTCCACCAGCTCATCGGCCTGCTCATCAACATCCTGATCGCCTTCTTCCTGGCGCTGGCGGTCGAGCCGGCGGTCGGGCGGATGGCGGCCCGCGGCATGCGCCGCGGCCTCGCCACCTTCCTGGTGTTCTTCGCGGTCATGGCCGTCGGCGTCGGGTTCGTGGTGCTCCTCGGTTCCATGCTGGCGGGGCAGATCATCGAGATCGTCGAGGACTTCCCCCGCTACCTGGACTCGCTGATCAACTGGAGCAACCACACCTTCCACACCGAGCTGTCCCGGGTCGAGGTCCAGGACAGCCTGTTGCGCTCCGACTGGCTGCGCAAGTACGTCCAGAACAGCGCCAGCGGTGTGCTGGACGTCTCCGCGACCGTGCTCGGCGGGCTGTTCAAGCTGCTGACGATCTTCCTGTTCTCGTTCTACTTCGCGGCCGACGGGCCCCGGCTGCGCCGGGCCCTGTGCTCCGTACTCCCGCCGGCCAAGCAGGCCGAGGTGCTGCGCGCCTGGGAGATCGCCGTCGACAAGACGGGCGGCTACCTCTACTCGCGCGGTCTGATGGCCCTGATCTCCGGTCTGGCGCACTACGTCCTGCTGGAGTTCCTGAACGTGCCCTACGCGCCGGCGCTGGCGGTGTGGGTGGGCCTGGTGTCGCAGTTCCTCCCGACCATCGGCACGTACCTGGCGGGCGCCCTGCCGATGCTCATCGCCTTCACCGAGAACCCCTGGTACGCGCTGTGGGTGCTGGCGTTCGTCGTGGTGTACCAGCAGTTCGAGAACTACGTGCTGCAGCCCAAGCTCACCGCCAGGACCGTCGACATCCACCCGGCCGTGGCCTTCGGGTCGGTCGTCGCCGGCACGGCGCTGCTGGGCGCGGTCGGGGCGCTCATCGCCATCCCGGCGGTCGCCACCCTCCAGGCGTTCCTCGGGGCCTATGTGAAGCGGTACGACGTGACGGAGGACCCGCGCGTCCACGGCCACCGGCGCCATGGCGAGCTGGTGCTGGCCAGGGTGCAGCGGGCGCTGCGGGCCAAGAAGGAGCAGGCCGGCGACGAGACCCCGCCCGCCTCGCCCCGCCTCCCCGACCAGGCCCCGCCGCGCGACGGCGCCTGAGCCGGGCCCGGCGCGGCGCGCTTGACACTAAAATCGAACATCCATTCTTATGGGGTTCCGGCCCGGAATCCCGGGGTCGCGTGAAGCTGTTCACATAGTTGTCCACAGAGTTATCCACAGGCCGGAGGGACGGCGGGGCCCATTGTCAGTGGCAGGGGTTAGCGTCTTTGACGTGAAGCGATCGACACAAGCAAACCGGGTGGAACCCATGGCAGGTACCGACCGCGAGAAGGCGCTCGACGCCGCGCTCGCACAGATTGAACGGCAATTCGGCAAGGGCGCAGTCATGCGCATGGGCGAGCGGTCGAGGGAGCCCATCGAGGTCATCCCGACCGGCTCGACCGCGCTCGACGTCGCGCTCGGCGTCGGCGGCCTGCCGCGCGGCCGTGTGGTGGAGATCTACGGCCCCGAGTCCTCCGGTAAGACGACCCTGACCCTGCACGCCGTGGCCAACGCGCAGAAGGCCGGCGGCCAGGTCGCGTTCGTCGACGCGGAGCACGCCCTCGACCCCGAGTACGCCAGGAAGCTCGGCGTCGACATCGACAACCTGATCCTGTCCCAGCCCGACAACGGCGAGCAGGCCCTGGAGATCGTGGACATGCTCGTCCGCTCCGGCGCGCTCGACCTGATCGTCATCGACTCGGTGGCGGCGCTCGTCCCGCGTGCCGAGATCGAGGGCGAGATGGGCGACTCGCACGTCGGTCTCCAGGCCCGTCTGATGAGCCAGGCGCTCCGGAAGATCACCAGCGCCCTCAACCAGTCCAAGACCACGGCGATCTTCATCAACCAGCTCCGCGAGAAGATCGGTGTGATGTTCGGCTCGCCGGAGACCACGACCGGTGGTCGCGCGCTGAAGTTCTACGCCTCCGTGCGCATCGACATCCGCCGCATCGAGACCCTCAAGGACGGCACGGAGGCGGTCGGCAACCGCACCCGCTGCAAGGTCGTGAAGAACAAGGTCGCGCCGCCCTTCAAGCAGGCCGAGTTCGACATCCTCTACGGCCAGGGCATCAGCCGCGAGGGCGGCCTGATCGACATGGGCGTGGAGCACGGCTTCGTCCGCAAGGCGGGCGCCTGGTACACGTACGAGGGCGACCAGCTCGGCCAGGGCAAGGAGAACGCCCGGAACTTCCTGAAGGACAACCCCGACCTCGCCAACGAGATCGAGCGGAAGATCAAGGAGAAGCTGGGCGTCGGCGTCCGCCCGGAGACCCCGGCGACCGAGCCGGGCGCGGACGCGGCGGGCGCGGCGGGCGCGGCGGGCGCGGCCACCCCGGACGACGCCGCGAAGTCGGTGCCCGCTCCGGCGGCGAAGGCCACCAAGGCGACCAAGGCCACGGCGGCCAAGGCCTAGCCCATGGCCCGCCGTACCGAATGGCCGGGCGACAGCGCCGACTCGTCGAGGGCCGAGCAGGAGCTGTCGCCCCAGGATCCGGCTGAGCGGGCGCGGGCGATCTGCCTGCGCCTGCTCACCGGGACCCCGCGCACCCGCAAGCAGCTCGCGGACGCGCTGCGCAAACGCGAGATCCCGGACGAGGTCGCCGACGAGGTCCTCTCCCGTTTCGAGGACGTCGGCCTCATCGACGACGCGGCCTTCGCGGGCGCGTGGGTGGAGTCCCGGCACCACGGCCGGGGCCTGGCCCGCCGCGCCCTCGCCCGGGAGCTGCGCACCAAGGGCGTGGACGCCGAGCTGATCGACGAGGCGGTCGGGCAGCTCGACCCCGAGCAGGAGGAGGCCACGGCCCGCGAGCTCGTGGCGCGCAAGCTCCGCGCCACCCGCGGCCTCGACCGCGACCGCCGCCTGCGCCGCCTCGCGGGCATGCTCGCCCGCAAGGGCTACTCCGAGGGCATGGCCCTGCGCGTGGTGCGCCAGGCCCTGGAGGAGGAGGGCGAGGACACGGACGACCTGCCGTTCGACCCCTCCTGACGGAGCCCTGCCCGACCGGTCCCTGCCTGATCGGGCCACGCCCGGCCGGTCCCTCCCCGGTCGGTCCATCCCCGGCCGGTCTCTTCGTGACCGGGTCCTTCCCGGCGGGCCCGCTTCCGGGCGGTCACGGCCCGTTCGCCGTGACCGACTCGACCGGCAGGCTCTCCGCCCGCCACGCTTGGAAGCCGCCGATCAGGTCCGTCGCGCGGTGGAGGCCCAGCTGGTGCAGGGACGCGGCCGCCAGCGAGGAGGCGTAGCCCTCGTTGCACACGACGACGATCCGCAGGTCGTGGCTCACCGCCTGCGGCACGCGATGACTGCCCCGCGGGTCCAGGCGCCACTCCAGTTCGTTGCGCTCCACGACCAGCGCCCCGGGGATAAGCCCGTCGCGTTCGCGCAGCGCCGCGTACCGGATGTCCACCAGCAGCGCGTCACCCGCCGCGGCCGCCGCCCACGCCTCGCGCGGCGTCACCCGCGGCGCCACGCGGGCCAGGTGCGCCCGGACCCGTTCCAGCAGCTCGTCGACGCCCACCCGCACCGAAGCCGCACCCGTACCCGTACCCGTGCCCGTGCCCGTACCCGTACTCACTGCCAGTCCTCCGGACGCTCGACCTGCTCCAGCCGCAGCACCGCGCCGGTCCGGCTGAACCGGCGGATCAGCGGCAGCGGCGGATAGTACGCGTGCACCGAGATGGCGTGTTCGGTCGCCGACTCGTTCAGCACCTCGTGCACATGGTGCCGCCCGAAGGCGCGCCCGCGTCCCGCCGGCAGTACCCGTCGGCGGTCGACGTCCTCCGTCAGCTCCAGCGACCGCCAGCCGCCCGCGGGCAGCCGTACGGAGAGCGACTGCTCCCGGAGTTCGCCGCGTGCGGTGGCGAACGCGCCGATCGACTCGGCATGGTCGTGCCACCCCGTGCCGGAGCCCGGCGGCCACCCGATGAGCCACGCCTCGCTGCCTCCCGGCCCGTCCAGCCGCACCCAGGTGCGGCCCTCCGGATCGAGCGGCAGGGAAGCGATCAACTCGGTGTCGGCGGCGGTACGGCGGGCGAAGTCGAGCAACTCGGCGGCGTTCGGCGCCGCGGGATCGGCGGCACGGCCGGCCAAGCGCGCGGCGACGTTCGGGGAGGAGACGTGCGGGGACGAGACATGCGGGGACGAGACATGCGGGGAGGAGATGTGCGGGGACGAGACATGCGGGGAGGAGACATGCTGGGGCACGGGAAACCGTCCTGGAAGTCGCGAAGGCGCGTACGCGCGGGATGGACCCACCGCGCGTACGCAGGGAAGGGAGGCGAGTTCAGCAGGACGGACGACACACGCAGCCCGCGTAGCGGAGCAGGTCCATATGGACCCTCCGCCACAGGCGTACCACGGTGCCGTTCATGATCCGGAGTACACCATGGACACCCGTGACGGTCAATCGACCGTCAACCGCGGCTGAACGCCGCGTCGGCGTCGGCGTCGGCGTCGGCGTCGGCGTCCGCGGTCGTCCGGTCGCGCCGTGCCGCCTCCGGCGCCCCGCCCCGCAGCGCGTCGGCCGCCGCACGCAGCTCCTCCGGCCGCACCCCGGCGAACGCCGCCGCCAGGTGCCCATCGGGCCGCACCAGCAGCACGGTGTGCGCGGCGGCACCCGGATACGCCTCCGTGACCAGCAGCTCACCGGCGACCGGCAGCGCCTCCACCGCCGCCGCGAGCCGGGGCATCACCCCCGCGGTCATCCAGTGCCGCCGGTCCCACACGCCCGTTCCGGGCGCGACCAGCACCACCAGCAGACGCCCGCGCCCCAGCCGGTCGCGCAGCCGCCCGGTCGTGCCGTCCTCCGGCGCCGTCACCCGCACATCGGCGACCGGCGCGCCCAGCGGTGTACCCACGGCCGTGTGCCCCTCGGCGTACGGAGGTGCGAGGGGGGAGTGCGGGTACGCGGGGGGCGCACCGAGCGGCCCGCGCCCCACGTGGCCGTCCGTCAGCAGCGCGTCGTGCCCGCCGCCCCGCAGGTACGTCCGGAGCCCGCCGGCACCCCGGAGCACCGGCAGCGACTGGTCGGCGGCCCGCAGCCGCGCCGCGACGGCCGTGCGCCGCTCGGCCTGGTAGCTGTCGAGCAGCGCCTCCGAGGCGCCGTGGTGCCAGGCCATCGCCAGCTTCCAGGCCAGGTTGTCGGCGTCCCGCAGCCCCTCGTCCAGCGCCTGCGTACCGAGCGCGCCCAGCAGATGGGCCGCGTCCCCGGCGAGGAAGGCCCGCTCCACGCGCCACCGCTTGGCGAGCCGGTGGTGCAACGTGTAGACGCCCGTGTCGATCAGGTCGTACGGCGGGGCCTGGCCGCACCAGCCGTCCAGCGTCTCGCGGATCCGCGCGAGCAGCGCGTCGGGCGTCACCAGGTCGCCGCGCGGCGGCAGCAACCAGTCCAGCCGCCAGGCGCCGCCGGGCAGCGGCCGCGCCGTCACCTCCTCGCCCGCGCCCCGCCACGGCGGCTGACGGTGCAGCAGCCCCTCGCCCTCCCAGGGGAGTTCGGCGCGCAGGGTGGCGACGGCGTGCCGTTCGACCGCCGTACGCCCGGGGAAGCGCACCCCCAGCAGCTTGCGCACGGTGGAGCGGGCTCCGTCGCAGCCGACCAGGTAACCGCCGCGCCACCAGGTCGACTCGGGCCCGCGCGTGTGCACGGTGACGCCGTCGGCGTCCTGCTCGACCGCGTCCACACGGCTGTGCGTGACCACCCGCACCAGCCCCCGCCGGGGCAGCGCGGCGATGGCCGCCCGCAGCCCGCGCGTGAGGGCGTGCTGCGCCAAATGCAGCGGCGGGACCGGGTCACCGTCCTCCTCCGGGGGGAACGGTTCCGCGCCTTCCGCGAAGAGCACGTGCCGTGTCTCCTGCTTGCGCCGCATCGACCGCCACCCGCTCCAGCGGGTCCCCTCGGCCCGTACGGCCGTGCACCCGAGGCGTTCCACGAACGCCGCCGTGTCCGGACGCAGCACGGCGGTTCGGGCCGCGCGGGGTTCGTCGTCGCCGGGGCCCTCGTCCAGGACGACGGAGGGGACGCCCTGCGCGGCCAGCGCGAGGGACAGCGCGAGCCCGACCGGGCCCGCGCCGACCACGATCACCGGGTCCACGGCGTGACTCCAGGACCAGCGACCCCACGAGCACCGAGAACAGCACACACATCGAAAAGGGCGGGACAGGCGGCCGGAGCCGGGCGCGAGGTGATCACACTACGTATGCAACCCACTGCCGGTGCTTGCGTCAAGCGACGAGGGCAGCGACGCGGACGCCACTGCCCTCACCAGCCATACGGTCCAGCCCTACGAGGAGCCGGTGCCGCCGGCACCGTCGCCCCCGCCCGGAGGCAGCTTTGTGATGCCCGTGTTACCGAACGCCTGCCCGGCGTCCTGGCTCAGTACCGTCGTGGCCGCGGCGGAGGCGGGCTCGGCCGCCGACGCCACCCCGATGCCGGTCTTGGCGCGGCGCCCGCGCTTCTCGATCCAGGTGGCCAGCGCCGACAGCGCCAGGCACATCGCCACGTAGATCGCGCCGACGACCACGATCGTCGACACGTACGGGTACATGCCGTTGACCTGCGTGTTGGAGGCGATCAGTCGGGCCGTCTGGAGCAGCTCGGGGTACAGGATGATGAATCCGAGCGAGGTGTCCTTCAGCGTCACCACGAGCTGGCTGATGATCGTCGGCAGCATCGCCCGGACGGCCTGCGGCAGCAGCACGGTCGTCATGACCTGCGTCTTGTTCATGCCGAGCGCGTACGCGGCCTCCCGCTGGCCCTTCGGCACGGCGTTGACGCCGGCGCGCAGCACCTCGGCCTGGACGCAGCCGTTGTAGATCGACAGGCCGACCGCCAGCGCCCACATCGAGTAGTCGGTCAGGAAACCGACCCACACGGCGTAGATGGTGATCAGCAGCGGGATGGAGCGGAACAGCTCGATGAAGCCGGTCGCCAGCCACCGGACCGGCTTGTGGTCGGAGAGCCGGGCGACGGCCAGCAGCACGCCGAGCACCAGCGAGCCGACGGCGGCGATGCCGAACGCCTTGAGGGTGGCGAGGATGGCGTCGGCGATGTTCTGCCGGATGCCCGCGTAGTTGAAGATGTCCCACATCTCGGGGGCGAGGTGCCCCTTGTCGCTCAGCCGCACGATCGTGACGGCGAGCAGCCCCACGACGGCGAGGGTGCCGATGACGGCGTAGACGCGGTTGCGGATGACGGCCTTCGGGCCGGGTGCGTCGAAGAGAACGCTGGCGCTCATCGGGCGACCTCCAGGCGGCGCTCGAGGACTCGGAAGACCCCACTGATGGAGAACGTGACCACCAGGTAGGCGAGGGAGACCCAGATGAAGATGGGGATGATGTCGTAGCCCTCTTCGCTCACCAGCTTCTGCCAGCCGAAGAGCTCGGTGACGCTGAAGGCGCCCGCGATGGCCGAGTTCTTGGTGAGCGCGATGAAGATGGAGCTCAGCGGCGGCAGCACGGTCCGGGTGGCCTGCGGCAGCACGATCAGCCGCAGCGTCTGCGAGAACGACATGCCCAGGGAGCGGGCCGCCTCGGCCTGGCCCAGCGGCACCGTGTTGATGCCGGAGCGGACCGCCTCGCAGATGAAGGAGGAGGTGTAGAAGCCGAGGGCGATCGAGCCGAGGACGAAGGGGCTCATACCCGGGAAGAGGATCTCCGGCACCACGAACGTCGTCACCAGGAACAGCAGCGTCAGCGGCGTGTTCCGCAGCAGGGTGACCCAGAGGGTGCCGAACAAGCGCAGTGGCGGGACGGGCGAGACCCGGAAACCGGCGATGACGATGCCGAGCACCAGCGCGATGACCGAGCTGACGAGGGTGATCGACACGGTTCCTATGAAGCCGTCACGGAAATCCGAGAAATAGTCCAGCAGTACGTTCATGAGGTCTCCGCGTCGGCGGTCAGCGGCTTACGGTCAACGGTCTTTGCGGCTCTGGGGGTGAGCTCTGGGGGTGAGCAAGGGCTGTAGCGCCCGGCACGCTCGCGTACGGGGCGCTACAGCAGGCACAGCCGGAGCTGTGGCGATCAGCGGCTCAGTAGCGGACGATCGCCGGCGGCTCGGTGTAGGCGGAGCCGGACAGGCCCAGGGTCGCCTCGTAGATCTTCTTGTACGTGCCGTCCTTGACGCGGTTCTCCAGCGACTTGTTGATCGCCTCGCGCAGGACCTTGTCGTCCTTGTTGAGACCCACGCCGTACGGCTCCTGGGTGAACGGCTTGCCGATGACCTTCAGCTTGGCCGGGTTCTGCGCGGCGTAGCCCTTGAGGATCGCGTCGTCCGTCGTGAGGGCGTCGACCTGCTTGGTGAGCAGCTGCTGGACGCAGTCCGAGTACTTGGCGAGCTCGGTGGCCTGGGCGCCGTACTGCGGCTTCTTGATCTCCTGCAGCGGGGTGGAACCCTTGATGGAGCAGACCTTCTTGCCCTTGACGGTTTCCGGGCCGGTGATCGAGGTCTCGTCCTTGCGCACGAGGAGGTCGGCGCCGGCCTTGTAGTACGGGCCCGCGAAGCCGACCAGGGCCTTGCGCTTGTCGTTGATCGTGTACGTACCGACGTAGTAGTCGACCTGGCCCTTGGAGATGGCCGTCTCGCGGGTGCTGGAGTCGACGGTCTTCCACTCGATCTGGTTCTCGGTGAAGCCCAGGTCGGCGGCGATCATCTTGGCGATCTCGATGTCGAAGCCGGAGCGCTGCTTGGTCGCCTGGTCCTCGAAGCCGAGGTACGGCTGGTCGGCCTTGGAGCCGATGATCAGCTTGCCGCGCTCCTTGGCCGCCTTGAAGGTCGGCGAGTCGAGGTTCACGTCCGTGGCGACGATGTACTTCGGCAGGGCCGGCGCGTTCGACGCGCCCGGCTGCACACCGCTCGGCTTGTCGCCGGCGGAGCCCTCCTTGCCGCCGCAGGCGGTCGCGGTCAGCGCGAGCACAGCGACGGCCACGGCCGCCGTCTTGCGGAGCTTCATGGTGAACATCCCTTGAGTCGTGGTTCGTTGGTCGCCAGGTGTCGTACGCAGATCCTGGCCATCAGTGATCCCGGCCATCAGTGATCCCGGCCGTCGGTGAATCCGGCCGTCGGTGATCCCGGCCGTCGGTGGCCCTGGCCCTCAGTGGTGGAGGATCTTCGACAGGAAGTCCTTGGCCCGGTCGCTGCGCGGACTGCTGAAGAACTGCTCCGGCGACGCCTCCTCGACGATCCGGCCGTCCGCCATGAAGACGACGCGGTTGGCGGCCGAGCGAGCGAACCCCATCTCGTGGGTGACGACCACCATCGTCATCCCGTCGCGCGCCAGCTGCTGCATCACCTCGAGGACTTCGTTGATCATCTCGGGGTCGAGCGCCGAGGTCGGCTCGTCGAAGAGCATGACCTTCGGGTCCATGGCCAACGCCCGGGCGATCGCCACGCGTTGCTGCTGTCCGCCGGAGAGCTGGGCGGGGTACTTGTCGGCCTGCGAGCCGACGCCCACGCGGTCGAGCAGGGTCCGGGCCTTCCGCTCCGCCAGGCTCTTGTCCGCCCTGCGGACCTTGACCTGGCCCAGCATGACGTTCTCCAGCACGGTCTTGTGCGCGAAGAGGTTGAACGACTGGAAGACCATGCCGACGTCGGCGCGCAGCCGGGCCAGCTCCTTGCCCTCCTGGGGCAGCGGCTTGCCGTCGATGGTGATCGTGCCGGAGTCGATCGTCTCCAGCCGGTTGATGGTGCGGCACAGCGTGGACTTCCCGGACCCGGACGGTCCGATGACGACCACGACCTCGCCACGGGCGATGGTCAGGTCGATGTCCTGGAGCACATGCAGCGCGCCGAAGTGCTTGTTGACGTTGCTCAGCACGACCAGGTCGCTCGCCGTCGGTGCGGCATCCTCCGCGCCCTTGGTCACTGACACTCCGCTCATCGGCTTCTTGCTCCGTCCTCCTCGGTTGGAGAGGACATTAAGCACGCGGTGCGACCAGCGTCATTACATCTGAGCTGAAATTGAGCATAACGATCCGGCTGCGACCGGACACCAAGGGTGAGCGGGGCAGGCATCCTGAGTACGGCTGGGTAACGGAAACCGCGGTGCCGCCGGAAGGCTCTTGACGGGCATGCCCGGCATCGGCGTTCATGCCCTGGTAACCCACGCGTACGCACCTTCAGGAGGGGGGCCCATGAGACTGCTGCTTGTCGAGGACGACGACCACGTCGCCGCGGCCCTCGCCGCCATCCTCAGGAAGCACGGCTTCCACGTCACGCACGCCCGCAACGGCGAGGAGGCCCTCCAGGCCGTCCTGCCCGCCGCGGCAGGCACCTCCGCGTCCGGCACCTCCGCGGCGGGCACCGCCGTCGCCGCCGCCTTCGCCACGGGCGCCGCCGCACCGGGCAACGGCAGCGCGGGCGCCGGTACCGCCCGCGGCCCCTTCGACGTCGTGCTCCTCGACCTCGGCCTGCCCGACCAGGACGGCTACCAGGTCTGCGGGAAGATCCGGAAGCTCACCACCGCCCCGGTCATCATGGTCACCGCGCGCGCCGACGTACGCTCCCGGATCCACGGCCTGAACCTCGGCGCCGACGACTACGTCGTCAAGCCGTACGACACGGGCGAGTTGCTCGCCCGCATCCACGCCGTCAGCCGCCGTACGGCCACCACGGGCACCGGCGGCGCCGGCACGGACAACGGCACGGCGGGCGCGGGCACGGACGCCGGCGGGAACGGCGCCGGAGGGCCCGGACCGCAGGGCACGGCCCGCGTCCCCGGAGAGGCACCGCCCCTGCACCTCGGGCCGGTCGTCATCGAGGTGCCCACCCGCCGGGTCAGCGTGGACGGCACGGTGATCCAGCTCACCCGCAAGGAGTTCGACCTCCTCGCCCTCCTCGCGCAGCGCCCCGGCGTCGTCTTCCGCCGTGAGCAGATCATCAGCGAGGTGTGGCGCACCAGCTGGGAGGGGACCGGACGCACCCTGGAGGTGCACGTGGCGTCCCTGCGCGCCAAGCTGCGGATGCCCGCCCTCATCGAGACCGTGCGCGGCGTCGGCTACCGCCTGGTCGCCCCGGCCGCGTAACCCCCCCCGCCCTGTGCGCACCCGCCTCCTTCCGCTCCTCATCGTCCTCATGGCGGGCGTGCTGCTCGCGCTCGGCTTCCCGCTCGCCGGCAGCCTCGCCGCCGCACGCCAGCAGACCGTCGTCGTCGACCGGATCGACGACACCGCCCGCTTCGCCGCCCTCGCCCAGTTCGTCACCGAGAGCGGACCGGGCATCGACGAGCGCAAGGCCACCCTCGAGGGCGAGCTCGCCCGCTACCACGAGGTGTACGGGATCCATGCCGGTGTCTTCTACCGCGACGGCACCGCCATGGCCCGCGCCCCCCACAACTGGACCATCCCCGGGGACGGTGAACCCCGCCGCGCCTTCCGCGAGGCGCTGCTGGGCCGCCGCAGCCACAACCCGCCGCAGGTCCTGCCCTGGCAGCCGAACGCCCGCCTCGCGGTCGCCTCGCCGGTCGTACGGGACGGGGACGTCGTCGCCGTCGTGGTCACCGACTCGCCGACCGGGCCGCTGCGCTCGCGCATCCTGCACGGCTGGCTGCTGATCGCCGCCGGCGAGTCGGCGGCCATGCTGCTGGCGGTCGGCGCCGCGTTCCGGCTCACCGGGTGGGTGCTCAAGCCCGTACGCGTCCTGGACGCGGCCACCCACGACATCGCGACCGGGCGGCTGAACTCGCGCGTCGCCGCGGCCGGCGGCCCGCCCGAACTGCGGCGCCTCGCCCGCTCCTTCAACGAGATGGCCGACAACGTCGAGGAGGTCCTGGAGCAGCAGCGCGCCTTCGTCGCCGACGCCTCGCACCAGCTGCGCAACCCGCTCGCCGCCCTGCTGCTGCGCATCGAGCTGCTCGCGCTCGAACTGCCCCCCGGCAACGAGGAGATCGCCTCCGTACGGACGGAGGGCAAGCGCCTGGCCCAGGTCCTGGACGACCTGCTGGACCTGGCGCTGGCCGAGCACGCCTCCGCGGACCTGCGGCTGACCGACATCGGTGCGCTGACGGCCGAGCGGCTCGACGCCTGGCGCGCGCTCGCCGACGAGAAGGGCGTCCACCTGACCGGGGCCACGCCCGCCGTCACGGCCTGGGCCGACCCGGTCGCGCTGTCCAGCGCCCTGGACGCCGTGATCGACAACGCGCTTAAGTTCACCCCGGCCGGGGAGGAGGTCACGGTCACCGTCGCCGCCGACGGGGAGTGCTCCACGGTCGTGGTCACCGACCGCGGCCCGGGCCTGACCGACGACGAGCTGGCCCGTATCGGCGACCGCTTCTGGCGCAGCAACCGCCACCAGAACGTCAAGGGCTCCGGCCTCGGCCTGTCCATCTCCCGCGCCCTGCTCGCGGCGGGCGGCGGCTCGATCACGTACGCCCATCACGCACCGCACGGTCTGCGCGTCACGGTCACCGTGCCGCGCAGCGCCCCCCACTGACCCTGGCCGTGGTCAGGGCTTGACGGAGAGGTAGTAGCGCCGCGCGCCCTCGTGCAGCGGCAGCGGGTCCGTGTAGATCGCCGTACGCAGGTCCACCAGCTGCGCCGGGTGCACCTCCCGCCCGATCCGGTCCCGGCTGCGGATGACCGTACGCGTGAACGCCTCCGCCAGCGCCGGCTCCGTCCGGTCGGTGGTCACCAGCAGGTTCGCCACCGCCACGGTCTCCACCGGGCGGCCCGCCTGCACCCGGGCGTAGGCGTCGGCGGGGATCACGGCGGAGCGGTAGTACCGGCTGGTGCCGCCCTGCGCGTGCATCCGGTCCACCAGCTCCTTCTCCAGCGGTACGAGCCGGACCGGGAAGCGCTCCGACAGCCGCTGTACGGCGTTGGTCGGCAGGCCGCCGGACCAGAAGAAGGCATCCAGCCGGTCGGTCTCCAGCAGGCCGGGCATCGTGTCGATGCCGGCGGACATCGGCACGACGTCCCGCTCCGGGTCCAGCCCCGCCGCCTTGAGGATCCGGTTGGCCAGCAGCCGCACCCCCGAGCCCTGCTGCCCCACCCCGACCCGCAGCCCGCGCAGGTCGCGCGTCGAGCGCACCGTGGACGACTTCGGCACCACCAGCTGCACGTAGTCGTCGTACAGCCGCGCACAGCCCCGCAGCCCCTTCGAGCCGGGCCGGCCGTCGCGGAGGTGCGTGGCGACCGCGTCGGCCGTCGCGATGGTGAAGTCCGCCTCCCCGGACGCGACCCGGACCAGGTTCTGCTGCGAGCCCTCACTGGTCAGCAGACGTATCCGCACCTCCGGCACGTTCTGGGCGAGAGCCTCCTCCAGCAGCGCGCCGTAGCGCTGGTAGACCCCGCTCGGTACGCCGGTGCTGAAGGTGACCTCGCCGCGCGGGGCCGCCGCCTCGTCCGGCGCGGACCACCACAGGAACAGCGCCAGCACCACGAGGGCCGCGGCCGCGCCTTCGAGGGCGCGGCGGCGGCTGATGCGGGACAGGGCCTGGACCATGGCCGCGATCCTGCCAGCCCGCTCCCGTCATGGCCAGGCCCGCCCGTAC
The DNA here is from genome assembly GCF_040646655.1 of Streptomyces sp. NPDC045431. Lineage (NCBI taxonomy): Bacteria > Bacillati > Actinomycetota > Actinomycetes > Kitasatosporales > Streptomycetaceae > Streptomyces > Streptomyces sp. NPDC045431. The sequence continues at coordinate 25,355 of NZ_JBEZAQ010000016.1, forward strand.
GGAGGGCGCCTCCGCGCGGGCGGGCCGGGACCGGGCGCTCAGGGCCGTACGGCGGTGGTGATGTGGTACCGCCACGTCTCCTGGTGCCGGTACAGCTCGACCCCGCTCATCGCGTTCACCAGCGCATGGCCGCGCCCCACGCCGCGCGCCACCGCGTACGGCACCCGCCCGAGGAGGGAGAAGGCGCGCAGCATGGGCAGGACGTGGGCGGTGGCGTCCGTGACGGACTCGACCGCGAAGCCCGTCTCGCCCAGGAGCTCCTCCAGGCGGCCGTGGGGCAGCATCATCATCCCCGGCATCGCCGCGAGCGCGCAGACGTCCGTCAGGACCCGCTCCGCCCGCGGTGTGAGCTCCGCGCTCGGGGTCCGCGAGTACTCGGACATCACCAGCCGCCCCCCGGGCCGTACGACCCGGAAGAACTCCGCCAGCGCGCGGCGCGGATCGGCGGAGTGGACGAAGGACTCCATGGTGTAGAGCCCGTCGAAGGCGCCGTCCGCGAACGGCAGCGCGTGGTAGTCGGCCACCAGGAACCGCGTCGCCCGGGCCGCCTCCCCGGGGGCCCGGGCGGCGGTACGGCGGCGGGCGAGGGCGACGTCGGACTCGATGCCGTCGATGCCCGTCACCCGCAGCCCGCCCTCCGCCGCGACGGTCCGGGCCACGTCGCCGACCCCGCACCCCGCGTCCAGGACGTGGGAGCCGGCGGGCAGCGCCAGCTTGCGGGCCGTGGTGGCCTCCATGCGCCGCATGGAGGCGGCGAAACCCCAGGGCGACTGGCCGGGCTCGTACCACCCGAAGTGCCGCGTGCGCCCCAGGAGCATGGCGTAGCCCCAGCGGGAGCCGAGCCGCTTGTAGTACGGCAGGACGGAGCGCCGGTAGAACCGGGTGGGGTTCGTGGTTGTCATGGACGCCGTCCTACGCGGTCGGAATGAGCAGCAGGGGATGCGGCCGACGCCTTCTCCGGGCGCCCGTGCCGCGCGTCGCCACGAAGCCGGCGACGACCAGCGCGGCCACGGCGGTGGTCATGATCCCCGCCGGTGTCACGCGCGGACGTGGTTTCGTTCCCATAGCGGTCCTGTCCCTCCGTTCCGTCCCCCCGTCCCGTGTGCGGCGGGCCCCGATCGTCCACCAGGACGGCCGGTGCGGCGGACGCACCGGCCCGACAAGGAAGGACATGCCCCCCGCACGGCCTAGTGAGTCACCGTCGGCGGTCGGCCATGCGGGGGAAACCCGGTGCCTCTGCGCTGACGGGCGTCCTCCATCCCGCATGGTGAGTGCCATGGCCTCGTACTCATCTGCCAGTGCCGTCGTGACGCCCGTCGCCGGGACCCGCCGGCCGCCCCTGACCGCGCCCGGCGCGGGCGGCGCGCTGAGCGGGCGGATGTTCACCGCGCTGCACGACCGCAACCTCGTGTACAACGCGTGCTGGGAGGACCCGGCGCTCGACCGCGCGGCACTGGACCTCGGGCCCGACGACCACGTCCTGGTCATCACCAGCGCCGGCTGCAACGCCCTGGACTACCTGCTCGCCGGAGCCGGCCGGGTCACGGCGGTCGACGTCAACCCGCGCCAGACCGCGCTGCTGGAGCTGAAGACGGCCGCCGTACGGAGCCTGGACCACGCGGAGTTCTTCGAACTGTTCGGCACCGGCCGTTCGCCCCGCGCGCGGGAGATGTACGGCGACGCCCTGCGCGCCGGACTGTCGCCGCCCTCACGCCGGTTCTGGGACGGCTACATCGACGCCTTCGCCGGCCGCGGCTGGCGCCGCTCCTTCTACTACCGCGGTACCTCCGGCCTGTTGGCGAAGTGCCTCATGCTCTTCCTGCGCCGTTTCCGGGGCGTGGGGCGGTACTTCGACGCGCTGCTGGAGGCGCCGACCGTCGACGAGCAGCGGGAGATCTACGAAGCACGGCTGCGGGGCCCGCTGTGGACCGTGGCGCGCATGGCCGCGCAGCCGCTCGCGCTGAGCCTCGTCGGTGTACCACCGGAGCAGCGCCGCGAGATCATCGAGGAGTACCCCGGCGGCACCGCCCAGCTCATCCACGACGGCTTCGATGCGGTCTTCGGACGGCTGCCCCTCGTGGACAACTACTTCTGGCGCGCCTACATCACCGGTTCCTACACGCCCACGTGCTGCCCCGAGTACCTGCGGGCGCACAACTACGGGCGGCTGCGCGAGCTCCTGCCCCGCCTGGAGGTGCGTACGGCGACGGTCACGTCGTGCCTGACGGGCATGGCGCCGGCCGGGGCCGCCGCGGGGGTCTCGAAGTTCGTCCTGCTGGACCACATGGACTGGATGGGCTGGCGCGACCAGGCCGCGCTCGCCGAGGAGTGGCAGGCCATCGTCGACGCGGCCCGGCCCGGCGCGCGCGTGATCTACCGCAGCGCCGGCCTGCACACGCGCTACCTGGACCCGGTGCGCGTCCGCCACGAGGGCCGTACGCACCACCTTCCCGACCTGCTCGACCGCCACCCCGGACTCGCCGCCCGGCTGCACGAACGGGACCGCGTCCACACGTACGGCAGCTTCCACATCGCCGACCTGCCGTGAAGCCCGACGCCTGACGCCCGAAGGGAGCGCTTTTTGCGTCTCAGCTCCCATGTGCGGATCGTCCGCCACATGGCCTTCCCACGCCTCGACGGCGCGACGCCCGCCGAGCGCATGGAGTCCCTCTACCAGCCGACCGCCCACCTCTACGACGCCTTCCGCGAGAACCGGCTGCTGCACGGCCGCCGCGACCTGATGGAGACGCTGCCCCTCGAACCCGGGTGCCGGGTGGTCGACCTCGGCGGCGGCACCGGCAACAACCTCGAGTACCTCGACACCGACCGCCGGGAGCGGTGCGCGCGCATCACGATCGTGGACGTGTCGGCCTCCATGCTGCAGGTGGCGCGCGAACGGATCCGCCGCAACCGCTGGCACAACGTGGAGACCGTCCACGCGAACGCCACCGCCTACCGGCCGCCGGACGGGCCCGTGGACGTCGTCGTGTTCTCGTACGCGCTGACGATGATGCCCGACTGGTTCGCGGCCGTCGACCACGCCCGCTCCCTCCTCAGGCCGGGCGGCACCATCGCGGTCTGCGACTTCTACGTCTCCCGCAAGTACCCGCCCGACGGCGGCGTACGGCACGCGGCGTGGCGGCGGCACCTGTGGCCCGCCTGGTTCAGCCACAACAACGTCTTCCTCTCCGCCGACCACCTCCCGTACCTCCGGGAGCGGTTCGGCACCGTCCGGCTGGACGAACGGCTGGGCCGGGTCCCTTACCTCAAGGCGCGCGTGCCCTTCTACCTCTTCCTCGGAAGCAAGACCTGACTCCAGGACCCGGCCCCAAGAGCCGACTTCAAGACCCGACTGCACGACGCAACGATCCGATTCGAAGGGCACCGCCCATGCGCATGCTCCTGATCCGCCACGGCCGTACCGACGCCAACCGGACCCACGTCCTCGACACCGCGGCACCGGGCGCCGCCCTGGACGAGGTGGGACGGCGGCAGGCGGCCGCCCTGCCCGCCGCGCTGGCCGACGAGGACATCGACGTCCTGTACGCGTCCACCCTCACGCGCGCCCGGCAGACGGCCGCCCCGCTCGCCGCCGCGCGGGGGCTGGAGGTGCGCGTCCGGGACGGCATCCGCGAGATCGAGGCCGGCGTCCTGGAGGGCTGCCGCGACGCCGAGGGGATCACCCGGTACCGCACGGTCGCCGTCGCCTGGGCCGCCGGGCGGACGGAGCCCCGCATGCCGGGCGGGGAGGACGGAGCCGAGTTCCTCGCCCGCTTCGACGCCGTCGTAGCCGAGGCCGCCGCCTCGGGCGCCGCCACCGCCGCGCTGGTGGGCCACGGGTCGGCGATCCGCGTGTGGGCGGCCGCCCGGGCGCACAACGTGTCCGTCCCCTTCGCCGCCGCGCACGAGCTGCCCAACACGGGCGTGGTCGCCCTGGAGGGCTCCCCGGAGGACGGCTGGCTCGCGCTGTCCTGGACGGGCGGGAACCTGACCACCACCCTCACCCCGGCTACACCGGCTCAAGCTCCGGCTTAGGCTCGGGCGGCTTCGCGTCCGCCGGTGTCCTTCTGAACGGCAGCCACCAGTTGGCGCTGCCGAGCAGCGCCATCAGCGCGGGCGCCAGCAGCAGCCGGATGAGGGTGGCGTCGACGAACACCGCCACGGCCAGGCTGACGCCCACCACCTTCAGCAGCAGCAGCCCGGAGGCCGCCAGCGCCGCCATGACGACGATGACGACCACGGCCGAGGCGGTGAACAGCCCGGCGGTGCGCTGCACGGCCCGCGCGACGGCCTCCCGCGTGGAGGCGCCCGCCGCGTGCTCCTCCACCGCACGCGACAGCAGCAGCACCTCGTAGTCCATCGACAGCCCGAAGGCCACGCACAGCACCAGGATCGGTACGAGGGTGTCGGTCACGCCCGTCACCGCGAAGTCGCCCAGCACGCCGCGCAGGAAACCCTGCTGGAAGACGAGCACCATCACCCCGAAGGCCGCGCTCAGACTGAGGACGTTGAGCAGGAACGCCTTCAGGGGCAGGACGACGCTCCGCGTGCACCAGGCCAGCAGCGCCAGGGTGACCACGGTGATCAGCACCAGCGCCGGGACCAGGCCCGCCCGGATGCTGTCCTGCAGATCGGCGAGCCACGCCTGCGTACCGCCCACGAGGACCGGCCCGGGCGCGGGGGTCTCCCGCACCGCCCGCACCACCGCCGCGCCCTCCTCGGCGTGCGGGCCGACGTCCGTGACGACCGCGGCCCAGGAGCCGGCGGGGGAGGCGTACCCGACCTGAGGGTGCGTGGGGCCGAGCAGCCGGCCGTGGTGGTAGATGCCGGTGACCGTCTCCACCCGGCTCACGTGCTCCAGCCGCGACAGGCGGCGGGCGTACGCGTCCAGCGCCGCGGCGTCCCGCGCGCGGTGCGCGTCGAGGCCGGGCAGGACCACCTGTACGGGGTTGACGGCGTAGTGGTCGAAGTCCCGCCGAAGCGTCTCCGTCGCCTGCCGCGTCGGCGAACCCTGCGGCAGCGCCCGGTCGTCGAACGTGCCGAACCGGGCCTCGGCGAACGGCAGTACCAGCGCCGCCAGCAGGGTGCCCAGGACGACGACGACCGGAACGGGCCGCCGCATCACCCCGTCGGCCAGCCGGTACCAGCGGCCCTTCTCCGGTGCGGCGACGGCCGCCCGCGCGGCACCGCGGCCGCGGCGGCGCAGCGACAGCCGGTCGATGCGGGGCCCCAGCAGGAGCAGCGCGGCGGGCAGCGCGGTGAGGGCCAGCAGCGCGCTGAGCGCCACCACGGCCATCCCTCCGTACGCGATGGAACGGAGCATGTCGAGCGGGAAGACGAGCAGCGCCGCCATGCTGCCGACCACCGTCAGGGCCGAGCACACCACCGTCCGGCCGGTGGTGCGCACGGTCTCCAGCAGCGCGTCGTGGAGGCTCGCCGTCCGCTCCCGCTCCTCTCGGTAGCGGGCCAGCATGAAGAGGCTGAAGTCGACCGCCAGGGCGAAACCGAGCGCGGTCGTCAGGTTCAGGGCGATCACGGAGACGGTGGTGAAGCCGGCGAGCCCACTGAGCACCGCCGCGCTGCCCACCACCGCGGCGAGACCGACCAGCAGGGCCAGCCCGGCGGCCACGACGCCCCCGAAGACGACCACCAGCACGGCGGCGGTCAGCGGCGCCGCCAGCAGCTCCATGCGCTGGAGGTCCAGCCGGCTCTGCCGCTCGATGGCCAGCCCCACCGGGGTCGGCCCCGTCGCGGCCACCTCCAGCGGCCCGTGGCGGCCGGTGAGCTCGCGCAGCAGCGGCTCGACGTCCCGGTGGGCGGTGGCCTCGCTGGTCGCGATCCGCAGCAGCACCAGCGCCGAGCGCCCGTCGCGGCCCCGCAGCGAGATCGGACGCTCGGTCCAGTACGAACGCACCGCCACGACCTTCGGCAGCGAGCGCGCCCGCGCCACGAGCCGCGTGCCGGCCCGTCGGGCCGCGGGGTCGTCCACGGACCCGGCCGCCGTGGCCACCAGCGTGACCGTCGGCACGCCGCTCCGGAAGGCCGTGGACAGCGTGTACTCGGCCCGCGCCGACTCCGCGCCGGGCGGCGTCGTACCGCCGTGGTACAGCCGGTCTCCCACGCCCACTCCGGCCACCCCGGCCGCCACCAGGGCGCACAGGGTCAGCACGAGCGTACGGACGGGGAAGCGGAGGACGAGCCGGGCCAGAGCGCCCAGCGGATCGGCGCGCAGGGCACTACCTCCCGATCGAAGGCGCCGGGGCGGCCGCCTCCGGAGCCAGCAGGTCCAGCGCCTCGCGCCAGTACTCCGCCAGCTCCCTCGCCGCCGGCACGGCCGCGTCGGCGGTGAACGCGCAGGTGGCCTGGGAGCGCCAGGTGGTCAGCACGGGCTGGTACGGGAAGTGGGCGGGCAGGCAGTTCAGCCCGGTGACGCTCAGGGCACGGCAGCCGTCGAACCCGAAGTCGGCCGTCTGCGTGAGCACCGTGGTCTGCACCCCGCAGCGCGCGAAGACCCGTTCCGACAGGCTCTTCGTGCGCCGCGCGTCGAGCCGTACGAGCGCGTCGCCCTTCGCCCAGCGGAGGGCGGGGTCCTTGTAGCGGGCGGTACGGCGGGACAGCAGCCGCGCGCGGTGCCGCAGGTCCGCCTCGTCCCACGGCACGTCCACCACGGCGACGGAGAAGCGGTTGCCCGGATAGGCGGGACACGCTGTGGTCGCGGACCCCATCGGCCCCAGCGCGATGGGCAGACCGATACCGCGTGCGCGCGGCCCCTCCCGGGTCCAGCCGGTGGTGTCCGCGCGCTGTGCCGCGTACGACAGGGCGCTGAGGTGGATGTCGAGGACCGAGCAGCCGAGGTCGGCGGCCGCCGTCCGCAGCCGGCCCACCGGCACGGTCACGGCGGACAGCACCCGCCGCCCTTCCCGGGGCCCGTCCAGCAGCGGCCGGCGCGGGGCCGGCAGGAACAGCCGTACGGACTCCAGCGCGTTGCGCGCGTGGGCGCCCACACGCGCGGGCAGGGTCGGCGCGAACGGACCGCCCGCCGAGGGCAGGGCTCCGGCGGGCGGCTTCGTACGGAAGAGCCGCTGCATCACCCACGCCAGGCTCACACCGTCGTGCAGCCCGTGGTGGCCGCGGTAGCACAGCAGGAACCGGTTCTCCGCGTACCCGTGCACCAGCCAGACCCCCCAGGGCCGCCGCGGACAGGGCGCGGCGGCGTTGAGCAGCGCGTCGTACGCCGCCTCCCGCCGCTCCACGCGCAGTTCACGTACGTGCCGGTCGAGGTCCGGCCCCCCGTCCCCAAAGTCCCCGGCGTCCCCGAGGTCCCCGGCGACGGACAGGGCGAGCAGCGGCAGGAACGGCAGGCGCCCCCGCACGTGCTCCCGTACGGCGGCGAGCTCCGGCACGGGACCGTCCAGCTCCAGTACGGCACCGATGTGCAGGTAGTGCCCCTGGCCGGGGCCCTCCATGGCGCGAATGACCTCGTCCACCGCCGGGTAGGCGGCGACCCCGTCGGCCGGCCCGGTCATCAGCCCGCGACGGGCTGGGCGTGGCGCTGCAGGAAGTCGGCGATGTCCCCGACCGTCCTCAGGCCGTGCAGCCGGCTCTCGTCGACGCTGATCCCGAGCTCGTCCTGGGCGATGAGCACCAGCTCCGTCACGGCGAGCGAGTCGAGGCCGACCTCCTCCACCGTGGCGTCCGGCCGGATCAGGTCGGCCGGCAGGTGGAGCGTGCCGGTCATGGTCTCCCGCAGCCATTCGTACATGGTTCTCCTCTGCGTCCGCCGTGTGGGACCACCCGCGTGAGGGCTCTGGAAAGCGCCAACTTTCCACACCCGCCAGGTGCGCGCCCGGCACCGCCCCGGCATGTTGGCGATCGCCCGGGATCCTGTACTCGGACGGCGGAAGCGCCCACCGGCCGTTCCCGACCGGCTAGGGACAGGGCTCGCTCGGCGCCCCCTTACCCTGGAGGAATGACCAGCATCGACCGGAGCCTTGCCGTGGGCGCGTCCAAGACCTATGAGATCCGCACCTACGGGTGCCAGATGAACGTCCACGACTCCGAGCGCCTCTCCGGGCTGCTGGAGGAGGCGGGCTACGTCCGCGCGCCCGATGGCTCCGACGGTGACGCCGACGTCGTCGTCTTCAACACCTGCGCGGTGCGGGAGAACGCCGACAACAAGCTGTACGGCAACCTCGGGCGGCTCGCCCCGCGGAAGGCGGACCGGCCCGGCATGCAGATCGCCGTCGGCGGCTGTCTGGCCCAGAAGGACCGCGACACCATCGTGAAGAAGGCGCCGTGGGTCGACGTCGTCTTCGGTACGCACAACATCGGCAAGCTGCCGGTGCTCCTGGAGCGCGCCCGCATCCAGGAGGAGGCGCAGATCGAGATCGCCGAGTCGCTGGAGGCGTTCCCGTCGACGCTGCCCACCCGGCGCGAGTCGGCGTACGCCGCCTGGGTGTCCATCTCCGTCGGCTGCAACAACACCTGCACCTTCTGCATCGTCCCCGCGCTGCGCGGCAAGGAGAAGGACCGCCGCCCCGGCGACATCCTCGCCGAGATCGAGGCGCTGGTCGCCGAGGGCGTCTCCGAGATCACCCTGCTCGGCCAGAACGTGAACGCGTACGGCTCCGACATCGGCGACCGCGAGGCCTTCTCCAAGCTGCTGCGGGCCTGTGGGAACATCGAGGGCCTGGAGCGCGTCCGCTTCACCTCCCCGCACCCGCGCGACTTCACGGACGACGTGATCGCGGCGATGGCCGAGACCCCCAACGTGATGCCGCAGCTCCACATGCCGCTGCAGTCCGGCTCGGACACCGTCCTGAAGGCGATGCGCCGCTCGTACCGCCAGGACCGCTTCCTGGGGATCATCAGCAAGGTGCGGGAGGCCATCCCGCACGCCGCGATCTCCACCGACATCATCGTGGGCTTCCCCGGCGAGACCGAGGAGGACTTCGAGCAGACCCTGCACGTGGTGCGCGAGGCCCGCTTCGCGCAGGCCTTCACCTTCCAGTACTCCAAGCGCCCCGGCACCCCGGCGGCGACCATGGACGGGCAGATCCCCAAGGAGGTCGTGCAGGACCGCTACATGCGCCTGGTCGCCCTCCAGGAGGAGATCTCCTGGGAGGAGAACAAGAAGCAGGTCGGCCGGACCCTGGAGGTCATGGTCGCCGAGGGCGAGGGCCGCAAGGACGACACCACCCACCGCCTGTCGGGCCGCGCGCCCGACAACCGTCTGGTGCACTTCAGCAAGCCGGACCAGGAGGTGCGCCCGGGCGACGTGGTGACGGTCGAGATCACCTACGCGGCCCCGCACCACCTGCTGGCCGAAGGCCCGACGACCCGCGTACGCCGCACTCGCGCGGGCGACGCCTGGGAGAAGCGCAACGCCGCCGAGGCGGCCAAGCCGGCCGGCGTGATGCTGGGCCTGCCCCAGATCGGCGCCCCGGCCCCCCTGCCGCCGGTCACCGGAGGCTGCGCGGTCGGCTGAGCCGCTGGCGGGCGTTCCGTCGACTGCGGTGGGTGCCACGCTGAGCCGCGGCCGGCGTTCCGTCGACCGTGGCCGGTGTCCTGCCGATCCGCGGCCGGGTGCCGTTGACCCGCGGCCGCTGTTCCGTCGCCGCGGCCGGGTGTCCCGCTGACCTGCGCCGCTGTCCGCGGGGTGCAGCGGCTACGCTGCGGATCATGCTTGTCGCCGCGGCCGTCTGCCCCTGCCCCCCGCTCCTGGTCCCCGACGTCGCCGCCGGGGCCGCGCCCGAACTCGACGCCGCGCGCACGGCCTGCTCCGACGCGCTGGCGGTGCTCGCGGCCGCCCGCCCGGACCGGCTGTTCGTGGTCGGCCCGGCCGAGGGCGACGCCGTGGAGCGGTACGCGGCCGGCGCCGTGGGGGACTTCCGGGGCTTCGGCGTCGACCTCGGCGTACGGCTGGGGCCCGGCGGCGCCGCGGGCGCGGAGGACCGGCGGCTGCCGGCCTCCCTCGCCGTCGGGGCCTGGCTGCTGGCGCGGGTCGACTGGGCCGGCGCCCCCGTCGAAGGCCTCGCGGTGGGGGAGCGCCTCGCGCCCGCCCGCTGCGCCGACGCGGGCCGCGACCTCGCCGCCCGCGCCGAGCGTGTCGCCCTGCTCGTGATGGGCGACGGCAGCGCGTGCCGCTCCCTCAAGGCGCCCGGCTATCTCGACGACCGCGCCGCCGGCTTCGACGAGGCGGCCGCCCGGGCCCTCGGCGCGGCGGACACCGGAGCCCTCGCGGCGCTGGACGCGCACCTCGCGTACGACCTGAAGGCGGCCGGGCGCGCCCCCTGGCAGGTCCTGGCGGGCGCGGCGGAGGGCGCCGGCCTGGAAGGCCGCCTGCTCCACGAGGACGCGCCGTACGGCGTCGGCTACTTCGTCGCGGCCTGGTCCTAGGACCACCGCGGCGCACCTCCCGGCAACCGCATACGGCGGACGGCCACGGAGTCGTGCTCCGTGGCCGTCCGCCGTATCGCGTGCCCGTGCGCGAGGCGCAGGAGGTCAGGAGGTGGAACCCGGCGGTGGCGGCGGTGGCGGCGTGGCGTCGCCCCCGTCCTTGTGCGCGAACCGGCCGAGGGCGTCCTTGGCCTTGCCCGTACCGGATTGGATCTTGTCGCTGTACTTGCCCTTGGTCCTGTGATCGACCATCCGCGCGGCCTTCTCCAGCCCCTGGTCGATCTTTCCCTCGTGCTGCTGCGCGAGGCCCTGGACCTTCTCCTTGGCAGGGGCGAGCTTGGCCTTCATCTGATCCAGGAAGCCCATGGGTCACCGTCTCTCGTCAGTCGCCGCCGGCCGTGATGCCGCTCCTGTGTCGCGGCTTCCCGCTCCGGCTCTACTTACGCGCGCCTTCACCGGCTTCGTTGTCCGCCGCTTCCTCGGCCGACTGCTGCTTCGGGATCTCCACCCCTTCGCCGGCCGCGGCCTCGGACGCCGGAGCCGCACCGGTCGTGCCCGCCTCCTCGGTGGCCTCGGCCGCCGCCTCGGTCTCCGCTGCCGCCGTCTCCCCGTCCGCCTCGGCGGTCACCGGAGCGGTCGCCGTCTCCTCGGTCGATGCCGCGGCAGACTCCTTACCCTTCCGGCGAAACCATGCAAAAACGCCCATGTCTACTCCATAGCGTACTCGTGTGGGCGAAATTCCGCGCCGTCCGGAGCGTCCCATTGCGTCGCCCGGTGGAGCCGGTCCTGAAAACCGGCGGTCGGAACCTCGCAACAGGCAACGACGCCGATCCCGGACCGTCACGTAACTCGTTCGGGGACAGTCGGCGAGGTTTGCGAGACTGGGTCGGTGAGAAGCGCAGCTCCCGCCCCGCGGGTCATCGCCGTCGTCGGCCCCACCGCGGCCGGAAAGTCCGATCTGGGCGTCTTCCTCGCCCAGCAGCTGGGCGGCGAAGTCGTCAACGCCGATTCCATGCAGCTCTACCGGGGGATGGACATCGGCACCGCCAAACTGACGCCCGAGGAGCGCGGCGGCATCCCGCACCACCTCCTCGACGTCTGGGACGTCACCGAGACCGCCAGCGTCGCCGAGTACCAGCGGCTCGCCCGCGCGGAGATCGACCGGCTGCTCGCCGACGGCCGCGTCCCCGTCCTCGTCGGCGGGTCCGGGCTGTACGTACGCGGCGCCGTCGACGCCCTCGAGTTCCCCGGCACCGACCCGGCCGTCCGTGCCCGCCTCGAAGCCGAGCTCGAAGAGCGGGGCTCCGGCGTCCTGCACGCCCGCCTCGCCGCCGCCGACCCGGACGCCGCCCGGGCCATCCTGCCCAGCAACGGCCGCAGGATCGTCAGGGCGCTCGAAGTCATCGAGATCACCGGCAAGCCCTTCACCGCCAACCTCCCCGGTCACGAGTCGGTGTACGAGACCGTCCAGATCGGCGTCGACGTCGCGCGCCCCGAGCTCGACGAACGGATCGCCGCGCGCGTGGACCGCATGTGGGAGGCCGGGCTCGTCGACGAGGTGCGGGAACTGGAGGCGCACGGGCTGCGCGAGGGCCGCACCGCCTCCCGCGCCCTCGGTTACCAGCAGGTACTCGCCGCGCTCGCGGGCGAGTGCACCGAGGACGAGGCGCGCGCCGAGACCGTACGCGCGACCAAGCGTTTCGCGCGGCGCCAGGACTCCTGGTTCCGCCGCGACCCGCGCGTGCACTGGCTCAGCGGCGCGGCCGCGGACCGCGCGGAACTCCCGCGGCAAGCCCTGACGTTGGTCGAACGAGCGGTTACAGCCTGATCACGTGATGGCATCGGGACGCCCTGCCCGTCATTCCGGTGCCCGGGACCGTGCCATCATCGAGCATCGATCGACCAGTGGAGTCCGAGTTGGGAGGGCGCGTGGCGATGGAGGCCGGCCCTCGCGACAGAGAACAGTACGAAGCACCGGACGACATGGCACCGGGCGAAGACCAGGCAGCCCGAGACCGGGCAGCCCGGGATCAGGCGGTCCAGGCCCAGGCGGCCCAGGGCCGGGCGGCCCAGGGCCGGGCGGTCCAGGGTCTGGTCCCCGGCGCCTCCGGCGCGCCGGGCCTGAGCCCCGACGGGCCCGAGCTCGACGAGGACGGCGCCCAGGAGATCACCCCCGACGAGGTCGAGGTCGAACTGCGCCCGCAGCGGCGGTTGCGCATCTGGCAGCTCGCCCCCATCGTGGGACTCGCCGCGATCGGCTCGCTGATGTTCGCCTTCCCCCTCGCCTTCGGCTCGGGTGACGGCGGCGCGGTCCTCCCCATGCTGGGCCTGCTGCTCTGCGGCTGCGCCGCCGGCTGGGGCATGATGGCCGCCCGCCGGGTCGGCTACACCTGGCCCGGCCTGCCCGCCCGCGGCTCCGGCGAGCGCCCCGACTGGCGCGTGATCGCGCTGTACGCGGCCGGTGTCGCCGTCCTCGTGGCGCTGGCCGTCTGGCGGGTCGCCCGCCTCCGCTGAGCCGGGCGGGGCCGGTGTCGTACCCCCCTCGTACGATGGACCGCATGACGACCACGCCCCTCGCCTTCCTCAAGGGCCACGGCACCGAGAACGACTTCGTGATCGTGCCGGACCCGGACAACGCCATCGAGCTGACCGCCTCCGCGGTCGCCCGGCTCTGCGACCGGCGGGCGGGCATCGGGGGCGACGGGGTGCTGCACGTCGTCCGCTCCGCCGCGCACCCCGAGGCGCGGGACATGGCCGGTGAGGCCGAATGGTTCATGGACTACCGCAACGCCGACGGCTCGGTCGCCGAGATGTGCGGCAACGGCGTCCGCGTCTTCGCCCGCTACCTGCAGCACGCGGGCCACGTCACCGCCGGGGAGATCGCCATCGCCACCCGCGACGGCGTCAAGCGCGCCCACCTCGCCAAGAACGGCGACGTCACCATCTCCATGGGCCGCGCCCGGCTGCCCGAGGACGGCGTCACCGTCACCGTCGACGGCCGCAGCTGGCCCGCCCGGAACGTCAACATGGGCAACCCGCACGCCGTGGCCTTCGTCGAGGACCTGGCCCACGCCGGAGACCTGCGGTCCGAGCCGCCGTACGAGCCCGCGGCGGTCTACCCCGACGGGGTCAACATCGAGTTCGTCGCCGACCGGGGCCCCCGCCACGTCGCCATGCGCGTCCACGAGCGCGGCGCCGCCGAGACCCGCTCCTGCGGCACCGGCGCGTGCGCGGTCGCGGTCGCCGCGGCCCGCCGGGACGGCGCCGACCCGGCCGAGACCGGGACCCCGGTCACGTACACCGTGGACGTCCTCGGCGGCACCCTCACGATCACGGAACACCCCGACGGCGAGATCGAGATGACCGGCCCCGCGGTCATCGTCGCCGAGGGCCGCGTAGACCCCGCCTGGCTCGCGGAGGACGCCACCGCCTGAGGCTTCGCTCGAATGGGTGATCCCGTTCCCGCTGGGCGGGAGCCGGTCGGTTCGACGTGGTGGGCTCGGTAGCATCAAGCACCGGCCCGGCGGGCATGTCGGCCCGCCCACCGCCGGTAGACCCCGCCGGAGGTGCCCCATGAGCGCAGAGGCCACCAACCCCGCGCCCAGCCGCCGGCGCGGCCGCCCGAGGATCGACCTCCGGAGGCTCGGCCGCGCCGCCCTGCTCGGTCCAGGCGCCCGGGACCGCCTGCCCGACGCCATCAGCCATGTCGCCGAGGCCCACCGCGCGCACCACCCCGACGCGGACCTCGCCGTGCTGCACCGGGCGTACGTCCTCGCCGAGTCCTCGCACCGCGGCCAGTTCCGCAAGAGCGGCGAGCCGTACATCACCCACCCGCTCGCGGTCACGCTGATCCTCGCCGAACTGGGCGCCGAGACCACGACCTTGACCGCCTCCCTCCTCCACGACACCGTCGAGGACACGGACCTGACCCTCGACCAGGTACGGGAGCAGTTCGGCGACGAGGTCTGCTACCTCGTCGACGGCGTCACCAAACTGGAGAAGGTCGACTACGGCGCCGCCGCCGAGCCCGAGACCTTCCGCAAGATGCTCGTCGCCACCGGCAACGACGTCCGCGTCATGTCCATCAAACTCGCCGACCGGCTGCACAACATGCGCACCCTCGGCGTCATGCGCCCCGAGAAGCAGGCGCGGATCGCCCGCGTCACCCGCGACGTCCTCATCCCGCTCGCCGAACGGCTCGGCGTACAGGCCCTCAAGACCGAGCTGGAAGACCTCGTCTTCGCGATCCTCCACCCCGCCGAGTACGAGCAGACCCGCGCCCTCATCGCCGAGAACGCCACCGCGGGGGACGCCCTCGCCGCCATCGCCGACGACGTCAGGACCGTCCTGCGCGAGGCGGGCATCCCCGCCGAAGTCCTCGTCCGGCCGCGCCACTTCGTCTCCGTGCACCGGGTCAGGCTCAAACGCGGCGAGCTGCGCGCCACGGACTTCGGGCGCCTGCTGGTCCTGGTGGGGGAGGACGCCGACTGCTACGGCGTGCTCGGCGAACTGCACACCTGCTTCACGCCCGTGATCTCCGAGTTCAAGGACTTCATCGCAGCGCCCAAGTTCAACCTGTACCAGTCGCTGCACACCGCCGTCGCCGCCCCCGACGGGTCGGTCGCCGAGGTCCTGATCCGTACGCACCAGATGCACAAGGTCGCCGAGGCGGGCGTCGTCGCCCTCGGCAACCCGTACGCCGCGGGTGCCACGGCCGACGGCGCCGAGCACGGCGAGGAAGGGGAGGACGGCGAGCGCGCCGACCCGACCCGGCCCGGGTGGCTCTCCCGCCTCCTGGAGTGGCAGCAGGCGACCCCGGACCCCGACACGTTCTGGACCTCGCTGCGCGCCGACCTCGCCCAGGACGGCGAGATCACCGTCTTCCGTCCCGACGGTGGCACCCTGGCCCTGCCGGGCGGTGCGACCTGCGTGGACGCCGCGTACGCCCAGTACGGCGAGGCCGCCCACGCCTGCGTCGGCGCCCGCGTCAACGGCCGTCTCGCCTCCCTCGGCACCGTGCTCGGCGACGGGGACACCGTGCAGCTGCTGCTCGCCCAGGACCCCCCGCAGGACGCGGTCTCCGGGCCCTCGCCCGACTGGCTCGACCACGCCAGCACCCCGGCCGCGCGGATCGCCATCACCCGCTGGCTCGCCGCGCACCCGGAGGCCGCGAAGCCGGAGCCGGCGTCGGAGCAGCCGCCCACCGCCGCCCCTCCCGCGGAGCGCGGCCCGGCCGGCCCCGCCTCCCCGGCCGGGACGGGCGCCCGGGCCGTCGTCGCCGGCCTCCCCGGCGCGCCCGTCCGCCTCGCCCGCTGCTGCACCCCCGTACCGCCCGACGCGGTCACCGGCTTCTCGGTACGCGGCGGAAACGTCACGGTGCACCGCGCCGAGTGCCCGGCCGTCCGCCGCATGGAGGCGCTCGGCCGCGTGCCCACGCCCGTGAGCTGGGGCGACACCGCCGACTGCCGCGTCACGCTCGTCGCCGAGTCGTTCGGACGGCCGCGGCTGCTCGCCGACCTCACCGACGTCATCGCCACGGCGGGCGCCGCGATCATCTCCGCCACCGTGGAACCCCCCACCGAACAGCGAGTCCGGCACACCTACACCCTCCAGCTCCCCGACGCGACCCGGCTGCCCGCCCTGATGCGCGCGATGCGCGACGTGGCGGGGGTGTACGACGTGAGCCGCGCCTAGGACCCAGGAAGGCGACGTACGACGCCGTTCGGGTGCGCGGGGGCGTGCGGGGCGCGCGCCGTCACGGCGCGTGCGCGGTGCGCTGGTAGCGGTTGCCCCATGCCTTTCATCACACCGCGATTCACGCCGCGAGCGCTCGCGCGATCGTCCCGACGCGTCCGCGTGGCCCTGCTGGCCGCGGCGTCGGCCGGCTGCCTGGTCGCCGCCGCCGTGCCCGCGCCCCAGCCGCTCGGCATCGGTGACCCGCTCTTCCCGCACCTCGGCAACCCCGGCTACGACGTCCTCGCGTACGACATCGCCCTCACCTACCAGGGCGACAACACCAAGCCGATGGACGCCCTCACCAAGATCGACGCGCGGGCCACGGCCCGGCTGGAGCAGGTCAACCTCGACTTCACCCACGGCACCGTGCGCGGCGTCCACGTCAACGGCCTGCCCGCCGCGTACGAGAGCAGCGGCGAGGACCTGGTCGTCGAGCCGGTCCAGCCGGTCGAGGCGGGCGCGCCGCTGACCATCACCGTCGCCCACACCAGCGACCCGCGCGACTCCCGGGAAGCGGGAGGCTGGGTCCGTACCGGCGACGGGCTGGCGATGGCCAACCAGGCCGACGCCGCCCACCGGGTCTTCCCCGGCAACGACCACCCCGCCGACAAGGCGTACTTCACCTTCCGCGTCACCGCCCCCGCGGAACTCACCGTCGTCGCCAACGGACGCCGCGTCGCACAGGCGCGGACGGGTGACACGCAGACCTGGCTCTACCGGACCGCCCAGCCCATGGCGACCGAGCTCGCTCAGGTCTCCATCGGCCGTTCCACCGTCGTCGAACGCACCGGCCCGCACGGGCTGCCCGTGCGCGACGTCGTCCCGGTGGCCGACCGGGAGGCCATGGAGCCGTGGCTGCGGAAGACGCCGCAGCACCTGGAGTGGATGGAGCGCCGGGTCGGGCCCTACCCCTTCGAGACGTACGGCGTGCTCGTCGCCGACGCCGACACCGGCTTCGCGCTGGAGACCCAGACGCTGTCCCTCTTCGAACGCTCACTGTTCCGGGACGGTGACTACCCGAAGTGGTACGTCGACGCGATCATGGTCCATGAGCTGGCTCACCACTGGTTCGGCAACAGCGTCTCCCCCCGCACGTGGTCCGACCTGTGGCTCAACGAAGGCCACGCCACCTGGTACGAGGCCCTGTACGCCGAGGAGACCGCCCAGCAGTCGCTGGAGGAGCGGATGCGGAACGCGTACATCGCCTCCGACGGCTGGCGCGTGGCGGGCGGCCCCCCGGCCGCGCCCAAGCCCCCCGCCCCCGGCCAGAAGATCAGCCTGTTCCGGCCGGTGGTGTACGACGGCTCCGCCCTGGTCCTGTACGCGCTGCGCCAGGAGATCGGCAAGGACGCCTTCGAGCTGCTGGAGCGGCGCTGGGTGGCCGACCACGCCCACGGGACGGCCAGCACGGAGGACTTCGTACGCCTCGCCTCCGACATCGCGGGCCGCGACCTGAGCACGTTCCTGCAGGGCTGGCTGTACGGCGAGAAGACCCCGCCCATGCCCGGCCACCCGGACTGGCGCAGCAAGGCCCCCGTCAAGGCCCAGCCCTCGACGAAGCGCTGAAACCCGCGTGACGGGCCCGCGGTACCGTGCGACCATCATCGGGTCGGCGGCGCTGCCGGGCCCCGGGTTGCCGGGGACCCGCCCCGGGAATGATCCGGGGGAGTCACGCGTTGTGCCTGACGAATCGAGTATCTCTTCGACGTAAGGATCCAATGACCTCCTCTTCTTCCCCTTCCCAGGACGCACAGAGCTTCGCGGACACCACCCGCACCGAGAGCCTTCGGGCCGATGCCCTGATGGAAGAGGACGTCGCCTGGAGCTACGAGATCGACGGGGAGCGCGACGGCGACCAGTTCGACCGCCACGAGCGCGCAGCCCTGCGTCGCGTCGCGGGCCTCTCCACCGAGCTCGAGGACGTCACCGAGGTCGAGTACCGGCAGCTGCGCCTGGAGCGCGTGGTGCTGGTCGGCGTGTGGACCTCGGGGACCGTGCAGGACGCGGAGAACAGCCTCGCGGAGCTGGCCGCGCTCGCCGAGACGGCGGGTGCGCTGGTCCTCGACGGGGTGATCCAGCGCCGCGACAAGCCGGACCCGGCCACGTACATCGGCTCGGGCAAGGCGAACGAACTGCGGGACATCGTGCTGGAGACCGGGGCCGACACCGTCGTCTGCGACGGTGAGCTCAGCCCGGGCCAGCTGATCCACCTCGAGGACGTCGTCAAGGTCAAGGTGGTCGACCGGACCGCCCTGATCCTCGACATCTTCGCCCAGCACGCCAAGTCCCGCGAGGGCAAGGCCCAGGTCTCGCTCGCGCAGATGCAGTACATGCTGCCGCGGCTGCGCGGCTGGGGTCAGTCGCTGTCCCGGCAGATGGGTGGCGGTGGCTCCGGCTCCTCGGGCGGCGGCATGGCCACCCGTGGTCCCGGTGAGACCAAGATCGAGACGGACCGCCGACGGATCCGCGAGAAGATGGCGAAGATGCGCCGGGAGATCGCGGAGATGAAGACCGGCCGCGAGATCAAGCGGCAGGAGCGGCGGCGCAACAAGGTGCCGTCGGTCGCCATCGCCGGATACACCAACGCCGGCAAGTCGTCCCTGCTCAACCGCCTGACGGGCGCGGGCGTGCTGGTGGAGAACGCGCTGTTCGCCACCCTCGACCCGACCGTGCGCCGGGCCGAGACGCCGAGCGGCCGCCTGTACACGCTGGCGGACACCGTCGGGTTCGTCCGGCACCTGCCGCACCACCTCGTCGAGGCGTTCCGCTCCACCATGGAGGAGGTCGGCGACGCCGATCTGATCCTCCACGTGGTGGACGGCTCGCACCCGGCGCCGGAGGAGCAGCTGGCAGCCGTGCGCGAGGTGATCCGGGACGTCGGCGCCACCGACATCCCCGAGATCGTCGTGATCAACAAGGCGGACGCCGCCGATCCGGTCGAGTTGCAGCGGCTGCTGCGCATCGAGCGGCACTCCATCGCCGTCTCCGCGCGGACCGGCGAGGGCATCGACGAGCTGCTCGCGCTGATCGACGCGGAGCTGCCGCGGCCGGAGGTCGAGATCGAGGTCCTCCTGCCGTACACGCAGGGCGGGCTGGTCTCGCGGGTGCACGCCGAGGGCGAGGTCCTCTCCGAGGAGCACACCGCCGAGGGCACGCTGCTCAAGGCGCGGGTGCACGAGGAGCTGGCCGCCGCGCTGGCCCGGTTCACCCCCGCGACGCACTGACGCGGTACCGCACGAACCGAAGGCCCGCCCCCTCCAGGTGAGGGGGCGGGCCTTCGGCCTGTCCGCTTGTCGGAGTCGCTCCGTCCGGGTCGCTCCGTCCGGGTCACCTCGTCCGCGTCACCGCGTCCGGGTCACTGCCCCGCGAACTTGTCGCTCATCATCGTGTAGATGCCCCGCGCGCCCTCGTCCAGGCGCGGTCCGGCCAGCCAGCCGGCCGTCACCGGCCCGATGGAGGTGTTCGACACGAGCACCAGCCGGTCCTCGCCCGGGACCTCGCGGAACCAGCCGCCGCCGGACGAACCGCCGGTCATGGTGCAGCCGATCCGCCACATCGTCGGCGTACCGGGGCTGAGGGTCAGACGGCCCGGCCGGTCGACGCACTTGTGCATCAGCGCGCCGTCGTACGGCGGGGCGGCCGGGTAGCCCCAGGCGCCCATCGCCGGGATGCCGACGGCCTGCGGGGCCTGGAAGTCGATGTCGAGGGCGACACCGACCGTCTCCTCCAGCGACTTGGTGCCGTTCTCCGGCTTCACGTGCATCACGGCGTAGTCGTACGGAGCGCCCTCGCCGCCGGTGGGGCCGCCCTGCGAGATCCACTCACCGGAGGTCGCCACCCAGTCCGCCCAGTACACGCCGTACGGGGCGATCTGCTGCGGCTGCGCACCCTCCAGCTGCGCCGGGCTCTTGCCCAGGTCGTTGTAGGCGGGGACGAAGGCGATGTTGCGGTACCAGCCGCCGCTCTTGCCGGCGTGGACGCAGTGGCCCGCGGTCCACACCAGGTTGGACTTGCCGGGGTTCTTCGGGTCCTTGACCACGGTGGCCGAGCAGACCATCGAGCCCTCGGGGGAGTCGAAGAAGACCTTGCCGACCGGGGCGGCGTTCTTGTGGTACGGCTTCTCCTCCGGCACGGCCTGGACCGGGGCCGGCTCCGGGTCGGTGACGCCCTGGTCGCCGGAGAGGTCACCGGCGGCCATGGTCTTCTGCGGCGACTTGGCGGTCTGCATCCGCTCGGGCTTCCACAGCCCCTCGATCACCGGGTTGACGAAGTCCTTCCTCACGCAGCCACGTGTCCTTGTCCCAGTTCTTCCACTCGCCGTTCTTCCACTTCTCCGGGTCGACGCCGTGCTCCTTGAGCTTGTCGGCGAGGTCCTTCGGAAGCTCGGTGCCCCCTTGACCGCCCTGCCCGCCGGCGGGGCTGGAGGCCGCCGGCTTGTCGGCCGCCTTCTCCTCCGCGGGGCCGCAGGCCGTGGCCGTCAGCGCGAGGGCCGCGGCCAGGCCGGTGGCGCCCAGCAGTGGACGTATGGATCGCATGAAACGACTCCCCCATGAAAGCGCAGGATCCGGCCGTCGCGCCGCCAACCCGCGTGTATTGCCATGAACTTGTCACGCCGCAGGGCGGTCTTCCGGGACCGCCGCGTGAGGATGTGCCCCTCACTCTATGCAAGTGGTGCCGGGGCGCGTCGCCACCCGGCACCACCTGCACGGACTCTCCACGAGAGCACTCACCGGCCGCCGCCGGTGTCACGGACACTCCCTAGCGGCCCGCGAACTTCTTGCTGACCTCGTCGAACACGCCCTTCGCCTCGTCACCGAGGCGAGGACCGGCCAGCCAGCCGGCCGACACCGGGCCGATCGAGGTGTTGGACACCAGGGCGGGCTTACCGTCCCGACCCTCCGCGACCCAGCCGCCGCCGGACGAACCGCCGGTCATGGTGCAGCCGATGCGGTGCATCGTCGGCTGGTCCGCCTTCAGGGACAGCCGGCCGGGCTTGTCCGCGCACTGGAACATCTTCTGGCCGTCGAACGGCGGCGCCGCCGGGTAGCCGGTCGCCGTGATGCTCGTGATCTTCTGCGTGGCCGGGGCGTTGAAGTCGACCGGCAGCGCCGCGCCGACCGTCTCCTCCAGCGACTTGCCGTTGCCGCCCTTCTCCGGCGTCACGTGGATGACCGCGAAGTCGTACGGCGCGCCCTGGCCACCGGTCGACGCACCCTCGTTGATCCACTGCTCCGAGGTCTGCGCCCAGTCACCCCACCACACGCCGTAGGGGGCGACCTCTTCGCGCGAGGCCTTCTCCAGCTCGGCGGTCGACTTGCCGCCGTCGTTGTACGACGGGACGAAGGCGATGTTCCGGTACCAGCCGCCGCTCTTGCCGGCGTGGACGCAGTGGCCCGCGGTCCACACGAGGTTGGACTTGCCGGGGTTCGCCGGGTCCTTCACCACGGTCGCCGAGCAGACCATCGGGCCCTGCGGACCGTCGAACAGCAGCTTGCCCGCCTCCGGGACGCCCGAGTGGTACGGCGCCTTCACCGGCTGCGCCTCGACCGGCGCGGGCGTCGGGTCGGTGACACCCTCGTCACCGGAGATGTCCTCTTCCTCGACCGGGCGCTCCGGCTCCTCCGCCTCCCGCATCCGGTCCGGGTCCCACAGGTCCTCGATGATCGGGTTGACGTAGTCCTTGGCCTCACGCAGCCACGTGTCCTTGTCCCAGTTCTTCCACTCGCCGTTCTTCCACTTGTCCAGATCGATCCCGTGCTCCTTGAGCCGGTCCTTCACCTCGTCCGGGATCGTGATCTTCCCGTCCGAGGTCTGACCGGCGGAAGCGGTGGGCTCCCCGCCCGCGGTGTCCTCACCCGGCCCGCAGGCGGTGGCCGTCAGCGCCAGCGCGGCGGCGACGGAGGCTGCGGCGAGCAGCGGACGAATGGGTCGCATGTCGTGAATCCCCCTGGGACTTCGTAACCACGTACGTCAGGTACGTCTCGAACAACTTCTGCACCACGGCACCGGAGTGCGGCCCCCACTATGCCGGTGACGGTGGGGACGGCGTGCGGCAGGTCCACGGTTCCCCCGCGCCCGGCAGGCTTCGCCCGACCCGCTTCGCCCCACCGGCTCCCACCGCCCGCGGCCGCACGGATCCGGAGACGACCGTGATCCCGGCGGGGCCTCGTCGTTGGTACGGACGGGGGACAGATGACCGCTCCAGCCGGGAGGACCCGAAACGTGGCCGCGACCGAACCAACCACGGTGGCGCCGCCCGCCGCGCACGAAGGCATCCTGCGCCGTCAGTCGCTCCGCGAATCGGCGGCCCGCACCTACGCGCGCTCGCTGCCCATCGTGCCCGTACGCGCCAGGGGCCTGACGATCGAAGGGGCGGACGGGCGGCGGTACCTGGACTGCCTCTCCGGCGCCGGGACGCTGGCGCTCGGGCACAACCACCCGGTGGTCCTGGAGGCCATCAGGAAGGTCATCGACTCGGGCGCACCGCTGCACGTCCTCGACCTCGCCACCCCGGTCAAGGACGCCTTCACCACCGAGCTGTTCGCGACGCTGCCCCGCCAACTCGCCGACGACGCCCGGATCCAGTTCTGCGGCCCGGCCGGCACCGACGCCGTCGAGGCCGCGCTGAAACTGGTCCGCACGGCCACCGGACGCACCGGCCTCCTCGCCTTCACCGGCGCCTACCACGGCATGACGGCCGGCGCGCTGGACGCCTCCGGCGGCGCCACCGACGTACGGGTCACCCGCCTGCCCTACCCGCACGACTACCGCTGCCCCTTCGGCGTCGGCGGCGAACGCGGCGCCGAACTGTCCGCCCGCTGGGCGGAGAGCCTCCTCGACGACCCGAAGAGCGGCGTACCCGACCCGGCCGGAATGATCCTCGAACCGGTGCAGGGCGAGGGCGGCGTCATCCCCGCCCCCGACGACTGGCTGCGCCGCATGCGGCGGATCACCGCCGAACGCGCCATCCCGCTCATCGCGGACGAGGTGCAGACCGGTGTCGGCCGCACCGGAGCCTTCTGGGCCGTCGACCACAGCGGCGTCGTCCCCGACGTGATGGTCATGTCCAAGGCCATCGGCGGCTCCCTCCCCCTGGCGGTCATCGTCTACAGGTCGGCGCTCGACGTCTGGCAGCCCGGCGCCCACGCGGGAACGTTCCGCGGCAACCAGCTCGCCATGGCCGCCGGCGCCGCCACCCTCACCTTCGTACGCGAGAACCGGCTCGCCGAGCGCGCCGCGACCCTCGGCGCCCGCATGCTCGGCCGGCTCCAGGGCCTGGCCGCCATGCACCCCTGCATCGGCGACGTACGCGGCCGGGGCCTGATGCTCGGCGTCGAGCTCGTCGACCCGGACGCCGAAGGCCCCCACGACGGAGCTCCGCCGCCCGCCCCGGCCCTGGCGGCCGCGGTCCAGCGCGCCTGCCTCGACCGCGGCCTCATCGTCGAACTCGGCGGCCGCCACAGCGCCGTCGTCCGCCTGCTGCCACCGCTCACCCTCACCGACGAGCAGGCCGCGGCGGTCCTCGACCGCTTCGCCGACGCCCTCACCGCCGCCGAACGCACCCGGCACCATCCCCTCCCGAACGACACAGGACCGTCCCGCTGACCCCGAACACCCTCACCAGAAAGCACCCTCCGTGAACCCCACCCCCGCACCCGAAGCAGCCGACGCCGAGGGCCGCCCCACCGCCCCGCCCCCTGGCCCCGGCCCCCTGCCCCGAGGGCCTCGCGCGGACGAGTCGACGACGGTGCCGCGCCAGCAGCCGGGTGCGTACGCCGAGCGGCGCACCGCCACCGCCGCGATGGCCGAGGACCACCTCGACGACCCCGACGCGCACCGCGCGGCGGACGCGGCGACCACCGAGAACCTGCTGCGCTGCTGGGTACGGGAGAAGAACCTGGCCGCGCCCGCCGGGCCCACCCTGCGCATCCCCCTCGACGCCAGCGGCACCGCCCTGCTCGCACCCGTCCACTACTGGTCGGCCACCGGCTGGCACCGCTTCGGACCGCCCGCCCTCGAAGGCGCCCCGCGCAGCGCCCCACCCGCCGACGCCGTCACGGTCGCCGCCCTGCTCAGCCGCGAAACCCACCGTGCCGCCCCGGGCGGCGAACCGGACCGCCCGCCCTCCCGCGAACCGGACCGCCCGCCCTCCCGCGAGGCGGACCGCCCGCCCTCCCGCCCCGAAGGCGCCGACCTGGTGGCCCGGGTCGCCGACTCGGCCCGCCGCACCGCCGACTTCATCGCGCACCGGCGCCGCCGGCCCACCCCCGTATCCGCGTCCGACGCGTTCCTCGCCGGCGAGCAGTCGCTGGTGCTCGGCCACCCGCTCCACCCCACGCCCAAGAGCCGCGAGGGGCTCTCCGACGGTGAGGCCCGGCTCTACTCACCCGAGTCGTACGGCTCCTTCCCCCTGCACTGGATGGCCGTGGACCGCTCCGTCCTGGCCGCCGACTCCGCCTGGACCGAACAGGGCCGCCCCCTGCCCGCCGAACGGATCACCGCCCGCCTCGCCGCCGGCCTGCGACTCCCCGACGGCACCGTCGCGCTGCCCGTGCACCCCTGGCAGGCCCGCGACCTGCGCCACCGCCCGCAGGTCGCCGAGCTCCTGGCCGCCGGACTGCTGCGCGACCTGGGCCCGCACGGCACGCCCTGGTACCCGACCTCCTCCATCCGCACCGTTCACCAGCCGGGCGCCCCCGCCATGCTCAAGCTGTCGCTGGGCCTGCGCATCACCAACTCCCGGCGGGAGAACCTCCGCAAGGAACTCCACCGGGGCGTCGAGGTCCACCGGCTGCTGCGCACCGGACTGGGCAAGCAGTGGCGGGCCGCACACCCCGGATTCGACATCGTCCGGGACCCGGCCTGGCTCGCCGTCGACGCCCCCTCCGGCGAGCCCGTCCCCGGACTGGACGTCATGATCCGCCACAACCCCTTCGGCCCCGGCGACGACGCCGTCTGCATCGCGAGCCTCACCGCGCCCCGCCCGTGGCCCGGCAGCACCCGCATGCGCTCCCGCCTCGCCGTGACCGTCTCCCGCCTCGCCGCCCGCACCGGCCGGCCCGCCGGAGCCGTCGCCGCCGAGTGGTTCCTGCGCTACCTCGACCACGTCGTACGCCCGGTGCTCTGGCTGGACGGCACGGCCGGTGTCGCCCTGGAGGCCCACCAGCAGAACACCCTGGTCGTCCTCGACCCCGACGGCTGGCCCACCGGCGGCCGCTACCGCGACAATCAGGGCTACTACTTCCGCGAGTCCCACCGCACGGCCCTGGAGCGCCGGTTGCCCGGTATCGGCGCCGAGAGCGACACCTTCGTCCCGGACGCCGTCACCGACGAGCGCTTCGCCTACTACCTCGGCATCAACAACGTCCTCGGCCTGATCGGCGCCTTCGGCGCCCAGCGCCTCGCCGACGAACGCCTCCTCCTCGCCGCCTTCCGCCAGTTCCTCACCACCGCCACCACCCTCGGGTCACCGCTGCCGAGCCTGCTCCTCGAAAGCCCCACCCTGCGCTGCAAGGCCAACCTCCTCACCCGGCTCCACGGCCTGGACGAACTCGTCGGCCCGGTCGACACCCAGTCCGTCTACGTCACCGTCACCAACCCCCTCCACCCCTGACCCGACCGGCACCACCCATCCGCAGAGAGGAGCGCCCCATGCCTCCCACCGATGCGAGCACGGGCACGGAGGACACGCTGGACATGCGGCTGCCCGACGAACTCATCGCCCTGCTGGCAGGAGAGGGGCCGATCCCCGGGGACCAGCTCGGCGGCGGGCCGCAGAACACCCTCGCCGACGGAGATCTCCTCGACGCGGTCGCCGGCTGGGGCGCGGCCGCCACGCCCGTCGGTGTCTTCCGGCTCGTACCCGTACGCATCCAGCGCGACCTGCCGCTGATCACCCGCTGGATGAACGACCCGGCGGTGGCCGCCTTCTGGAGACTCGCCGGCCCCGACGCCGTCACCGCCGCCCACCTGCGCGCCCAACTCGACGGCGACGGCCGCAGCGTGCCCTGTCTCGGCGTTCTGGACGACGTGCCGATGAGCTACTTCGAGCTCTACCGCGCCGACCTCGACCCGCTGGCCCGCCACTACCCCGCGCGCCCGCACGACACCGGCGTCCACCTCCTCATCGGCGGCGTCGCCGACCGCGGCCGCGGCCTCGGCACCACGCTCCTGAGGGCCGTCGCCGACCTCGTCCTCGACCACCGTCCCGGCTGCACCCGGGTCGTCGCCGAACCCGACCTGCGCAACACCCCGTCCGTCTCCGCCTTCATGAACGCCGGCTTCCGTTTCTGCGCGGAGGTCGACCTCCCGGACAAGAGAGCCGCCCTCATGATCCGCGACCGCGCCCTGAGACACCTCCTGTGAACGCTCCCCCTCTCCGCACCCCCGCCTTACGTCCACCGTTCGACCCGCATCGGTCCCACCCCGAGGAGTCCACGTGCCGAAGTCCCCTGCCGTCCCCGACTCCGCGGATTCATCCGCCCCGGCCCAGCACACCCAGCCGCCGACCAGCCGCCCGCCCGTCACCCCGCCCGAGCTGACCGCGCAGACGTGGGACCACGCCTCGCGCCGCCTCCTCGCCAAGATGATCGGCGAGTTCGCCTACGAGGAGATCATCGAGCCCGCGCCCGACGGGCCACCCGTCGCCGCCGGGGCACCGGCGGGCGACCCGTACACCCTCCGGCTCGACGACGGCGCCCAGCTCACCTTCACCGCACGCCGCACCGCGTACGGCAGCTGGCGGGTCGCCCCCGACTCCCTCGCCTGCGACGGGCAGCCCTTCACGGACCCGCTCGCCTTCCTCGTCCGGGCCCGCGGCCTGCTCGCCATCGACGGAGCCACCCTCGGCCACCTCCTCCGGGAACTGACCACCACCCTCGCCGCCGACACCCGGCTCGACCACACCGCGCTCGGCGCCGACCGGCTCGCCGAGCTCGGCTACGCGGAGCTCGAAGGACACCAGACCGGCCACCCGTGGATCGTCCTCAACAAGGGCCGCATCGGCTTCTCCGCGGACGACGCGGCCCACTGGGCACCCGAAGCGCGCAGACCGGCCCGGCTCCCGTGGATCGCGGTCTCCACCGAGCTCGCCGCCTACCGGGGCGTCACCGGACTGGGCACCCCCGAGCAGCTCTACGCCCGCGAGCTCGACCCGGACGTCCACGACTCCTTCACCGCCGCGCTCCGCACCCGCGGCCTCGACCCCGCCGTGTACCTCCTCCTTCCGGTCCACCCCTGGCAGTGGGACGAGGTGCTGCTCCCGCTCTACGCCCCCGCCATCGCCCGTGACCTCATCGTGCCCCTCGGCACCGACAACGACCTCCGGCTGCCGCAGCAGTCCATCCGCACCTTCCTCAACACCAGCCGCCCCGAGCGGCACACCGTCAAACTGCCGCTCTCCGTCCTCAACACCCTCGTCTGGCGCGGCCTGCCGACCGCGCGGACGCTCGCCGCCCCGGCCGTCACCGCCTGGGTCCACTCGCTGCGCGACAACGACCCGTTCCTGCGCGACGAGTGCGGCGTGATCCTGCAGGGCGAGGTCGCCTCCGTCACCGTCGAGCACCCCCTCTACGACCACCTGCCCGAGGTCCCGTACCAGTACAAGGAGCTCCTCGGCGCGATCTGGCGCGAACCCCTGCGGCTGCCGCCCGGCGAACGCGCCCGCACCCTCGCGTCCCTCCTGTACACCGACCCCGGCGGCCGCGCCTTCACCGCCGAGCTGGTGGCCCGCTCGGGACTCGCGCCCGGAAACTGGCTGCAGCGCCTCTTCGCCGCGCTGCTGCCGCCGCTGCTGCACTTCCTCCACCGCTACGGGACGGTGTTCTCCCCGCACGGCGAGAACGCCATCGTCGTCTTCGACGACCACGACGTACCCGTACGGCTCGCGATCAAGGACTTCGTCGACGACATCAACGTCAGCGCCCGGCCCCTGCCGGAGCACGACACCATGCCCGACGACGTACGGGCCATCCTCCTCACCGAGGAGCCGGGGTTCCTCACCCAGTTCATCCACTCCGGCCTCTTC
This sequence comes from Streptomyces sp. NPDC045431, assembly GCF_040646655.1. Lineage (NCBI taxonomy): Bacteria > Bacillati > Actinomycetota > Actinomycetes > Kitasatosporales > Streptomycetaceae > Streptomyces > Streptomyces sp. NPDC045431. Next base: position 53,514 of record NZ_JBEZAQ010000016.1, read on the forward strand.
GTCGGCGTGTTCCGCTTCCTGGCACCGCTCTGCGAGGAACAACTCGGCGTCGCGGAGAACGACTTCTGGTCACTCGTACGGGCGGAGATCCTGCGCTACCAGGCCCGCTTCCCGGAGCTGAAGGACCGGTTCGAGCTCTTCGACCTCTTCACCCCGCGCATCGAGCGCCTCTGTCTCAACCGCAACCGGCTGCATCTGGACGGTTACCGCGACCGCCCGCAGCGCCCGCACGCGGCGATCCACGGCACCGTCCCCAATCCGCTGGCATGATCGCCGTGATCGGATTGTCAGTGCCGCACCGTAGGGTGGACGGGCTATGACGAAGCCATCCCTCCCCGACCTCCTCCACGCCGCCGTCACCGCCGTCGGCGGCGTGGAACGGCCAGGCCAGGTCACCATGGCCGAGGCCGTCGCCCAGGCCATCGACGACGGTTCCCACCTGCTCGTCCAGGCCGGCACCGGCACCGGTAAGTCCCTCGGCTACCTGGTGCCCGCCCTGGCGCACGGGGACCGCGTGGTCGTCGCCACCGCCACCCTGGCCCTCCAGCGGCAGCTGGTCGAGCGCGACCTGCCCCGGACGGTCGACGCCCTGCACCCGCAGCTGCGCCGCCGCCCGGACTTCGCGATGCTCAAGGGCCGCTCGAACTACCTGTGCCTGCACCGCCTCCACGAGGGCGTCCCGCAGGACGACGAAGAGGGTCTCTTCGACGCCTTTGAGACCGCGGCGCCCAGCAGCAAGCTCGGCAAGGACCTGCTCCGGCTGCGCGACTGGTCGGACGAGACGGAGACCGGCGACCGGGACGACCTGACGCCCGGCGTCTCGGACCGCGCCTGGGCCCAGGTGTCCGTGTCGTCCCGCGAGTGCCTGTCCGCGTCGAAGTGCGCGTACGGCGCCGAGTGCTTCGCCGAGGCCGCGCGCGAGCGCGCCAAACTCGCCGATGTCGTGGTCACCAACCACGCGCTGCTGGCCATCGACGCGATCGAGGGCGCGCCGGTGCTCCCGGAGCACGATGTGCTGATCGTCGACGAGGCCCATGAGCTGGTCTCCCGGGTCACCGGCGTCGCCACCGGCGAGCTCACCCCCGGCCAGGTCAACCGCGCGGTGCGGCGGGCCGCCAAGCTGGTCGACGAGAAGGCCGCCGATCAGCTCCAGACCGCCGCGGAGGGCTTCGAGCGGCTGATGGAGCTGGCCCTGCCGGGACGCCTGGAGGAGATCCCGGAGGACCTCGGGTACGCGCTGATGGCGCTGCGCGACGCCGCCAGGACCGTGATCTCGGCGCTGGGCTCCACGCGCGACAAGTCGGTGCAGGACGAGGACGCGGTGCGCAGGCAGGCGCTCGCCTCCGTCGAGACCGTGCACGACGTGGCCGAGCGGATCACCCAGGGCTCCGAGTACGACGTCGTCTGGTACGAGCGCCATGACCGGTTCGGCGCGTCCCTGCGCGTCGCGCCGCTCTCGGTGTCCGGGCTGCTGCGGGAGAAGCTGTTCGCCGACCGGTCCGTGGTCCTCACCTCCGCCACGCTCAAGCTGGGCGGGGACTTCAACGGGGTGGGGGCCTCGCTGGGCCTGGCCCCGGAGGGCACCCAGGGTGACGACGTCCCGGTCTGGAAGGGCATCGACGTCGGCTCGCCGTTCGACTATCCGAAGCAGGGCATCCTCTACGTCGCCCGGCACCTGGCCACTCCGGGCCGTGAGGGCAGCCGTACGGACATGATGGACGAGCTCGCCGAGCTGGTGGAGGCGGCCGGCGGCCGTACGCTCGGCCTGTTCTCGTCCATGCGCGCCGCCCAGGCCGCCGCCGAGGAGCTGCGGGGGAGGCTGGACAAGCCGATCCTGCTCCAGGGCGAGGACACCCTGGGTGAGCTGATCAAGAACTTCGCGGGTGACGCCGAGACGTGTCTGTTCGGCACGCTGTCGCTGTGGCAGGGCGTCGATGTGCCGGGTCCGAACTGCCAGCTGGTGGTGATGGACCGCATTCCGTTCCCGCGGCCGGACGACCCGCTGATGAGCGCGCGCCAGAAGGCGGTGGAGGAGGCCGGGGGCAATGGCTTCATGGCCGTCGCGGCGACGCACGCGGCCCTGCTGATGGCGCAGGGCGCGGGGCGCCTGGTCCGGGCCACGGGGGACCGGGGTGTCGTCGCGGTCCTGGATCCGCGCCTGGCCACCGCCCGGTACGGCAGTTATCTGCGGGCTTCCCTGCCCGACTTCTGGTACACGACGGACCGCAACCAGGTGCGCCGCTCGCTCGCCGCGATCGACGCGGCGGCGAAGGACGCGGCGAAGGCCCGGGAAGCGTAGGTCCGGCGGGCGGGTGACATGGGAGGACCCCGGGACTGGCGCAGTGGGTCCCGGGGTCGGTCAGGGGTCGGCGGGGAAGGGGTCAGACCCGCCGCAGCACCGCTACCACCTTGCCGAGGATCGTAGCCTCGTCGCCCGGGATCGGCTGGTATGCCGCATTGTGCGGGAGCAGCCAGACGTGGCCGTCCTCGCGCTTGAAACGCTTCACGGTGGCCTCGCCGTCCAGCATGGCGGCCACGATGTCGCCGTTCTCCGCGACGGGCTGGCGGCGCACGGTCACCCAGTCGCCGTCGCAGATGGCGGCCTCGATCATCGAGTCGCCGACGACCTTCAGGACGAAGAGCTCTCCGTCACCGACGAGCTGGCGGGGCAGGGGGAAGACGTCCTCGACCGACTCCTCCGCCAGGATGGGGCCACCGGCCGCGATCCGGCCGACCAGCGGGACGTAGGACGCGGCGGGCTTGCCGGTCGTGTCCGTCGGCTGGGTGCTGGGCTGGTCGGAGCCGCGGACCTCGTACGCCCTCGGCCGGTGGGGGTCACGGCGCAGGAATCCCTTGCGCTCCAGCGCCATCAGCTGGTGGGCGACGGAGGAGGTGCTGGAGAGTCCGACGGCCTGGCCGATCTCGCGCATGGACGGCGGGTAGCCGCGCCGCTGCACGGAGTCCCGGATCACCTCGATGACGCGGCGCTGCCGGTCCGTGAGTCCCGAGCTGTCCGCCCGGATGCCGGGAGGTCGCCCGGGGAGGGAACGCGTGGGGGGCTTGGCGCCCTCCGCGTTCGTCGTCGCTTCATTCATGGCGTGTACCGGCTCAAGTCGGCTCTGGGAGCGCTCTTGGGCGGTGATGGTGGCGCTGTCTGCGGTGGTGGTCACGTCGGCCCCTCTCGAATGTTCTCCCTAGCCGGACAACGGTAGTGGCTTTCGAAAGGTTGCGCCAAACACACGTTCGAGTGAAAAATCGCGGAATGGCTTACGTGTGCGTCTGACTAGGTGTATGTGCGACGCTTTCCGGACTTCCGGGGAACCCTCGGGCGCGGCGGCAATTCGGGTCATTACGGTAGCCTCCGTCGCTGTCGCCCGGTGGGGCGGGGGGTGGCCGGGGGCCAGTCTGTCATCCGCCGCCCCCGCTTCGGAGGCGCCGCGCCCGTCCCGTAGGCTCGTCCCCGCCGTCGTGCTCCCCGCCCCGCCCCGTGCGCCGCGGGGTGTGCCGTCCTCGGCCGCGGCGCCGGCATTTCGCGTTCGTCCTCGCCCCCGTGGGGCTCCCGAGCCATGCCCGCGAGCAGGTCCGGCGACCCTGGCGGCGCGCTGGCCTCGCACTACTGCGCAACGTGTCCGAACCGCGACACGCGGCTGGCGGTGCTTGGCCGCCCAGACCCTAGATCTAGTGGTTGTATGTCCTCGGCCGCCCAAGTGTTGTGGTCCCCCGGTCTTCCGGGGGTGGGGCGATCGCCTATGCTTATGGCTGCTTCGAGGGGCCCGACGGGCCTGACGAGGCTATTCAGTCGTGCTGTGAAGGAGGGTTGGGAGCCATGCACTGCCCCTTCTGCAGGCACCCCGACAGCCGTGTCGTCGACAGTCGCACCACCGACGACGGGACCTCCATCCGGCGCCGCCGCCAGTGCCCCGACTGCTCCCGCCGTTTCACCACGGTGGAGACGTGCTCGCTGATGGTGATCAAGCGCAGTGGGGTCACCGAGCCCTTCAGCCGTACCAAGGTCATCAACGGCGTACGGAAGGCATGCCAGGGGCGGCCCGTCACGGAGGACGCCCTCGCCCAGCTCGGCCAGCGGGTCGAGGAGGCGGTGCGCGCCACGGGCAGTGCGGAACTGACCACTCACGACGTCGGACTGGCCATACTCGGCCCGCTGCAGGAGCTCGACCTCGTCGCGTACCTGCGCTTCGCGTCCGTGTACCGGGCGTTCGACTCGCTCGAAGACTTCGAGGCGGCCATCACGGAGCTCCGTGACGGGCGGCCACCCGCGGAAGGGCGCGGGCCCGGTGTGACCCCAGAGGTCCCGGTGCCCGCGACCGCCGCCGACTGATCGAAGCCGTCCGGCGATCCCCAGTGATCGTCGGTGGTCGGCAGTGATCGGCAAAAGACCTGTCGCGAGCGCTGTGCGTGGCGTTCGGGACACCAGACACAAACTGTGCCTCGGGAAGATCTGGGCACTTCAGGGCGTTTTTGCCCACATATGGGAGGCGGCATGACAGAGACGACGAGCGGCCCGGCACGAGGCGCCCGCGCCAAGGGAGCCAAGGTGAACAAGGGCCTGCGTATCGAGCGCATCCACACGACCCCCGGCGTGCACCCGTACGACGAGGTGGTCTGGGAGCGTCGTGACGTCGTCATGACCAACTGGCGCGACGGCTCGGTCAATTTCGAGCAGCGTGGCGTCGAGTTCCCCGACTTCTGGTCGGTGAACGCGGTCAACATCGTCACCAGCAAGTACTTCCGCGGAGCCGTCGGCACCCCGCAGCGCGAGACCGGCCTCAAGCAGCTGATCGACCGCATCGTGAAGACGTACCGCAAGGCCGGTGAGGACTACAACTACTTCGCCACGCCCGCCGACGCCGAGATCTTCGAGCACGAGCTCGCCTACGCCCTCCTGCACCAGATCTTCAGCTTCAACTCCCCGGTGTGGTTCAACGTCGGCACGCCGCAGCCCCAGCAGGTCTCCGCCTGCTTCATCCTGTCCGTCGACGACTCCATGGAGTCGATCCTCGACTGGTACAAGGAAGAGGGCATGATCTTCAAGGGCGGCTCCGGCGCCGGCCTGAACCTCTCCCGTATCCGCTCCTCCAAGGAGCTCCTCTCCTCCGGCGGCAACGCCTCCGGCCCCGTCTCCTTCATGCGCGGTGCCGACGCCTCCGCCGGCACGATCAAGTCCGGTGGTGCCACCCGCCGCGCCGCCAAGATGGTCATCCTCGACGTCGACCACCCCGACATCGAGGACTTCATCGAGACCAAGGTGAAGGAAGAGGAGAAGATCCGCGCCCTGCGCGACGCGGGCTTCGACATGGACCTGGGCGGCGACGACATCACGTCCGTCCAGTACCAGAACGCCAACAACTCCGTCCGCGTGAACGACGCGTTCATGAAGGCCGTGGAGTCCGGCGGCAAGTTCGGTCTGCGTGCCCGCATGACCGGCGAGGTCATCGAGGAGGTCGACGCCAAGGCGCTCTTCCGCAAGATGGCCGAGGCCGCGTGGGCCTGCGCCGACCCGGGCATCCAGTACGACGACACGATCAACCGCTGGCACACCTGCCCGGAGTCCGGCCGCATCAACGGCTCGAACCCCTGCAGCGAGTACATGCACCTGGACAACACCTCGTGCAACCTGGCCTCGCTGAACCTGATGAAGTTCCTCAAGGACGACGGCAAGGGCAACCAGTCGTTCGAGTCCGAGCGCTTCGCCAAGGTCGTCGAGCTCGTCATCACCGCGATGGACATCTCCATCTGCTTCGCCGACTTCCCGACCCAGAAGATCGGCGAGAACACCCGCGCCTTCCGCCAGCTGGGCATCGGTTACGCCAACCTCGGCGCCCTGCTCATGGCGACGGGCCACGCGTACGACTCCGACGGCGGCCGCGCGCTGGCCGGTGCCATCACCTCGCTGATGACGGCCACCTCCTACCGCCGCTCCGCCGAGCTCGCCGCGGTCGTCGGCCCGTACGACGGGTACGCGCTCAACGCCGAGCCGCACAAGCGCGTCATGAAGCAGCACTCCGACGCCAACGCCACGGCCGTCCGCATGGACGACCTGGACACGCCGATCTGGGCCGCGGCGACCGAGGCCTGGCAGGACGTCCTCCGCCTCGGCGAGAAGAACGGTTTCCGCAACTCCCAGGCGTCCGTCATCGCCCCGACCGGCACCATCGGCCTGGCGATGTCCTGCGACACCACCGGCCTCGAGCCCGACCTCGCCCTGGTCAAGTTCAAGAAGCTGGTCGGCGGCGGCTCGATGCAGATCGTCAACGGCACCGTCCCGCAGGCCCTGCGCCGCCTGGGCTACCAGGAGGAGCAGATCGAGGCGATCGTCGCCCACATCGCCGAGCACGGCAATGTCATCGACGCCCCCGGCCTCAAGCAGGAGCACTACGAGGTCTTCGACTGCGCCATGGGCGAGCGCTCCATCTCCGCGATGGGCCACGTCCGCATGATGGCCGCGATCCAGCCCTGGATCTCCGGCGCCCTCTCCAAGACGGTCAACCTGCCGGAGACGGCGACCGTCGAGGACGTCGAGGAGGTCTACTTCGAGGCGTGGAAGATGGGCGTCAAGGCGCTCGCCATCTACCGCGACAACTGCAAGGTCGGCCAGCCCCTCTCCGCCAAGAAGAAGGAGCAGGAGAAGACCGAGGTCACCGAGAAGGCCGAGGAGACGATCCGCGCCGCGGTCGAGAAGGTGGTCGAGTACCGCCCGGTCCGCAAGCGCCTCCCCAAGGGCCGCCCGGGCATCACCACCTCCTTCACGGTGGGCGGCGCCGAGGGCTACATGACCGCCAACTCCTACCCGGACGACGGTCTCGGTGAGGTCTTCCTGAAGATGTCCAAGCAGGGTTCGACGCTCGCGGGCATGATGGACGCCTTCTCCATCGCCGTCTCGGTGGGTCTGCAGTACGGCGTTCCGCTGGAGACGTACGTCTCGAAGTTCACCAACATGCGCTTCGAGCCGGCCGGTATGACGGACGACCCGGACGTGCGGATGGCACAGTCGATCGTCGACTACATCTTCCGCCGCCTGGCGCTGGACTTCCTGCCCTTCGAGACCCGCTCGGCGCTCGGCATCCACTCGGCCGAGGAGCGCCAGCGCCACCTGGAGACCGGTTCGTACGAGCCGGCGGACGACGAGGTGGACGTCGAGGGCCTCGCCCAGTCCGCCCCGCTCCAGCAGGAGGCGCCGAAGACGGTGGCCGCCACCGCCACGAAGGCGGAGGTTCCGGCTCCGAAGCAGGCGCACACCTCGGCGGAGCTCGTCGAGATGCAGCTGGGCATCAGCGCGGACGCCCCGCTCTGCTTCTCCTGCGGTACGAAGATGCAGCGGGCCGGCTCCTGCTACATCTGCGAGGGCTGCGGCTCCACCAGCGGCTGCAGCTGAACCAGGGCATGACCTGAGGAAGGGAGGGGCACCGGCCGTGGGCCGGTGCCCCTCCCTTCCGCTTCGTCAGGACGGCCGGGTTCGTCAGGACGGCCGGGCGCCCATCAGCCCGGTGAAGGACTCCGGATCGGCGTCGAAACCGCGCAGCGCACGGCGGTACTCCCAGCCGCCCGAGTCCTCGCGCACGAACTCGGCGACGACCGCGGCGGTCGCCTCCCGTACGTCCCGGAAGTCGTGGCTCTCCAGCTCCTGGTAGCCCTGCCGCACCGCCACCCGGGTGCCCGCCACATCGCCGAACACGCACCGCCCGCCACCCTGCTGTATGGCCACACCGACCACCACGCGCGCGTACGTCGCGGCGAGGCGGTACAGCTCCAGCATCATCACCTCGTCGGCCCCGAACCCCTGGCCGTTGCGGCTTTCCCGCTGGAGCGTGATGGTGCCGTCCGGGGAACGGCTCCCGAAGTGCACCAGATAGGCCGGCTCGCCATAGGGATCGTCCGCCCCGTAGACCGCGGCGATGACGTCGAGATCGCGGTCGGGGGCGCCTGCGGGGCTCGGGTCCCATTTGAGCGTGATCTCGGCTTTGTCGATCCCCTTGTTGGCACTGTTCACCGGAATCCCCTCTCTCGTACGGACCCGGACCAAGCCCCGTGCTCCCCGGGCCCTTCGGCATGCTGACATGGTGTCACGCGCATCGCCCCGGCGGACGGCGGACAGCGGTCGCCCGGGGCGGGGGCGAACGGGGTCGGCCGGGTCCGCCGAGCGTGACCCACGCCACCCCGCCCCGCCGTACGATGGCGCGGTGCTGGTCAAGTGGATTCGCTGCACCGTGGTGGACCGTCGTGGGTTCGAGCGGGGACAGCGGAAGTGGGCGGGGCAGCTGGGTGAGCCGGGATTCCGGGGGCAGGGCGGCGGATGGAGCCGGACACGGCCCGGCGTCGCGCACGTCTTCGCCTTCTGGGAGAGCCGTGCGTTCTACGACTCCTTCATGGCGCGCTCGTACGACCGGCTGGCGGCCGCGCAGTCGGGCACGTACAAGGGCATGCAGGTGAAGCTGTTCGACTACCGCTTCGACGTGAAGACGGGGTTCGAGCCGCGGTTCACGGACGCCGACGTCGTCCGGGTCGCGCACAGCAGGGTCCGCGCGGAGCGGGTCGAGCACTTCGCGCTGATGCAGGAGAAGGTGTGGAACCCGGCGATGGCCGGATCCCCCGGAATGCTGCGGGGGCTGTTCGGGGAGGCGCCCGGCCACGAGTTCCTCGTCCTGTCGATGTGGCGGTCGGCGGCCGAGCACGGCAAGTACCGGACGGAGCGGGTGGAGCGGCTCGCGCTGCGCGCGCAGATCGAGGCGGACGTGGCGGCGCTGACCGGGGACGTGGTCGACCTGGAAGCCGCCTGGACCGTGTGACGGTGACGGCGCCGGTACGCGGCGCTCGCGTGCGCCCGGGGCGTGACGGCGTACCGGATAGAGTGGCAGGGCGATGACCGCTGACTCCTCTCTCGACCGGCGTTTCGAACGCGCCCTCGCCAGCCTGCGCGGACTGGCCGTGGGAGACGCCCTGGGCTCCCAGTTCTTCGTCCCCGCCCACTACCCCCTGCTGAAGCGGCGCGAGCTGCCGCCGGCCCCCTGGCAGTGGACCGACGACACCGAGATGGCCTGCTCCGTGCTGGCCGTGCTCGCGCAGCACGGCCGTATCGACCAGGACGCCCTCGCCCGCTCCTTCGCCGAGCACCACGACTTCGACCGCGGCTACGGCCCCGCCGTCAACCGGATGCTCCGGCTGATCCGCGAGGGCGGCGACTGGCGGGAACTGGCCGCCGGGCTCTTCAAGGGCCAGGGCTCGTGGGGCAACGGCGCCGCCATGCGCATCGCCCCGCTCGGCGCCTGGTACGCCGACGACCCGGAGCAGGCCACGCACCAGGCCGAGATCTCCTCGTACACCACGCACCAGCACCGCGAGGCCGTGGTGGGTTGCATGGCGGTCGCAGCCGCCGCCGCCCTCGTCGCCGCTCCGGACGGGCCGCCCAAGCCCGAGGACCTCCTCGACGGCGTCGTCGCGCTGGTGCCGCGCAGCGCCGTGGGAGCGGGCCTGCGCCGGGCCCGGGACATGCTCGACTACGGCGACCCCGGGACCGTCGCGGCGGTGCTCGGATGCGGACGGCGTACGAGCGCGCACGACACGGTGCCGTTCGCGCTGTGGTCGGCGGCCCGCGCCCTGGGCGACTTCGAACGGGCCTTCTGGACGACCGCGCAGGTGGGGGGCGACGTCGACACGACCTGCGCCATCGCCGGGGGAGTGGTGGCCGCCGCGGAGGGCGGGGCGCCGCCCGCGCAGTGGCTGGAGCGCACGGAGGAGCTGCCGGGCTGGGTGCCCACGGGCCCGGCCCGCTGAGCCGCACCCCCTTCCGTACGCGTACGTACGTACGTATGTCACGGTCCTGCCACAGCACGAGACCGGCCCGTGGCGGGCGCCGCCTCCAGGGCTACTCTTTCGGCCGCGCCGTCGCGTCGATCATGACGGCGCCGGACCGGCCGGGAGGGGCTCCGTGACAGACACGCCATCCGCATCGCCATCGTCGCCCTCGCCGCCGCCTCCTCCGCCCCGGGCGCGGGCGGAGGCCCCGGAACCGCAGTTCGCGCCCGGTGCGTGGAGCGAGCCCTGGCGGCGGCCCCCGGCGGCGCGGCCGGAGACCTGGCTCACCCGCATACGTCCCAAGGCGCCGGGGCCCGTGCCGACGGCCACGCTCTGGTGCGTCCTCGCCACGGGCCTGGTCAGCGCCCTGCTGTTCGGCGACGGGCTCGGCGTCAACCTGATCCTCGTGGCGATACCCGCCACCCTCGCCGCGTACGCCGCCGCCCGGGCGGCCGGCCGCCGGGCCCGCCCCTGGACGCTGGTCTGGGGGGTCGGCGGCCTGGCCCTGCTCGGCATCCCCGCCCTGCACGACGCGGGCTGGCCCACCTTCCTGGCCGTCGTCGGCGCCGTGGGCCTCGCCTCCCTCGCGCTCCACGGCGGCCGCACCTGGCGGGCCGTCCTCTTCGGGCCGATCGGGCTCTTCGACTCCGTCGGCTCGGGCATCGGCTGGGCCGGGCGCGGGCTGCGCGAGATGGTGGACGGTTCGCGGGGGCGCGCGGCGGTCGTGCTGCGGACGACCGCGGTGGCGGTGGGACTCCTGGTCGTCTTCGGGGCGTTGTTCGCCGGAGCCGACGCGGCCTTCGCCGACCTGCTCGGCGCGCTGATGCCGGACGTGGACTCGGTGGCCGACGTGCCCCTGCGGGTCCTCTCCTTCGCGGTCGGCCTCCTGGGGGCGCTCGCCGCCGCACGGACGGCCGCCGCGCCGCTGCGCTGGGACCGTCTGAAGGGCCGTCCCGGCCGGCCGCACGGCCGCCTGGAATGGGCGCTTCCGCTGATCGTGCTCAATCTGCTGTTCGCCGCCTTCAACGCCGTTCAGCTCGCCGTCCTCCTCGGCGGGTACGAGAGGGTGTTCAGCGAGACCGGCCTGTCCCGCGCCGAGTACGCGCGCCAGGGCTTCTGGCAACTGCTGTGGGCCACCCTGCTCACGCTCGCGGTGATCGGGCTCGCACTGCGCTGGGCACCGCGCGGCGGCGCCCGCGACCGCACCCTGGTCCGGGGTGTGCTGGGGACCCTGTGCCTGCTCACCCTCGTCGTGGTCGCGTCCGCCCTGCGCCGCATGGACCTCTACGTCGACGCGTACGGGCTGACGCGGCTGAGGATCTCGGTGGCCGCCATGGAGCTGTGGCTGGGCGTCGTCATCGTACTGATCATGGCCGCGGGCGTCCTCGGCGCGCGGCGCCTGCCGCTGCCCCGCGCCGTCGCCGCCAGCGCCGCCGTGGGGGTGCTCGCCTTCGGGCTGATGTCGCCGGACGCGCTGGTGGCGGAGCAGAACGTCCGGCGCTACGAGCGCACGCAGCAGATCGACATCGGCTACCTGGACGGGCTGTCCGCGGACGCCGTACCCGCCCTCGACCGGTTGCCCGAACCCCTGCGCTCCTGTGCGCTCGCCGGCATCGAGGCGGAACTGGAAGGGCCGGGGACCCCCTGGTACGCGACCAGTTGGAGCGAGCGGCGGGCCCGGGACATCCTCGCCGAGCGCGGCGTCTCGACGGAGGGCTACCTCTGTACGCCCTGGCGAGACGGCTTCCAGGAGGAGTCCGGCGGCGAAGGTGGGTACGACGGGGCGGATCCGTACGTTCCACATGGCGGTTGAGCAGGAGTGGCACCGGCGTGGTGAGTGGTTCACGAATGCGACAGCATCGTCGTGGAGGGGGTCGATCACGTCACGCTCCCTGGCGTGATTCCACCCCTCCGCTCGCCTCGTCCAGTAGCTCGCGCACCGCGGAATCGAGGAATTCCGGCCATGGTGGTATGGCGGTCGCAGGTGTGCGCCAGTGAAGGGCTGGAGGCCGTCGCCGAGGCCGCAGATCGTCTGATCGCAATCCGGGTGTTGCGGGCGGGGGCGGGCGGCGTAACCTATCTGGCGCCATGCCGTACGAACCACCCACCCACACCGTCGAGCGCTCGATCCGGGCGACAACCGGCGCCAAGATCATTGCCGGAGTCGACGAGGTCGGACGCGGGGCGTGGGCCGGGCCCGTCACCGTCTGCGCGGCCGTCACCGGCCTGCGACGACCCCCCGTCGGCCTCACCGACTCCAAGCTCATCACCCCCAAGCGCCGCGGCGAACTGGCCGCGGAGCTGGAGGAGTGGGTCACCTCGTACGCCCTCGGTCACGCCTCCCCGGAGGAGATCGACGAGCTCGGGATGACCGCGGCGCTGCGGCTCGCCGCCGTACGCGCCCTGGACGGGCTGCCCGTGCGGCCCGACGCGGTGATCCTGGACGGCAAGCACGACTACCTCGGGCAGCCCTGGCGGGTCCGTACGGTGATCAAGGGAGACCAGTCCTGTGTCGCGGTCGCGGCGGCCTCGGTGATCGCCAAGGTGCGGCGGGACGCGATGATGGCCGAACTGGAGGCCGACTCCGGGCGGTACGCGGCGTTCGAGTTCGCCGCCAACGCCGGGTATCCGTCGCCGGTCCACAAGGCGGCCCTGCGGGAGTGGGGGCCCACGCCCCACCACCGCATGACCTGGGCGTACCTGGACGCGCTGCCGCAGTGGCGGCACCTCAAGAAGGTCCGTGTCCCGGCGGAGACCGCCGCCCTGGAAAGCGGGGGCCAGCTGGGCTTCGACTTCTGACCGACCCGTCCACGGCGCCCCGCTGAACAGCGCGGGCGCGTGTATACGCCACCCGCCGGTGTCACGCGCACCGGCGTTTGATAGACATCCGTTCATGCCTCTCATCCCCGAGGAGCCTCAGATTCACGAGAGTGCCCAGGGTCCCCGCGCCACTCCGGCCGCCGGCCGCCCCGCGCCGACCCCCCGACCCGTACCCGGTCCGCGTACCGCGGCCTCACCGCGACCCGGTCGTCCGGGTCCCGCCCCGGCCCGGCCCACGCCTCCGGTGCCGCGTCCGACCTCCGCGTCGTCGCCGTCCCCTTCCGCCGTGACCGGGCAGGAGAATCGTTCCGCGTCGTCGGCGCAGCCGCAGATCCAGCTGATCCCCGCCCCGACGGCCGGCGCGCTCGACGCCGCCGAGGAGGCCGTGGACCTGCTGCTGGAGACCGGGCGGGCGCCAGGCGACATCCTGGTGCTCACGACCGGTGAGCCGCACCCGTGGGCGACGCACGAGCTGTCCTTCGGCGACGCCGCCTACTGGGCCCAGCACGACGCCCGCGACGACGTGTTCTTCGCGGACGCGGCCGCCGTGGAGCGCGCCGCCGAGCGGCCCGTGGTGGTCGTCGCGGTCAACGGCGACGACGACGAGCTCGCCGCCCGGGCGCTGCCCGCCGCGCGGAAGCGCGCGGGTGCGCTGCTGATCGTCTGTGGCGACCCGCAGCGCGTCAACTCCGTGCTGGGCGCGGCGGTCTGACGCCCCGGCGTACGCCCCCGGCACCGCGCCCGCGTGGTCCCGCCCCGGCGGACGCGGACGCGGCGCCCACGGCCGAGGGCCTGCCCGTGGCGGCAGGCCCGGGGCCGGCACTCGCACGGCGCCGCCTGCGCGTGCCGGTATGCGCGGGGTGTCGGCACCCGCGCGGCGCCGGCACGCCCGAGGCGGCGGTACGGCTAGCGCGCTGCCGTACGGCGCAGGGGTTCCGCCGCGCCGCCGGCCGTGCGCGGCATCGGGTGCTCCTCGTCGGCCGAGCTGTCGGCGAGGTCACCGGGGGCCGACTGAGAGTGCGGGCGCCTGCCCCCACGGCCCTCACCCAGCACGTGCCAGCCACTCCTGGTGAGCGTGATGTACGCGCCGCAGCGCAGGCCGTGCAGCGTGCACGCGTCCCGCAGGCCCCACATCCAGGCCCCGTCCTCCTCCGTCCAGCGCTCGTCGCCCTCGCGGCAGTAGAGCAGGACGGCCGTCCGCACCGGGGTGCGGCGCCGCAGGTCGTGCGGGATGACCCGGCGCAGGTGCGCGAGGAGGGCGTTGCGGAACTCCCAGCCGTCCGCGGGAACCGGGCGGCGGGTGAACGAGGCGCTGGCGGTAAGCCGTTCCTCGTGGTCGAGGACGGCGACCACGGCGGTCGCCGGCACCGGCCGGTGGCGGGCGTGCAGGCCGTTGACGACCTCGCGCGGGTTGCGCAGCAGCGGAATCCCCGCAGCGGCCCACTCGGCGGGTTCGAGCATGCGGGCGAGGCGGCTGGGGGAGTCGGCCGGGGCGGTGAGCGAGGTGGCTGCGGACGGAGCGAATCCGAAGGTCACGGTCCTCCCTTCGCATACGCGCCCACAGTGCGGGCAGGGTGAGTGAGGGCGCACCGCGGCACAGCCCTGCGACCCCTCCGAACCGCGACGAGCCGTGCGGGGGGCGGATTCCAATTCTTGCGGGCGCAACGGTCAAGCGGCAACGAGCAATTGAGACCACCGCCTGGTATGGGCCGGTATGACACTCATATCCTGCCCAGTTGATCCCCCGATGACGCGTCAGTTCACCGCCGAACAGCCAGGACCAGCGGAAACACCCCCTCAGCCGCCCTCCCGGTGTCCGGGTGTCCGTCACTCGTCACGCAGCGTGAAGTGGCCGCCGGGCCTCCCCATCGGGTTGCATGGAGGCATGGACACCCTGGAGCTCCGCGCCGAAGCCGATGCCATCCTCGCCGAGCTGGTCGGCGCCCCGGAGGGGTCGGCACGGCTCCGGGAGGACCAGTGGCAGGCCGTGGCCGCCCTGGTGCGGGAGCGCCGGCGCGCGCTGGTGGTGCAGCGCACCGGCTGGGGGAAGTCGGCGGTGTACTTCGTGGCCACCGCCCTGCTGCGCCGGCGCGGCTCCGGCCCGACGGTGATCGTCTCGCCGCTGCTGGCGCTGATGCGCAACCAGGTCGAGTCGGCGGCGCGGGCCGGCATCCGGGCGCGCACGATCAACTCGGCCAATCCGGAGGAGTGGGGCGCCATCTACGAGGAGGTCGAGCGCGGCGAGACCGACGTCCTCCTCGTCAGCCCGGAGCGCCTCAACTCCGTGGACTTCCGCGAGCAGGTGCTGCCCAAGCTCGCGGCCTCGACCGGTCTGCTCGTGGTCGACGAGGCGCACTGCATCTCCGACTGGGGCCACGACTTCCGGCCCGACTACCGCAGGCTGCGGGCCATGCTCGCCGACCTCGCCCCCGGGGTGCCGGTGCTCGCCACCACCGCCACCGCGAACGCGCGCGTGACGGCCGACGTGGCGGACCAGCTGGGCACCGGCGCCGGGGAGGCCCTGGTGCTGCGCGGCTCGCTGGAGCGGGAGAGCCTGCGGCTGGGTGTCGTCCAGCTGCCCGACGCCGCGCACCGCCTGGCCTGGCTCGCCGAGCACCTGGACGCTCTGCCGGGCTCCGGGATCATCTACACCCTGACCGTCGCCGCGGCCGAGGAGGCCACCGCCTTCCTGCGGCAGCGCGGCTTCCCGGTGGCCCCCTACACCGGGCGTACGGAGAACGCCGACCGGCTGCAGGCCGAGACCGACCTCCAGGAGAACCGGGTCAAGGCGCTCGTCGCCACCTCCGCCCTCGGCATGGGCTTCGACAAGCCGGACCTGGGCTTCGTCGTCCACCTCGGAGCGCCGTCCTCACCGATCGCGTACTACCAGCAGGTCGGCCGGGCCGGCCGCGGTGTGGAGCACGCCGATGTGCTGATGCTGCCCGGCAAGGAGGACCAGGCGATCTGGCGCTACTTCGCCGACACGGCCTTCCCGCCCGAGGCGCAGGTACGCCAGACCCTGGCGGCGCTCGCCGAGGCGGGGCGCCCGCTGTCCGTGCCGGCCCTGGAGGCGGTGGTGGACCTGCGGCGCACCCGGCTGGAGACGATGCTCAAGGTCCTCGACGTGGACGGGGCCGTCAAGCGGGTCAAGGGCGGCTGGGAGGCCACCGGGCAGCCGTGGGTGTACGACACGGAGCGGTACGCGTGGGTGGCGCGGCAGCGGGCGGCCGAGCAGCAGGCCATGCGCGACTACGTCAGCACGTCCGCGTGCCGGATGGAGTTCCTGCGCCGTCAGCTGGACGACGAGGACGCGGCTCCCTGCGGCCGCTGCGACAACTGCGCGGGCTCCTGGCTGGACTCCGCCGTCTCGGCGGAGGCGCTGACGGGGGCGGCGAAGGAGCTGGAGCGTCCGGGCGTGGAGGTCGAGCCGCGCCGGATGTGGCCGACGGGGATGCCCGCCCTGGGCATCGACCTCAAGGGGCGCATCCCGGCCGGTGAGCAGTGCTCCCCCGGGCGCGCCCTGGGGCGGCTCTCGGACATCGGCTGGGGCAACCGGCTGCGCCCGCTGCTCGCCGAGAACGCGCCCGACGGTCCGGTCCCCGACGACGTCCTGCGGGCCGCCGTGGCCGTCCTCGCCGACTGGGCGCGGTCGCCGGGCGGCTGGGCGCCGAACGTCCCGGACGCCACCGCCCGGCCGGTGGGGATCGTGGCCGTACCGTCCCTCACCCGTCCGCGGCTGGTCGGCTCGCTCGCCGAGGGCATCGCGGCCATCGGCCGCCTCCCGTACCTCGGCACCCTGACGTACACCGGACCGGGCGGCGAGCACACGGTGCGCCGCAGCAACTCCGCGCAGCGCCTGCGGGCGCTCTCCGGTGCCTTCGCCGTCTCCGAGGAGCTCGCCGAGGCCCTGCAGCGCTCTCCGGGGCCGGTCGTGCTCGTGGACGACTACACCGATTCCGGCTGGACCCTCGCCGTCGCCGCCCGCCTGCTGCGCCGGGCCGGCTGCGAGCGGGTGCTTCCGCTGGTCCTCGCCGCCGCGGGCTGAGCGAGGACCGGCCTGAGCCGGCCGACGGGCACCTAGTGACCTGAGTCGGAGATTCGTCGTTGGTTGGGTATGAGTCGTCCGGGTCCGAAGATTCCGCCGTTGTCGGTCACTGACGCCCAGAGGGCGGTGCTGGAGGGCTGGTTGCGTCGCCGCACGACAGCCCAGTCACTGGCCCAGCGGTCGCGGATCGTGCTGGAGTGCGCCGAGGGCCACTCGATCATGGAGGTGTCCCGCCGGCTGCGGATCACTCCGGACACGGTCCGCACCTGGCGGCGCCGCTTCATCGAACGCGGCCTGGACGGTCTGTGCGACGATCCGAGGCCCGGTGTTCCGCGGAAGATCACCGACGCCGATGTCGAGCGGGTCATCGTCAAGACGCTTGAGGAGACTCCGAAGAACGCCACCCACTGGTCGACCAGGTCGATGGCCGCGGCGACAGGGATGTCGCAGTCAACGGTCTCGCGGATCTGGCGGGCATTCGCCCTGGCACCGCACCGGGCCCAGACATTCAAGCTGTCCACCGACCCGTTGTTCATCGACAAGGTCCGCGACGTCGTCGGCCTCTATCTCGACCCGCCGGAGAAGGCGCTCGTTCTCTGCGTGGACGAGAAGTCGCAGATCCAGGCCCTGGACCGGTCCCAGCCGGTCCTGCCCATGATGCCCGGCGTCCCCGAACGCCGAAGCCACGACTACGGTTCGCCGAACTCACGCAGAAGCAGCTCAAGCGCGGCGTCCACCGCTCCGTCCAGGCCCTCGAACGCGACATCCGGGCCTGGCTCGCCGACTGGAACGAACACCCCAGACCGTTCGTCTGGACGAAGACCGCCGACGAGATCCTCGACAAAGTCGCCGCCTACTGCCGACGAATCTCTGACTCAGATCACTAGGAGCTGGAGTGCGCTCCACGTCAAACCGAAGCGCGGCCGAAGGCGTGGGACGCGTAGAGCGTCGCGGCCGGGTCGAAGGCCAGGGCTATGTGCGTGGCGATGGAGTTGACGTCACGCCAGATGCGCTGGAACGGGCCGTCGGTGCTCTGCCCGGAGGTCCCGGCGGTGGTGAACATCCGGTTGACGGCGTTGACCAGGAGCTCGGTCGACATCGCGTAGTCGCGCACGTTGCGGGCCGTCTCCTCGGCCGTGACCCGCGCGCCCCCGTCCGCGACGCGAGCCGCCCGCTCCAGCAGCCACGAGGCGACGTCGATGTCACCGGCGCCGCGGGTCAGCACCGCTTCGTAGGTGCTTCGGGCGGGGCCCGGAACCCCCGGCCGCCCGGCGCCGCGCCCCAGCCGTTCGGCCGTGTCACCGGTCCACAGCCTGAGTGCGTCGCGGGCCGCGCCGAGGGCGACCGGCGCGCAGGCCAGCCCGTTGACGGCCTGTATCGGCACGCTGTGACAGTCGGCCGACGAGGCCACCGGCCGCCCGTCGAAGAGGCGCTGCCGGTCCATGCTGCGCCACTCGGGTACGAAGACGCCGTCGGCGACCAGCGTGTTGCTGCCGGTGCCGCGCATACCGGCACCGGTCCAGGTGTCCTTGATCACGTACTCGGCGCGCGGGACGGCGAACAGCCGCGCGGGCGGCGGCCCGCCCTGCGGTTCCCCGTTGCGCGGGACGACGGCGCACACCACGGCCCAGTCGGAGTGGTCGACGCCGCTGATGTACGCCCAGGAGCCGGAGACGCGCCAGCCGCCCGGCACCGGCGTGGCCCTGCCGATGGGGGAGAGGGAGCCGACCACGAAGGTGTCGGGCCCGGCGGCCCAGATGTCCGCGTGCGCCTCCTGCGGGAGACAGGCGGCCATCCGGGCCAGGCTCGACGCGACCGAGGCGCACCACGCGGTCGCCGCGCAGCCCCCGGCCACGGTGACGACCGCTTCGGTGAACTCCTCGAACGTGCCCTCCACACCGCCCTGCGTGGCCGGCGCGAAGTGCCGTGCGAACCCCGTCGCGAGCATCCGCTCGACCACATCGGGAGTCAGGCTGCGCTGGTTCTCGGCGTCTTGGGCGCGGTGACGGGCCAGTTCGGCCAGTTCCGCCGACCGCGAGACGAGCCCGGTCCTCCGGCGATCTTGCGTGCGCATCCTGCCTCCTTCTCGACGCCGATGATCGGAGCGGACCATGGCACAGCACGGTGGACCAGCGCTCGGATCGGCCTTGAGCCGTCCGCGGCGCCGTTCGCCCCCGCCACCAGCAGGGTGCCCGCTGCGCGAGCGGAGCGGCAGGGCTGTGGACAACGGCGACCGGCGGTTATCCACAGGGGTCGACGGGCGGCGGCGCTCGCGGGACCGTCGTGACCATGAACAAGCACCACGACACGACCGGCCCCTCCGACGACCGCCAGCAGATCACCCTGCGCGGTCCCGCCGAACTCGCCGACGCCCTGCCCTACATGCTGGGCTACCACCCCACCGATTCCGTCGTCCTGGTCGCGCTCCACGGCGACCGCGGCCGCTTCGGCGGCCGGGTGCGGACCGGCATTCCCCGCTCGCCCCGCGAGTGGCCGCCCGTCGCCGAGCAGCTCGCCGAATCCCTGATCGAAGGGTGCGAGCGGCACGGCTCACGCCCCGACGGCATCGTCGTCTTCCTCTGCCAGGACCCCGGGGAGGGCGAGACCGGCCTGCGCGTCATGGAGCGCCTGCGGCCGCTCGCCCAGCGGCTGCGCACCGCCTGCGGCGCGCTCGACGTGCCGGTGTACGAAGCGCTGTGCATCTCCGACGGCCGCTTCTGGTCGTACTGCTGCCCCGACTCCCGCTGCTGCCCGCCCGAGGGGAACGTCCTCGCCCTGCCCGGTACGTCGGTGATGGCGGCCGCCGCGGCGTACGCGGGGATCCAGGTGCGCGGCTCGCTGCGGGAGCTGGAGTCACGGCTGCTGCCCGGGCCGACCGGCAGGCCCGGGGACGCGGGCGAGCAGGGGCGGGCGCTGGACCTCGCGAGCGGGGAGCTCGTGCCCAGGATGCTGGACGAGGAGCAGTGCGAGGAGGTGCGCACCGAGACGCTCGGGCTGGCCCACCGGCTCATGCGGCGGCTCAGGGAGAGGACACCGGTGCCCGAGCCGGCGGTGGCCGACGCCCACGACGACGCGCTGCTGGCGCACGACGAGGCCGCCGCGCTGATCATCGGCCTCCAGGACCGGATCACCCGGGACCGGGCCGCCGAGTGGATGGAGGGCGCCGAAGCGCACCCGGCGCTGCGGCTCTGGCGCGCACTCGCCCGCCGCTGCGTCGGCGCCTACGCCGAACACGCCGCCGCACCGCTGACCCTCGCGGGCTGGGTCGCCTGGTCCACCGGTGACGAGCCGAGCGCGCGCGTCGCCCTGGGGCTCGCGCTCCACGCCGACCCGGAGTACGTCTTCGCCCGGCTGCTGCACCAGGCCTGCAACGAGGGGCTCGACCCCGAGGCCCTCCGCACCTGCCTGCGCCAGGAGCGTGACGCACGCACGGCCGCCGACGCACGGACCGCCTCCGCGCCCGCCGGGGCCGCGGATGTGCGCCCCGCGCGCCGGCGCACCCGGGTCCGGACCCGCGGGGTATGGCCGCCCGGCCTCGCGAGGCCCGCTACCGGAAAGCCCGCTTCCGGAAAGCCCGTGGCCGGAAACCCCGCCGCCGCGAAGCCCGCGTCCGCGCGCGGATCGCGGCGCGGTGCGCGGCGCGACAGCAGGAGTGGGCAGTGACGGCCGTGACCGGTGACCGGGGGCGGGCGTTCACCTCTTCGGCGGAGTCGTATGACCCGTGCCGCCGTACCTCCAGCGGCTGTCCGGAGCGCACAGAAGGCTCAGCAGACCACCCATGGACCGTCCCGTCCCGCACCGACCCCCCGTCCCGCAGCACGCCCGGCAGACGTCGGCCGCCGACCCCCGCCCGACGGCCCACGGCCCGGCGAACCCCGGCGAACTGCCGCCCGTGCACCACGCCCTCCTCTGCGTCGCCCTGCCCCACTTCACGGTGTCGGCCCCCCACGGCCAGCTCACCGGCGAGGGCCTCGAAGGCGTCTACGAGTCGGGCCGCCGACTCCTGTCCCAGTGCCGGCTGCGCGTGGGCGGCCGGGAACCGGTCGTCGTCCACGGCGGACTCGCCGGTGCGGACGAGGCCCGGTTCCTCGCCGTCGTGCGCACGCCCGCGGACCCCGGCCCCGACCCCGGGCTCCGCGTGGAGCGGACCCGCCGGGCCGGGGGAACCGAACGCATCACCTTCCGCAGCTCGCTCGCCCGGCCCGTCCGCGTGCCCGTCGACCTCACCCTCGGCACCGATCTGGCCCACCTCGGCGCGGTGGCGGCCGGCCGGCCCGGTCCGGCGCTGCGCGCCGCCGTCCACGACGGGGGCATACGGTGGTCCGCCCCCGACGGTACGGAGGCGACCGTCACCGCCGACCCGCCGCCCGAGGACGCCCTGGCCTCCGCCGGGCTGCTCCGGTGGGAGTTCGCCCTCCAGCCCGGTGAGGCCCGCACGATCGAGCTGCGTGTCCGCTCCGGGCAGCCCGTCCGCCCGGTGGGCCGGACGAGCGGCGGCCCCCGCCTGGCCGACGCCCGCGCCGAGGGCGACGACCCGCGGGTGGAGAAGCTGCTGCGCACCGCGCTCGACGATCTACGGGCGCTGCTCCTGCGCGACCCCGTCCATCCAGGTGACCTCCACCCGGCGGCGGGCGTGCCCTGGCGCTGCGGCCTCGCCCCGGCCGAGGCCCTGTGGGCGGTCAGGATGGCACTCCCCCTGGGCACCCGGCTCGCCGCCGCCACCCTGCGCACCGTCGCCCGCACCCAGCTCTCCGGTGGCGACCCCGGAGCAGGTCGCATCCCCGGCCCGCTCCGGGACGCCGGACCCCATCTCCCGGCCGCCTGCACCGGTGTGGAGGCGACCCTCGCCTTCCCGGCCGTGCTCGCCGAGGCGCGGCGCTGGGGCCTGCCCGAGCAGGAGCTCGCCGCGTTGCTGCCCGCCGCCGAGCGCTGCCTGGGCTGGCTCCGCACCACCGCCGGGGAGGGCGGCCTCCTCGCCGAGCCGGGCACCGCCGGACTGCGGCGCGCCGAGACCCAGGCGCACGCGCACCGGGCCGCGCTGCTCGGCGCCGACCTCCTGGACGCCTGCGGCCGCCCCGGCGCCGACGCCTGGCGCGACTGGGCCGCGGCCCTGCGCGGGCGCTTCCGCGCGGACTTCTGGCTCGACGACCACGGCGGTGGCCGCCCCGCGGCCGCCCTCGCCCCGGACGGCAGACCGCTGCGCCCCCTCGGCGCGGGCGCGGCGCACCTCCTGGACACCGGGCTGCTCGGCGGCGGGCGGCTCGCCGAAGGCCTGCTGGACACGGTGCAGACCGAGCAGCTCGCCCGGCTGCTCGGCGGCCCCGCCCTCGACTGCGGCTGGGGCCTGCGCGGCCTCGGCTCCAAGGAGCCGGGCCACAACCCCTTCGGCCACCGCTCCGGGGCGGTGCGGGTCCACGAGACCGCCGTCGCCGTCGCGGGCCTCGCCGCCGCCGGGTACGCCCAGGAGGCCACGTCCCTGCTGCGCGGACTGCTCGACGCCGCCGAGGCGTTCGCGTACCGGCTGCCCGAGATGTACGCGGGTCTGCAGCGGACGGCGGACAGCGCGCCCGTCGCGCACCCGGCCGCCTGCCGCCCCGCCGCCGTCGCCTCGGCCGCCGCCGTGCTGCTGCTCACCACGCTGGCGGGGATCCGGCCGGATGCCCCCGGCGGCACGGTCGCCCTGTACCCCCTGCGCGGCGTGCCCCTGGGAGCGGTCCGCCTCTCCGGGCTGCGCGTCGCGGAGGAGCCGTTCGCGGTACGGATCAGCAGAACGGGGCTCGGCATGGTCGAGGAAGCCGCCTCAGGGCTTCACTTGGGGGCGTGAGCGGGGTGTGAGCGGCGTGCGGCGAGTGGCTGTGACGGAGCTCCCGGGGCGTGCTTATCGTCAGGAAGACGACTATGATCGCGCCATGTCGCCCTACGACCCGTCGGCCTTTCCCCCCTTCGCCGTGACCGTCGACCTGGTCGTGCTCACCGTGCGCCGCCACGCGCTCTGCGCGCTGGTCGTCCGCCGTGGAGAGCCACCGTTCCAGGGGCGCTGGGCCCTGCCCGGAGGGTTCGTGCGGACCGACGAGGATCTCGGCGCGGCAGCGGCGCGCGAGCTCGCCGAGGAGACGGGACTCTGCGCGCACGAACCCGGCGCGCCGCTCCCGGCCGAGGGAAACGGAGCCCATCTGGAACAGCTCGCCACGTACGGAGACCCCAAGCGCGACCCCCGCATGAGGGTCGTCAGCGTCGCCTACCTCGTGCTCGCGCCCGATCTGCCCGCACCCCGTGCGGGCGGTGACGCCCACAGCGCCCGCTGGGCCCCGGTCGAGGAGCTCCTCCGCGCGACGGACCCGGGGCGCGAGGACGAGCAGCCCGCCCCGCTCGCCTTCGACCACGCCCGGATCCTCGCCGACGGTGTGGAGCGCGCCCGCTCCAAGATCGAGTACTCGTCGCTGGCCACCGCCTTCTGCCCGCCCGAGTTCACGGTCGGCGAGCTGAGGCGGGTCTACGAAGCGGTCTGGGGCGTCGCCCTCGACCCCCGCAACTTCCATCGCAAGGTCACCGGTACGCCCGGCTTCCTGGTCCCGTCCGGCGGCACCACCACCCGCCAGGGTGGCCGGCCCGCCCAGCTCTTCCGAGCCGGCGGCGCCACCCTGCTCAATCCGCCGATGCTGCGCCCCGAGGTCTGACACCCGGGGCCGCGCGCCCCCAACCCTGCGCAAAAAGTCCGAAATGTCGCGTTATCTTGTCGCGGTACCCCGACCTGCCGCCGAGCGGTCTCATCTACCGCGGGAGAAGCGATGCTCCAGGCAATCGGACTGACCAGCGCCCCCCGCCGGGGCCGCGAGCCCGCCGTACGCGACCTCACCTTCGAGGCCCTGCCCGGCGCGGTCACCGCGCTCCTCGGCGCCCCCGGCTCCGGCAAGACCACCACCCTGCGGCTCATGCTCGAACTCGAACCGGGCCGTGGCATCACGTACTTCCGCGGCCGCCCCCTGCATCGCATCGCCCACCCCGCCCGCGAGGTCGGTGTCCTCCTCGCCGACGTACCGGGCCATCCGGCCCGTACCGTACGCGGCCAGCTCCGGATGCTCTGCGCGGCCGCGGGAGTTCCCGTGACGCGCGCCGACGAGGTGCTCGACGCCGTCGGCCTCGCCGAGCTCCACGACCAGCGCCTGGGCACGCTCTCCACCGGCATGGAGCGCCGACTCGGCCTCGCCGCCGCCCTGTTGGGCGACCCGCACGCCCTCCTGCTCGACCGGCCCGCCACCGGACTGTCACCGCGCGAGGCCGCCTGGCTGTACGCGCTCCTCCGGGCCCACGCCGACCACGGCGGCACCGTCCTGTACACCACCGACGATTCCAAGGAGGCCGCCCGCGTCGCCGACCACGTCGTCGCCATCGACGAAGGCCGGCTCGTCGCCGACCAGGACGCGGCCGCCTTCGCCCGCACCCGGCTGCGCCCCCGCGTCGCCGTCCGCACCCCGCACGCCGCACGCCTGGCCGCCGTCGTCAGCCGCGAGGCCCGCGCCACCCGGCGCTCCGTCGAGGTCGTCACCGAGAACGGCAACCGCCTGAGCGTCTACGGCAGCAGCTGCGCCGAGATCGGCGAGACCGCCTTCCGGCACGGCGTCCTGCTCCACCAACTCGCCGACGAGACCGGAGACTCGAACCCGTGCCCGTCCCCGTGTCCGTGCCCCGGCCCGGAGTCCGGCCTCGACCCGGCCGCCGAGCCCCCCGCCGACGCGGACGGGAGCGCCGCCGAAGCACCGGCCCCGGTTCCGCCGCCGCTTCCGCCCGCTCCCGAGCCGACCGTCGAGGAGGACCCGCGACGGTCGGCGGACCTTCCGCCGCCACTGCGCCCCAAGCCCGTACGCACTCCGCTCCACCCGCTCCGCTACGAGCTGCGCCGACTGCTCGGCGTCCCCGCCACCCCGCTGATCGCCGCCGCCGTCCTCGTCGCCTCCGCCGCCCTCGCCGTCCTCCTCGCCCGTACCGGCCGCACGCCCCTGCCCGCCGTCATCGCCGCCTGGCCCGGCCTCCTGCCCCTGCCGCCGGCGGCCCTGGGTGCCGGGCTGCTCGGCGCACTCTCGTTCGGTGACGAGTTCCGCTACCCCGTCCTCTCCTCCGGCCGGGGTCCCGTCCCGCGCCGCCTCGGCCTCCTCGCCGCCAAAATGGCCGTGACCGCCGCCGGCGCCCTGCTGCTCGCCCTCCTGGTCGCCGTCGTCGACCTCGAAGCGCTGCGCCTCGTGTACGGCGGCCACTTGATCCCCGTCCCGGAGAACTGGCCTTCACTGTGCGCGAGTTGGGCCGGGCTCGCCGTCGGGTGCGCCTGGGCCGGCCTGCTCGGCGCCGGGGTGTTCCGGGCGACCGGCGCCGGTGTGGCGGCCGTGCTCGCGGTGCCCGTCCTCATGGTCCCGCTGGTGCGGAAGGCGCTGGTGGGCCCGTCCGTGCGTTCGATCGCGGGCCTGCCCGGCAGGTTGCGCGAACTGAGCTGGACGCACTGGCCCTACGAGGCCGACCGCTGGGTCATGGGTGTGGTGCACGTCGTAGCCCAACCCGTGGGTGCCGCACTGGTGTTGTCGCTGACCGCCCTCATCTGTGCCTATCTGCTCACCGGGCTGCGCCGCCGCGCCCGTTGGTGACCATGCGGTGACCGAAGCGCTTCGAACGGTCATAACTCCCTTGGAAATTGCCCGCTTCCTTCCGATAAGGCGTCAATTGGGCAGCGAGCGCCGATCACCCTTTCGTGTGCTTTTCACCAAAGACCTCAAGGGCCGTGGAAGCCACGCCGACAAAGGATGCGTGAGTACCCTTGCGCACACCATGATGACCGCCACCCGCCCCGTCGAGTCCGGCCTCGCGGCCCCGGGTGGACTGGACCGCTATCCCTACGCGGAGACGCCCGGCGTGGCCGATCGTGTCGGCCCTCCCGCATGGGAGAGCGCCGACACGGAGTTGGGCCGGGTGGGCCGCCGGGCGGCGGGCAGCCGCGGCCGCGGACTGCACGGCCAACTCGTCCAGCAGCTCGGCCAGATGATCGTCTCCGGCGACCTGGGCGCCGACCGCCCGCTCGTCCCCGAGGAGATCGGTCAGCGCTTCGAGGTCTCCCGGACCGTCGTCCGCGAGTCCCTGCGCGTCCTCGAGGCCAAGGGCCTGGTCAGCGCACGCCCCAACGTCGGCACCCGGGTCCGACCGGTCAGCGACTGGAACCTGCTGGATCCGGACATCATCGAGTGGCGGGCCTTCGGGCCGCAGCGCGAGGACCAGCGCCGCGAGCTCGGCGAGCTGAGGTGGACCATCGAGCCGCTGGCCGCGCGTCTCGCCGCCGGCCACGGCCGCGAGGACATTCAGCAGCGCCTCGGTGACATGGTCGACATCATGGGCCATGCGTTTGCGCAGGGTGACGTGATCACGTTCTCCCGTGCGGACGCGGAGTTCCACTCCCTGCTGATCCAGGTCGCGGGCAACCGGATGCTGGAGCACCTCTCCGGCATCGTCTCCGCCGCCCTCCAGGTCTCCGGATCGCCGACGATCAGCTGTGACCGCCCCAGCGAGACCTGCGTCTCCCACCATGCGCGCATCGTCGACGCCCTGGCCACGGGTGACGGGCAGGCCGCCGAGGCGGCGATGCGGCAGCTGCTGACCATCCACCCCGAGGTGGAACGAGTCGTTCCCGCTCCGCGCGAGCACTGAGCCGCCGCCGTCGCGCCGTCGGCGGCCGCGTACGACGTACGGGCACGGCGGAGGCCGCGGGCGCGGCCTGTCGCCGAGCCCGAGCCAGAGTCCATGCCAGGAGTTCGAGCCCCGGGCGGGCCGGCCGCCGCGCGCGCCGGGTGACGCCGGCCCGGGGGCTCTCGCCCCGACGGCCCCGCCCGTCCTCCGCGGGCGCACCCGGCCTCCGAGCCCCGGCGGTCCCCGCGGCCCTGCCGTCCCGGTACCGGCCGGGCCGAGCCCGATCCCGCTGCGGCGTCTGCACCCGGGAGGCATCCGGTCCCGCGGAAGCCGCGGGCGACGCGGGCCCCGGGGTGGCGTAAGGCTCCCGGCCCCTCGGGCCGGCCGTACGGCGCGGGGCAGGTCGAGGCGCCGACCACGTCCGAGCCCGGCCCCGGACACCTTGTTACAGGCCCCTGCGCGATCCCCGGCCCCCGCCCGACACGCGCTTTTCACGCTCTGCCGCACGCGATTGCACGGGAAATCACCCCATCCACCCCCTTTGGGGCCATCTGGGGTGTGACTCGGGCCACGTGAAACGGGCGTAACGCTCCTCGAAGCCCTGCGATGACCTAAGAGGTGACAGCCGAGGAGGGAATACAGCCGCCGCTCATGGCGCTGTGCAGCTCCGAGGTTCTCCACCCGCGTCGTCGGCACATTCCCAGCCGGCGGTCGTCGGCTCCGGCCCGATCATGGGCGGGGCCGGAAGCCGTTTCCATCGTTCCGAGAGGTTGTTCGTGTCGGCCAGCACATCCCGTACGCTCCCGCCGGAGATCGCCGAGTCCGAGTCTGTGATGGCGCTCATCGAGCGGGGAAAGGCTGATGGGCAGATCGCCGGCGATGACGTGCGTCGGGCCTTCGAGGCTGACCAGATTCCGCCAACCCAGTGGAAGAATGTTCTGCGCAGCCTCAATCAGATCCTCGAGGAAGAGGGTGTGACGCTGATGGTCAGTGCAGCGGAGTCGCCTAAGCGCGCCCGCAAGAGCGTCGCAGCGAAGAGCCCGGCGAAGCGCACCGCCACCAAGACCGTCACCGCCAAGACGACCGTGACGAAGCCCGTCACGGCCGCCGCGGCCCCGGCGGCCCAGAGCACGGAAGCCGCGGCCGACGAGGCCGGCGGCACCGCCAAGAAGGCGGCCGCGAAGAAGACCGCCGCCAAGAAGACGGCGGTGAAGAAGACCGCCGTCGCCAAGAAGACCACGGCCAAGAAGACCGCGGCCAAGAAGGACCCCGACGAGATCCTCGAGGGCGAGGAGCTGCTCGACGACGTCGCGCCCGGCAAGGGCGAGGAGGACGAGACCGACGGCGAGGCCAAGGGCTTCGTCCTCTCCGACGAGGACGAGGACGACGCGCCGGCGCAGCAGGTGGCCGTCGCCGGTGCCACCGCCGACCCGGTCAAGGACTACCTCAAGCAGATCGGCAAGGTCCCGCTGCTCAACGCCGAGCAGGAGGTCGAGCTCGCCAAGCGCATCGAGGCGGGTCTGTTCGCCGAGGACAAGCTGGCGAACTCCGACAAGCTGGCGCCGAAGCTCAAGCGCGAGCTGGAGATCATCGCCGAGGACGGGCGCCGCGCCAAGAACCACCTGCTGGAGGCCAACCTCCGCCTCGTGGTCTCGCTGGCCAAGCGCTACACCGGCCGCGGCATGCTCTTCCTCGACCTGATCCAGGAGGGCAACCTGGGTCTGATCCGCGCGGTCGAGAAGTTCGACTACACCAAGGGCTACAAGTTCTCCACGTACGCCACCTGGTGGATCCGTCAGGCGATCACCCGTGCCATGGCCGACCAGGCCCGCACCATCCGTATCCCGGTGCACATGGTCGAGGTCATCAACAAGCTCGCGCGCGTCCAGCGCCAGATGCTCCAGGACCTGGGCCGCGAGCCCACTCCGGAGGAGCTGGCCAAGGAGCTCGACATGACCCCCGAGAAGGTCATCGAGGTCCAGAAGTACGGCCGCGAGCCGATCTCGCTGCACACCCCGCTCGGCGAGGACGGCGACAGCGAGTTCGGTGACCTGATCGAGGACTCCGAGGCGGTCGTCCCGGCCGACGCGGTCAGCTTCACGCTCCTGCAGGAGCAGCTGCACTCGGTGCTCGACACGCTCTCCGAGCGTGAGGCGGGTGTGGTGTCCATGCGCTTCGGCCTCACCGACGGTCAGCCGAAGACGCTGGACGAGATCGGCAAGGTCTACGGCGTGACCCGTGAGCGGATCCGCCAGATCGAGTCCAAGACCATGTCGAAGCTGCGCCACCCGTCGCGCTCGCAGGTGCTGCGCGACTACCTGGACTGACGGTCCGAGCTGGTACGACACACGCCGCGAGGGCCCGGTTCCCGGAAGGGAGCCGGGCCCTCGCGGCGTGTGAGCGGGTGCGGGCCGGGCCGGGGTGGCGGACCCTGGGTGAACATGGTTCACCGGAGAGTCAGGAGACCGAATGCGTCCTGTGCGTCCTCTGCGCCGTCCCCTCGGCCTCAGCCGGACATGGCCGCGTCGCGCCGCGGCCGTGGTCATGAGCGTGCTGGCGGCGGCCACCGCGCTGTCCTTCGCCGCGCCCGTGGCCGCCGACAGCGCGGTGGTCGGCGGACAGCCGGTACGCGCTTCGGACAGCCCCTGGGCGGTGGCCCTCGCCAGCCGTGCGCGGTTCGGGAGTGCGCGCGCGGGCCAGTTCTGCGGCGGGGTGGTCGTGGCACCCACCAAAGTGGTCACCGCCGCCCACTGCCTGGGACCGGCGGTGCTGGGCCCGGACCCCGGCGCACTGACCGATCTCGCGGTGATCGCGGGGCGCACCGAGCTGCACGGACAGGGCGGTCGGGAGGTCCCGGTGACACGGGCGTGGATCAGTCCGGCGTACGACCCCGAGACGCAGTCGGGAGACCTGGCCGTGCTGACGCTGGCGAGCGCGCTGCCGCGTTCGTTCGTGATCAAGGTCGCGGGCGCGGGTGACCCGGCGTACCGGCCGGGGACGAGCGCCGACGTGTACGGCTGGGGCGACACGACGGGGGGCGGCGCCTACGCGTACGGGCTGCGCTCGGCGCGTGTCAGCGTCCTGCCGGACGAGGTCTGCGGACGCGCCTACGCGTCGGGTGCGGGAGGGGCGTACATCCCCGCGACGATGCTGTGCGCGGGTGACCCGCAGGGCGGGCGGGACGCGTGCCAGGGGGACAGCGGAGGCCCGCTGGTCGCCCAGGGGCGGCTGATCGGCCTGGTCTCCTGGGGCAGCGGCTGCGGGCAGCCGGGCAGCCCCGGCGTCTACACCCGGGTTTCGGCGGTGATGCCGCAGCTGTGACGCGGCCGCGGCCGCGGCTCATGGCCACGGCTCACGGGCCGTGCAGGGCGTGAGGGTACGAGAACGGGCGGCCCGCCCCCTGGGTGTGGGGGAAGCCGCCCGTCGGCCGGTCCTGGACCGGGCCCCTGGCTCGTCGGGATGTGAGCGTCAGCGATCCTCTTCGGTGCTGGCCGGCACAGCGGTGAGCCGGTCCGTCTCATCCTGTATTTCCGCGGCGATCTTCTTGAGTTCCGGCTCGAACTTGCGCCCGTGGTGGGCACAGAAGAGCAGTTCGCCACCGCTGGTCAGCACGACGCGCAGATATGCCTGGGCGCCGCAGCGGTCGCAGCGGTCGGCGGCCGTCAGCGGGCTCGCGGGGGTCAGAACAGTAGTCACGTCGCCTCTTCTCTAGCTCGACGAGCTGTCGTACCAGGGTCAACATCCAACCAGGCCGAAAACGTTCCCGCTCGTGGCTTTTCCTCGAAACTTTTTCCAAGGTGGCTGTCTGCTGCCGGTTGGCGGCGAATGAGCCGTATTGCTGTGCTCTACGGGTTTCGCGTTGTTTGCGGTGTTATGCCTAGCTCGGTCCTCCCGGCCGGGTTGCCGGTTGTGCATGAGGACGTGCCCGGAGCCTAAATGGTTCATGCCTGGAAGGGAACGTGATGTCCACGTCACCCCATCGAGGGATCGAACACCTTTGCGACGCTGGACTAGCATGAGGGATCACGAGGGTGGCGTGACAACCGCTCTACCAGGCCTCGGTACCCTCTGAGCCGGTGACAGACGCCGGGCTCTACCCCCATGGGCCAGATCTTAAATTCAGCGAGGAGCGAACCGCGTGACCGCCGAGACGTCCGTGCCGTCCAGTGCGCTGCTGACCGCAGACCGTGACGGTTCCAACTACACCGCGCGGCATCTGCTCGTACTGGAGGGGCTCGAGGCGGTTCGCAAGCGTCCCGGCATGTACATCGGGTCCACCGACAGCCGCGGCCTGATGCACTGCCTGTGGGAGATCATCGACAACTCCGTCGACGAGGCCCTCGGCGGGTACTGCGACCACATCGAGGTCATCCTCCACGAGGACGGCTCCGTCGAGGTCCGGGACAACGGCCGCGGCATCCCCGTCGACGTCGAGCCGAAGACCGGCCTGTCCGGTGTCGAGGTCGTCATGACCAAGCTGCACGCCGGCGGCAAGTTCGGCGGCGGCTCGTACGCCGCCTCCGGCGGTCTGCACGGCGTCGGCGCCTCCGTGGTGAACGCCCTCTCCGCCCGCCTCGACGTCGAGGTCGACCGGAACGGCTCCACCCACTCCATCAGCTTCCGCCGCGGCGTCCCGGGCATCTTCACCGAGTCCGGCCCCGACGCCCCGTTCGACCCCGCGAACGGACTGCGGAAGGTCAAGCGCGTCCCGAAGACCCGCACCGGCACCCGCGTGCGCTACTGGGCGGACCGCCAGATCTTCCTCAAGGACGCCAAGCTCTCCCTGGAGCACCTGCACCAGCGCGCCCGCCAGACCGCCTTCCTGGTGCCCGGCCTGACCATCGTGGTGCGCGACGAGCGCGACCTGGAGGGCGAGGGCAAGAGCGAGGAGGTCTTCCGCTTCGACGGCGGCATCAGCGAGTTCTGCGAGTACCTCGCGCAGGACAAGGCCGTCTGCGACGTGCTCCGCCTCACCGGGCAGGGCACCTTCAAGGAGACCGTGCCGGTTCTCGACGAGCGCGGCCACATGACGCCCACCGAGGTCACCCGCGAGCTCGGCGTCGACGTGGCGCTGCGCTGGGGCACCGGCTACGACTCCACGGTCAAGTCCTTCGTCAACATCATCGCCACCCCCAAGGGCGGCACCCACGTCACCGGCTTCGAGCGCGCGGTCACCAAGACGGTCAACGAGGTGCTGCGCGCCAGCAAGCTGCTGCGCGTCGCCGAGGACGACATCGTCAAGGACGACGCCCTGGAGGGCCTCACCGCCGTCGTGACCGTACGGCTCGCCGAGCCGCAGTTCGAGGGCCAGACGAAGGAGGTCCTCGGTACGTCCGCGGCGAACCGCATCGTCGCCAACGTCGTCGCCAAGGAGCTCAAGGCCTTCCTGACCTCCACCAAGCGCGATGCCAAGGCCCAGGCCCGCGCCATCCTGGAGAAGGCCGTCGCCGCGGCCCGGACGCGTATCGCCGCCCGCCAGCACAAGGAGGCGCAGCGCCGCAAGACCGCGCTGGAGTCCTCGTCCCTGCCCGCGAAGCTCGCGGACTGCCGCAGCGACGACGTGGAGCGCAGCGAACTCTTCATCGTCGAGGGCGACTCCGCGCTGGGCACGGCGAAGCTCGCCCGGAACAGCGAGTTCCAGGCGCTGCTGCCGATCCGCGGCAAGATCCTCAACGTTCAGAAGTCGTCCGTCTCGGACATGCTCAAGAACGCCGAGTGCGGCGCGATCATCCAGGTCATAGGGGCGGGTTCCGGCCGGACCTTCGACATCGACGCGGCGCGTTACGGCAAGATCGTGCTCCTCGTCGACGCCGACGTCGACGGCGCGCACATCCGCTGCCTGCTGCTGACCCTCTTCCAGCGCTACATGCGCCCGATGGTCGAGGCGGGACGGGTCTTCGCCGCCGTACCGCCGCTGCACCGCATCGAGCTGGTCCAGCCCAAGAAGGGCCAGGACAAGTACGTCTACACGTACTCGGACAACGAGCTGCGGCAGACGCTGCTGGAGTTCCAGCGCAAGGGCGTCCGGTACAAGGACTCCATCCAGCGCTACAAGGGCCTCGGCGAGATGGACGCCGACCAGCTCGCGGAGACCACCATGGACCCGAGGCACCGCACCCTGCGCCGGATCAACATCGGTGACCTGGAGGCGGCGGAGCAGGTCTTCGACCTGCTGATGGGCAACGAGGTCGCCCCGCGCAAGGAGTTCATCACCAGCTCGGCGGCGACCCTGGACCGCTCGCGCATCGACGCCTGACGTCTGACGCCTGACGCCTGACGTCCGACCCCTGGCGCCGGAGTCCTGCTGGGCCGCCGCCGCCTAGGCGGCAGCGGCCCAGACGTAACGGTGCTCCGGCCGGCCCGTCTCGCCGTACCGGAGGGACAGCCGCACCCGGCCCGCCCGTTCCAGCAGCTTCAGGTACCGCTGGGCGGTCTGGCGGCTGACGCCCGCCCGCTCGGCGATCTCCTGCGCCGACAGCGGTCCGTCGGCGGCCAGCAGCACCTGCCGTACGAGCTCCGCCGTGGTGGGGGAATGGCCCTTGGGCAGGTCCGGGGCGCCGGAGGCGACCGACAGCGCGCCGAAGATCCGGTCCACCTCGGCCTGTTCGGCCTCGCCGCCGCCCTCCAGGGTGCGGCGCAGCGCCGCGTACGCCTCCAGCTTGGGGCGCAGGCCCGCGAAGTTGAACGGCTTCACCAGGTACTGCAGCGCCCCGTGGCGCTGCGCGGCCCGGACGGTCGCGACGTCGCGGGCGGCCGTCACCATGATCACATCGGTCTGGTGGCCGCGCCGGCGCAGTTCCCGTACGACCGCGAGCCCGTTCTGGTCCGGCAGGTAGTGGTCGAGCAGGATCAGGTCCAGATCGGGCAGCTCCTCGACGCGGGCGAGCGCCTCGGCCGCCGTGTGGGCCGAGGCGACGACCTCGAAGCCGGGCACCTTCGCCACGTACGCCGCGTTGATCGCGGCGACCCGGACGTCGTCGTCCACGACGAGCACGCGGATCATCGGACGCCCTCCACGGTGGGGGCCGGCTGCGTCAGCGCCTCCGGGAGGACGACGGTGAACTCGGCGCCGCCGCCGGGCGACTCCCCGACCCGTACGCCGCCGCCCTGCCGTTCCGCCAGCCTGCGCACCATGGCCAGCCCCAGGCCCCGCTCCCCGCCGTGTGCCGGGCGTTCCTTGGTGGACCAGCCCTCCGTGAAGATCAGCTCGCGTCGCTCGGGCGGCACCCCGGGGCCGCTGTCCGCGACGCGCAGCACCGCCGTACGCCCCTCGGCGCGCAGCTCGACCTCCACGACCGGCTCCTCGGAACCGGCCGCCGCGTCCAGCGCGTTGTCGATCAGGTTGCCGACGACCGTGACCAGCTCGCGCGGCTCGACCAGCCGGTCCGGCAGCAGCGTGCCGGGCGCGACGCGCAGCGAGACGCCGCGCTCCGCCGCCACCGTGGCCTTGCCCACCAGCAGCGCCGCCAGCAGCGGATCGTGCACCTTCTCGGTGACCTGCTCGGCCGTCGTCCGGTGCACCCCGACCACCTCGGTGACGAACTCCACCGCCTCCTCGTGCATCTCCAGCTCCAGCAGTCCGAGCAAGGTGTGGAGGCGATTGGCGTGCTCGTGGTCCTGGGCGCGCAGCGCGTCGATGAGGCCGCGCGTCGAGTCCAGCTCGCGCCCCAGCCGCTCCAGTTCGGTCCGGTCGCGCAGGGTGGCGACGGCGCCCCCGTCGTCCGTCGGCATGCGGTTGGCGATCAGCACCCGATGCCCGCGTACGGTCACCAGGTCCTCGCCGGTGACCCGCCCCGCCAGCACGTCGGTCGTACGCCCCTCGCCGAGCACCTCGTCCAGCGGCCGCCCGATGGCCTCCGGGCCCACGCCCAGCAGCCGCTGCGCCTCGTCGTTCAGCAACCGCACCCGCCCGGCCCGGTCGAGGGCGACGACGCCCTCCCGGATGCCGTGGAGCATCGCCTCGCGCTCCGCGAGGAGGGCCGAGATGTCGGAGAAGGCGAGGTCGTGCGTACGGCGCTGGAGGCGGCGCGAGATCAGGTACGCCGCCAGCGCGCCGACGGCGAGGGCGCCACCCGCGTACGCGAGGAGCCCGGGGATCGCGGCCAGCAGGCGGGCGCGCACGCTGTCGTACTCGATGCCGACCGACACCGCGCCGACGATGTCGCCGTCCGCCTCGCGCAGCGGGACCTTGCCCCGGGCCGAGCGCCCGAGGGTGCCGCTGTCGATCTCCATGACGTCCTTGCCGGCGAGGGCGTCGCTCGGGTCGGTGGAGACCACCCGGCCGATCTTGCGCGGGTCGGTGTGCGACCAGCGCACCCCGCGACGGTCCATGATCACCACGTACTCGGCGCCGGTGGCCTTCCTGATCCGCTCGGCCTCGGCCTGGACGGGCCCGCCGGCGGCCGGCGGCGAGTGCAGCAGCCGGCCGGCGACCTCGGGGGACGCGGTGGTCTCGGCGATGGCGAGCGCGCGCCGCATCGCCTGGTCGTCGAGCTGGTCGCTCAGCGGGGCCAGGAACAGGCCGGTGGCGAGCACGGTGACACCGGTGGCGATGGCCAGCTGCATCAGCAGGACCTGCGAGAAGACCCGCTGCGGCCAGCCGAAACGCCGCCTGCGCGCAGCGGGGGCGCGCGCGGGCGAGGCGGCGGACGTGGGGGTCGGTGCGGGGCTCACTCCAGGAACCGTAAGAGGAAACGCCGCGCCGGGGAAACGTTCGGGCACATGACCGACGTCACGCCGGAACCGTGGTCACGGGGGCCTGGTGATCACGGGCCTCGTGGCCACGGGCCTCGCCACTCCGGCCCCCGGCCTCGCGCCCCCCCGCCCGCGATCACCGCGACCTCGGGCCCCGTGGTCACGGGCCTCCCGCCCGGGGCCGGGTGGCCTCGGGCCGACGGTCTCCGACCGGGCGGGGCGGTGTTGCCGTCGGCCCACGCCCCGGGCGACCATCCACCCCCTTCGCGGCCGGTTCCCGGCGCTTGCGGCGGTACGCGGCCGAGGCGTGCGCCCCCGGCGACGCCACCTCCGCTGCGGCCCCGTTACCCGCCGCCCCGGCCCGGCGGTCTCGTGCCTCGCCAACCCGCGGCTCGGCGGCCTCGGGCCCCGCCGCACCGATCACCCGTCGCCCCGGCCCCGCCTATCCTGAGGGCCGCAAGCCGCCGGACGCGGAGCCGATCGAGAAGGGTGCCCCTTGAGCAGCAGCGTGCCGCAGCAGATTCCCGCCATCCCCGTCGTCGTCCTCTCGGGCTTCCTGGGGTCGGGCAAGACCACCCTGCTCAACCACCTCCTGCGCAGCGCCAGAGGCACCCGCGTCGGCGTCATGGTCAACGACTTCGGCGCGATCGAGATCGACGCCATGACGGTCGCCGGCCAGGTCGGCTCCACCGTCTCCCTCGGCAACGGCTGCCTGTGCTGCGCCGTCGACGCCAGTGAACTCGACACCTACCTGGAGACCCTCACCCGGCCCTCCGCCCGCCTCGACGTCATCGTCATCGAGGCGAGCGGCCTCGCCGAGCCGCAGGAGCTGGTGCGGATGATCCTCGCCAGCGACAACGACCGGGTGGTGTACGGCGGGCTGGTCCAGGTCGTGGACGCCGCCGAGTTCGACGCCACCCGCGCCCGCCATCCCGAGACCGACCGGCACCTCGCCCTCGCCGACCTCGTCGTCGTCAACAAGGCCGACCGCGTGGACGCCGGCGAACTGCGCCGCGTCCACGGCGCCGTCGCGGCCCTGGCCGAGCGGGCCGCCGTCGTCGACGCCGCGTACGGCCGGGTCGACCCCGAGCTCCTCTTCGACCGGGCCGCCCGGCGCGAGGGCGGCGACGACTGGATCGAGGGGCAGCTCTCCTTCGACGACCTGCGCGAGGACGAGCACCACGACCACCCGCACGCGGCGTACGACACAGTGTCCTTCACCGCCGACGCGCCGATGCACCCGCGCCGGCTGCTGGACTTCCTCGACTCCCGCCCCGAGGGCCTGTACCGCATCAAGGGCTTCGTCGACTTCGGCGACGCCGACCCCGCCAACCGCTACACCGTGCACGCCGTCGGCCGGTTCCTCCGCTTCTACCCGGAGCCCTGGCCCGAGGACGACGCAGAGCGCCTCACGCAGCTCGTGCTCATCGGCTCCGGCGTCGACGCCGACGGCCTGCGCAAGGCCCTCGACGCGTGCCGGGTGACCGGTCCGCAGGACGCCCCCGAGGAGCACACCATGTGGGGTGTCCTGCGGTACGTGCCGGAGCCCGCGGAGCCGTCCCCCGAGGACGGTTCGTAAGGCGCCCTCACCGCCCACGGCTGCCCATGGACGGCGAGGGCGTCCGTTACGACGCCGGGCCCGCCAGCGCCGCTACCGGGTTGGCCAGCGGCGTACCCGAGCCGTCGCGGCGCGGGTCGGTCTCGGGCAGCTCGACCGGGGTGCCGTTCTTCTGGGCCGCCCGGGCCGGGGCCGCGCCCGCCCAGGCCAGGACCAGGGTGTCCTCGCCCTTCAGGAAGCGCTGGCAGCGCACGCCACCGGTCGCGCGGCCCTTGCGCGGGTACTGGTCGAACGGCGTCAGCTTCGCCGACATGCCGGCCTTCGGGTCCAGCGCGCCGGAGGAGCCCGCGACCGTGAAGACCACCGCGTCCGCCGCCGGGTCGACCGCGGTGAACGAGATCACCTCGGCGCCGGCCGCCAGCTTGACGCCGGCCATGCCGCCCGCCGGGCGGCCCTGCGGCCGCACCTGCGAGGCCGGGTAGCGCAGCAGCTGCGCGTCGGAGGTGATGAAGACCAGGTCCTCCTCGCCCGTGCGCAGCTCCACCGCGCCGACGATCCGGTCACCCTCCCTGAGACCGATGACCTCCAGCTCGTCCTTGTTGGCCGGGTAGTCCGGCACCACGCGCTTGACGACTCCCTGGAGCGTGCCGATCGCCAGGCCCGGCGACGACTCGTCCAGCGTGGTCAGGCAGACGACCGTCTCGTCCTTCTCCAGGGTCAGGAACTCCGACAGCTGCGCCCCGCCCGACAGGTTCGGGGCGCCCGCCGTGTCCGGCAGCTGCGGAAGGTCGATCACCGGCAGCCGCAGCAGCCGCCCGGCGGACGTCACCACGCCCACGTCGCCGCGCTGCGTCGCCGGCACCGCCGAGACGATCACGTCGTGCTTGGTGCGCTTGCCGTCGCTGTCCGGGAGCGGCTCCCCGCTCGCCGTGCGGGCCAGCAGCCCGGTGGAGGACAGCAGCACCCGGCACGGGTCGTCGGCGACCTCCAGGGACACCGCCGCGACGGGCGAGCCCGCCGACTCCAGCAGGACCGTGCGCCGCTCGGTGCCGAACTTCTTGGCCACGGCGGCCAGCTCGGAGGAGACCAGCTTGCGCAGCTCGGCGTCGGACTCCAGGATCCGCGTCAGCTCCTCGATCTCGCTGTTGAGCCGGTCGCGCTCGCCCTCCAGCTCCAGCCGGTCGAACTTGGTGAGCCGCCGCAGCGGGGTGTCCAGGATGTACTGCGTCTGGATCTCGCTCAGCGAGAAGCGCTCGATCAGCCGCTCCTTGGCCTGCGCCGAGTTGTCGCTGGACCGGATCAGCCGGATGACCTCGTCGATGTCGAGGAGTGCGACGAGCAGGCCCTCGACCAGGTGCAGCCGGTCGCGCTTCTTGCCGCGCCGGAACTCGCTGCGGCGCCGTACGACCTCGAAGCGGTGGTCGAGGTAGACCTCCAGCAGCTCCTTGAGGCCCAGCGTGAGCGGCTGCCCGTCGACCAGCGCCACATTGTTGATGCCGAAGGACTCCTCCATCGGCGTCAGCTTGTAGAGCTGCTCCAGGACGGCCTCCGGGATGAAGCCGTTCTTCACCTCGATGACGAGCCGCAGCCCGTGCGCGCGGTCGGTGAGGTCCTTGACGTCGGCGATGCCCTGGAGCTTCTTCGCCGCCACCAGGTCCTTGATCTTGGCGATCACCTTCTCCGGGCCCACCGTGAAGGGCAGCTCCGTCACCACCAGGCCCTTGCGGCGCGCCGTCACGTTCTCCACGGTCGCGGTCGCGCGGATCTTGAAGGTTCCGCGGCCCGTCTCGTACGCGTCCCTGATCCCGGACAGGCCCACGATCCGGCCGCCGGTCGGCAGGTCCGGACCCGGCACGTACCGCATCAGGGTCTCCAGGTCGGCGCCCGGATGCTTGATCAGGTGGCGGGCGGCGGCGATGACCTCGCCCAGGTTGTGCGGCGGCATGTTGGTCGCCATGCCGACCGCGATCCCGGACGCGCCGTTGACCAGCAGGTTGGGGAAGGCCGCGGGCAGCGCGACCGGCTCGCGCTCCTGGCCGTCGTAGTTGGGTGTGAAGTCGACGGTGTCCTCGTCGATGGACTCCGTCATCAGCGACGTCGCGTCGGCCATCCGGCACTCGGTGTACCGCATGGCGGCCGGCGGGTCGTCGTTGCCCAGCGAGCCGAAGTTGCCGTGGCCGTCGACCAGCGGCAGGCGCATCGAGAACGGCTGCGCCATGCGCACCAGCGCGTCGTAGATCGACGCGTCACCGTGCGGGTGCAGCTTGCCCATCACCTCGCCGACGACCCGGGCGCACTTGACGAACCCGCGCTCCGGGCGCAGGCCCATCTCGTTCATCTGGTACACGATCCGGCGGTGCACCGGCTTCATGCCGTCGCGGGCGTCGGGGAGGGCCCGGGAGTAGATCACCGAGTACGCGTACTCGAGGAAGGAGCCCTGCATTTCGTCGACGACGTCGATGTCGAGGATCCGCTCCTCGTAGTCGTCGGGCTGCGCGGTCTTCGTGCTGCGGCGGGCCATCGCGGCTGCGCTCCTTCACCAGGCAAAGGCTGATCTGTCGCCGACCATTGTGGACCGTCCCACTGACAACCCCGACCGCGACCCGGAAGAGGGACGATCGGGCCGGACGGGAACTTCCGCGACCGTCGGTGCGCTTGCATACAGTGGCAGGACTTTCACGGCACGACATTCGCATCGCGATCGAAGGGACGTACATGCCCATGGGTCACACGGCCACAGCCCAGGCCGGCTCCGGCGGACTGACAGCGACCGAGCACCGGCTGGCCAACGGCCTGCGCGTGGTGCTCTCCGAGGACCACCTGACCCCGGTCGCCGCGGTATGCCTCTGGTACGACGTCGGCTCGCGCCACGAGGTCAAGGGCCGCACCGGCCTCGCCCACCTCTTCGAGCACCTGATGTTCCAGGGCTCCGCGCAGGTCAAGGGCAACGGCCACTTCGAGCTCGTCCAGGGCGCCGGCGGCTCCCTCAACGGCACCACGAGCTTCGAGCGGACCAACTACTTCGAGACGATGCCCACCCACCAGCTGGAGCTGGCCCTGTGGCTCGAGGCAGACCGGATGGGCTCGCTGCTCACCGCGCTCGACGACGAGTCCATGGAGAACCAGCGGGACGTCGTCAAGAACGAGCGCCGCCAGCGGTACGACAACGTCCCGTACGGCACCGCCTTCGAGCGGCTCACCGCCCTCGCCTTCCCGCAGGGCCACCCCTACCACCACACGCCGATCGGCTCCATGGCGGACCTCGACGCCGCCACCCTGGAGGACGCGCGGAACTTCTTCCGTACGTACTACGCGCCGAACAACGCAGTGCTGTCCGTCGTCGGCGACATCGACCCCGAGCAGACGCTCGCCTGGATCGAGAAGTACTTCGGCTCCATCCCGGCCCACGACGGCAAGCAGCCGCCGCGCGACGGCACGCTCCCCGACGTCATCGGCGAGCAGCTGCGCGAGGTCATCGTGGAGGACGTCCCGGCCCGCGCGCTGATGGCCGCCTACCGCCTGCCGCACGACGGCACG
The DNA here is from genome assembly GCF_040646655.1 of Streptomyces sp. NPDC045431. Taxonomy (NCBI): domain Bacteria; kingdom Bacillati; phylum Actinomycetota; class Actinomycetes; order Kitasatosporales; family Streptomycetaceae; genus Streptomyces; species Streptomyces sp. NPDC045431. The sequence goes on from NZ_JBEZAQ010000016.1 coordinate 93,641, forward strand.
CGCGAGTGCGACGCCGCCGACCTGGCCCTGACCGTCCTCGGCGGCGGTGAGTCGTCCCGGCTCCACAACCGCCTGGTGCGCCGCGACCGTACGGCCGTGACCGCCGGCTTCGGCCTGCTGCGCCTCGCCGGGGCCCCCTCCATGGGCTGGCTGGACGTGAAGACGTCCGGCGGCGTCGAGGTGCCGGACATCGAGGCCGCGGTCGACGAGGAGCTGGCCCGGTTCGCCGCCGAGGGCCCGACGCCCGAGGAGATGGAGCGGGCCCAGGCCCAGCTGGAGCGCGAATGGCTGGACCGGCTCGGCACGGTCGCCGGCCGCGCGGACGAGCTGTGCCGGTTCGCCGTGCTGTTCGGCGACCCGCAGCTCGCGCTCACCGCCGTCCAGCGCGTCCTGGACGTCACCGCCGAGGAGGTGCAGGCCGTCGCCAAGGCCCGCCTGCGCCCGGACAACAGGGCCGTACTGGTCTACGAGCCCGTCAACGGTGATCAGGGCGGGGCCGCCGACAGCGACACCGACCAGAGCGACGCCGACCGCAGCGAGGAAGAAGAGGGGGCCGACCAGTGAGCGACGCCGCTGTGTCCCTGACGTCCATGGAGTTCCACCCGCAGCCCACGCCCGGCACCGCCAGGCCCTGGGCCTTCCCCGCCCCCGAGCGCGGCACCCTGCCCAACGGTCTGACCGTGCTGCGCTGCCACCGCCCCGGCCAGCAGGTCGTGGCCGTCGAGATCTCCCTCGCCGCCCCCCTGGAGGCCGAGCCCGAGGGCCTGGACGGTGTCGCCACGATCATGGCCCGGGCGCTGTCCGAGGGCACCGACAAGTACTCGGCGGAGGAGTTCGCCGCCGAGCTGGAGCGCTGCGGCGCCACCCTCGACGCACACGCCGACCACCCCGGCGTACGCGTCTCCCTGGAGGTCCCGGTCTCCCGGCTGGCCAAGGCCCTCGGCCTGGTCGCCGACGCCCTGCGCGCGCCCGCCTTCGCCGACAGCGAGGTCGAGCGCCTGGTGCGCAACCGGCTCGACGAGATCCCGCACGAGATCGCCAACCCGGCGCGCCGCGCCGCCATGCAGCTCTCCAAGGAGCTGTTCCCGGCCGACTCCCGGATGTCCCGCCCCCGCCAGGGCACCCTGGAGACGGTGGAGCGCATCGACTCCGCGGCCGTACGGGCCTTCTACGAGGCCCATGTCCGGCCCGCCACGGCCACCGCGATCGTCGTCGGCGACCTCACGGACGTCGACCTCGACGCGGTGCTCGCCGACACCCTCGGCGCCTGGACCGGCGACACCGCCGAGCCCCGCCCCGTACCGCCCGTCACGGCCGACGACACGGGCCGCGTCGTCATCGTCGACCGCCCCGGCGCCGTGCAGACGCAGCTGCTGATCGGCCGCATCGGCTCCGACCGGCACGACCGCGTCTGGCCGGCCCAGGTGCTCGGCACCTACTGCCTGGGCGGCACCCTGACCTCGCGCCTGGACCGCGTCCTGCGTGAGGAGAAGGGCTACACCTACGGCGTACGGGCCTTCGGCCAGGTGCTCCGCTCCGGTCCCGAGGGCAACGGCGCCTCGATGCTCGCCATCAGCGGCTCCGTCGACACCCCCAACACCGGCCCGGCGCTCGACGACCTGTGGAAGGTGCTGCGCACCCTCGCCGCCGAGGGCCTGACCGACGCCGAGCGGGACGTCGCCGTGCAGAACCTCGTGGGCGTCGCCCCGCTCAAGTACGAGACGGCGGCCTCGGTCGCGGGCACCCTCGCCGACCAGGTCGAGCAGCACCTCCCGGACGACTTCCAGGCGCGGTTGTACGCCCGCCTGGCCGAGACCGGGACGGTGGAGGCCACGGCCGCGGTCGTCAGCGCCTTCCCGGTGGACCGTCTCGTCACGGTGCTCGTCGGCGACGCCGCGCAGATCAAGGAGCCGGTCGAGGCGCTCGGTATCGGCGAAGTCAGCGTCGTCAGCGGCTGATTGACGGCGGATCGGCCGCGCGTCACCAGCGGAACCCCGGCATCCATGCGGATGCCGGGGTTCCGCTGTCTGTTCCCCGGTCCGCCGCATGTCCGTTTTGTTGCGGAGGTTACGTGTCTGCCCTGTGGCGTGCGCTACAAAAAACCGTGTCCGTTTGGTGATTGAAAGATCAGCCGCTTAGCGTCTGATGCGCTGTCCGCCCGCCGTACCCGCCGCATCCGCGGCACCGGGCAGCCATCGCCGAATCCCCATCGGGCGCGAGCCCGGGGAGCCGGGGACCCACACGAAGTCCCTGGGGTGAATCGGACGCCTTCGCATCCGTGCGGAGGGGTCCGTAGGAGACCTTCCTGCTCCGAACCCGTCAGCTAACCCGGTAGGCGAGAAGGAAGGAAAGGATCAGCCACCGAATGGCGTTCACCCGTGCCACCGGGAAGCACCGTGCCCCGAGCCGCCTGAGCCGTAAGAGCGCACACGTCGCCGGCGTGGCGGCCATCGCCACCACCGGCGTCATCGGAACCCTCGCTTCCCCGGCGCTCGCCGCCGACGCGGACGTCCGCGCACTGGAGGACACCGGCCTCAACCAGGCGGTCATCACCGACACGCTCGCCGAGAGCGTGGACGCCCAGGCCGAGGCGCAGGAGCGTGAGGCCGAGGAGGCCGCCGCCCGCGCCGCCGCCCAGGCCGAGGCCGAAGCCGAGGCCAAGCGCAAGGCCGAGGCCCGCGTCAAGGCCGCCCGCGAGGCGGAGGAGCGCGCCGCCCGCGAGGCCGAGCGCAAGCGCCTGAACTCCTTCACGCTCCCGGTCGCCGGTTCGTACGTCAGCACCGGCTACCAGACCGGCGGCGCCATGTGGTCCTCCGGCAGCCACACCGGCGTCGACTTCCACGCCGCCTCCGGCTCCACGGTCGTCGCCGTGGGCCTGGGCACCGTCGTCGAGGCGGGCTGGGGCGGCGCGTACGGCAACAACGTGGTGATCCGGATGGCGGACGGCATGTACACGCAGTACGGCCACCTCTCCTCCGTCAGCGTCTCGGTCGGCGAGCGGGTCATGCCCGGCCAGCAGATCGGCCTCTCCGGCTCCACCGGCAACTCCTCCGGTCCGCACCTCCACTTCGAGGCCCGCACGAGCGCCGAGTACGGCTCGGACATCGACCCGGTCGCGTACCTGCGCTCGCACGGCGTCAACGTCTGACCCGCACATTCCGCGAAGAAGGCCCCGGCTCCCCATCCGAGCCGGGGCCTTCTTCGTGCGGCTTCGTGCGGCCATTGGCCAAAAGATATCCATGGATTTCGACCGGGCATCGGAAATTCAGTCCCGTTGTCATAGAGTCGCTGAACACTCGTCACATCGGTCGGACGCACGCTGTTTCGCGCGCATTACGTCGGAGGTTCGGTATGCGCATTCCCGCGCACTCGGTATGCACGGCGATTCGCGACGACATCGTCTCCGGCGTCTTCCCGCGCGGCGCCCGCCTCACCGAGGAGCAGCTGGCGCGCCGCTACGGCGTCTCCCGCGTCCCGGTCCGCGAGGCCCTGCGGACGCTGGAGTCCGAGGGCTTCGTCACCACCCGCCGCCACGCCGGGGCGTGCGTCGCCGAGCCCACCGAGCAGGAGGCGGCCGACCTGCTGGAGGTCCGGGCGCTGCTGGAGCCGCTCGGTGCGGCGCGCGCGGCCCAGCGGCGTACCGAGGCGCACCTCAAGGTGTTGCGGGGCCTGGTCAGACTGGGCCAGGAGCGGGCGCGCCGGGGTCAGGGGGAGGACCTGCGGGCGCTCGGCGGCTGGTTCCACGAGACGCTCGCCCAGGCCTCCGGCAGTCCGGGCCTGACCGCCCTGCTGACCCAGCTGCGCCACAAGATCGCCTGGATGTACGCGGTCGAGCAGCCGGCGGCGCCCGTGGAGGCGTGGGCCGAGCACGGCGCGATCGTCGACGCGGTGGCGCGCGGCGACGCGGAACGGGCCCGGGCGCTCACCGCCCTGCACACCGAACGCTCGCTCGGCGCGCACCGGCTGCGTGTGAGGACTCCGCAACATCGCGTCAACACGGCGAGCGCCCGCATTTAACAGCGAGACCGTATACAGAAAGATTCACCGAAACGAAAAGCGGAGCCGTATCACCCGGGAATTCCGGGGCGATACGGCTCCGCTGCGATATCAGGCAGGCGCCGGAGATATCCGAGACGGATCAGACGGTCTCGGGAAGCTCCTCGAGCCCTTCGGCGACCAGCTTCGCCAGGCGGTCCAGAGCGGCGTCCGCGCCCTCCGCGTCCGACGCGAGCACGATCTCCTCGCCGCCCTGCGCACCCAGGCCGAGGACCGCGAGCATCGACGCGGCGTTCACCGGGTTGCCGTCGGCCTTGGCGATCGTCACGGGGACGCCGGCGGCCGTGGCGGCACGGACGAAGATGGAGGCGGGGCGGGCGTGCAGGCCCTCGGCCCAGCCGACGTTGACGCGGCGCTCAGCCATGGTGTTGCCCTTCGAGTTCAGGGGGTTGTCTAGACCACTCTCTCATGTTCTCCGGTGTGCATGCGAACCTGATCAATGTGCCCTGTCCACAGCACCTCCGCGACCGGTGCCCCGCACCGTAACCTGGGCCCATGCGGACCCCGTCGGATCAGCCGGAACATGCGTACCCCGACCACTGGGAAGCCGATGTCGTGCTGCGCGACGGCGGCACCGCGCGGATCAGGCCCATCACCCCGGACGACGCGGAACGCCTGGTCAGCTTCTACGAGCAGGTCTCCGACGAGTCGAAGTACTACCGGTTTTTCGCACCCTACCCCCGCCTCTCCGCCAAGGACGTGCACCGCTTCACGCACCACGACTACGTGGACCGGGTGGGCCTCGCCGCGACCGTCGGAGGCGAGTTCATCGCGACCGTCCGCTACGACCGGATCGACGAGCGCGGCCTGCCCGCCGGCGCCCCCGCGGACGAGGCCGAGGTCGCCTTCCTCGTCCAGGACGCCCACCAGGGGAGAGGCGTGGCCTCCGCGCTCCTCGAACACATCGCGGCGGTGGCGCGGGAACGCGACATCCGGCGGTTCGCGGCGGAGGTGCTGCCCGCCAACACCAAGATGATCAAGGTCTTCACGGACGCCGGGTACACCCAGAAGCGCAGCTTCGAGGACGGCGCCGTCCGCCTCCACCTCGACCTGGAGCCCACCGACCGCTCCCTCGCCGTCCAGCGCGCCCGCGAGCAGCGCGCCGAGGCCCGCTCCGTGCAGCGCCTGCTCGCCCCCGGCTCCCTCGCCGTCATCGGCGCGGGCCGCACACCCGGCGGCGTCGGCCGCACGGTCCTGCGCAACCTCCTCGACGCCGGATACACCGGCCGTACGTACGCCGTGAACCGCGCCCTGCCCGAGGGCGAGTCCGTCATGGACGGGGTCCCCGCCTTCCGTTCGGTCGCCGACATCGCCGAGCCCGTGGACCTGGCCGTGCTCGCCGTCCCCGCCGAGCGCGTGCCGGAAGCCGTCGCCGCCTGCGGGGAGCACGGCGTCCAGGGGCTGGTCGTCCTCTCCGCCGGGTACGCCGAGCAGGGCGCCGAAGGGCGGGAGCGCCAGCGGGAGCTGGTCCGCCAGGCCCGCTCGTACGGCATGCGCATCATCGGCCCGAACGCCTTCGGCATCATCAACACCGCCCCCGGCGTGCGGCTGAACGCCTCCCTGGCGCCGCACCCGCCGGCGCGGGGCCGGATCGGGCTCTTCACCCAGTCCGGCGCGATCGGCATCGCGCTGCTGGCGGGGCTGCACCGGCGCGGGGCGGGCCTGTCGACCTTCGTCTCGGCCGGAAACCGGGCGGACGTGTCCGGCAACGACATCCTGCAGTACTGGTACGAGGACGCCGACACGGACGTCGTCCTGCTGTACCTCGAATCGATCGGGAACCCGCGGAAGTTCACCCGGCTCGCACGGCGCACGGCGGCGGTGAAGCCGGTCGTCGTGGTCCAGGGCGCCCGCCACAGCGGCAGCGCGCCGCCCGGCCACGCGGTGCCCGTCACCCGCATCCCGTACGCCACGGTGTCCGCCCTCCTCCGGCAGGCGGGCGTCATCCGCGTCGACACCGTCACCGAGCTGGTCGACGCGGGCCTCCTCCTCGCCGGCCAGCCGCTCCCGGCCGGCCCCCGGGTGGCGATCCTCGGCAACTCCGAGTCCCTCGGCCTCCTGACGTACGACGCCTGCCTGACGGAGGGCCTGCGACCGCTGCGGCCCCGCGACCTGACGACCGCCGCCACGCCCGAGGACTTCCGCGCGGCGCTGGCGGAGGCGCTGCGCGACGACGCGTGTGACGCCGTGGTGGTCACCGCGATCCCGTGGGTCGGCGAGAACGGCGTGACCGAGTCCGGCGACGGCGAGGTCCTCGCGGCCGCCCTGCGCGCCGCGTCCGCGACGGCGCCGACGAAGCCGGTCCTGGTGGTCCACGTCGAAATGGGCGCCCTGGCCGACGCCCTGTCCGCCGCCGCCGGCACGGCACCCCCGCCGAGGGCCCCCGCGCCCTCTGACGCGGACCACCGGCCGGGGCCCGCGGGCGGCGCGGTCGCCGGAGCCGGCGCGGTCCCGGCGGGCCGGGGGGCCTCGGCCCCCGTGCCCCCGGAGGGCTTCGGGAAGGGGCGGGGTGGGGGAGACCCCCTCCCTGCTCCGGCCCCGTCCCCCCAGGCACCGGCACACCCCGACGGCGCCCACCGCATCCCCGCCTACCCCGCCGCCGAGCGGGCCGCCCGTGCGCTCGCGCAGGCCGTGCGGTACGCGCGGTGGCGGCGGGAGGCCGCCGAGCCCGGGCGGGTGCCCCACTACGACGGGATCGACGAGGCGGGGGCCGCCGCGCAGATCGAGCGCCTGCTCGCCGATGGCGACGGCGACGGTGGCGGCAGCGGTGGCAGTGGCGGCGGCAACCACGGCGGCGACCGCACGGCACAGCGGAGCGGCGTCACCCTCGACGCCGCGGCCGCCCGCGAGCTGCTCGGGAGGTACGGCATCGACGTACGCCCCGCCCTCGCCGCCCCCACGCCCGACGACGCCGTCCGCGCCGCCGAGCGCCTCGGCTACCCCGTCGCGCTCAAGACCACCGCGCCCCACCTGCGCCACCGCCCCGACCTCGGCGGCGTACGCCTCGACCTGGCCACCGAGGAACAGCTGCGCGCCGCATACGCCGAGCTGACCGAGACGCTCGGCAAGCCCGCGGAGCTCCAGCCGGTCGTGCAGGCCATGGCGCCGCGCGGCGTCGACACCGTCGTGCGCGCCGCCATCGACCCGGGCGTGGGCGCCGTGCTGTCCTTCGGCCTCGCGGGCGCACCCTCCGAGCTGCTCGGCGACACCGCGCACCGGCTGGTTCCGGCCACCGACCGGGACGTCGCCGAGCAGATCCGCTCCATCCGCACGGCGCCGCTGCTGTTCGGCTGGCGCGGCTCGGACCCGGTCGACACCCCCGCCCTCGAAGAGCTGCTGCTGCGGGTCTCCCGGCTCGTCGACGACCACCCGGAGATCGTCTCCATCGGCCTGGAGCCGGTCGTCGTCGCCCCGCGCGGCCTGTCCGTCCTCGGCGCGGCCGTCCGCCTCGCGCCGCCTCCGGCCCGTACCGACCTGGGCCCGCGGCGGCTCCCGAACTACTGAGGGGGCGGGCGTGTCCTACCGGCCCCGTAGGATGGAGCTCATGGCGAAGACCGGTACGACGACCCAGGGGCTGCGCGCGGCGATCGAGCGCAGCGGCTACTACCCGGCCCTCGTGGCCGAGGCGGTGGAGGCCGCCGTGGGCGGCGAGCCCATCGCCTCGTACCTGGTTCACCAGGAGACCACGTTCGACGCCAACGAGGTGCGCCGTCACGTCACCGTCCTCGTCCTGACGTCCACCCGCTTCATCGTCAGCCACACCGACGAGCAGAACGCCGACACCAGCTCCCCGACGCCGTACGCCACGACCTCGACCGAGTCCGTGAAGCTCGGCCGGATCTCGTCCGTGGTGCTCAGCCGCGTCGTGGCGAACCCGGAGTCGTACACCCCGGGCACCCTGCCCCGCGAGGTGGTCCTCAACATCGGCTGGGGCGCGGTCTCCCGCATCGACCTGGAGCCCGCCGCCTGCGGCGACCCGAACTGCGAGGCCGACCACGGCTACACCGGCAACGCCACCGCGGACGACCTGAGCCTGCGCGTGAGCGAGGCCGGCGACGGCCCCGAGACGGTCCGCCAGGCCCTCGCCTTCGCGCAGGCCCTGTCCGAGGCCACCGCGGCCACCCGCTGATGGTGCAGCCCACCGCGACGGCCGCCGCCTGGCCCGACGACCCGACGCCGCTCGCCCTCGACACCGCGCCCGTACCGGAGTACGGCTCCGGCTCCCTCGCCGACCTGCTGCCCACGCTCGTGGCGGCGCAGGGCGTCCCGGGGTGCGACCACCGCATCGCGGAGCTGGCGCCCGCCGACCGGAACTGCGTGTTCCTGATCGACGGCCTCGGCTGGGAGCAGATCAAGGCGCACCCGGACGAGGCCCCCTACCTCACCTCGCTGCTCGCCACCTCGCGCGGCGGCACCGGGCGGCCCCTCACCGCCGGCTTCCCGGCCACCACGGCCACCTCGCTGGCCTCCGTCGGTACGGGCCTGCCGCCCGGCGCGCACGGCCTGACGGGCTACACCGTGCGGGACCCGGACACCGGCGCGCTGATGAACCAGCTGCGCTGGCGGCCCTGGACGCCGCCGCACGTGTGGCAGCCGTACCCCACCGTCTTCCAGCTCGCCGACGCGGCCGGCGTCCACACGGCGCAGGTCTCGTCGCCGGCCTTCCAGGACACGCCGCTCACCAAGATCGCGCTCAGCGGCGGAACGTTTCACGGGCGGCTCTCGGGCGACGAGCGCATGGACTTCGCCGCCGAGCAGCTCGCCGCCGGCGACCGTTCGCTGGTCTACACGTACTACAGCGAGCTCGACGGCAGCGGCCACCGCCACGGCATCGACTCCGACTCCTGGCGCGGCCAGCTGATGTGCGTGGACCGGCTCGTCCAGCGCCTGGTCGAGCAGCTGCCACCGCGCTCCGCGCTGTACGTCACCGCCGACCACGGCATGGTGGACATCCCGTTCGACGAGCAGTCCCGGATCGACTTCGACGAGGACTGGGAGCTGCGTGCCGGAGTCGCCCTGCTGGGCGGCGAGGGCCGGGCCCGCCACGTGTACGCCGTGCCGGGAGCCGAGGCCGACGTGCTGGCCTGCTGGCGCGAGGTGCTCGGCGAGCAGTTCTGGGTGGCGAGCCGCGAGGAGGCGATCGCGGCGGGCTGGTTCGGACCCGGGATCGACGAGCGGGTGTACGGCCGGATCGGCGACGTCGTCGCCGCCGCACACGACGACGTCGTGATCACCGCGTCCGTCAACGAGCCGCACGAGTCCGTGATGGCGGGCATGCACGGCTCGATGACCCCGGCCGAGCAGCTCGTCCCCCTCCTCGAAGTCCGTTCCTGACCCCCGCTTCCCCCTCCACGACCCGAAAGGCCGTCACTTTCCCATGCCCGAGTTGGTGTTCTTCTCCGGAACGATGGACTGCGGAAAGAGCACCCTCGCTCTGCAGATCGAGCACAACCGTTCCGCCCGGGGCCTCCAGGGCATGATCTTCACGCGTGACGACCGCGCCGGCCAGGGCAAGCTCTCCTCGCGCCTCGGCCTGGTGACGGAGGCGGTCGAGGCGGGCCCGGGCATGGACCTGTACGGCCACCTGGTGGACCAGATGTCGAAGGGCGGCAAGGTCGACTACGTCATCGTCGACGAGGCGCAGTTCCTCGCGCCCGAGCAGATCGACCAGCTGGCGCGCGTCGTCGACGACCTGGAGCTGGACGTCTTCGCCTTCGGCATCACCACGGACTTCCGCACCAAGCTCTTCCCCGGCTCCCAGCGGCTGATCGAGCTGGCGGACCGTGTCGAGACCCTCCAGGTCGAGGCGATGTGCTGGTGCGGGGCGCGCGCCACGCACAACGCCCGCACGGTGGGCGGCGAGATGGTCGTCGAGGGTGAACAGGTCGTCGTGGGCGACGTCAACCGCCCGGCCGGTGAGGTCGGGTACGAGGTCCTGTGCCGCCGTCACCACCGCAAGCGGATGACGAGCGCCGCGGCGCGCGCCGCCGCCCTCTCCCCGGACGTCCTGCCGGTCACGCCCGCCTGACGCTGCCCTCCGGCGCTCCCGGGCCGGCCGCCCGGGGCGCGACCGCTCTCAGCGGTCGCCGGCCGACCGTACGACCGTGAAGACCGCGCCCTCCGGGTCCGCTACCGTCGCGTGCCGGCCTCTGGGGCCGTCGCGCGGGGGCTCCACCACCCGACCGCCCAGCTCGGCGACCCGTCGCGCCGCGTCGTCCGCGTCCGCCACCTCGAACCAGGTCATCCAGTGCGCGCCCCGGTCCCGCGGCAGCGCCGTGCCGACGCCGTGCAGCGAGGCCACCGGGCGGTCGTCCAGCCTCAGCGTCACCACGTCCGCGTCCACGTCGGCGTCGGCGGAGGCGAGTGGCTCCAGCTCGTACCCGAACACCGTCTTGTAGAACTTGCCGACGGCCTCGGTCTCCTGCGTCAGCAGCTCGTTCCAGACCGGGGTGCCGTGCCTGCCCGCCACCGCCGTACCGAGGTGCGAGGCGGCCTGCCAGACCCCGAAGACGGCGCCCGTGGGATCGGAGCAGATCACCATGCGGCCGGCGTCGGCGGCGTCCAGCGGCCCCACGGCGACCGTGCCGCCGCTGCACCGGATCGATTCGGCGCTCTCGTCGGCGTCGTCCGACGCCAGGTACGGCGTCCACGCCGTCGGCAGGCCCCGGTCGCCCGGGTGCTGGCCGATGCCGGCGACCTCCTCGCCGTCGAGCAGCCCGCGCAGGTACGGGCCGAGCTGCTGCGGACCCGGCTGGAACCGCCAGCCGAACAGTGCCCCGTAGAACTCCCGCGTCGCGTCAAGGTCGTGCGCCATCAAACTCACCCAGCAGGGTGTACCGGGCTTGCGCCGAGCCGCCTCGGTCATCGTCACTCTCTCCTTCGACCATCGGTTGTGGCCGTGCGGGGGGACCGGGCGTGCGCGCCGTTCGGGTACCGGCTCCACGCCTCGTCAGATGCTTGCACCACTGGCCGCGCGGTGCGCCCCGGCCGCGCCGGGATGTGGCGCGATCCCGCAGGAGGATGCCCGAATTTCCGGTGACCATCCGCGTTGTGACAGCCCCCGCGCGGGCTGACCCTGAGCGAGGATGGCACGTATGAACCCCATCATCTCCGCAACCGAACTGGCGACCGAGATCGCCGGACCCCGCCCGCCGGTCCTCCTCGACGTCCGCTGGCAGCTCGGCGGCCCGCCCGGCCACCCGGCGTACGAGGCGGGGCACATCCCGGGCGCGGTCTACGTCGACCTGGAGACGGAGCTCGCGGGCAAGCCCGGCCCGGGCGGCCGCGGCGGCCGGCACCCGCTCCCGGACGTGGCCGAGTTCGGCGCGGTGATGCGCAGGGCGGGCGTCTCCGCGTCCTCGCGGGTGGTCGCGTACGACGGGGGCCAGGGCTGGGCGGCGGCGCGCGCGTGGTGGCTGCTGCGCTGGGCGGGCCACACGGACGTACGCGTGCTCGACGGCGGGCTCGCGGCGTGGCGGGGGGAGCTGTCGACGGCGACGCCCACACCGTCCGTTGGCGACTTCACGCCACGGCCCGGCGCCCTGCCGCTGCTCGACGCGGACGGCGCGGCGGCGCTGGCCCGCACGGGCCTGCTGCTGGACGCGCGCGCGGCGGAGCGCTACCGGGGCGATGTGGAACCGATCGATCCGGTGGGTGGCCACATCCCGGGCGCGGCCTCGGCCCCGACGACCGAGAACGTCGACGGGGAGGGCCGCTTCCTGCCCGCCGAGGCGCTGGCGGCCCGCTTCAAGACCCTCGGCGCGACGGACGCCCCGCAGGTCGGCGTCTACTGCGGCTCGGGCGTCTCCGGCGCCCACGAGGTGCTGGCCCTGGAGCTCGCCGGCATCCAGGCGGCCCTCTACGCGGGCTCCTGGTCCGACTGGTCCAGCGACCCCGCCCGCCCGGTCGCCAAGGGCCCCGACCGGGGCTGATCCACCGCCCGGGCCCTGCCGGGCCCGGGCGGTCGCTTCCGCGTCTACTCCTGCTTCTTGCGGCGTGTACCGAAGACGATCTCGTCCCAGCTCGGGACCGCCGCGCGGCGGCCCGGGCGGACGCCGTCCGCCTCCGCCTGGCGGTCCGTCGTACCGATCAGGCGGTCGCGGTGGCCGCTCACCGCGCGCGGCATGAGCACGTCCGCGTACGCCGAGCCGGCGCCGGCCGACGCGGCGGGGGCCGGGGGCTCCTCGGCGTCCGGTTCCTGTTCGGGGTCGGCCGTGGACGGCTCCGCGGCGCCCGCGCGCTCGGGGACGACCATGTCGCCCCGGAAGCTCGGCACCGCCTCCAGCAGGCTGGTCAGGGAGTCGCGCTCGGGCTCCTCCTCGGGCTCCGGGACCGGCGGCGGCACCGGCGTGCGGTCCAGCGGCCGGTCGCGCGGCAGCCGCGCGATCCGGGGGACGAAGGGGAAGCTCGGCTCCGGCACCGCCACCGCGTCGTCGGTCTCGCCGATCAGCGCCCGCGCCTCGTCGTCCACGGCCTGGACGAGCCGCCTGGGCGGGTCGTACGTCCAGCTGGCCGAGTGCACCTCGCCCGCGACGCGGTAGACGAGCAGGACCTCCCAGGTGCCGTCGTCCCGGCGCCAGGAGTCCCACACCACGGTGTCCTTGTCGGCGCCGCGCAGCAACAGCCGCTCCTGCACGGCCTCGCCGAGCTGGGGGCCGGTGTTCTCGCCGGGCCGGCGCACGGGGGTCTTGCGGGCCCGCTCGGCCATGAAGGCACGCTCCGCGAGCACGGGGCCCTCGAAGCGGCGTACCCGCTCGACGGGGATGCCCGCGAGTTGGGCGACCTCCTCGGCGGAGGCGCCGGCACGTATGCGCGCCTGGATGTCGCGGGGGCGGAGGTGGCTCTCCACCTCGATCTCGATCTGGCCGAGCCGGGCGCGGTCGTTGCGTACGGCGGCGCGCAGCCGTTCGTCGATCGGAAGCGTGTACTCCGTGTTGTCAGCAGCCTTCAGCACCAGTCGTGTGCCGTCGTTGGAGACGGCCACGACACGCAGTTCGGGCATGGGGACCTCCCGGGTGGTGCCTGCCGACGTCACCTGCGTCGCTGCTTCCGCTAGTCGAGTGTGGCCTGCCCGGGTGCAGCCTGCCACAACCTTGCCGAGTTGCCCGGCGTGTCGGGCATGGGCCCTGGAACGCCGTTATGGCACGGTTACCTGTTCGCGACGGAGCGTGACCGCGGCGGTCGCGCTGTGCGGCAGGCGTCCGTGCGGTGCCGCGGCGCCGCCGGATCGAGTGCCATCTGGCCCCCTCCCGTTGGTCCCGGACACCCATCGCAGGACCGGAGCCCAGGGTTCGCCACAGTACTCCATTCGGGCCACCAGGGTGGACCGGCGCGCCGTCGAACTTGTCCCGCGGTACGGCAGTTGGGCCCTCGGGGTTATTCCTCCCCGATGGCATCCTTCACAGAATCGGCAGAAACGGAACTATTCGCTTCGCCCAAAGCTCTCTTCTCCTTGCATGCACCAACAGACCGGTGGGCAAGGGGACGAAATGGAACACAAGCCGGACACACGGACAAAAGAGAGAGAAGGGAAGAAGAGGCGGCTGGACCTCACCGTCACCCATGTGGCGGGCAGTGCGGTCGCCGCGGTCGTCGCGGCCAAGCTCGCCGCCAAACTGGGCGTGTACGGCACGGTCCTCGGCGCCGGTGTGATCAGCGTCATCGCCACCTGCGGCGGTCCGGTCTTCCAGCACGTCCTCACCGTTGCGGGCGAGCGGGTGCGCGCCGTGCGACGCCCGCGCCCCGCGCCGACGGCCGCGTCGCCGGGCCCCGCGCACGGCGAGTTCGGCGGTGCGACGACGTACCGCGCGCGTACACGCGCACGCGGCGGGAGCCGGAGCCGCCGACGGCGCTCGCTCATCGCGGCGGCGCTCGTCTTCGTCCTGGCGATGGCCGGCATCACCGCGTACGAGCTGATATCCGGCCGGGACTTCAGCGGCGGCGGCGGGACCACCATCGGCTCCGTCGTACGCGGCGGGGACTCCGGGCCGCGCCGGCCGGCGACCCCGCACGAGAACCCGTACCGGCAGCAGGTGCCGAGCCCCGACCCGGAGCCGGGCGCGCCCACCGACCCGGCACCCACACCCACGCCGACACCCCCGACGCCGGATCCGGACACCACCCCGCCCACGCCGACACCGCCCCCGGCACCCGCACCCACGCCGACACCGACGTCCCCGACGCCCGACCCCACACCGCCCTCACCCACACCGGACGACGCGGGGGCGACCGCCGAGTGAGACGTCAGTCGCCCAGCACGCGCCGCAGGTAGTCGTTGCCGAACAGCCGGTCCGGGTCCAGCCGGTCGCGGAGCGCCGTGAACTCGCCGAACCGCGGATAGACCTCCGCCAGGTACGCCGCGTCCCGCGTGTGCACCTTGCCCCAGTGCGGCCGGCCGCCGTGCGCCGTCATGATCCGCTCCGCGGCGGTGAAGTACGCCCGGTACGGGGTGCCCTTGTACATGTGCACGGCGATGTACGCGGTCTCCCGGTCCGACGCCGTCGACAGCGCGATGTCGTCCGCCGGGGCCGTCCGCACCTCCACGGGGAAGCTGACGCGCAGGGGCGACCGGTCGACCATCGCCTTCAGCTCGCGCAGCGCGTCGACCGCCGCCTCCCTCGGGACGGCGTACTCCATCTCCACGAACCGCACCCGCCGCGGGCTGGTGAAGACCTTGTACGGGATGTCCGTGTACGTACGCGAGGACAGCGCCCGGCTGGAGAGCTTGGCGATCGCGGGGACGGTGGCCGGCACGGCGCGGCCCACCGAGTTGACCACCTGGAAGAGCCCGTTGGAGAGGAACTCGTCCTCGATCCAGCCGCTGACCCGCCCGGGCGGCGCCGCCGGGCCCGCGCTGCGGTTGTTGCGCTTGGTGGTGCAGTTCCCGGTGTGCGGGAACCAGTAGAACTCGAAGTGCTCGTTCTCCGCGTGCAGGGCGTCGAACTCGGCGGTGACCTTGTCGAAGCCCATCGGCTCCTCGCGCGCGGTGAGCAGGAACAGGGGCTCCACGGCGAAGGTGAGGGCGGAGACCACACCCAGCGCGCCGAGCCCGATCCGGGCGGCCGCGAAGACCTCCGGATTCTCCTTCTCGGAACAGGTCAGCACGCGCCCGTCGGCCGTGACCAGCTCCAGCTCCCTGATCTGCGCGGCGATGGACGCCGAGTCCCGGCCCGTGCCGTGCGTCCCGGTGCTGGTCGCGCCCGCGACCGTCTGCTCCATGATGTCGCCCATGTTCGCGAGCGACAGGCCCTCCCGGGCCAGGGCCGCGTTCAGCCGCTTCAGCGGAGTGCCGGATTCCACCGTCACCGTCATCTCGCGGCGGTCGATGCGCCGGATCCCGGTCAGCAGGTCCGGCCGTATCAGCACCCCGTCGGTGGCGGCGATGGCCGTGAAGGAGTGCCCCGTACCGACCGTCTTGACGCGCAGTCCGTCCTCGGCCGCCTTCCGTACCGTCGCCGCCAGCTCCGCCACCGAGGCCGGACGGGCGTCCCGTACGGGCCTGGCGGTGACGTTCCCCGCCCAGTTACGCCACGTGCTGCTGCTCCGGCTGTTCCGGGTCCTGCTCGCGCTGCTCACGCTGCCCCTGCCCCTCCCGCGTCGGCACCGGCCTGCGCAGCCGGCGGTACCCCAGGAACGCCACCGCGGCCGCGAGCACTCCCGCGACGCCGGGGACCGCGTACCCCGCGGCCGCCCCGTGCGCGTCGACCACCCAGCCGGCGGCGGAGGAGCCGAGCGCCACGCCGACCGCGAGCCCGGTACTCGTCCAGGACATGCCCTCGGTCAGCTTGCTGCGCGGTACGTGGGCCTCGACGAGGGCCATGGTCGTCACCATCGTCGGCGCGATGGCGAGGCCCGCGACAAAGAGCGCCACGGCCAGGAACGGCAGGTTCCCGACCAGTTGGAGGGGGATCATACTCACGGCCATCGCGCAGACCCCCAGAAGCCACCTGCGGGACGGCTCACCCTTGAGGTGCAGCAGGCCGAAGACCGCGCCCGCCACGCACGAGCCGAGCGCGTACACCGCCAGCACCAGACTGGCCGCGGCCTTGTGGCCCTCCTCCTCGGCGAACGCCACCGTCACCACGTCCACCGCGCCGAAGATCGTGCCGGTGGCGACGAACGCGGCCACCAGCACCTGCAGGCCGGGGGAGCGGAGCGCCGAGCCGCCCGTGTGCTGCTCGACCGGATGGGGCTTCGGCTCGGTGGAGCGCTGGGCGGTCAGCCACCACACCCCGATCGCCAGGAAGACGGCCGCCAGCAGCGGGCCCGCCTCCGGGAACCAGATGGTCGACAGACCGATCGAGACGATCGGGCCGAAGATGAAGCACACCTCGTCGATGATCGACTCGAAGGAGTACGCGGTGTGCAGCTCGCGCCCCGAGCCCCGGTAGATGCTCGCCCAACGGGCCCGGGTCATCGCCCCGACGCTCGGTACGCAGCCGGCGGCGGCCGAGAAGACGAACAGCGTCCACTCCGGCAGCCCCTGCTGCGCGCAGATCAGCAGGCCCGCCACGGCCGTCACGGTGATCAGGGTGGCCGGGCGCAGCACGCGCCGCTGGCCGTACCGGTCGACGAGGCGGGAGACCTGCGGGCCCAGGACGGCGGCGGACACCGCGAGCGTCGCCGAGAGCGCGCCGGCCAGTCCGTAGCGGCCGGTGAGCTGGGAGATCATCGTGACGATGCCGATGCCCATCATGGCCAGCGGCATCCGGCCGAGGAAACCGGCCGCGGAGAAGCCCACGGTTCCGGGGGCGGCGAAGATCGCGCGGTAGGGACTGGGCAAGGGGTACTCCGGCCGGTGAGCGTAGGGCGCGCGTGGCGTGCACGCGTTGCGTGAGGCGGGTGAGGCGGCGGGTGAAGCGGGTGAGGCGGCGCACGGCGGTACCGCGGTGAGGCGGCGTAAGGCCTTTGGGCAGCCTTGACAGGTTACGCCCGAATGGGTGAGCGCGCACGGCGGTTTTCCGGCTGTCGGACCCGGGTGGCAGGATCAATGCCATGTCCGATCAGCGCGATCCAGCCCCGTACGATGCCCTGCTGCTGCTCTCCTTCGGCGGGCCCGAGGGCCCCGACGACGTGGTCCCGTTCCTCGAGAACGTGACCCGGGGCCGGGGCATCCCCAAGGAACGGCTCAAGGAGGTGGGGCAGCACTACTTCCTCTTCGGTGGCGTCAGCCCGATCAACGACCAGAACCGCGCCCTGCTGGCCGCGCTGCGCAAGGACTTCGCGGACGCGGGCCTGGACCTGCCGGTCTACTGGGGCAACCGCAACTGGGCGCCGTACCTCACCGACACGCTGCGCGAGATGGTGGCCGACGGCCGCCGCCGCATCGCCGTCCTCGCCACCAGCGCCTACGCCTCCTACTCCGGCTGCCGCCAGTACCGGGAGAACCTCGCGGACGCGCTCGCCGTCCTGGAGGCGGAGGGCCTGCCGCTGCCCCGGATCGACAAGCTGCGGCACTACTTCAACCACCCGGGCTTCCTCCGGCCCATGGTCGACGGCGTTCTGAAGGCGCTGTCCGAGCTCGACGAGCCCGTCCGCGCGGGCGCCCACCTCGCCTTCACCACGCACTCCATCCCGGTCTCCGCCGCCGACACCTCCGGCCCGGCCGAGGAGCACGGCGACGGCGGGGCGTACGTCGAGGAGCACCTGGACGTCGCACGCCTCATCGTCGACGCCGTACGGGACGAGACGGGCGTCGAGCACCCCTGGCAGCTCGTCTACCAGTCCCGCAGCGGCGCGCCGCACATCCCATGGCTGGAGCCGGACATCTGCGACCACCTGGAGGAGCTGCACGGCGCCGGGGCCCCGGCGGTCGTGATGGTCCCGATCGGTTTCGTCTCGGACCACATGGAGGTCCTGTACGACCTCGACACCGAGGCCACCGCCAAGGCCGCCGAGCTGGGGCTCCCGGTCCGCAGGTCGGCCACCGTGGGCGCCGACCCGCGCTTCGCCGCGGCCGTCCGCGACCTCGTCCTGGAACGCGCGGCGACGGAGCGGGGCATGGTGGTGGAGCGGTGCGCGCTGGGCGCCCTGGGCCCGTCCCACGACCTGTGCCCGGTGGGCTGCTGCCCGGCCCGGGCCGAGCGGCCCGCGGCGGCGGGCGCCGACAGCCCGTACGCGTGAGGAGACGCCGTGACCGACCCGCGTGACCCACTCCAGAACGACCTGCTGGACCTCGCCCTGGAGGCCGGGCGCCGGGCCGGTGCGCTGCTGCGCGACGGCCGCCCGGCCGACCTTGGGGTCCAGGCCACCAAGTCGAGCCCCATCGACGTCGTGACCGAGATGGACATCGCCGCCGAGAAGCTGATCACCGGCTTCCTCGCCGAGCACCGGCCCGACGACGGCCTCCTCGGCGAGGAGGGCGCCGCCACGGAGGGCACGAGCGGCGTCCGCTGGGTCGTCGACCCGCTGGACGGCACCGTGAACTACCTCTACGGCCTGCCCACGTGGGCCGTCTCCATCGCCGCCGAGCGGGGCGGCGAGACCCTCGTCGGCGTCGTGGTGGTCCCCATGCGCGACGAGACCTTCCACGCGGTCCTCGGCGGCGGCGCCTTCCTGAACGGCCGGCCCATCCGCCACCGCCCGGCGCCGCCGCTGGACCAGGCCCTGGTCTCGACCGGCTTCAACTACGTGGCCGCGGTCCGCGCCCACCAGGCCGACGTGGCGCAGCGGCTCATCCCGCGGCTGCGCGACATCCGCCGCGGCGGCTCGGCGGCGATCGACCTCGCGGACGTGGCGGCCGGCCGCCTGGACGGCTACTACGAACGCGGGCTCAGGCCCTGGGACCTGGCGGCGGGCGACCTGATCGCCCGCGAGGCCGGCGCCCTCACCGGCGGCCGCCCGGGCGACCCGCCCTCCGGGGACCTGACGGTCGCGGCCTCCCCTGGCGTCTTCGAGCCGCTCCAGGCGCTCCTGGAGGAGTTCGGCGCCTGGCACGACTGACCGCGCCCGACGAGGCGAACGGCGCCTGGAAAAGACAGCGGCCCCGATGTCATACCCGGACATCGGGGCTCTGTGCTGCCGGTCGGAACTCAGGCGATCTGCGGGGTGCCGATCTCGACGCCGTGTTCGGCGGCGATCCGGCGCAGGTCCTCGAGCTCCTCCTGCTCGACATCGGCGAGGAAGTCGTCGCCCGTCTCGCGCGCCTGCGTGAGGTGGGTCTCCGTGGTCCTTATGCGCTGCAGCAGTCCTGCGGTGAAAGCGTCCATCGTGCGCCCCCTCGTCATGGGTCGGTGGCACGGGGGTGTGCCGAGGGTTGGTCGATCGGGTTCTCGATCACGCACGGCACCTCTGGGGGACAGAGCGGTTCGTGGCGTGCCACAGACACGGCGTGATCTCGGGTGTGCAGACGTCCTCCCCAAGAGCTACCTCACAGAAACCTCAAGTCATTCGTGAATCCGGTGAATTCCCGGTGCCGACTCCGTGCCGCGGCCCCCGTCCCGGACCGCCCGCAGGCCGCCTTACAGCCGGTTTACGCGCGTAAGGGGCAGGATGGATACCCACAGTCAACAGCTCATTCGCCCGAATCCGGGCTCGGAGGAAGGAACAGCGCCGTGCGCGTACTCGTCGTCGAGGACGAGCAGCTGCTCGCCGATGCGGTGGCCACCGGACTGCGCCGGGAGGCCATGGCCGTCGACGTCGTGTACGACGGGGCGGCGGCCCTGGAGCGTATCGGGGTCAACGACTACGACGTGGTCGTCCTCGACCGCGACCTGCCGCTCGTCCACGGCGACGACGTCTGCCGCAAGATCGTCGATCTGGGCATGGCCACCCGCGTCCTGATGCTCACCGCCTCGGGTGACGTCAGCGACCGCGTGGAGGGCCTGGAGATCGGCGCCGACGACTACCTGCCGAAGCCGTTCGCGTTCAGTGAGCTGATCGCGCGCGTACGGGCGCTCGGGCGGCGTACGACCGTGCCCCTGCCGCCGGTCCTGGAGCGGGCCGGCATCAAGCTGGACCCGAACCGGCGCGAGGTCTTCCGCGACGGCCGGGAGATCCAGCTGGCGCCGAAGGAGTTCGCGGTGCTGGAGGTGCTGATGCGCAGCGAGGGCGCGGTGGTCTCGGCCGAACAGCTGCTGGAGAAGGCCTGGGACGAGAACACCGACCCGTTCACCAACGTCGTCCGGGTCACCGTCATGACCCTGCGCCGCAAGCTCGGCGAGCCGCCGGTGATCGTCACCGTGCCGGGCTCCGGTTACCGGATCTGACCCGTGGCCACGACTCCAGCGCCTCCCCAGGCGCCTCCGAAGCCGACCTGGGACCCCCGGGAACCGGTTCGCCCCTGGCTGCGGCCCACCATCCGGATACGGCTCACGCTGCTGTACGGCGGCATGTTCCTGATCGCCGGCATCCTGCTGCTGTCGATCATCTACCTGCTGGCCGCGCAGGCGCTCCACATCGGCAGCTCGCTGCCGTTCCGGATCGTCGAGGGCCGGCTGCAGAGCGAGATCTGCGAGTTCCCCTACGCGCCGACCGCCGACGAGGCCAACCGCGCGATGAACGCCTGCGTCAACGCACAGCGCCAGCACGCCCTGGACGACCTGCTGCGCCGCTCGCTCTTCGCGCTGCTGGGCCTGAGCGTCATCGCCTTCGCGTTCGGTTACGCGATGGCGGGCCGCGTCCTGTCCCCGCTCGGCAAGATCACCCGTACCGCCCGCAACGTGGCCGGTACGGACCTGAGCCGCCGCATCGAGCTGGACGGCCCGGACGACGAGCTGAAGGAGCTCGCGGACACCTTCGACGACATGCTGGACCGGCTGGAGCGGGCCTTCACCGCGCAGCAGCGGTTCGTCGCCAACGCCTCGCACGAGCTGCGCACGCCGCTGGCGATCAACCGCACCCTGCTGGAGGTCCACCTCTCCGACCCCGGGGCGCCCGTGGAGCTCCAGCAGCTCGGCAAGACGCTGCTGGCCACCAACGAGCGCAGCGAGCAGCTGGTGGAGGGCCTGCTGCTGCTCGCCCGCAGCGACAACGAGATCGTCGAGCGCAAGCCCGTGGACCTTGCGGAGGTGGCCTCGCGCGCCATCGACCAGGTGCACGGCGAGGCCGAGGCGAAGGGCGTGGAGATCCGCGGTGAGCGGGCGCCCGCCGTCGTCCAGGGCAACGGCGTGCTGCTGGAGCGGATCGCCCTGAACCTGGTGCAGAACGCCGTGCGCTACAACGTGCCGGAGGAGGGCTGGGTCGAGGTCACCACCGAGACCCAGGCCGGCCAGGCCCTGCTCGTGGTGTCGAACACGGGGCCGGTGGTACCCGCGTACGAGATCGACAATCTCTTCGAGCCGTTCCGGCGCCTGCGGCAGGAGCGCACCGGCAGCGACAAGGGCGTGGGGCTCGGGCTCTCGATCGCCCGGTCCGTCGCGCGGGCCCACGGAGGCCGTATCATCGCGGAGCCCCGCGAGGGCGGCGGCCTGGTGATGCGTGTCACCCTCCCGGTGTGACCATGGAGGGACGGCACGCAGCCGCGGTCGTCATTGTGTTCGCTTTGCGCGGAATTTTCGGGACCCGTTCCCGCGTTGACCGTGTGTGATCGATCACAAAGGACCGATTCCGGCCATCTACTCTCCGTGATCAAGAATTCCCCCGGAAAACCAGGAAAAGTCCGGGTTTCCAGGGCCCTGGATCACGGGAAGTACACGGGGTGGCGCCTGCAGGGCGCGACTCCGGGACCGTGTACGGTCCCGTTCGCCACTCAAATCCGATCACTCCGAAGGGGTCCGGTTGGGTGTCGATTGAGTAACAGACCTTGATGTGAGGCAAAATCTCCGCCTCAGGTCGGGCACAAGACCGGCCTCCCACGCGTTACGTGCGCTGGAGACACCGCAAACACCCAGAGGGGGAGAGCGACATGGCAACGGATTACGACACCCCACGCAAGACCGACGACGACGTCGACTCGGACAGCCTTGAGGAACTGAAGGCCCGCCGGAACGACAAGTCCACCTCGACGGTCGACGTCGACGAGTTCGAGGCCGCCGAAGGCCTGGAGCTCCCGGGCGCCGACCTCTCGAACGAGGAACTGGCCGTCCGGGTGCTGCCCAAGCAGGCTGACGAGTTCACCTGCATGAGCTGCTTCCTGGTCCACCACCGCAGCCAGCTGGCCCGTGAGAAGAACGGCCAGCCGATCTGCCGAGACTGCGACTGAGGTCCGGTCGGCCGTGGCAGGCGACACCCCGTCTCGGAAGCGACGCTTCCGGCTCCCTCTCCACCGGAAGCCGGAGGCGTACCAGGGCGGCACAGGCCCGGCACCGGACGCGCAGGACGCGTCCGCCGAGCACTCCGCCCTCCTGCCCTCCCCCGGCGCGCGTGACGACGAGCGAGGCCCTTCGGCCTCGCTCGAAGCAGCCGCCGAGGCCGGACCCACGGGACGCGGCCTACCGGCACAGCAGCAGCACCCCACCACCAAGGTCCGACGGCGCCTCGAAGCCGTCGAAGCCGTCCGGCGCGGCGTACGCAAGGGCCGCGACGGAGCACGCGCCGGCCTCGGCCACCTCGCCGACCGGCTCATCGAGAACGCCCCGCGCGTCCCCGTCCGCGACCTCGCCACCCTGCGCAAGCAGTTCCCGGGCCTCGGCCCCGAGGAGATCGCCGACAAACTCATCGCGGGCGCGGCCAACGCCACCTCCACCGTGGGCGCCGGCGTCGGCGCGGCCGCCATGCTCCCCGTACCGCCGGCCATGCCGGCCGAGCTGGCCGCGGAGATCACCGGCGTCGCCGCGATCGAGCTCAAGCTCATCGCCGAGCTCCACGAGGTCTACGGCCAGCGCCCCCCGGGCAACCTCAGGGAGCGCGCCACCGCCTACCTGACCTCCTGGACGGAGGAGCGCGGCATCGACGTCACCAGGCCCACCACCATCAACGCCGCCCTCGGCGGCCGGATGAAGCGCGAGCTGCGCCAGCGGATCACCAAGCGCATGGTGCGCAACCTGCCCAACCTGATGCCGTTCATGGTCGGCGCCGCCGTCGGCGCCATGATGAACCGGCGCGACACCAAGAACCTCGCCGAGCAGATCCGCAAGGACCTGCGCACCCGCCAGGTGCCCTGGGACGCCCTCCCCGAGCTGCCCCCGCTGGACCAGCCCGAGAGCCCCAAGGAGCTCGGCTTCTAAGCCGTTCTGAGCTGGTCCAAGCCGTTCTAGGCCGCGCGGGCCGCGGTCAGCGCCGCCGCGAGGGCCTTAGGGTCCCGGCTGGAGACGTACACGTACGGCGTCGGGTCCGCCGGGTCCGTCACCTCGACCCGTACCGCCTCGGTCACGTACCCGCGCAGCACCATGAAGGCGCGCGGATCGGCCTTGTACGTCCGCCAGGCGCGCGCCTCCTCGGCGTCCAGCACCTCCGGCTCGCCCAGCGCCGACACCGGGATCCGCGCGTCCCCCGCGACCAGCGAGCCCGCCACCACGCGCACGCGGACGGAGCCGTACGTGCTGACGCCGATCGCCGCCAGCGCGCCCGCGAGGATCAGGCCGCCGAGCATCGGCAGCGTGCCCAGCGGCAGCGCGATCAGCGCGCCCGACAGCCCGACCAGGGCGGCGATCAGCCACCACGAGCGCGGGGCGGTGAGACGTTCGTCGTACAGCGGTACGGCGGGGGAGGCGGAAGCCGGTGCGGAAGGCTGCATACACCCAAGCTTGGCACGGTGCGCCCCCGGGGCTGCCGCGCGGGTAAGGTCTGCGGCTGTGACCACTGCACTGACGCCCCCCGCCGAGGCCATACCGCCGGTACGGCACCCCGACGCGCCCGCCCCCGGCGAGCTCCTCGGCGCCCATTACGAGCACTGCTTCGGCTGCGGCGGCGCCCAGCCGCACGGGCTGCACCTGGCGGCGCGGGCCGGCGAGGGCGTGAGCGTCACCGCCGAGTTCACGGTGACCACCGACCACCAGGGAGCGCCCGGGCTGGCGCACGGCGGCGTGCTCGCGACCGCGCTCGACGAGACGCTCGGCTCGCTGAGCTGGCTGCTGCGGGTCATCGCCGTGACCGGCCGGCTGGAGACCGACTTCGTGCGCCCGGTGCCCGTCGGCACCGTGCTGCACCTCGAGGCCGAGGTCACCGCCGTGCACGGCCGCAAGATCTACTGCCGGGCGACCGGCCGGATCGGCGGCCCCCAGGGCCCCGAGGCGGTCCGCGCCGACGCCCTTTTCATCGAGGTCAAGGTCGATCACTTCATCGACAACGGCCGCCCGGAGGAGATCCGGGCCGCCATGGCCGACCCCGACCAGGTCCGGCGCGCCCGCGCCTTCGAGGTGAACCCCTGATGTCCCAGAGCCGTAACCCCGTCGACGTACTGATCCGCCGCGTGGACCCGGAGGTGCCCATCCCGTCGTACGGACACCCGGGCGACGCGGGCGCCGATCTCGTCACCACCGAGGCCGCCGAACTCGCGCCCGGCGAGCGCGCGATCCTGCCCACGGGGGTGTCCATCGCCCTGCCCGACGGGTACGCGGCCTTCGTGCACCCCCGCTCCGGGCTCGCCGCCCGCTGCGGAGTGGCCCTCGTGAATGCCCCGGGCACCGTGGATGCCGGGTACCGTGGGGAGATCAAGGTGATCGTGGTCAACCTGGACCCGCGCGAGAGCGTCCGGTTCGAACGGTTCGACCGGATCGCCCAACTGGTCGTTCAGCAAGTCGAGAGGGTCCGCTTCCACGAGGTGGCGGAGCTTCCCGGCTCGGCGCGGGCCGAGGGGGGCTTCGGGTCCACCGGCGGTCATGCCGCCGTGGAGGGCTGGACGGGTGGGAATCGATACGCTTCGGTCGTATCCGACCGGGAAGGACAGTGACGTGTTCGGACGTCGCAAGAAGAGCAGGGCCGCTGAGGACGCAGCGGACGTGGCGCGCGAGGCCGAGCAGGTCGTCGACGAGGTCGACACCGACGACGCGGCGCAGGACGAGCCGCGCCGCGTGAACCTTCCGCCGGCGCCCCGGCCCGACGGGCCCTGGGACATTTCCGAGGTCTCCCGGCCCGACGAGGGCCGCGTGGACCTGGGCGGCATGTTCGTGCCCGGAGTCGAGGGCATGGAACTGCGCGTGGAGGTCGCGGGGGACGCGATCGTCGCCGCGACGGTGGTGCTGCGCGACAGCGCCATCCAGCTGCAGGCGTTCGCCGCGCCGAAGAAGGAGGGCATCTGGGGCGAGGTCCGCGAGGAGATCGCCTCCGGCATCACCCAGCAGGGCGGCGTCGTCGACGAGGTCGAGGGCCCGCTGGGCTGGGAGCTGCGCGCCCAGGTCCCGGTGCAGCTGCCCGACGGCACCGGCGGTGTGCAGCTGGTGCGCTTCGTGGGCGTGGACGGGCCGCGCTGGTTCCTGCGCGGTGTCATCTCCGGTCAGGGCGCGGTGCAGCCGCAGACCGCCGGACTACTCGAGCAGATCTTCCGCGACACCGTGGTCGTCCGGGGCGAGGGGCCGATGGCGCCGCGCGACCCGATCGTCCTGAAGCTGCCGAACGACGCGCAGATGGTGCCCGAGGGCGTCCAGCAGGAGGACCAGGAGTCCTCGCGCTTCTCGGGCGGCATGGGCCAGCTCCAGCGGGGCCCGGAGATCACCGAGGTCCGCTGACCCCGGACGGCTCGAGCGGCTGCGGTACGGCGGATGCTTACGGGCGGGGGCACGGTACGGCCGAGGCCGACCGGGCCCCCGGCGCCTTTACACCACCGAACGAGGCATGGGCTACCGCTGAGACCCCTAGGTACGCTTTCTGTATGAGTGCTGCACCGCGTACAGACAAGCCGGCCGGCCGGTTCCGCCGGATGCTCGACCGGCTGTCCAGCTCCCAGGGCGACCTGGAGTCCGAGGAGCTGCAGGAGGATGCTCAGGCGTCGGGGTGCACGCCCATCTCGGCTTGCTCCGACCGGCAGATCGTCACGGTGACTGGTACCTTGCGGACGGTCACCCTGCGCCCGCGGGCCGGCGTCCCCGCGCTGGAGGCCGAGCTCTTCGACGGCACCGCCCCGCTGGACGTGGTGTGGCTGGGCCGGCGCTCCATCGTGGGCATAGAGCCCGGACGCAGGCTCATCGCCTCCGGCCGGGTCTCCATGAGCCACGGCCGCCGGGTCCTCTTCAACCCCAAATACGAGCTCCGACCGCTCGGACAGGAGTAGCCGGTGACGTCTCCCGACAGGCCCACCCCCGACGACCACAACGCCGTGACCGAAGCCGCCCTGTTCGACGCCTTCGGCGGCGTGCGGGGCATGGTGGAGACCGTCCTCCCCGGCTTGCTCTTCGTCACGATCTACACCATCAACAAGGACCTGCACCTGTCCGCCATCGCGGCGCTCGGGGTCTCCCTGCTGCTGGTGGCCGTACGGCTGGTGCGCCGGGACACGGTCAAGCACGCGTTCAGCGGTGTCTTCGGCGTCGCGTTCGGCGTGATCTTCGCGATGATGACCGGCAACGCGAAGGACTTCTACCTGCCGGGCATGCTCTACACGCTGGGCCTCGGCCTCGCGTACATCGTCACCACGCTGGCGGGCGTACCGCTGATCGGCCTGGTGCTGGGACCGGTCTTCAAGGAGAACCTCTCCTGGCGGACCCGCAACCCCGGCCGGAAGAAGGCGTACGCCAAGGCCAGCTGGGCCTGGGGCCTCATCCTCCTCGCCAAGTGCGCGATCCTCTTCCCCCTGTACTGGTGGGCCGACACGACGCAGCTCGGCTGGGTCCTGGTCGCCCTGAAGATCCCGCCGTTCCTGCTGGCGGTGTACCTGACGTGGGTCTTCCTGAAGAAGGCTCCGCCGCCGATCGACGTCTTCGCGGAGATGGAGGCGGAGGAGGCCGCGGAGAAGGCCCGCAAGGCGGCGGCGCCCCAGAGCAACGAGGCCTGACGCCCTTCCGTCAGCTCCGGCGGCGGGGCCGCGCCCCGGATCCGCCGCGCACAGCACCCCGGGCCTAGGGTGGCGCAGCCAGCCCGCCGTGCACAGCCCCGCGAGGCCCCCGTAACCCAGCCCGGCCGCGCCAAGAGGCCCGGCGTACCGCTCGTGCGGTGCGCCGGGCCTCTGTGGTTTCCGGTGGCTTCTTCCTCAGCCCGCCGTGTCCTGCCCCTGGCGGACCGACAGCAGGTCCTCCAGCTGCTCCTCGCGGGCCTGGGCGGCCACGAACAACAGCTCGTCGCCCGCCTCCAGCGTCTCCTCCGGGCTCGGCGTCAGCACGCGCGAGCCGCGGATGATCGTCACCAGCGAGGTGTCCTGCGGCCACGCCACATCGCCCACCTGCGTACCGGCGATGGCCGACTCCGGGGGCAGCGTCAGCTCGACGAGGTTCGCGTCGCCGTGGCTGAAGCGCAGCAGCCGGACCAGGTCGCCGACGCTCACCGCCTCCTCCACCAGGGCCGACATCAGGCGCGGCGTGGAGACGGCGACGTCCACGCCCCACGCCTCGTTGAAGAGCCACTCGTTCTTCGGGTTGTTGACCCGCGCGACCACACGCGGCACCCCGTACTCGGTCTTGGCCAGCAGCGAGACGACGAGGTTCACCTTGTCGTCGCCGGTCGCCGCGATGACGACGTTGCACCGCTGCAGCGCCGCCTCGTCCAGCGAGGTGATCTCGCAGGCGTCGGCCAGCAGCCACTCCGCCTGCGGCACCCGCTCCACGGAGATCGCGGTCGGCGCCTTGTCGATGAGCAGCACCTCGTGCCCGTTCTCCAGCAGCTCGCCCGCGATGGAACGGCCCACCGCGCCGGCGCCCGCAATAGCGACGCGCATCAGTGACCGTCCTCCTCGGGGCCGGCGGCGAACGCCGCCTCGACCTTCTCGATCTCGTCCGTACGCATCATCACGTGGACGAGGTCGCCCTCCTGCAGCACCGTCTGCGACGTCGGCAGGACCGCCTCGCCGAGCCGGGTGAGGAACGCCACGCGGACGCCCGTCTCCTCCTGCAGCCTGCTGATCTTGTGCCCGATCCACGCCGCCGACGTGTGCACCTCCGCGAGCTGCACCCCGCCGCTCGGATCCCGCCACAGCGGCTCCGCGCCGGACGGCAGCAGCCGCCGCAGCATCTGGTCGGCGGTCCAGCGCACGGTCGCGACCGTCGGGATGCCGAGGCGCTGGTACACCTCGGCGCGCCGCGGGTCGTAGATGCGGGCCGCGACGTTCTCGATGCCGAACATCTCGCGCGCCACCCGCGCCGCGATGATGTTGGAATTGTCACCGCTGCTCACCGCGGCGAACGCCCCGGCCTCCTCGATGCCCGCCTCGCGCAGCGTGTCCTGGTCGAACCCGACCCCCGTGACGCGGCGCCCGCCGAAGCCCGAGCCCAGCCGCCGGAAGGCGGTGGGGTCCTGGTCGACGACGGCGACGGTGTGCCCCTGTTGCTCCAGGGTCTGCGCGAGTGCGGCTCCCACGCGCCCGCAGCCCATGATGACGATGTGCACGCCTGGTTACCCCGCACTCCTGGTGACTCTGCCGACGAAGCCGACCTGCGTAAACACCCTGCTCACTTCTTTCTCTCAGCCTGCGGTGCGGTGTTGCCCGATGACGAGCTTATGCCGCCAGGCCCTTCGTACCCGCATCGGCGCAGGCGTACGGCCCGCGACATCGATGGAGACGTCCGGCAGAGATTCCGTGGCGGTAAGAGGTGGCGGGTGGGCGCGTCCCTTTTCGAACGCTTACGATCCTCTGCGTGTCCAAACTGACCGACGTGCCCAAACGGATCCTGATCGGCCGGGCTCTGCGCAGCGACAGGCTGGGAGAAACCCTCCTCCCCAAGCGCATCGCGCTCCCCGTCTTCGCCTCCGACCCGCTCTCCTCGGTGGCGTACGCGCCCGGCGAGGTGCTGCTGGTCCTCTCCATCGCGGGAGTGTCGGCGTACCACTTCAGCCCGTGGATCGCCGTGGCCGTCGTGGTCCTGATGTTCACGGTGGTCGCGTCGTACCGGCAGAACGTCCACGCCTACCCGAGCGGTGGCGGCGACTACGAGGTCGCCAACACCAACCTCGGCCCCAAGGCCGGACTCACCGTCGCCAGCGCGCTCCTCGTCGACTACGTCCTGACCGTCGCCGTCTCGATCTCCTCCGGCGTGGAGAACCTCGGCTCGGCCATCCCGTTCGTCGTCGAGCACAAGGTCTTCTCGGCCATCGCGATAATCCTCCTCCTCACGATCATGAACCTGCGCGGCGTGAAGGAGTCCGGAAAGCTCTTCGCGATCCCGACGTACGTCTTCGTCGCCGGCGTCTTCATCATGATCGTGTGGGGCGCCTACAAGGGCATCGTCCTCGACGACCAGACCATGAAGGCCCCGACCGCCGACTTCGAGATCAAGCCCGAGCACCAGGGACTGGCCGGCTTCGCCCTCGTCTTCCTGCTGCTGCGCGCCTTCTCCTCCGGCTGTGCGGCGCTGACCGGCGTCGAGGCGATCAGCAACGGCGTACCCGCCTTCCGCAAGCCGAAGAGCAGGAACGCCGCCACCACCCTCGCCCTCATGGGCGGCCTGGCCGTCACCATGTTCTGCGGCATCATCGGCCTCGCCATGGCCACCGACGTCAAGATGGCCGAGCAGCCCGCCCACGACCTGCTGCGCGACGGCGTGCCCGTCGGCCCCGAGTACGTGCAGAACCCGGTCATCTCGCAGGTCGCGGCAGCCGTCTTCGGCGACGGCACCTTCTTCTTCGTGCTGCTGGCCGCGGCCACGGCCCTCGTGCTGTTCCTCGCCGCCAACACCGCGTACAACGGCTTCCCGCTCCTCGGCTCGATCCTCGCCCAGGACCGCTACCTGCCGCGCCAACTGCACACCCGCGGCGACCGGCTCGCCTTCTCCAACGGCATCGTGCTCCTCGCGGGCGCCGCGATCCTGCTGGTCTGGCTGTACGGGGCGGACTCCACCAAGCTCATCCAGCTCTACATCGTCGGCGTCTTCGTCTCCTTCACGCTCAGCCAGACCGGCATGGTCCGGCACTGGAACCGCCACCTGCGGACCGAGCGGGACCCCGCCGCCCGGCGCCGCATGATCCGCGCCCGTGCGATCAACACCTTCGGCGCCTTCTTCACCGGCCTGGTCCTGGTCGTCGTCCTGGCGACGAAGTTCACGCACGGCGCCTGGGTCGCCCTGCTGGGCATGGTGATCTTCTACGGGACGATGACCGCGATCCGTAAGCACTACGACCGCGTCGCCGACGAGATCGCCGCCCCCGAGGGCCCCACGGACGACACCGTGCGCCCGTCGCGGGTCCACTCCCTGGTCCTGGTGTCGAAGGTCCACCGGCCCACGCTGCGCGCCCTCGCGTACGCGCAGCTGATGCGCTCCGACAAGCTGGAGGCGCTCAGCATCAACGTCGACCCGGCGGAGACGAAGGCGCTCAAGGCGGAGTGGGAGCGGCGCGGGATCAACGTCCCGCTGAAGATCCTCGACTCCCCCTACCGCGAGATCACCCGCCCGGTGATCGACTACGTCAAGTCCCTGCGGCGCGAGAGCCCGCGCGACGCGGTCAGCGTGATCATCCCGGAGTACGTGGTCGGCCACTGGTACGAGCACCTGCTGCACAACCAGAGCGCCCTGCGCCTCAAGGGCCGGCTGCTGTTCACCCCGGGCGTGATGGTGACCTCGGTGCCGTACCAGCTGCGCTCCTCGGAGCTGGCGAAGAAGCGGGCCAAGAAGCGCCAGGAGTGGAACGCGCCGGGCTCGGTGCGCCGCGGCATGTTCGACGAGCGCCCGAAGGAAGCGACGGCGAAGGAACCGACGGCGAAGGGATGACCTCCGGCCACGTAGACTGGTGGGCTGCCGCCCCGGCAGCCCTGTCTACTTCTGGAGCCACCCCGCCATGCAGAACGCACCTGACTCGTCACTCGTCGGTGAGGAGTACGAGGTCGAGGTCGGCCCCGTGGCACACGGCGGTCACTGCGTCGCCCGCACCGACGAGGGCCGTGTGCTCTTCGTCCGGCACGCGCTGCCCGGCGAGAAGGTCGTCGCCCGCGTCACCGACGGGGGAGCGGACTCCCGCTTCCTGCGCGCCGACGCCGTCCGCGTCCTGGAGGCGTCGAAGGACCGGGTCGAGGCGCCCTGCCCGTACGCCGGGCCCGGCAAGTGCGGCGGCTGCGACTGGCAGCACGCCAAGCCCGGCGCCCAGCGCCGCCTGAAGGGCGAGGTCGTCGCCGAGCAGCTCCAGCGGCTCGCCGGACTGACCCCCGAGGAGGCGGGCTGGGACGGCACGGTCATGCCGGCCGAGGGCGACAAGGTCCCGGCCGGCGAGGTGCCGGCGTGGCGGACGCGCGTCCAGTACGCCGTCGACGCCGACGGCCACGCGGGCCTGCGCAAGCACCGCTCGCACGAGGTCCAGCCGATCGACCGCTGCCTGATCGCGGCGCCGGGCGTCAGCGAGCTCGGCATCGAGAAGCGCGACTGGTCCGGCATGGAGGCCGTCGACGCGATCGCCGCGTCCGGCTCGCAGGACCGCGCCGTCGTGCTCACCCCGCGCCCGGGTGCCCGGCTCCCGCTGGTCGAGCTCGACAAGCCGGTCTCGGTGCTGCGGGTCGCCGAGGACGGGGGAGTGCACCGCGTCCACGGCCGCCCCTTCGTCCGCGAGCGCGCCGACGACCGCACGTACCGCGTCGGCAACGGCGGCTTCTGGCAGGTCCACCCGAAGGCCGCCGACACCCTGGTGCGCGCCGTGATGCAGGGCCTGCTGCCCCGCAAGGGCGACACCGCCCTCGACCTCTACTGCGGCGTGGGCCTCTTCGCGGGCGCGCTCGCCGACCGCGTCGGCGACAAGGGCGCGGTCCTCGGCATCGAGTCGGGCAAGCGCGCGGTGGAGGACGCCCGCCACAACCTCCAGCACTTCGACCGCGTCCGCATCGAACAGGGCAAGGTCGAGCAGGCCCTGCCGCGCACGGGCATCACCCAGGTCGACCTCATCGTCCTGGACCCGCCCCGCGCGGGCGCCGGCAAGCAGACGGTCAAGCACCTGGCGGGCCTGGGTGCGCGGAAGATCGCCTACGTCGCCTGCGACCCGGCGGCCCTGGCCCGCGACCTCGCCTACTTCCGCGAGGCGGGGTACAAGCCGCGGACGCTGCGGGCGTTCGACCTGTTTCCGATGACGCACCACGTGGAGTGCGTCGCCATCCTCGAACCGGCCGCGAAGGGCTCCTGACCTGCGGTTTTGTGCGTGCGTATTATGTGCGGTGTGGGCGTTACGGGCGATATCTTGACGCTGAAATGACGCTCGTGACGCTCATTTGACGCTCGTTCTGATGGGGCGTCAGGTGCTTCAGTGCTGCCCAAACTGCCTCGTCAGCGCAGCTGCTGGACCCACTACGCCAGTGGTTGTGTGCTTGGTGCATGAGCAGTTTGGTGTTCACCACCATTACCAAGGGCCGCTCCGGGCGCCTCCTCGCCGACAGTAACTGGCGCCGCCAGGCCTGGTGGCCTGCCGTCGAGGCCGGCTACCACTCCGGCGGCGACGGCGAGCTGCAGCTCGTTCCGCACTACCCGCCGCACTCCATGGGCCACACCTGCACGCTCCATCGCTCATGGCTCCTCGGGTCTGCTGGCTCCTGCACCGCACGGGAACAGTGGATCGGTCACTGGCACGCTATGCGGCCCGGGATGGTCCGGTGACAAGAGAGAACTGTGCCATCACGGCGACTTGGAAGCCTGCCAGCTGCAAGGTCCTTCCGGCCGCACCGAGCGGTACGCCTCTCACTCGGGATGTCCAGCGCCGTGAACTGCTGGCGGAGATGCACTAGAAGGCGTTCTCTGGCTCAACTCCCACCAGGCGTAGGTGGGTCCTGAGGTTCTGGCCCAAGCCTGTGTGGTTCGGCTGCCTTGCGATCTCAGATGCAGCACAATGTCCCTCTGCCAGGACTGAGGAGGGATGCATGGCAACGGGGAAGCCTCAACTGCTGTTCGTGCACGGAATCGGCGGTCTTCGCGACACCGCCACTGACTGCCGCAGGTGGCTGGAGGCCCTTGCCGCTGGAACACGGGATGCCGACATGGCCGATGTGATCTCCGCATTGACGCAGAGCTGGCTGGCGGATGTCACGTTCGCCAACTACAGTGATCTGTTCAACCGCCGTGGAACCCAGGGGCGTGCAGCCAGGGAACTGGACGAAGATGAAGTGCCCTTCCTGGCCGAACTACTTGACTCAATACTGGATGAACTGTCTGAGCAGTTCCCCCCGGAGAGCAGCCCCCAGGACGCCCGGGTCATCCGTGACGCACGTTCCCGGCTCGACGCTGCGGTTCAGGGCCGACAGGCGCAGGGCGTGGGTGACATCGGCCGTCGGTTGATCGGTGTCACGACGACCATGCTGAGCCTCCCCGGCCTGCGCCAGACGGCGCAGTGGATGAATGGTTCGGCGCTTCTGTTCCAACTGGCCCAAGTCGGACGTTATTTGGATCGCCGGGCCAAAAAAGCGGAGTTGGGCGCGGCTATCCGCGGCCGGGTGCTCGACTGTCTGGACCCTGCGCGGCCTCTCGTGGTGGTCTCGCACAGTCTGGGCACAGTGGTCGCCTACGAAGCACTGCACGAGTACGAGGGAATGGTGCCTCTCTGGGTGACCTTGGGTTCGCCTCTGGCCCTGGGAGCGGTGGTTCTGGATCGTCTGGTGCCGCGCCCGGGGCGCTGCCCTGAGAACGTCGCCTCCTGGCTCAACTTCTGGGACCGCGATGACGTCGTGGTGGGTCGGCCGCATCTGGCCCAGTGGATCCGCCCGAGCAGGAGCGGTGTCAAGGCTGTGACGGAGCGCGTCGACTCCCGCGGTCTGTGGACGCATACCGCCACGAAGTACCTGGAGCACGGGACTGTGGCCCGCCCGGTGATCGAGGCCCTCCAGCCGTGACGGCCGCCACTAACCCGCCCCGGCATGTGCTCGTCGTGGGCGCCCAGTGTGAGGGCGGCGCCAGGTTGGAAGGGCTGGAGGACGCTGCTCGTGCTCTGCATGCTGTCCTCGTGGACCCGAAGCTGGGGGCTTGCGTGGACCGCGGCGAGCACTCCCTGCTGATCGGCACCAATCTGGGCAATACTCAAGTCCGCGAGGCCGTGGAGCGCGCCGCTCAGGATGCACGGCGTGACGGCGGTGTCCTCGTGCTCGCCTTGCTCGGTCACGGCGAGTGTGCTGAGGGCGCTCCGCTGTACTTCGTCACATCGGGCAAGGAAAACGCCCCGCCGCTCTCCAACGTGAACGTCCCTTCCCTTCTCGGCGACGTCCTCAACCACCCGGGTCTGGCTGGCCTGATCGCCATCGTCGACACCTGCCTGGCTGGAGGGGCAGCACCGGCCACTCCGGTGATCACTGCGGGACCACGGGGAGGCAATGTGCGGTTCTCCCTGCTCTTTGGGGCCACCGCGCAGGAGCCGGCGTTCTACCTCCAGCTGAGCAAAGAACTCACCCACATGATCGAGGAGGGTCTGCCAGGCGCCGGGGAGTTCCTGAAGATCGACGACGAACTGATTGAGCAGCTCCGCGAACAGATCCATGATCAGCTGCCGGGCCTATACACCTACGACGGCGCACCGTATTTCGGTGATAGCCTCTGGCTGGCCCGGAATCGCGCTGCCTCCTTCAACCGTGATCTGGGATCAATCGCGAGCAAAGCAGTACGGGACGCTGCCCGGCGAATCGACAGCAACCTCCAGTTATCCACAGAGAGCGAAATCGCCGCGTGGTTGAAGGAGAACCAGCAGACTCCAAGCGCCGGTTCTTGGGCCGCTGTCCACCGGTTGCGCGAGGTGCTGGCCGAGCTGGAGGCCGGCCGCAAGACACTGAACGTCACCAACAAAGTCTTTGGTCCGAACCTGACCGAAGACGACCTGCGGCTGGTCGGAATGCTGGCGGGCCTTCCTCTGCACTTCCTGCGGCACGAACCACCGCCGAACCTGCGGGATCTGGTCGAGTACGCCGCTCATCATGGAGGCGCTGCAGAGGGCAGGCACAGAGCGCTGGCCCACTTGGTCGCGGCCATGGCCCATGTGACGGGGCACGGAGACCGGCTGCCGGAAGATGTCGTCGTCTGGGCGCAGGACTTCGAACTCACCCCCACGGTCAACAGCCACCTGCGCGAGCTGAACCGCCAACCTCACGGTGATCGGGCCCCGCGGCTGGTCCTGGTGCTGGCCGACGACGGAGGCGAGAGCGTCGTCCGCGTGGACGCGTGGTTGCTCTTCGGCCGCGCCGTGGTCGGCAACCGCCGCTTCCTCTGCGGCCCCGGAGACAAAGGTCTGAAGACGGCTCTGACCGAGGCCGTGGCCTGGTCTGCACCCTGGGCGAACATCGCGGGTAAGCGGTTGAAGCACATCGACGTGGCTGCACCGACGCTCGTGCTGCTGGATTGCCCTCCGGAGGAGCAAGTCATCCGCAAGCAGACGAAGCTGGGTGTCAACTACACCGTCACCACCCGTTGGGCCGGCCTGCTGACGCCCCCTCACGGCGCCACGGTCGACGACATGCTCCAGGTGGGTGAGGAGTTGCTGGTCTCTCTGGACGACAGCGATTGCTCCGGCCCCGAGTGGCTCCATGCCGAACAACTGGCGACCGTTGAACAGTTGCAGAAGCATCTGAGTAACCACGGCTTCGGACAGCGTGTATGGGCGGTGGCCTCCCTGCCGGAGAGGGACTGGGACTTCGTGGCGCAGGAACTCCTCGAGCACACACCCGCGCTGGTCTGGCCGCGGCAGAAGGATGTCAGCGACAAGCAGGTGATCAAGGCATCCGTCGGGAAGCACTGGCGGGCCCTGCCACAGCGGATCGCACACGCCTACCGGCAGCATCTGAGTGAAGTCGGCGCCGGACACGATGATGATCTCGGACCTCTCGCAGCCGTGAGAGTCGCTTGGCATGACAAGGACTGGCAGGAATTCTGCCGGAGAAGGGCGAGCACGGCCCTGAGAGCACCGGACGAGATGACGCACAAGGAGCGAGCATGAACTGGACCCCGTACTACAGGGGCACGGGAGTCCCCCCGAAGAACCACGTCGAGCTGCCGAAGCTGCCGCCCCCGCCTCCATGGCGCTCCCCCGCACGGCAGCAGGAGACTGACTCGCGCAAGGACCCCGCCACGACGTACCGCCCGGTCCCCGGCCTCGTCGACGCAGTGAACGCCGCCCTGCACCTCCGTCGCCCTCTGCTGCTGACCGGCCGCGCGGGCTCCGGGAAGTCCACCGTCATCCGCCAGATCGCTGCCGAGCTCGGCCTGGGCGACGTACTCCACTGGCACATCACCTCCCGCAGTGCCCTCGCCGACGCTCTCTATCGCTACGACGCTCTCGGCCGCATCCATGCCCACAACCTGCGCACTCTCGACGGCAAGGCCCGGCCAGCGGTCGACGAGCGCGAGGACGACATCGGGGATTTCGTCCAGCTTGGCCCCCTGGGTACCGCGCTTCTCCCCGGCGACCGCCCCCGCGCACTATTGATCGACGAGATCGACAAGAGTGACCTAGACCTGCCAAGCGATCTCCTCGACGTCCTGGAGCGCGGCGGCTTCGAGATCCCCGAGCTAGCCAGGCATCCCAAGCCCGACATCCAGGTCCGCACCGCCGACAAGGACGGCAAGCGCACCATCGAGCACGGCTGGGTCCAGTGCACTGAATTCCCGGTCATCGTGCTGACAAGCAACGGCGAACGCGACTTCCCCGCCCCCTTCCTACGCCGCTGCGTCCGCTTCGAGATGCCACCCCTCTCCCGAGAAACCCTTACTGATATCGTCGCCGCCCACCTTGGCGACATCGAGAACAGCGCCACCGCCGCGCTCGTGCAGACTTTTCTCAAGAAGCTGAACGACGACGAGTACGTCGCGATCGACCAGCTACTGAACGCCGTCTACCTTCTGCGCGGCGACCAGGTCCCGGACCTCGACCAGCGGCAGAACCTGGAAGACATGCTGCTGCAGGGGCTGGGGCGTGGCTGAGGACGCCGCCGCCCGTCTGGCACGGCTCGCTCAGGCGGCCGGTGGCGACATCGACGTCAAGGAGCTCCTCGACGCAGTACTCCTCGCCTCCGCCTGGGTGCACGCCGACCGGAAGCCCGACAGCCCCTCCTCCGATGCCGCGGACGTTACGGCGCAACGCCGGAAACAGGGCCAGACCAACATCACCGCTTCCGCAGAAGGTTCCCAGGCGTTGGGAAGTGGAGACGCGATAGACGCCGCCCATCAGCCTGTCGCCGCCGTATGGCTCAAGGACCAGGTCGGCACTCACGCCATTCCTGGCAAACGCGTGAGTATCGGTCGTGCCACCGCCCTCCCCGACGCCCTCGACATTGGCCGTGCGCTACGCCCGTTGCGCCGCCCGTGGCTCTCCGGCGTCCATCGTCGCCTCGACGTCGACGCCACCGTCGATCATTACACCCGTACCGGCATGCTCGTCCCCCAGCTCACTCCTGCGTCGGAGCCGTGGCTGGAGGTGATCGTCGTTCTGGACCGCGGCACCGCCATGGCGGTGTGGGACGAGACAGTCCGCGTCCTCACCAAGATGCTGCGCGCCCTGGCCGCCTTCCGTGACGTCCGCATCTGGCACCTTGAACACCCGCCCGGCGACATCCCCATCCTGCACGACCACCAAGGTCGTGCCCTCTCCATGCACCCGGACGCCGCCCACCACACCCAGCCGACGCGCCGTCTCCTCCTTGTCGTCTCCGACTGCGCTGCGCCGGCCTGGCGGCAAGATGCGCTGTGGCGAACCCTCCACATCTGGGGTCGCACCGCCCCGCTCGCCCTGATCAATCCGCTACCCAGGCGGCTCTGGCAGCGCTCTGGCCTCGATCTTCCCCGCACCACCGCGACCGCGACCGTTCCCGCCTCACCCGGCCGTCTCCTCTCCTACCGCCGCCCACGGCTTCTCCGTGAGACCGAGAAGACGAAACC
Source organism: Streptomyces sp. NPDC045431 (assembly GCF_040646655.1). NCBI lineage: Bacteria > Bacillati > Actinomycetota > Actinomycetes > Kitasatosporales > Streptomycetaceae > Streptomyces > Streptomyces sp. NPDC045431. The sequence goes on from NZ_JBEZAQ010000016.1 coordinate 131,467, forward strand.
TTGGCAAGCTCTGCCCGTCCTGCAATTGGCCCCCGACCAGGTCCTCGCGTGGGCCCGCACCCTGATGCGCACAGACCCGAAGGGTTGCGAAGCCGTCCTCGTCCCCGCCACCGGCAGACTGCCCCTGCGTCGCCGCCACCAAGGCCCGACCAACCAGGCGGACAGAGCACCCACCAGCGACCAGGTACGCGTCCAGGCCGAGGCGTTCACGGACGATCGTCAGTCCAACGCCGTCCGCCTCGCCATCGCGGCATCCCCCCTCGGTTCCTTCACGCTGCCCGTCCTCGACGTCCTCCGCGACCGCCTTGTCCCTGAAGCCACCCTGGCCGACACCGCCGAGTTCCTCACCGCTGGCCTCCTCACTGCCACTCGCTGTGAATCGGCCGACACGATCTACCACTTCCATCCCGCGGCAGCCGTCCACCTGACCAGCCTGGTCACCCGAGACCAACTCTGGGACACCCACTTCGCCCTGAGCGACCACCTTGCGGCCCACCTTCAAGCCCCTCATGGAATCCCTGTCGTCCTCCACTCGCCCAACGCCGATGAAACCCTGGCCACCGGCCTCCGCCCTATCGCCTACGCGGCGGCTACCACGGCACGGCTGCTGGGAGTCGAGGCAACGGATTCCATGCCCGAACCCAGATGCCTCCCCGCAGTCGGCCTAACAGCAGAAACATCGAGCGAGCCGCGACCCACCGCCGTTCCCACCAGCCTCAAGGTGCCACAGAACAGCCCTCAGGCCACGGAGCTCTACCTCACCCTGGCGCGGCTTTTCCGCTTGCTTCTTGCCAGGGCCTCGGACAATCACGCAGCCCATACGAGTGAGCCGAGTCAAAACGAGGCGCTGACGGAGACGGCAGGCGGAAGCCGACAAGGCGGGCACAGGGCACGAGCGAACGACGGTGCTCTGGAACTCACCGAAATGCGCTACATGCGCAACGAGTTGGTTATCAGCGTTGACGCCAGGCGTTCCGGCGCATACGACGATGTCGACAAGCCGCGAATGCGCGCCCAAATGTATCGAGTGCTGGAGACAGCGTTCGCCCGTGCCAACGTGTCGCTCGGCGCATTGCATATGCAAGACCGTGGCGACGGCGTGCTGATGTCGCTTGAGGACCAGATCCCCGTAACTGAATTACTCGGCCCGTGGCTGCGCGAGGTGCACGAGCAACTGCGTGACGAGAACCGTGGCCTGCACGCACCGTTGGGCATGCGGATCGGGGTGCACATCGGCCCGGTCCGGCACGACGAGCGCGGCGTGAGCGGACGCGCCGTCGACCTCGCCTGCCGGCTGGCCGACTCCACCGTCGCCCGGCAACTGCTCGACGCTGAGGGGGCCGACCTCCTACTCGTGACCTCTCAGTCCCTGTATGAGGATGCCGTCAGGCATGGTGGCCGTTTCATCGAACCTGAGCGCTACTCCTCGGCCCGGCTGGAGCTCAAGGAGGGCCAGGTCACGGCCTGGTTCCACCTTCCCGGTCGCCCTGCTCCAGAAATCCCCGCCGCCCTGACGCGGCGCAAGAAGCCCGGCGAACTGGCCTCAATCGTGCAGGACCTGACCACCCTCCTCGAGAACATCACCCCGATGCTAGAGAGGGGCAGCTTCCCCAACCTGATGGACGGGAGGAAGATCGCCGGACTGTTGCGCGCGGTCGCCGATCAGTTGGACGTCTACGGCGACACTTCCGAGCCCCATGGCACCGTGCATCAACAGTCCGCACGCATCGGCCAGGTCCCTGAGCATCCGGCAGATCAGGAGAGCATCGTGCGGAAGGAGCCGGACGCCGAGAGGCTCGCTCTGCTCGATGGGACAGAACGAGAGTCGCTCCAACTGCTGCTCGACAACCTCCAATCGCACTGGTCGCTAGAGGGGCTGACGCATCTGGTGAACTCTGTGCCGATAATCCAGGCCGGGCTCCCGGCCGACGCCACCCCCAAGGAGTTGCCGCCGGAGATCGAGACCTTCCAACGGGCCTACTTCGCACTGCTGTATCAGCTGTTGATCGGGCAGGAGACTGGACCTCATCTGCCTACGCTCTTGTTGGACATTGGCGCCGAGAAGGTGCGTAGGTTGCTGGGGCAGTCAGCGGATGGCTGATTCAATGGACAGAGGTGCCCTCGCTGCGACCGCCCTAAGCAGGCCAGCTCGGTGTTCAGCTGGCCGACTGCGACACGATGGTGCAGTGAAACCCTGTCCGGCGAGCGCCTGCTCGACCTGTTCACCGATGCGGGTCACTCTCCTGCGCTGCCATCCCCTGTTCATATGCCGTCCCGGCTGAAACTGTGCCTGCCGCCTGCCTCGCGGACAGCCCGGCGACCGTCGAAGGTCCGGCGGCCACCGCGGCATGACAGCCCCTCACCAAGATCCTCATCGTCCTTCTAGCCCCCGGCCGCCCGCAGGTGCAGCGGACGCTGACAAGTAGCCGAGGCTGCCCTACCCGTCCCGACGCCGGCTACCGGCCCACAGGGCCATAGTCATCAGAGCGCTCTGCAAGAGAGTCGGCTTCTCGGCTTCCTGCCACTTCGCCAGCTGTTGCCACACCTCCGCCGAGTAGCCGGGAAGAGCGGCGGATGTACCAGGGTCCGGAAGCCGCTGGAAGTCCTCTGTGGTGAGGGGCCTCGGAGAGCTGCTGCGCAGGATAGTGAACTGTGACTCAACCTTGGTTGGGCTCAACAGCAGGCGCGTCTCCCAGGCACATCCCGCGTCCGATCCCCGTTTGCCTGCCAAGTAGGGCCAGACCGGTGAGGAGCCAGCGCACCGTTGCTGTGTACCACACGTGGTCACCGATCCGGTAGGCGCTTACATCGCTGACGAGGTCTACTTGGGCGTGGGGCGTCGTGATCCAGGGGCCGACACTGCCCATAACGGGGCGTTCGCTGTCTTCCGAGTCGGGCCAGAGCGCTCCCAGAAAGGTGGGTACGTCGAAAGCGTGCACGCTCTCCACGTCGGCACCCCACTTGGCTCCCGCTTCCCGGGCGGTGATCGATGCCGCCTCGGGGGTGCCCACCTGCTCCGGCACCAAGACATCGTCCACCTCGGTAGGCTGAGTGAACTCGGCGACAACGGGGTCGAGGGATGCGTAGTGCTTGAAGCGATCCCCAAACTCCTGGATGTCCAGCCGCAGTCTCGTCCGCCCCTTGTAAGACGAGCCGTCACCGAAGTCGTTCGTGTTCTTGCTGACGAAGTACACCGTCTCGTCTGGGTCCTCGCGCGCGTACTCGACGGCTGTCAGCCATATCGCGGCATCACGCGAGCCAGTCTTCACCGGCTTGTTCACCCCCTTCATCTCCAGCTGTTTGCATGGCGGGATGACGTTTGCCTTCCGGTAGGCGGCCTCTTGCAGTACTGACGCGCTTGGAGGCAACACCTCCAGGATGGCGGCGAAGCCATCCCGCCAGTATTGCCGCACCTTATCGGTTTGGAGGGGCTGCATAAGGGCGTTGGTCTCCCAGGGCGTGATCATCCGCAACGCCTTATGCGCGTCGAGGGCGGCGTCGTACTTCTCCTTGTACTTCAGCGCCCGTTGCGCGGCCAGTTCCTCCATGACCGTCCACGGGACGGCGACGCCTTGCACCCCCGTCGCCCGGATGGTCTTGAGCAGGTCGACGCTCGCGTTGTCAGGGGAGACACCCCACAGCATGTTCGTGTCCAGGATGATCAAAGTAGGTGGCTCCGTCCCCGGGCGGCGTGCAACAGGCGGGACAAGCCTCCAAGACCCGGAGCGGCCTCGTCAGCGCATTTCGATCACGCTGCTCCTTCGGCGGTGGGCCTCTCGTACGCACTGGGCGCACCGACGCCCCTCTACCCGGCGTCAGGCTCTGTGCCGGGGAGACGCTGCGTATTACGGGTAGCCATGACGCACGAGATTTCCGGTGCCGCGACGTAGGGCCGTGACGCTCATTTGACGCTCTGGGCGCCCGGCGGCTCTCATCCGGGACTCCAAACATCTCTGACTGCTGCTTTCCTGCCTGCGCCCAGGCCGACATCTTTCCGATGACGCACCACGTGGAGTGCGTGGCGATTCTGGAGCCGGTGAAGAAGGACGCCTGACCCGCGGCTTCGTGGTAGCCGTTGCCCGCTCGTCCAGCGGGTGAAGCACGCGGCCCATCGGCGCCTGCCCTCCCCTGAGGGTTCAGGCGGGCGCGCCGGTGGGCGCTTGCGATCCGGCTCCGCGGGGGGATCAGTCCCGTCTCGTAGGCGAGGGCGACGGCCTGGACGCGTCGGTCAGGTCCAGCTTCGGCAGGATGCGACCGATGTGGCTCGTGACCGTGGTCGGGCTCAGGAAGAGCCGCGAGGCGAGTCCGGCGTGAGGCCTGTCGTGAGCAGGCGGATTACCTTGAGTTGCCGGTGCTGCTCCTGCTGGGGCAGGGTGGCGCCGTGCTCGCCCTGCTGGCGCGCTCGTTCCGGTCGGCTGGGCGGCAAAGGCTGGTGTGGCGACTGCGCTGCGCACCGCATGTCGCCGGGGCGGCGGTCCGCCAGGCCCGCGGCCGCAGAGTGCGTGGCGAGCCGGCCGGTGTGGGCGTGCGCACGCTGAAGCTAGCGCACAGCGCTAGCTTCTGCCGCGCATCATCGACAGCAGCAGCCCGTGGGTCTCGTCGTCGGCGGCGATCACGAGCCCCTGGCCCCCCGTACCGATCGGGGCGCCGTCGATCCCCGTAACCGTGCAGCCGGCCGCCCGGCACAAAGCGATGCCGGCCGCGAAGTGCACGCTTCCGGACAGGTCGCCGCCATCGGTGACGTACGCGGCGCGCTTGCCGGCGGCGACCCAGGCCAGCGCGAGGGTCGTCGACACGACCCGGGGCCGGAAACGTTCGACGAACACGGGGGTGGGCCAGCAGATCCACGGCCCGGAACCCAGGCGCACTGGGGAACGGCGGATCCAGGTTGACGTCCACCAAACGGGAGGCGGGCGCTGGGCGTCAGGAGTGCGTCGTCGGTCCCGTCACGCCGCACCCAGGCGGTCTCCCCGTCGGTGAAGAAGACTTCGCCGCTGAACGAGTCGGCCACCGCCGCCGGCCCGTCGCGCAGCGCCACGTTGACGGCCGCCAGCATGGTGCCGACGGCGTAGTTCAGCGTGCCGCACAGGGGATCCACCCACCACTGGCGCACAGCGTCGGCGGCGCCCCGCCGACCGCCTTCCTCGCCGTGCACCGCGTCATCGGGCCGTGCGGCACGAAGGACGTCGAGGATCGCCTTCTCGGCCTCCACATCGGCCTCGGTGGCGAAGTCCCCGGCCCCCTTGTCGATGCGGTCGAGCCGTTGGCCGTACAGGGCGCGGACGATGTCCACACCAGCCCGCGCCCCCGCCATCGCGACTGCGGTATCGTCCGAACGCGCGTAGGGAGAGGCGGAGTTGCTCACGCCGTGGAGACTATCGGGGCGAGACGGCCGGCGCAGGCGGACCTTCGCGGCCCGGGCGCTGGTTGCCTGCGGGGTTCCGGACTCGATCGCACCAGGGTCTCCAGCACACCCCCTCGGCAGCGCCCGGTCACGGCACCTGGCCGAGTGTCGCCGGGCGGCCGCATCGCCCGTCGTCGTCCATGAGGGCTTTCCGACGGGAAGGCGATCGCGTCGGTCCTCACGCGACCCGGTCGTGAACGCGCGCCGCCTCTTCGCCGTGACGGGTGGCATCCTCTGCCGTCGCCTGCGGGCCCTGCCCTTGCCGGGGACTTCGGCGCAGGGCCAGCAGCGTTCCTGTCAGCCAGGCCAGGGCGAGTACGCCCGCCGCGATCAGGGTGGGCGCGTCCGGGGCGATGAGGGGCTGGCCCCGCAGGGCCTGCCAGGTCACCAGGGCGACGAGGCCGAGGTAACCGGCCGACGTGACGATCACCAGTCGTGTGCGTACGGCCGGGTCGGCGAGCCGGGCTTCCGGGTGTCGGCGGGCCGCCGCGGCCAGCGCGAGGGCCAGCAACGGCAGCACTTGGAGGGCGTGCATCCCGGTGAAGTGGGCGATGCGCAGATCGCCCCCGGTGGCCGCCCAGCCGGTGAGCGGCAGGTGCGGACCGCCGTCCGGGACTCCGACGCTGTGGGCGCCCACCGTGCCCACCACTTCGCCCGACAGTTGCTCCGGCGTCGGCTGGCTCATCAGGAAGCCGAGCGCGAGCCCGACGACCCCGATGCCCGAACCGAGCCGGATCGCCCAGGCCGTCGCCCGGTCGGGCAGCGGCTGCCGGAACATCAGGACGGCGACCACCACCCCGGCCAGCCACAGCACGGCCACGGTCACGCCCATCACGGCGTACAGGCCGGCGTCCAGCACGGTCTCGTCGTTGAAGTGGCTCCGCTTACCCCGTGCGGCCTGCACGATGATGAGGGCCACTTCCACGGACGAGGCAGCCGCGATCACCGTCCCGGCCCACCAGCTGATCCGCCGGCCGCGGTCGAGGAGCGACAGCATCCAGGCGAGCGTCGCCGCGTACGCGCCCAGGGACAGCGCGAACTTGAGCGGTTTCTCCCAGATCGGCATGCCGAGCAGCACCCGGTCGTCGACGACCAGGCCGACGGCGCTGACGACGCCGACGGCCGCCATCGCCGCGACGAAGTACGTCAAGGGCCTGTGCAGGTCACGCACGGGCATGGATTCCCCCCGGAAAAGGACGCGTCAGATGGTGTGGCCCGCGCGCTGACCGACCGCCGACGGGCGGCCGTGGAGCCGGCCGGCGATGGCCGAGGCCACCTCCTCGCGATGGGTCTGGACGAAGAAGTGCCCACCGGTGAACGCCTGCACATCACAGGCGCCGGTGGTGTACGCCTCCCAGGCCGCGGCCCCCTCCGGGGAGACGTGGCTGTCCTCGGTGCCCGTGAACACCGAGATCGGGCAGGACAGCACGCCGTCCCCGGGCGCGGGCGGCACGTAGCACTCCACCGCCTTGTAGTCGGAGCGCAGCGTCGGCAGCAGCATCCGGACCAGTTCCTCGTCGGCCAGCACCTGTTCGGCCGTCCCGCTGATCCGGCGCAGCTCCGCGAGGAGCGTCTCGTCGTCCTGGCCGTGCAGGTCCGGACGGGTCGCGGGCAGGCCGGGCGCCCGGCGGCCGGAGACGATCAGGTGGACCGGACGGATCCCTCCGGCCGCCTCCAGCCGACGCGTGACCTCGTACGCCAGCAGGGCTCCCATGCTGTGCCCGAACAGGGCCAGCGGCCGGCCGGGGTCGAGTTCCGTGAGGGACTCGGTGACCCGGTCGGCGAGCTCGGCCATGTCGTCGAGCGGCGGTTCCGAACGCCGGTCCTGCCTCCCGGGGTACTGCACCGCGCACACCCCGATGAGGGGTGCGAGGAGCTTGGACATCGGGAAGTAGGTGCTGGCGGCTCCGCCCGCGTGGGGGAAGCACAGCAGCGTCGTCCCGTCGGGGGAGCCGCTGGAGAACCGCCGCAACCAGCCGCTGCGGAGAGGGGGAACGGTCATGACCGCTCAGGAACCGTTCTTCCCGCGCGGGACGACCACCTGGTCCACGATCCCGTACTCCAGGGCATCCTGGGCGGTGAGGATCTTGTCACGGTCGAGGTCCTCGCGGATCTGGTCCCGGTCGCGGCCGGTGTGCAGGGCCATGATCGTCTCGATCCGGTCCCGGATGCGCTCGATCTCCAGCCACTGGATCTCCAGGTCGGAGACCTGCCCCTGCTGGCCCGGGCTGGCCGGCTGGTGCATCAGCACGCGGGAGTTGGGGAGCGCGATGCGCTTGCCCTTGGTGCCGGCCGCCAGGATCACCGAGGCGGCCGAGGTCGCCTGGCCGATGCAGACCGTCTGGATGTCGGGCTTGACGAACTGCATCGTGTCGTAGATGGCGAGCAGCGAAGTGATGGAGCCGCCGGGCGAGTTGATGTAGATCGAGATGTCGCGGTCCGGGTCGGCCGACTCCAGGCAGAGGAGCTGGGCCATGACGTCGCTGGCGGACGTGTCGTCGATCTCGGAACCGAGGAAGATGACCCGCTCCTCGAAGAGCTTCGCGTACGGGTCGTACTCCCGCGCGCCCTGCGAGGTGCGCTCGACGAAGCGGGGGATGACGTAACGGGCCTGGGGCGCGTAGTCGTGCATGGACAAGGCAGCCTCCGTGATGTCCGGGATTTGGTGGCGGGAGCGGGCGGGGCAGGGCGTGCTGAGGGCACGCCGATGCGGCGCGGCGGCACGGCGGGTGACGTACCGTCACCAGCCGTACCGCCTGCACCGGGGTGATGTAGTGCCGTCAGGTCAGCGGGCCGCGAGCCCGCCGCCACCCGAGATGGCCGGAGTGGACTGGATCACGTCGTCGATGAGGCCGTACTCCTTGGCCTCCTGCGCGGAGAACCAGTAGTCGCGGTCGGAGTCCTTGGTGATGCGCTCCACGTCGTTGCCGGAGTGCTGCGCGATGAGTTCCGCCATTTCGCGCTTCGTCTTGAGGAGGTGCTGCACGTAGATGCGGATGTCACTCGCCGATCCGGAGAAGCCGGCCGACGGCTGGTGCATGAGGATCTTCGCGTGCGGCAGGGCGAAGCGCTTGCCGGGGGCGCCGGCGGTCAGCAGGAACTGCCCCATGGAGGCGCAGAAGCCCATGGCGATGGTGACGACGTCGTTCTTGATGATCTGCATCGTGTCGTACACCGCCATGCCGGCGGTGACCGAGCCACCCGGCGAGTTGATGTACAGGTAGATGTCCTCTTCGGACTGGGCGGCGAGCATCAGGAGCTGCGCGGTGATGCGGTTGGCGATTTCGTCATCGACGGCCTGGCCCAGGAAGATAATGCGGTGCCGGAGCAGGCTGCTGAATACCTGGTCGCCCATTCCCCAGGGCGCCGGTGCGTCGCTGTTCATTCGGGGCGTCTCATGGCCGAATTCCGCCGGCTGAAAGTCATCCTGACGAGTCACTGAACCCCCAAGTGGATCCACTGGCGGCCACAGCCACCGTTCGATGTATCACTGCCGTTCCGGTCCTGCTGATCCGACCGATGCGCTCAACTGACGTGACACTTACCGATCTTCACTCATCGGACCGTAGCACGATCACCACGGGGACTCAGCCGAACCGTAGTTCGTTCGCTGAGAGCGCACGTCATCCCGGCTGGCCAGCGGTAATGGTTCGCCACGGCAAGCGCATTGGGCGACTGTGATTAGATCCGGAAGATCACAAGCACCGTTCCTGCGGGGGGTAGAGCGTGGCCATAGAGGAGCACCGTAGGCTAGAACGAGCCAATTTTCTGAGAAAGCGGCGAGAAAGCATCTTGCCTTGCGAGGTGGGACTTCCTCAGGGGATACGACGACGGACTCCCGGACTGCGCCGCGAAGAAGTCGCCGTGCTGGCCGGGCTCAGCCCGACCTGGTACACGTACCTCGAACAGGGCCGGGACGTCTCTCCCTCGCCCGAGGTCCTGAACAACCTGGCCAGCGTGCTCGGACTCTCCGTCTTCGAACGCGACTACCTGCTCAACCTGTCCAGCGAGCGGCCCTCCCCGCAGCCCGCCGCCAAGGTGCCCAAGTCCTGGAGATCGCTCGTCGCCGTGGCGGAGGGGATGTACCCCTTCCCCGCCTATGTCTGCTCCCTCTCGGGCGACCTGCTTGGCTGGAATCGTGCGGTGCCGGACTGGCTGGCGAACTTCGGCAACCTGTCGGGTCGTGAGCGCAACCTCCTTGTGTGGATGTTCACTTCCGAGGAGGCGCACCGCCTCTTCGTCGACTGGGAGGACGTCTGCCGCCATTTCATCGCCTGCTTCCGGGCCGAGGTGACCGACTGGCGGACCTGTCCGCGCACCGGCCCGCTCGTGGAGGAACTCGCCGCGCGCAGCCCCAGGTTCCGCATGTGGTGGGACGAGCACCAGGTGGCGGGGCCCCTCAGCAGGACGCACCGCATGCGCCACCCCAAGCGTGGAGTCATCGACGTACGGATGGTCGAGCTGCTCCACAGGGACCCGGACGGCGCGGTGCGGCTGATCGTCCACACACCGGTGAGGGAGATGCCGCGCAGGCTCCTCGCGGCCCAGGCGTGTTGATCCCGCAGGCCTGAGGACCTGGCGATGGGGGAGCCCGGGGGCCGTCGCGCACGGATCGTGTGCGCCACGGCCCCCGGGCCACCTGTGACAGGCGCCCTAGGCGTCGGTGTGCGGGGCCGGCTGCTCCGCGAGGTGGTCCGCCAGTTTGCGGATCGTCGGGAAGTCGAACACCAGCGAACTGGGCAGGACCAGCCCCGTCTCGGTAGTCAGCCGGTTGCGCAGGTCGACCGCCATCAGCGAGTCGAAGCCCAGGTCGAGCAGTTCCTCCTCGACCTCCACCTCGTCCGGATCGTCGTAACCGAGGACCTCGGCGACGGTGCGCAGCACCAGCGCGTACGCCTGCTCGGCGTCCAGCACCACCGGTTCGGCGGCGGCGCCCTCGGACCCGGCCTGGTCCGAGGCGCCCGCCGGGAGCGCGGACAGGATCGCCGGCAGGGCTCCCGACGCCACCCGCTCCGCCAGTGCCGCCCCGTCCAGGTCCACGGCGACCAGGGCTGGATCCGCCCCGGTCAGCGCGGCGTCGAGCAGACCGAGGGCCGCCCTGGCAGGCATCGCCCGTACGCCGGACCGGTCCATCCGGCTCCGATCGCCGACAGCGAGGCTGCCGCCCATGCCGTCCCCCTCCCACAGGCCCCAGGCGATGGAGGTGGCGGGCAGGCCGAGTGTGTGGCGGTGTTCGGCGAGTGCGTCGAGGTAGGTGTTGGCTGCGGCGTAGTTGGCCTGTCCCGCGTTGCCGATGGTGCCGGCGTACGAGGAGAACAGGACGAAGGCGTCCAGGTCCAGGTCCCGCGTCAGCTCGTGCAGGTGGTGGGCTGCGTCGGCCTTGGGGGCGAAGACCGTGGCCAGCCGCTCCGCCGTCATGGCCTCCAGAATGCCGTCGTCCAGCACACCGGCGGTGTGGATCACGGCGGACAGGGGGCGGTCTGCCGGGATGCCGTCCAGTAGCTCGGCCAGCGCGGTCCGGTCTGCGATGTCGCAGGCTGCGATGTCGACGTGGGCGCCGAGTGCTTCGAGTTCGGCGGTCAGCTCGGGGGCTCCGGGGGCGGCGGGGCCGCGGCGCGAGACCAGCAGCAGGTTCCGTACGCCGTGCTCGGTCACCAGGTGCCGTGCCACCAGCATGCCCAGCGTGCCGGTACCGCCGGTGACCAGCACCGTGCCCTGCGGGCTCAGCACCGGCCGGGCGGCCGCAGCGGGATCGGCGGGACCGGCCTGGACCAGGCGGGGCACGTACACCGTCCCGGCACGCAGCACGAGCTCCGGTTCCCCGGTCGCCAGTGCCGCGGGCACGGCTGCCGTCGAGGCGTCGCTGCCGTCGGTGTCCAGCAGGACCAGCCGGCCCGGCAGTTCCGACTGCGCGCTACGGACCAGTCCGCGGGCGGCGGCAGCGTCGGGACCGGCGGTGAGCGGCTCTCCGTCGACCGTGACCGCGCGGGAGGTGACCACGACGAGACGTCGTACGGCCGGGTCCTCCTCGGCCGCCAGCCGCTGGATCCGTGCCAGCGTCTCCGCGGCCGCCTCCCGCGGTCCGGCTCCGGAGGGCACGGTGAACAGGACGTCCCCCGGGTCGATCGGGGCCGGCTCCGGTGCCGGCGCACCGGACGGCAGGGCGATGTGGTCCACCCTGTACAGCGCGGCGGCGGGCGCACAGCCGACCACGGCCGGAAGCACCGCTTCGGCGTGGCGCCGCCACGGCCCGGGCCGGGCGCCCGTCGCCGCCACCGGGCGGGAGTGCAGGACGGCCGCGCGGTGCCCGCGCGCATCGGGGCGGGCGAGAGCGAGCTGTACGTCCACGGCGTCGTCGGCGGGCAGGCGCAGCGGGGCGTGCCGGGTGAGCACCAGGGGGGTGCCGTCCAGCAGCACGCCGCCCGTGGCCAGCTCCTGGTCCACCAGTTCCGCGTGGGTGGCGGCGGACAGCCGGGCCGTGTGGACCGTGCTGCCGTCCGCCAGCTCCAGGCCGGCGCCGAGCACCGGGTGGTGCCCGGCCCCCGGCAGGGCCGGAGCCGAGTGCTCCTCGGGTGACGGGGAGAGCCAGTAGCGCTGTCGTTGGAAGGCGTACGTGGGCACGGGCGCCGGCCGTGTTCCCCGCGGGAACAGCGCCGCCCAGTCGAGCTCGGCGGCTCCGGTCACGTACATCCGGCCCACCGCCACGGCCAATGCGGCCGGGTCCGGAACCGCGACGGCCACGGCCGGGCGGTCCTCCGCCGCCTCGTCGAGGACCCGTTCCACGGCGGGCGACAGTACGGCGGCCGGTGTCACCTCCAGGAAGGTGGTGGTGCCGTGGGTGCGGAGGGTGTGGATTGCGTCGGCGAAGCGGACGGCTTCGCGGATGTGGCGGGTCCAGTAGGTGGGGTCGGTGAGTTCCTGGTCGGTGGTGAGGGTTCCGGTGATGTTGGAGATGAGGGGGAGTTGGGCGGGGTGGAAGTGGAGTGTTTCGAGGGTGTTGTGGAAGGCGTCGAGTATCTGGTCCATGTGTGCGGAGTGGAAGGCGTGGCTGACGCGGAGGCGGGTTGCCTTGCGGCCGCGGTTCTTCCAGGTGGTGGTGAGTGCCTCTACGGCTTGGGTGTCGCCGGAGATCACGGTGGCGTCGGGGGCGTTGACGGCCGCGATGTCGACTCCGGGGGGGAGTGTGGCGCGGACTTCGGTTTCGTGTGCTTGGAGGGATGCCATCGCGCCGGTGTGTGGGGCGGATTGCATGAGTCGGCCGCGTGCTTCGACGAGGGTGCAGGCGTCGGTGAGGGTCCATACGCCGGCGAGGTGGGCGGCGGTGATTTCGCCGATGGAGTGTCCGGCGAGGAAGTCGGGTCGGATTCCCCAGGTCTGGAGGAGTCGGTAGAGGGCTACTTCGGTGGCGAAGATGGCTGGTTGGGCGAAGCGTGTTTCGTTCAGGAGGGCGGCTTGGGGTGTGTCCTTGTCGGCGAAGACGATGTCTGCCAGGGAGCGTCCCAGGAGTGGGTCGAAGGTGGTGCAGATCTCGTCGAAGGCTTCGGCGAAGACGGGGTGTGCTGCGTACAGTTCGCGGCCCATACCCGCTCGTTGGGAGCCCTGCCCCGCGAACAACACCGCCAGGCGGGACCCGCTGACGGGCCGGCCCTGGACGACGGACGGCACCGCTCGGCCTTCGGCCAGGGCCCGCAGTCCGGTCAGGAACTCCTCCTGATCGCTGCCCACCACGGCCGCGCGGTGGCTGAAGGCGGTGCGACCGGTGGCCAGAGCCAGGCCGGTCGCGGCCGGGACAGCGGCTGCCGGGTCGGCCTCGACGTGTGCGACGAGGGCCTCCGCCTGGGCGCGGAGTGCGGCGCCGGTGGGGGCGGAGAGCACCCACGGGACCGGGACCGGGTCCGTGGTCGGCTGGGCGGGTTCGTCGTCGGTGTGCGGTTCGGGTTCTTCGAGGATGAGGTGGGCGTTGGTGCCGCTGATGCCGAATCCCGAGACCGCGGCGCGGCGCGGGCGGCCTGGTGCTTCCCAGGGTCGGGCTTCGGTCAGCAGGTTCACGGCGCCTGCCGACCAGTCCACCTGGCGGGAAGCTTCAGTGACGTTGAGGGTGGCCGGGAGGGTGCCGTGGTGCATGGCCATCACCATTTTGATGACGCCGGCCACGCCTGCGGCGGCTTGGGTGTGGCCGATGTTGGATTTGACCGAGCCGAGCCACAAGGGGTTGTCGGGGTGGTGGTCCTGGCCGTAGGTGGCCAGCAGTGCCTGCGCTTCGATGGGGTCGCCCAGCTTCGTTCCGGTGCCGTGTGCTTCGACGACGTCGATGTCGGCGCCGGTGAGTCCGGCGGAGGCCAGGGCCTGGCGGATGACGCGTTGTTGTGAGGGGCCGTTGGGGGCGGTCAGTCCGTTGCTGGCGCCGTCCTGGTTGACGGCGCTGCCTCGTATGACGGCCAGGACCCGGCGGCCGGCGCGGCGGGCGTCGGACAGCCGCTCCAGCAGCAACAGCCCCGCACCCTCGGCGAAACCGGTGCCGTCCGCGTCGTCGGAGAACGCCTTGCACCGGCCGTCCTCGGACAGACCTCGCTGCCGGCTGAACTCCACGAACGTCGCCGGAGTCGACATCACCGTCACACCACCGGCCAGCGCCATCGCACACTCACCGCGCCGCAGCGCCTGCACCGCCAGGTGCAGCGCCACGAGCGACGACGAGCACGCCGTGTCCACGCTCACCGCCGGGCCCTCCAGACCGAACGTGTACGCCACCCGACCCGACGCCACACTGTTCGAACTGCCGTTGACCAGGTAACCCTCCAGGTCCCGGGGCGCCCGCTTGATGCGTGAGGCGTAGTCGTTGTACATGACGCCGGCGAACACACCGGTCTGGCTTCCGCGCAGGCCGGCCGGGTCGACCCCCGCCCGCTCGAACGCCTCCCACGCCGTCTCCAGCAGCAACCGCTGCTGCGGATCGGTGGCCAGCGCCTCGCGCGGACTCATCCCGAAGAACTCCGCGTCGAAGCGGTCCGCGTCGTAGAGGAAGCCACCGCGCCGCGTGTACGACGTCCCCCGCTGCTCCGGATCGGCGTCGAACAGGGCGTCCAGGTCCCAGTCGCGGCCGTCGGGGAAGTCCCCGATGGCGTCGCGGCCTTCGGCGACCAGCCGCCACAACCCCTCGGGGTCGGTGATTCCTCCCGGGAAGCGGCAGCCGATCCCGACGATCGCGATCGGCTCGTCGTCGGTGAGGACGGCCGACACCGCAGGCGGTGCGCTCACGCCCGCTTCGGTCCCCGTCCCCTCGTCATCGCCCCCGAGCTCCCGGGTGAGCTGTGTGGCGAGCACGGCGACGGTCGGGTGATCGAACACCAGCGACGCCGGCAGCTTGAGCCCGGTCGCCCGGTTCAGCCGGTTGCGCAGCTCGACCGCGGTCAGCGAGTCGAATCCCAGCTCCATGAAGGGACGGTCCACCGGTACGGCGCGAGGGTCGGTGTGCCCGAGTACGGCGGCCACCTCGGCCGCCACCAGTTCGGTGACCAGCCGCCGGCGCTCATCGGCCGCCAGAGCGCGCACGCGGTCGGCGAGCCCGCCGCCGACGGAGTCGCCGGCCCCCGTGGCGGCGGTCGCGGCCCGCCGCGCGGTGGGCCGTACGAGACCCCGCAGAGCGCTCGGGACCGGTCCGCCGCTCCGGGCCAGGGCGGCCAGGTCGAGGCGGGCCGCGACCACGACCGGGGCGGTCCCGGCGAGGGCGGCGTCGAACAGGGCGAGCCCCTGGTCGGCGGCGAGCGGCGCGATGCCGGAGCGACCGAGGCGGGCCAGGTCGGCGGCGTTGAGCTCACCGGTCATGCCGCTGGCGTCCTCCCACAGGCCCCAGGCGATGGAGGTGGCGGGCAGGCCGAGTGTGTGGCGGTGTTCGGCGAGTGCGTCGAGGTAGGTGTTGGCTGCGGCGTAGTTGGCCTGTCCCGCGTTGCCGATGGTGCCGGCGTACGAGGAGAACAGGACGAAGGCGTCCAGGTCGTGGTGCCGCGTCAGGTCGTGCAGGTGGTGGGCTGCGTCGGCCTTGGGGGCGAAAACGGTGGTCAGTCGCTCCGCCGTCATGGTCTCCAGGGTGCCGTCGTCGAGGACGCCGGCGGTGTGGATCACGCCGGACAGGGAGCGGTCCGTCGGGATGCCGTCCAGCAGTCCTGCCAGCGCGGTCCGGTCTGCGATGTCGCAGGCTGCGATGTCGACGCGTGCGCCGAGTGCTTCGAGTTCGGCGGTCAGCTCGCGGGCGCCGTCGGCGGCGGGGCCGCGGCGTGAGACCAGCAGCAGGTTCCGTACGCCGTGCTCGGTCACCAGGTGCCGTGCCACCAGCATGCCCAGCGCCCCGGTACCACCGGTGACCAGCACCGTGCCCCCGGCGCGGAAGACCGGACGCCCGGCGGCAGCACCGTCGTCCGCGGCCGGGACCAGCCTCGGCAGGAACCACCGCCCTCCCCGTACGGCGAACTGCGTCTCGGTGCCGGTCTCCGCCACCACGGGCAGCTCGGCGTCCCTCTCCAGGTCGAGCAGGAGGAACCGGCCGGGGTGCTCGGTCTGCGCCGTGCGGACCAGCCCCCAGACGGCCGCCGCGACCGGATTCGGCGCGGCCGTGCCGGGAGCGGCCACGGCCTGCCGGGTCACCACGACCAGAGGCTCCGTCGTGTCGTCGGCGACGTGTGACTGCAGCCGCGCCAGCACCCCGGCGAGCACCTCGGTGACCTCGCCGGAGCCGGCCTCCGGCTCCCATACCTGGAAGCCGGCTCCGGTGGCCGAGCCCGCGGGGACCTCGTACGGCTGCCAGTCCATCCGCAGCAGCGGCACCTGCCGGGTCCCGGCCGCGCGCAGCCGGTCCTTGTCGACCACGCGCAGGCTCAGCGCACCCACGTCGGCGACCGGGCCGCCGAGCGCGTCGGCGACCGAGACGGCGATCTCGTCGCGGCCGACCGTACGCAGCCGCACGCGGAGCGCCTGGGCACCTTCGGCGTGCAGGGTGACCCCGCTCCACGAGAACGGCAGCGCGCCTTCCTCGGTCGCGCCCAGCGCGCCGAGCACCACCGGGTGGAGGGCCGCGTCCAGCAGGGCCGGATGCAGACCGAACGCGTCGGCTCCGGCGCTCTCCTCGGGCGCGAGGGCCACTTCGGCGTACACGTCGGTTCCGTCGTCGCCGCGCCACAGGGCCCGCAGGCCCTGGAAGGCGGGTCCGTACTCGTAACCCTGGGCGGCGAGCCGCTCGTACGCGCCTTCGAGGTCCACCGGGACCGCGCCCGGCGGCGGCCACGCCTCCGGCAGGGGGGCGGCAGGCGCCGGCGTGGTGCTCAGCGTGCCGGTGGCGTGCCGGACCCAGGTGCCCTGCGGGTCGTCGTCATCGGTCCGGGACAGGACCGTCACGCTGCGCCGGCCGTCCGCGGCCGGTTCGCCGACGGAGACCTGGAGGCGCAGGGCGGTGCCTTCCGCGAACACCATCGGCGCCTCGATGACGAGCTCCTCCACGTGGGCGCACCCGGCCTCGCGCGCAGCCCGCAGGGCGAGTTCGACGAAGGCGGTGCCGGGCAGCAGCACGGTGCCGCTGACGGCGTGGTCGGCGAGCCACGGGTGGGTGCGCAGCGACAGCCGGCCGGAGAGCAGCAGTCCGCGTCCGTCACCGAACTCGACGGCGGCCGCCAGGAGCGCGTGGTCGGCGCTGCGCAGGCCGGCGGTGTTCATGTCGCCGGCCGGGGCCGTCGCGTCGAGCCAGTACGAGACGTGCTGGAAGGGATAGGTGGGCAGGTCGACGTGGCGGCGGGGACGGGTGGCGCCCTCGCCGTCGAAGGCGGCCTTCCAGTCCACCTCCAGCCCGGCGGTGTATCCGGCGGCGACGGAGGCGTGGAAGCGCTCCAGCCCGCCCTCGTCGCGGCGCAGGGTACCCAGCGCCACCGCCTCGGCCCCCGGGGCCGCCGACGCCGCGATGGAGTCCTGGACGGCGGTGGTCAGCACCGGGTGGGGGCTGACCTCGATGAACGCGCCGTGGCCGTGCTCCAGCAGGGTCCGGGTGGCCACGTCGAAGCGCACGGTGGCGCGCAGGTTGCGGTACCAGTACGCGGCGTCGAGTTCCTCGGTGTCCAGCACGTCACCGGTGACGGCCGAATAGAAGGGGACGCGCGAGGCACGGGGTGCGACGGGCGCCAACAGGGTGAGCAGCTCCTCCTCGATGGCCTCCACGTGCGCGGAGTGGGAGGCGTAGTCGACGGGGATGCGCCGGGCCCGGATCTCCTCGGCCGCGCAGACGGCGAGCAGTTCGTCCAGTGCGTCCGGGTCTCCGGAGACCACGCACGAGCCGGGCCCGTTGACGGTGGCGACCGAGAGCCGGCCGGCCCAGGCCGCGATGCGGCGGTCCGTCTCCTCGTACGGCAGGGGCACCGACACCATGCCGCCGGTGCCCGCGAGCGCACCGAGGGCGCGGCTGCGCAGGGCGACGACACGAGCCGCGTCCTGGAGGCTGAGCGCCCCCGCCACGGCGGCCGCGGCGATCTCGCCCTGGGAGTGCCCGACGACCGCGGCCGGGCGGACGCCGTACGACTCCCAGAGCGCGGCGAGCGACACCATGACGGCGAACAGGACGGGCTGGACGACGTCCACCCGGTCGTAGCCGGGCGCACCGGGCGCACCACGCAGGACGTCCAGCAGGGACCAGTCCGTGAACTCGGCGAGCGCCTCGGCGCATTCGGCCATCCGGTCCCGGAAGACGGGTGAGCTCTCCAGGAGTTCGAGGGCCATGCCGGTCCACTGGGACCCCTGGCCGGGGAAGACGAACACGGTGTCCCCGAGACCGCCTGAGGCGGCGAGGCCGGTGACCACGCGCGGGTCGGGCCGTCCGGCGGCGAGGGCGTCCAAGGCCTCGCGTACGTCGTCACGGCCGGTGGCGGTGACGACGGCGCGGTGGTCGAGGACGGCGCGGGTGGTCAGCAGGGACCAGGCCACGTCGGCGGGGTCCACGTCGGCGGGGGCGAGGACCTCGCTCACCCGCGCGGCGATGTCCCGCAGGGGCTGCTCGGCCCGGGCGGAGAGGATGAACGGGGGCAGGCAGGGGCTGCTGCCCTCGTGAACGGTGCTGTCGGTCTGGGGTGCTTCCGCCGGTTCGGGTTCTTCGAGGATGAGGTGGGCGTTGGTGCCGCTGATGCCGAAGCCGGATACCGCGGCGCGGCGCGGGCGGCCTTCCGTCTGCCAGGGTCGGGCTTCGGTGAGGAGGTTGACGGCGCCTGCCGACCAGTCCACCTGGCGGGATGCCTCGGTGACGTTGAGGGTGGCGGGGAGAGTGCCGTGGTGCATGGCCATCACCATTTTGATGACCCCGGCCACGCCTGCGGCGGCTTGGGTGTGGCCGATGTTGGACTTGACCGA
The DNA here is from genome assembly GCF_040646655.1 of Streptomyces sp. NPDC045431. Classification (NCBI taxonomy): domain Bacteria; kingdom Bacillati; phylum Actinomycetota; class Actinomycetes; order Kitasatosporales; family Streptomycetaceae; genus Streptomyces; species Streptomyces sp. NPDC045431. The sequence goes on from NZ_JBEZAQ010000016.1 coordinate 150,248, forward strand.
GCCGAGCCACAAGGGGTTGTCGGGGTGGTGGTCCTGGCCGTAGGTGGCCAGCAGTGCCTGCGCTTCGATGGGGTCGCCCAGCCGGGTTCCGGTGCCGTGGGCTTCGACGACGTCGACGTCGGCACCCGACAGCCCCGCCGAGGCGAGGGCTTGCCGGATCACCCGTTGCTGTGAGGGGCCGTTGGGGGCGGTCAGTCCGTTGCTGGCGCCGTCCTGGTTGACGGCGCTGCCTCGTATGACGGCCAGGACCCGGCGGCCGGCGCGGCGGGCGTCGGACAGCCGCTCCAGCAGGAGCAGGCCGGCGCCTTCGCCCCAGCCGGTGCCGTCGGCGTCGTCGGAGAAGGCCTTGCAGCGGCCGTCCTGGGACAGGCCGCGTTGGCGGCTGAACTCCACGAAGGTTCCGGGGGTGGACATCACGGTCACACCGCCGGCGAGCGCCATGGTGCACTCGCCGCGCCGCAGGGCCTGTACGGCCAGGTGCAGCGCCACGAGCGACGACGAGCAGGCCGTGTCCACGCTGACCGCCGGGCCTTCCAGGCCGAACGTGTACGCCACCCGACCCGACGCCACGCTGCCGGTATTGCCGGTCAGCAGCAGGCCTTCGTATCCCTCCGGAATGGGCTGGAGCCGCGAGGCGTAGTCGTGGTACATGACGCCGGCGAACACACCGGTCTGGCTTCCGCGCAGGCCGGTGGGGTCGATCCCGGCGCGCTCGAACGCCTCCCACGCCGTCTCCAGCAGCAACCGCTGCTGCGGATCGGTGGCCAGTGCCTCGCGCGGGCTGATCCCGAAGAACTCCGCGTCGAAGCGGTCCGCGTCGTGCAGGAATCCGCCGTGCCGCGTATAGGACGTACCGCGCCGCTCGGGATCCGGATCGTAGAGCCCCTCCAGGTCCCAGCCGCGGTTCGCCGGGAACTCCGAGATTCCCTCCCGGCCGTCGGCGACCAGCCGCCACAAGCCCTCGGGGTCCACGACGTCACCCGGGAAACGACAGCTCATCCCCACGATCACGATCGGATCGTCGTCGACGGGGAGGACATCGGCCCCCGTCGACGTGCCGTCGGTCCCGGGCACGTCGACGCCGGGCTCGTCGGTGCCGAGTACCTCGGCCCGCAGGTGCGCCGCCAGAGCGCTCGCGGTCGGGTAGTCGAAGAGCAGCGACGCCGGCAGCCGCAGCCCCGTCGCCTGGTTGAGCCGGTTGCGCAGCTCGACCGCGGTCAGCGAGTCGAAGCCCAGCTCGCTGAACGCCCGGTCGGCGGGCACGGCCCGGGTGCCCGAGTGCCCGAGCACGGCGGCGGCCTGCGCCCGTACGAGGGCGAGTGCGGTCTGCTCGCGCTCGGCGGCGGGCATGGCTCGCAGCCGCGCGGCCCACGACCCGTCCGCGCCCTCTCCCGCGGTGCGACGGCGGGCCGGAACCCGGACCAGTCGGCGGAACAGGGCGGGCAGGGTGCCCACCGCGGCCCGGCCGCGGAGCTGGGCCAGGTCGAGGCCGGCCGCGACGACGGCCGGGGCGGTCCCGGCGAGGGCGGTGTCGAGGAAGGCCAGTCCCTCGGCGTTCGACATCGGCGCGATGCCGGCGCGGCGCATCCGGGCGAGGTCGGCGTCGGCCATCTCGACGGTCATACCGCCGGCTTCCGCCCACAGGCCCCAGGCCAGGGAGATCGCGGGAAGCCCGGCCGCACGGCGCTCGGTGGCCAGCGCGTCCAGGCAGGCGTTGGCCGCCGCGTAGTTGGCCTGCCCCGCGGTGCCCAGGGTGCCCGCCACGGAGGAGAAGAGGAGGAAGGCGTCCAGGTCCAGGTCCCGCGTCAGCTCGTGCAGGTGCCGGGCCGCGTCGACCTTCGGTGCGAAGACCGTGGCCAGCCGCTCCGCCGTCATGGCCTCCAGAATGCCGTCGTCCAGCACACCGGCGGTGTGGATCACGGCGGACAGGGGGCGGTCTGCCGGGATGCCGTCCAGTAGCTCGGCCAGCGCGGTCCGGTCTGCGATGTCGCAGGCTGCGATGTCGACGTGGGCGCCGAGTGCTTCGAGTTCGGCGGTCAGCTCGGGGGCTCCGGGGGCGGCGGGGCCGCGGCGCGAGACCAGCAGCAGGTTCCGTACGCCGTGCTCGGTCACCAGGTGCCGTGCCACCAGCATGCCCAGCGTGCCGGTACCGCCGGTGACCAGCACCGTGCCCCCGGCGCGGAAGCCCGGACGCCCGGCGGCAGCGCTCTCGCCCGCGACCGGGACCAGCCGGGCTGCGGACAACCGCCCGTCGCGCAGGGACAGCTGGGATTCGCCGGACTCCACCGCGGCGGCGACCAGGTCCCATGGGACGTCACCACCGTCGGTGTCCAGCAGGACGAACCGGCCGGGGTGCTCGGTCTGCGCCGTGCGGACGAGTCCGCGGACGGCCGCGCCCGCCGGGTCGGTGTCCGCGGAGCGGGTACGGACGACCAGTACGCCCTCCTCCGCTTCCGCCAGCCATGCGTGGATCCGGGAGAGCGCCAGGGCGCCGGCGGCCTGGGCCGGCTGCCCGGCGACGACCTCGTGGACCGCGAAACGGGGGCTCTGCGCGGTGGTTGCCGCTTCGAGCCGGAGCGGCTGCCACTCCACGGCCAGCAGCGTCTCGCCGCCGGGCCTGGTGGCGCCCAGGTCCATCGGACGGAGCAGCAGCTCGGTGATCCGGGCCACCGGGGCACCGCTGCCGTCGGTGAGGCTCAGCGCGGCGGTGCCGTCGCCGGCCGGGGAGATCCGTACCCGCAGCAGGTCGGCGCCGACCGCGTGCAGCCGTACGCCGGAGAACGAGAAGGGGACGCGGGGCGCCACGGTCTCGCCCGCCGCGGCGTCCGCCAGCACGAGCGGGTGCAGGGCGGCGTCGAGCAGCGCCGGGTGCAGCCCGAACGCGCCGGCGTCGCGCACAGCTTCCTCGGGAAGCCGCACCTCGGCGAAGAGCTCGCCGCCCTTGCGCCACATGCCGGCCAGCCCCTGGAACACCGGTCCGTAGGCGTACCCGAGCCCGGCCAGCGCCGCGTACGCGCCCTCCACGTCCACGGCCTCGGCACCGGCCGGAGGCCAGGCCTCCGCCTGCTGCGGTGCGGGCTGCGGCCGGGACGGTTCGGCGGCCAGCAGTCCCGAGGCGTGCCGGGTCCACGGGGTGTCACCGTCGGCGGCACCGTGGGTCCGGTGCGGCCGGGAGAGGACGGTCACCGCGCACCGGCCGTCGGCCTCCGGCGCCTTGACGGCGACCTGGAGCTGTACGGCTCCCTGCGCGGGAAGGAACAGGGGCGACTCGATCGTGAGCTCGTCGAGTACGGGGAAGCCCGCCCGGTCGCCGGCGTGCAGGGCCAGCTCGACGAAGGCGGTGCCCGGCAGCAGCACCTGGTCGCCGACCGCGTGGTCGGCGAGCCACGGGTGGGTGCGCAGCGACAGCCGGCCGGTGAGGAGCAGCCCCTGGTCGTCGCCGAGTTCGACGGCGGCGGCCAGCAGCGGGTGGTCGGCGCCGCTGTCGAGGCCGAGACGGCCCAGGTCGCCGGCCGGGGCGGTGGCCTCCAGCCAGTACCGCTCGCCCTGGAAGGGGTACGTCGGCAGGGCGAGGGGGCGGGAACGGAGGGCTCCGGCATCGCCGGTACCCAGGACGGCGTCCCAGTCGGGGGTGAGCGCGCCGCACGCGTAGGCGTCGGCCAGTGCCGCCGCGACGGACGCGGCCTCGCCGCCCTGGCGCCGTACGGCAGGGATGGCCCGCACCTGCTCGTCGTCACCGAGGGTCGCGGCGACGGCCGGGGTCAGCACGGCGTCGAACCCGACCTCCAGGAAGGTGGTGGTGCCGTGGGTGCGGAGGGTGTGGATTGCGTCGGCGAAGCGGACGGCTTCGCGGATGTGGCGGGTCCAGTAGGTGGGGTCGGTGAGTTCCTGGTCGGTGGTGAGGGTGCCGGTGATGTTGGAGATGAGGGGGAGTTGGGCGGGGTGGAAGTGGAGTGTTTCGAGGGTGTGGTGGAAGGCGTCGAGTATCTGGTCCATGTGTGCGGAGTGGAAGGCGTGGCTGACGCGGAGGCGGGTTGCTTTGCGGCCGCGGTTCTTCCAGGTGGTGATGAGTGCGTCTATGGCTTGGGTGTCGCCGGAGATCACGGTGGCGTCGGGGGCGTTGACGGCCGCGATGTCGACTCCGGGGGGGAGTGTGGCGCGGACTTCGGTTTCGTGTGCTTGGAGGGATGCCATCGCGCCTGTGTGTGGGGCGGATTGCATGAGTCGGCCGCGTGCTTCGACGAGGGTGCAGGCGTCGGTGAGGGTCCATACGCCGGCGAGGTGGGCGGCGGTGATTTCGCCGATGGAGTGTCCGGCGAGGAAGTCGGGTCGGATTCCCCAGGTCTGGAGGAGTCGGTAGAGGGCTACTTCGGTGGCGAAGATGGCTGGTTGGGCGAAGCGTGTTTCGTTCAGGAGGGCGGCTTGGGGTGTGTCCTTGTCGGCGAAGACGATCTCTGCCAGGGAGCGTCCCAGGAGTGGGTCGAAGGTGGTGCAGATCTCGTCGAAGGCTTCGGCGAAGACGGGGTGTGCTGCGTACAGTTCGCGGCCCATGCCCGCCCGTTGGGAGCCCTGCCCCGCGAACAACACCGCCAGACGCCCGGAGGGGCGGGCCACGCCGGTCCGTACGGCCGCCGGGCTGTCGCCCTGGGCGAAGGCGTCCAGCGCGGCGAGGAGCTCCGCCCGCTCGGAGCCGACGACCACGGCCCGGTGTCCGAGCGCCGCGCGGGTCGTGACGAGGGCATGGGCGACCGCCACCGCGTCGGCGGCGGGCGCCTCGGTGGTGAGGTGGTCGCGCAGGCGCGCGGCCTGAGCCCGGAGCGCCTCGGGACCGGCGGCGGACAGCGGCCAGAGCACAGGGCCGCTCGACACGGGGTCCGTGGTCGGCTGGGTGGGTTCGTCGTCGGTGTGCGGTTCGGGTTCTTCGAGGATGAGGTGGGCGTTGGTGCCGCTGATGCCGAAGCCGGATACCGCAGCGCGGCGCGGGCGGCCTGGTGCTTCCCAGGGTCGGGCTTCGGTGAGGAGGTTGACGGCGCCTGCCGACCAGTCCACCTGGCGGGATGCCTCGGTGACGTTGAGGGTGGCGGGGAGAGTGCCGTGGTGCATGGCCATGACCATTTTGATGACGCCGGCCACGCCTGCGGCGGCTTGGGTGTGGCCGATGTTGGATTTGACCGAGCCGAGCCACAGGGGGTTGTCGGGGTGGTGGTCCTGGCCGTAGGTGGCCAGCAGTGCCTGCGCTTCGATGGGGTCGCCCAGCTTCGTTCCGGTGCCGTGTGCTTCGACCACGTCGACGTCGGCACCCGACAGCCCCGCCGAGGCGAGGGCTTGCCGGATCACCCGTTGCTGTGAGGGGCCGTTGGGGGCGGTCAGTCCGTTGCTGGCGCCGTCCTGGTTGACGGCGCTGCCTCGTATGACGGCCAGGACCCGGCGGCCGGCGCGGCGGGCGTCGGACAGCCGCTCCAGCAGGAGCAGGCCGGCGCCTTCGCCCCAGCCGGTGCCGTCGGCGTCGTCGGAGAAGGCCTTGCAGCGGCCGTCCTGGGACAGGCCGCGTTGGCGGCTGAACTCCACGAACGTTCCGGGGGTGGACATCACGGTCACACCGCCGGCGAGCGCCATGGTGCACTCGCCGCGCCGCAGGGCCTGCACGGCCAGGTGCAGCGCCACCAGCGACGACGAGCAGGCCGTGTCCACGCTGACCGCCGGGCCTTCCAGACCGAACGTGTACGCCACCCGACCCGACGCCACACTGTTCGAACTGCCCGTCAGGAGATAACCGTCGGTGTCCTCCACGGCCTCGTGCAGGCGAGGACCGTAGTCCGGGGACATCAGGCCCGTGAACACGCCGGTCTGGCTTCCGCGCAGGCCGGTGGGGTCGATCCCGGCGCGCTCGAACGCCTCCCACGCCGTCTCCAGCAGCAACCGCTGCTGCGGATCGGTGGCCAGCGCCTCGCGCGGGCTGATCCCGAAGAACTCCGCGTCGAAGCGGTCCGCGTCATGAAGGAACCCGCCGTGCCGCGTATAGGACGTACCGCGCCGCTCGGGATCCGGATCGTAGAGCCCCTCCAGGTCCCAGCCACGGTTCACCGGGAACTCCGAGATTCCCTCCCGGCCCTCGGCGACCAGCCGCCACAACCCCTCGGGGTCCACGACGTCACCCGGGAAACGACAGCTCATCCCCACGATCACGATCGGATCGTCGTCCGCCGCCGCGACCGACACCGTCTGGGGCCGCGCCGCCGCCGTCGCCCCCGGGTCCGCCGACAGCTGCTCCCGCAGGTGCGCGGCGAGCGCCGCGGGGGTCGGGTAGTCGAAGAGCAGCGAGGCCGGCAGCCGCAGTCCGGTCGCGGTTTCGAGGTGGCCGCGCAGCTCGACGGCGCGCAGGGAACCGAACCCGAGATCGGAGAAGGCCGCGGCCGGGTCGAGCGGTTCGTCCCCGGCCTGTTGCAGGACCACCGCGGCGGCGGTGTCGATCAGCTCCCGCAGGGCGTGTTCCTGCTCCGCGGTGGACAGCGGGGCGAGCCGGCCGCGCAGCACCGCCGCCGTGCCGTCGGCTTCGCCGTCGTCCGGGGTGCCGAGCGCGCGCAGGCCGCCGGTGCCCTGGGCCCGGGGCCGGCCGGCCGGGTCGGGCCAGTAGCGCTTGCGCTGGAACGCGTACGGCGGGAGGGAGACCAGCGGAGTGCCGGCCGGGAACACCGCGTGCCAGTCGCACGCCACCCCGGCCGTGTGCAGCCGGGCCAGGGCGGCCATCGCGGACTGCCGCTCCCCGCCGTCGCGTGCGAGCGCCGGGAAGACGGCCGGGCGGGGCCCGTCGCCCTCCAGGGTGGCGGTGACGGCCTGGGTGAGCACCGGGGTCGGGGAGAGTTCCAGGAACGTGGTGACCCCCGCGTCGCGCAGGGAGCGCACCCCGTCCGCGAACCGCACGGTGGCACGGATGTGCCGGACCCAGTAGCGGGGGTCGGTGAGCTGCTCGTCCGTGGCGATCCGGCCGGTGACGTTGGACACCACGGGGATGCGGGCGGCGCGGTAGTCGAGGGTCCTCGCGGTCCGCTCGAACTCGTCGAGGATGGCGTCCATGTGCGCCGAGTGGCCGGCGACGGTGACGGCGAGCCGCTTGCACTTGCGGCCCTGCTCACGCCAGTACGCGCACACCGCGAGCACGGCGTCCTCGTCACCCGAGACGACGGTCCCGTCCGGGGAGTTGAGCCCGGCGACGGCCACGGCGCCGACGTGCTCGCCGAGGGTCTCGAACGACGCGAGGACCTCCTCTTCCCCCGCCTGTACGGCGGCCATGGCGCCGCCCGCACGGGACTGGATGAGGCGGGCCCGGACGGCGGCCAGGGTGCAGACGTCCGGCAGGGAGAGGACCCCGGCGACGTGCGCGGCCGCCAGCTCGCCCATGGAGTGGCCGGTGACGTAGTCGGGAGTGACGCCCCAGCTCTCGTAGAGCCGGTAGAGAGCGACCTCGACCGCCAGCAGTGCGGGCAGGGCGTAGTCGGTACGGTCGAGCAGGGCGGCGTCCGCGCTGCCGGGCTCGGCGAAGATCAGCGCGCGGACGGGCCGGTCGAGGTGCCGGTCGAGTTCGTCGCAGACCGCGTCGAAGGCGGCGGCGTAGACGGGGTGGGCGGCGTACAGCTCACGGCCCATGCCGACGCGCTGGCTGCCGCCGCCGCCGAACAGGACGGCGGTGCGGCCCGGCCGGACGGTACCGGTGACCACGTGCGCGGACGGCAGTCCGCCGGCCAGGGCGCGCAGGCCCACCAGCAGCTCGGTGCGGGCGCCCGCCACGACGGCGGCCCGGTGTTCGAAGGCGGTCCGGGTGGTGGCCAGGGAGAGGCCGGTGGAGGCGACACCGGCGGCCGGACGGGCGTCGAGGTGGTCGGCGAGCCGCTGGGCCTGGGCGCGTACCGCCGCTTCGGTGCGGCCCGACAGCACCCACGGCAGCGGCGCTTCCGGCTGCGGGCCCTCCGCCGTACCCGCCGTGCCCGCCGTGCCCGCCGTGCCCGCCGTGCCCGCCGCGTCCCCGGGGGCGGTGGCGGGCGGCTCGGCCAGCACCATGTGGCAGTTGGTGCCGCCGATGCCGAGCGAGCCGACGGCGGCGAGCAGCGGGGCGTCCTCCCGCGGCCAGGGGCCGAGCTCGTCCTGTACGCGCAGCCGCAGCCGGTCCAGGGGGATCGCCGGGTTCGGGACGTCGTAGTGGAGGCTGGGCGGCAGTGCCCGGTGGCGGATGCTCAGGGCCACCTTCAGCAGGCCGACGATGCCCGCGGCGGCTTCCAGGTGGCCGACGTTCGTCTTCGCGGAGCCGACGCGCAGGGGGTGCTCGTCCGGGCGGCCGGGGGCGGTGACGGCGCCGACGGCCCGGGCCTCGATCGGGTCGCCGACGGGGGTGCCGGTGCCGTGCAGCTCCAGGTACTGGAGGTGGGCCGGGTCGATGCCGGCCCGGCGGCAGGCGGCGCGCAGTGCGGCACTCTGCGTGGCCTCGCCCGGAGTGGTCAGGCCCGGAGTGGCACCGTCGTTGTTGACGGCGCTGCCCCGGATCACGCAGTAGACCGGGTCGCCGTCGGCCAGGGCGGCCGACAGGGGCTTGAGGACGACGAGGCCGCCGCCCTCGCCGCGCACGATGCCGTTGGCCCGGGCGTCGAAGACGTGGCAGCGGGCGTCCGGGGAGAGGGCGCCCAAGCGGGCGAGGGCGAGGGTGCTCTCCGGTATGAGGTTGAGGTTGACGCCGCCGGCCAGGGCCGTGGTCGACTCTCCGCTGCGCAGGCTGGCGCACGCCGCGTGCACCGCGACGAGCGAGGAGGACTGGGCGCTGTCGAGGGTGAGGCTCGGGCCCTGGAGGCCCAGGGCGTGGGAGACCCGGTTGGCGATGATGCCGCGGTGGGCGCCGGTCACGGTGTACGGGCCGATGGCGGGCGCGCCGTACGAGTGGAGCAGCTTGGCGTAGTCGTCCCAGATGGCGCCGATGAAGATGCCGGTGCTGCTGCCTTCGAGGCTGCCGGGGAGGATACGGGCGTCCTCGAGGGCCTCCCAGGCGAGTTCGAGGATCAGCCGCTGCTGCGGGTCCATCGCCAGGGCTTCCTGCGGCGAGATGCCGAAGAAGGCCGCGTCGAAGGCGTCGGCGTCGGCGATGAACCCGCCGCGCCGCTCCGGCGGGCCGTCGGGGCCGTCGTGCCCGCCGGCCGGGGACTCCCAACGGCCCTCCGGCACCTCACCGATCGCGTCGCGGCCCGACCTGAGGAGTTCCCAGAAGGCGACGGGGCCCTCGGCCCCGGGCAGCCGGCAGGACAGGCCGATCACGGCGATCGGCTCGTCCCGTGCTCGGTCCGCGTCCGTCGCTGCGCTGCTGTCGCTGCCGTGCTGGTCGATCATCTGGGGTGTGTCTCCTGTGAGGTGCGGACGAGGGGCGCGGCCCCGGGTGATGGCCGGGGCCGCGAGGGGTGGACGGCCGGTCAGGAGGCCGCGGTGCCCGTTCCGGCGGCGAGGGCCTGGAGGGCCTGCTTCCAGGCGATCTCGCCGCCTGCGGCCTCCATGACCAGCCACGGGTTCCAGAAGTCGCGGTAGAGCGTGATCCGGCCGTCCTCGAAGCGGACCACCGACAGGTACGTCTGGGTGTACTGGCCGCCCGTGGCCAGCAGGGTCGCCTCACCGGTGAACGCGGCGATGACCAGGCCGTCCTCGCCCGCGGCGTAGAACTCGGGCTCGGAGAACGCGACCTTGAGCTGCTGGCCGAACATGGTCATCTGGGCGAGCAGTTCCTCACGGCCCTGCATCCGGCTCGGGAAACCCCAGGCGGGGTAGGGGAATTCAAGGACGCCGTCCTCGGCGAACAGGCCCACCCACTCCTCGACGCGGCCCGTGGACAGCAGCTCCAGGCTGTGGCGGAAGAGGTCCTTGAGTTCCTGGGGGGTGTGGGTCATGCGTGTTCCTTCTCTGTGAGGGGTTGCGCGGGGCATACGGGACGGATGGGGGTGGTGCCGGCGGCTCAGGACGCGGCGGTGACGATGCCGCCGAAGACCTTGTCGATGGCCCGGTCCGGCAGCAGACGGGCCAGCAGCCGGCCGCCGGTGGCGTCCTTGCCGACGCCGTAGCGGGTCCGGGGGCGCTTGACGACCAGCGCCCGCATGACGGTGCGGGCCACGTCGTCCGCCGTGACCGCGCTCGTGCGCGCCGAGTGCTCGTTGGTCTCCAGGAAGCGCAGGAAGGTGTCCCGGTACAGCTCGGCGACCGCCTCGGGGGCGTCCTCGAGGGTGCGGCCGGCCTCCAGCGCCATCTTGTCCCAGATCGGCGTCATGACCGCTCCGGGCTGGACGACGGAGACCGGGATGCCGAACGGCGCCAGTTCGCGGCGGAGCGCGTCGCTGAGCCCTTCCTTCGCGAACTGCGCCGCCGCGTAGGCCCCCAGGTACGGGATGGCGACGTTGCCCAGCCCGGAGGTGATGTTGACGATCCGTCCGGCGCCGGTGCGCAGGAGCGGGAGGAAGCCCTGGATCACCGCCAGCTGCCCGACCACGTTGATGTCCAGCTGCCGGCGCAGCAGTTCGGGGGAGACGCACTCCAGCGGTGCGGTCACGGCGATTCCCGCGTTGTTGACCAGACCGAAGAGGCCGGTCTCGGGGTTCTCCTCGGCGATCCGGTCGACGGCGGCGGCGATGGTCTTCTCGTCGGTGACGTCCAGGATCACGGGGACGAGCCGGGCGGCCCCGGACGCGGTGAGCCGTTCGGCGTCCTCGGTGCGCCGGACACCGGCGTACACCTGGAAGCCGATCCGGGCGAGGTTGCGGGCGCATGCCTCGCCGAGACCGGAGGAGGCTCCGGTGACGACGACGGCCTTCCCGTGGGGGGACAGCAGTGGCGTCCTGTTCGGCACGGTGGTTCTCCGGGGTAGGTGCTGCGTGGGCGGGGAGGGAGGAGGCACCCCCTACGGGTGCTTGACGGCGGTGCGGACCGCCTCCAGCGAGGAGGCGGCGAGGCGCTCGGCCCGGTCCGCGGGGACGGCGCCCTCGACATGCGTGAAGTTCCAGGCGAGACGGCCGTGGGCGGTGGTGATCGCGGCGCAGTAGTACGCGTTGACGGACAGTCCGGCGATGAACTCGGCCGAGGTCACCCGCCAGGGCCCGACGGCGTCCGGGAAGTCGTACCGGCCGACGTTGGAGACGCAGAGGGTGATCGGGCCCTTCTCCTCCATGAAGCGGAGGAAACGCTCGCTCTTCGCCACGGACTTGGGGGCCACCGGCCCGAGCGTGGCGACGGCCGTCAGGTGCTCGCCGCGCCGTCGGCGGCGCGCGAGGTCCCGGCTGATGGCCCGGGCCATCGGCCACAGGGGGGCACCCGGCCGGTAGTCGACGATCGAGGGCACGGTGGCGACGTACGTGCCGATCTCGTCCTCGGTGACCTGCGGGACCAGCGCGTCGCGGAAGGTGATGGGCGAACCGATCACCAGCGGGCCCGGCCGGTCGCCGGCGTCCTGCGCCGCCGCGGTCGCCATCGCCGCGGCCAGCGCCCCGTGCACGGTGGTCTGTTCGCGCTTGCACGCCGCGACGAGTTCGGCGAGCTCGTCGGCGGCGAGCGAGCGGCCCAGGAGCTGGGTGACACGGCCCTCGAACGGCACGCGGGACGTGGGCTCGAAGCGGCGCGGCTTGATCCGCTTGGCCGTGCCCTGGTCGGCGATCTGCTGGCCGACGACCTTGCGCAGGCCCGCCAGGCCCCGGTGGGCGGCCGGCAGCAGCTGCTCGGGCGCGGGCAGGGTCCGCAGGGAGCCGGTCCGCAGCGCCCGCTCCGCGTCCCGGGACTCGGACGCGGCGATCGCGGCCGCGAGCTCGACCCACTGCCGCATCAGCGTGAGCACCGTGGTGCCGTCGGCGATGCAGTGCGGCACGGCCAGCACCAGGTCGTGCACGTCCGGGGCGCCGTCGCCGCCGGGCCGGGTCACGACCAGGGCGCGGGCCAGCGGCCCCGTGCGCCAGTTGACGGCGGTGACGAGCTCGTACGCGTTGACCTCCCGCTCCCATGCCTCCGCGCCACCCCCGTCACCGTCCGGGCCGGCGGCCGGGGCGGTGACGGTGACGGTGCGCAGCGGCACCTCGCGGCCCGGCGCGGGCCGGAACCGCGGGTTGCGGCCCTGTGCGTCGGCCGTGATCGCGGACCGCAGCAGGGGGTGACGGCTCTGGAGCGCCGCGAGCGCGCGCGAGGCCAGCCCCGCGTCGAAGGGCCCGTACAGCCGGGCGTGCGAGATGACGTTGAGCGGGGAGATCTGGTCGCAGATCCAGTACCACCGCTCCAGGGGGCTCAGCGGACGGTCCGCCTCGGCGGCGGCGTCGGCCGCGTTCCACGTGGTCACTGCCTGGCCTCCAGGGCGAAGTCGAGGTATTCGGCGTTGGTCTTGTCCAGCACGGACGAGGGCGCGAACCGGAAGAACAGGTCGCGGCCGAGGATGCGCAGCCGCGACTCGGTCTGTTCCAGGCCGCTGAGCGCGTGGGCACCCTCGACGATCTTCCGGGTGCGGGCCCGCCGGGCGGCCTCGTAGGAGCGCAGCCCCCGGCGGGCGCCGTCCCCGGCGGCGATCGCGTCGCGCAGGCAGTGGGCGAGGACCGCCGCGTCCTCGACGGCCATGCAGGCGCCTTGGCCGAGGCTGGTCATCATCGGGTGGGCGGCGTCCCCGAGCAGGGTCACCGGGCCGTCGCCCCACTGCTCCAGGAACGGCCTGTCGCGAGCGGGGAAGGCGGTGATCGCCTCGATCGGGGTGGCTTCGACGGCCGCCACGACCTCCGGGGCCCAGCCTGCGTAGGCGTCCAGGATCTCGTCCTTGCCGCCGCGCCAGTCACGGGCCCGCTCGACGGGCATGTTCTTGGTGCCCCACCAGTAGACCTGGCCGTTGCCGATGTTGGCGATGCCGAAGCGCTTGCCGCGTCCCCAGTAGTGGGCGCCGTACTGCTTGGGCACCCGCGGGTGGGTGAAGTCGGGGGTGGCGACCCAGCACAGGTAGCCGGTCTCGCGCGGCTCCTCCGGGCCGGCCACCTGGCGCCGGATCGCCGAGCCGAAGCCGTCGGCGCCGATCAGTACGTCACCGCGGGCCTCGCGGCCGTCGGCGAACCGTACGGTCACCCCGTCCGCGTCCTGCTCGTACCCGGTGGCGGCGGCGTCGAGGGTGAGCGGGCAGTCGTCGATCTCCTTCAGCAGCAGTCGCTGCAGCAGGGTGCGGGAGATGCCGAAGCTGGGCGCGCCGAGCCGGTCGCAGATCTCCTTGAACCGCAGGGTGCGGATGACCTTGCCGGAGGTGGTCAGGAAGTGCAGCTCCTCCAGGATCTCCGCGTGCTCCTCCAGGCGCAGATCGATGCCGAGCGTGCGCAGCGCGAGCACGGAGTTGGTCATGAAGGACAGGGCACCGCCGGCGGGCTTCAGCTCCCGGGCCCGCTCGTAGACCTCGACGTCCAGGCCGACCTTGCGCAGGGTGGCGGCGGCGGTGAGCCCGCCGATGCCCGCCCCTACGACGATCGCCTTGATGTTCCTGCCGGCCGTCACTGTGCGGTCCCTTCGTCGGAGGTGTGCTCGGTCTGTGCGTGCGGCGCGTCCGCGGCCCGCGGTTCCCGCGCCGCGTCGGGCACGGTGTGCGGGGTGATGGCCTGGCCGACGGAGCGCACGTACGGCTCGTCCAGGAGCAGCAGGTGGTCGCCGGGCACCTCCACCACGTCGACGCGGCCGCTGGTGAGGGTCGCCCAGCCGTTCGCCGGGGCCTCGTGCAGGGTGCGGGCGGCGCCGTGCATGGGGCGCAGGACGTCCGGCAGCGGCGCGGTCGCCTTGACCAGGGTCAGGTCGATCGGCTCGGGTGCGGGCATGTAGTCCCGCAGGGCGTTCCAGTTCGCCTTGTAGACCTCGAAGAGCCGGCGGATGGCGGTCCGGGCCGTGGCCACCGGGACGATGCCCACGGCCGCCGCGCGATCGGCGATGTAGTCCAGCCGCTCGTCGTCGGTGGTCAGGTCGGCCGGGATCCGGTCGACGGGCGCGCTGCCGCCGCGGTCGACCCAGATCAGCTCCCAGAAGAACCACTCCATCATGGCCTGTTCGGCGACCTCGGGCCGCTGGCCCGGATCCGGCGCGATGGAGTCCAGCAGGATCAGCTGAGCCAGTTCGGCCTCCCCGGTCCGGCGCAGCTCGCGCGCCATCTCGAAGGCCACGAACCCGCCGAACGACCAGCCGCCGAGCCGGTACGGGCCCTCCGGCTGGATGCGCTTGATCGCGTCCAGGTAGCTGCGGGCCAGTCCGGCCATCGTGGTGATCGGTTCGGTACCCGGTTCGCCGCCGGCCGCCTGGAGTGCGTACAGCGGCTGGTCGTCGGGCAGATGCCGGGCGAGCCGTACGTAGCAGAGCACGTTGCCGCCGAGCGGGTGGACCAGGAAGACCGGGGTGCGGCCGCCCTCGTCGGACGCGACGGCCCTGATGGGCACGACCGGGTCGAAGGCGGCGACCGCGGCACCGGAGCGCAGTTTGTCGGCGAGCATCGCGATGGTCGGCGCGGCGACGAAGGCGGTCAGGGGCATGCGCAGGCCGAACCGCTTCTCGATGGTCACGATGAGCCGCATCGCGGTCAGCGAGGTGCCGCCGGAGGCGAAGAAGTCGTCGTGCACACCGATGTGGGGCAGGTTCAGCATTTCCCCGAAGATCGCGGCGAGGGACTGCTCCATGGCGTCGCGCGGCAGGGTGGGCGCGACCGTCTCGGCCGTCTTGAGTTCCATGCGGCGCAGGGCGGCGTCGTTCCGCTTGCCGCTCGGGGTCATCGGCAGGCGGTCCAGCCACACCAGGTGGGCGGGCACCATGTAGTCGGGGAGCACGCGGCGCAGCCGGGTGCGGATCTCGCCCAGGTCGGCCGAGCCCTCCTCACCGAGCAGGAACCCGACCAGGAACGACTCCCCGCCGGGGCCGCGCTTCTGGGCGACCACGGCGGCGCCCCGGATGCCCGGGAACTCGTCGGACAGGGCGGTGATGGCGATCTCCACCTCGGCCGGCTCGACGCGGAACCCGCGTACCTTGACCTGGTCGTCGGCGCGGCCCAGCCACACGGCGTTCCCGTCGGGCAGGACGCGCCCGACGTCGCCGGTGCGGTAGAGGCGCGCCCCGGCCCGGGTGGGGTGCGGTACGAACCGCTCCTCCGTCAGGTCCGGGCGGCCCTTGTAGCCCAGGGCCAGACAGGCGCCGCCGAGGTAGATCTCGCCGTGCACGCCGACCGGGACCGGCCGCAGCCGGTCGTCCAGGACGTGGATCTCGGCGCCGTCGATGGCCGTGCCGATGGGCGGCAGGGCGGGCCAGTCCGCCGGGTCGCCCGACAGCAGGTAGGCGCTTGCGATGTTGGTCTCGGTCGGCCCGTACTGGTTCTCCAGCAGGGTGGGCCGTACGGCGCAGAACCGGCGCAGCTCCTCGGTGACGCGCAGCTGCTCACCCGAGGAGATCAGGATGCGCAGGGCACGCGGCCGGATGCCCAGCAGGTCGGAGGTCTCCGCCACGGTCTGGAGCGCGACGAACGGCATGAACCAGCGCTCGATCTCCTGCTCGTCGAGGAGGCGCAGCAGGGTCGCCGGGTCGCGGCGGTCGGTCTCGGAGACCAGGTGCAGCGTGCCGCCGCAGGCCATGGTGGAGAAGATCTCCTGGAAGGAGACGTCGAAGCTGAGCGGGGCGAACTGCAGGGTACGGGCGCCGGGCGCGTTGGTCTCGGCGCGCAGCTGCCACTGCGTGTAGTTGGCCCAGAGGCGGTGCGGGAGTTCGACGCCCTTGGGCTCACCGGAGGAGCCCGACGTGAAGAGGATCAGGCACAGGCTGTCGAGCGGCAGCGCGACCGGCGCCTCCGCCGCGGGGGCGGCCTCGTCGAAACCGGGCGTACCCGGCATCGGGATCGTCTCCACGGGGAGCAGGAGCTCCGGGTCGGGCACGAGAGCGGCGTGCGCGGCGTGGGCGATGACCCGGAACGGCGCCGCCCGCCCGATCATCAGGGCGATCCGCTCGGCCGGGTAGCTGACGTCGAGGGGGACGCAGGCCGCGCCGGCGCGCAGGACGCCGAGCACGGTGGCGATCATCTCCGGCGAGCGGTCCAGGGCGATGCCCACCCCGGCGCCGGCCGGTACGCCGAGCTCCCGCAGCCGTGCCGTGACCTGGGAGGCGGCCCGGTCGAGGTCGCGGTAGGTCCAGCGGACGTCGCCGAACACGACGGCTTCCGCGTCGGGCTGCCGGGCCGCCATGGCGGTGAACCTGCTGACCACGTCGGCCGGTTCGGGCGCCGGGTTGGCCGGGAGGTCACCCCGGGACGCGAGGAAGTCGAACTGCACGGCTTCCGAGGGGTGTTCCGTGATCCGGCGCAGCACCGCGGTGTACACGTCGGCGAAGAGAGCCGCCTGGGTGGCGGTGAAGGCACGGCCGGCGCAGTTGAGGCGCAGCCGGACCCGGCCGTCGCGCGGGTCGACGATCGCGTTGGTGAGCAGACCGAAGTTGGTCTCCTCGTACGTCGTCAGGTCGAGCAGCTCGAGCCGGTCGGTGCGCAGCTGCGCTTCCAGGTTGTGCAGCCGCACGAAGGTGAACGCGGTGTCCAGCAGCGGGGCGCCGCCGCGGTCGCTCTGGATCGCGCTGAGGGGGTAGGCCCGGTAGGGGTGCGAGTCCCGCTCCTGGCCGACGACGTCGTGCAGCAGGTCGAGCCAGGATCCCCGGCCGCCGCGCAGCCGGAACGGCATGGTGTTGAGAAACAGGCCGGCCATCCGTTCGGCCTCGGCGACCTCGGGGCGGCCGTGGGTGACCAGGCCGGTCGTGACGTCCTCGGCCCCCGTGAGCAGCCGCAGGGTCAGGCAGTGCGTGGCGAACAGCACGAGCCGCAGGGGTATCGCGTGCTCCCGGGCGAGGTCCTTGACCCCGCGCTCCACGTCCTCGGGGAGTTCGATGTGGTGGACGACGTCCCCGCCCGCCCGCGGCGCCTCGTAGGGCACGAACGGGTCGAGCTGCGCCGGTTCGGCCCCGTCGAGCAGGGTGCGCCAGTAGTCGGCGGCCTCCGCCGAGTCCAGCAGCGCCCGCTCCTGGCGTACGTGCTCGGCGGCGGACGGCAGTGTCCGGTCGGGGACGGGGCCGACCGGCGCGCCCAGCCCGTGCTGGTAGTCCTGGAGCAGCTCGCTCATCACGTTGGCGACGCTCCAGCCGTCCAGGATGGCGTGGTGGAAGCTGAGGACCAGGTCCAGCACGCCCTCCCGGACGTGCACCCGGGTGTGGTGCAGCCCCGGCCGCTCGTGGTCGTACGGGAAGTGGCGGCGCTCCTCGATGTGGGCGAGGACCCGCGTCTCGGCTTCGGCTTCGGTTTCGGCTTCGGTTTCGGCGCCGCGCAGGTCGACGACGTCCAGGGTGCCGGTGACCTCGGGGTGCACGATCTGGAGCGGCTCGGTGTACTCGCCCAGGGAGAAGGAGGACCGCAGCACGGGATGCCGCTCGAGCAGCCGCGCGTATGCGGCGCGGAAGGCCCGCTCGTCCCAGTCGACGCGCAGCCGGTAGCGGAACACGTCGCGGTAGACGGTGGTGCTGCCCTCCTCGCTGCCGTGGTAGATCATGCCCAGGTGCAGCTGGGTGGCCGGGTACGCGTCGACGGCGCCCATCCCCAGCAGCCTGGCCTTGTCCATGCCGGTGACCAGCGCGAACGGCTCCAGAGGCGCCGCCTGCGGGGTGGTCTGCGGATCGAGGGGGCGCACCTGGGGGGCCAGGGTCGCGATGGTGGTGTAGCGGGCCATGTCGGGGAGGGTGACGGCCAGGCCGCGCTTCTCGGCCGCGGCCCGGACGCGCAGCATGGTGATGGAGTCGCCGCCGAGCACGAAGTAGTCGTCGTGGACGCCGACCCGTTCGGCGCCCAGCACCTCGGACCAGATCTCCGCCAGCGCCTGCTCGGTCGCGTCGCGCGGGGCGGTGTGCGCGGAGGCGTCGGCGGCGGTCCGGTGCGGCAGGGTCCGCAGCAGGGTGCGCCGGTCCGCCTTGCCGTTGGGGGTCAGCGGGATCGCGTCGATCCGCGCGAACCGGGCGGGGATCATGTACTCGGGCAGGTTACGGGCGAGTTCCGACCGCAGCAGGGACTGGTCGAGCTCGGAGTCGGCCAGGTACGCGCCGATGAGCGAGCCGCCGCGGTCCTGCGAGACACGGTGCAGGACCACCGCGCCGCGGACGCCCGGGACCAGCGACAGCCGGTGCTCGACCTCGCCGAGCTCGATGCGGTTGCCGCGGATCTTGACCTGTCCGTCGATCCGGCCCAGGTACTCCAGGCTGCCGTCGGCGAGCCGGCGGGCCAGGTCCCCGGTGCGGTAGAGGCGTTCGCCGGGTGTGAACGGGTGGTCGACGAAGGACTGCGCCGTGAGGTCCGGACGCCCCAGGTAGCCGCGGGCCAGACCGACGCCGGCGATGCACAGCTCGCCGGGGGCGCCGACGGGCTGCGGGTTGCCGTACGGGTCGAGGACGTGCAGCTCGGTGTTGTCGATGGGCCGGCCGATCGGGACCCGCTCCACCCGCGTGTCCGGGCCGGTGGGGCAGTCCCAGTACGAGACGTCGACGGTGGCCTCGGTGGGGCCGTACAGGTTGACCAGCGCGGGCGCCGCCGACGCCGCAGCGAAGACCCGGTTGAAGCGGTTGACGTGTTCGGGCTGGAGGGCCTCGCCGGAGCAGAAGATCCGGCGCAGTGACGCGGCCCGCCGGACGAGTTCGGGGCGCTCCTCCAGCAGCTCCAGGAACTGGCCGAACATGGAGGGCACGAAATGCGCGACGGTGACCTTCCGGTCCGCGATCGTGTCCAGCATCTCCCGCGGGTCCTTCTCGGCACCCGGTGCGAGGAGGGTCAGCCCGGCGCCGGCCGACTGCCACCAGAACAGCTCCCACACGGACACGTCGAAGGTGACCGGGGTCTTCTGGAGCAGGACGTCGTCCTGGCCGATCGGGTAGCCGCGCTGCATCCAGTTCAGCCGGTTGACCACCGAGCGGTGCTCGACCATGACGCCCTTGGGGCGGCCGGTGGAACCCGAGGTGTACAGGACGTAGGCGAGGTTGCGCGGTCCGGCCCTCTCGGGCAGGGCCCCGGCCGGCACCTCGGGCAGTTCCCCGTCGGCCCGTCGGACGACCACGCCGGGGAGTTCGGGCAGGGCGGGGGCGCCGGGCCCGGTCAGTACGGCACGTGCACCGCTGTCCTCCAGCAGCAGCCGGATCCGCTCGGCCGGGTGGCCCGGGTCCACCGGCACGTAGGCGGCGCCCGCCTTGAGCACGCCGAGGACCGCGGGCAGCAGCGCGGGCGACCGCTCCATCAGCACCGCGACCCGGTCGCCGGGCTCCACGCCGTCGCCGCGCAGGGCGTGCGCGAGGCGGGCCGCGCGGTCGTCGAGTTCGGCGTAGGTGAGGGAGTCGTCCGGGCCGGGGCCGGTCACCGCCGTACGGTCCGGGGTGCGGGCGGCCTGCTCCGCGAAGAGGCCGTGCAGGGTGGCGTCCTCGGGGAAGGCGGCGCTGGTGCGGTTGTGGCCCTCGACCAGTTCGGCCCGCTCCTTCGGGTCGAGAGCGGAGAGCGTGGACACCGGACGGTCGGGTGTCTCCAGGGCGGCGAGCACCAGGTTCCGCACATGGCGGCCGAAGGACTCCACGGGGAAGTCGGAGTCGAAGACGTCGGTGGCGTAGTCGAGCTCGACCAGGACGTCCTCGCCGTCCGCGACCTCGTTCACGACGACCGCGAGCACATCATGGTCGTGGGCGCGGGTGGCGCCGGTGGTCTCCTGCGTGGTGCCGGGCAGGTCGTGGGCGGCGGGCCACTGGACGTACGAGAGCGTCACGTCGAACAGCGACCGGGCCGCGCCCCCTCCGACGGCGGCCGGCGCCTCGCGCAGCACGTCGCCCAGCGGCATCCGCTCGTGGCGCTGGAGTTCGCGCGAGTCCCGCAGGACGGAGCCGACGAGTTCGGTGAAGGTGGCGGACGCGTCCGCCCTCACGGGCAGCGGCAGGGTGTTGGCGAACTGCCCGACCGTGCGGCGCTGGTCCCGGCCGCGGCGGTTGAACAGGGGAACACCCAGCACCACGTCCTCGGTCAGGTGCAGACGCGAGAGGTGCACCGCGAAGGCCGCCGCGACGAAGGCGAACGGCGACTCGCCGCGCTCCCGGATCCGGGCGACGGCGCCGGCCGGCAGCGCGAAGGAGTGCCGGGCCGAAGTGCGCTGCCCGCTGGGCGCCTTGCGGGCGAACAGCGGGGGCTCCAGCCCGGCCAGCATGGTGCGGAAGTACTCCTGGTCCTTCGCGTACTGCGCCGAGCCGCGGTAGCGCTCCTCGTCCGCCAAGGCGGCCAGGGCCGACGGCTCCGGCTCCGCGTCGGGAGCCGGCTCCTCGGCGGCCGCCGCCGCGACGGTCTGCGCGAGCAGCAGGTTCAGCGCCCACGCGTCCGCCACGATGTGGTGCGCCCTGATGAAGACGTGGGCGGCGTCCGCGCTCTCCTTGAGCACGGCGAGTTCGCAGGCCCGTCCCTCGCCGAGGGCGAACGGCCGGTCGTACGCGGCCTCGATCCACTCGGTGATGCGGGCGCCGGCGTCCGCTCCGCTCCCGCTGAAGTCCAGCACCTCGACCTGCGGCCGGGTCTGCGCCACCCGCTGCTGCGGGACCCCGTCCACCTCACGGAACTCCAGCCGCAGCGCGTCGTGACGGGCCGCCACGGCGCCGAGCGCCGCCGCGAGCTCCTCGGTCCGCACCGCGCCCGAGAAGCGGCGCGCCAGGTACAGGTTGAACTGGGGAAGCCGTGGAAACAGTGCATGCGCCACCCAGATGTCGCGCTGGTAGGCCGTCAACGGTGACCACACGGATGAACTCACGATTCCCCTGCTCAGTCGATCGCATGCTGACTTCAGGGTCACAGCCTGCACGGATGTGTCCGTGCCGATCCAGAAATTCCGGTGCCTGGTATTCCTGATACCAGGCACACCGGCAATAGGTTCCCGATACCAGGCGCACCGGCAATAGGTTCCTCATACCCGAGAACCGCCTGCCTGGATCATTCGGAAAAATATGGACACTCCACTTACCCCCCTGGCGGAGCGTGGTGTGATCTGGCCAGAATCCTGAGTCCCAGGAAATTCGACCGGAAAGGAAGTCCGTGAGACAGGTACCGCTGGTCGTCGGCCATCCCCTACTCGGATCGCTCAAGGAGCTGCGGCACGATGTGCTGGCGGCCTACCTCCGGGCCCGGAGCACCGTCGGCGACGTGGTGCGCTTCCAGGCCGGCCCGCCGGGCGCGCGGACCGAGATGTACGGGGTCTTCTCCGCCGACGGTGTCCAGCAGGTACTCGCCTCGCAGTCGGCCAATTTCCGCAAGGACAATCCGACGTACACCGAGATCCGGGAATCCGTCGGAAATGGCCTGCTCACCAGCCAGGACGACGAGTACATCTTCCAGCGGCGCATGGTTCAGCCGTTGTTCACCCGGCGCCGGGTGCACGAATACGCGGGCGCGGTGCATGCTGAAATAATTCGGTCCGTCTCCGGCTGGCAGACACAGCCCGACGGTGTCGTGGACGCGTCCGCGGTAATGACGGAATTTGCCCTTCGTGCGGTGAGCCGTATTCTCTTCGGAGCCGACATCGAGGCCGCCGTGGACGTGGTGCGCCGCCAGTTCCCGGTCATCGGCGAGAGCGTGCTGCGCCGCGGGGTCTCGCCCGTGCGGCTGCCCCGGACGTGGCCCACTCCCGCCAACCGCCGGACACAGGCCGCCCAGCGCGAGCTGTTCGGGATCTGCGACCGGATCATCGCCCAGCGCGCCGGCGCCGACGAGGCCGACGACATGATCTCGCTGCTGGTCCGGGCCCGCGACGAGGACGGTTCGGGACTGAGCGCCGACGCCGTCCGCGATCAGGTCCTGATCTTCCTGCTGGCCGGCTACGAGACCACCGCGACGACGCTCGGCTACGCCCTGCACCTGCTCGCCGGCGACGCCGAGGTGCGCGCCCGCGCCCGTGCCGAGGTCGACGACGTCCTGGCCGGACGCAGCCCGGGCGCCGCCGACGTGGAGGCTCTGCCGTACCTCAACCAGGTGCTGAAGGAGACCATGCGCGTCTATCCCGCCGTCGCCATCATGGGGCGCCGCGCGGTCGCCGAGGCCGAGGTGGACGGGTTCCGCATCCCGGCGGGGGCCGACGTCTACCTGGCCCCCTGGGTCACCCACCGCCACCCCGCCTACTGGGCGCGGCCGGACGACTTCGACCCCGAGCACTTCACGCCCGAGGCGGAGGCGGGCCGCCCGCGGTACGCCTGGTTCCCCTTCGGCGGCGGTCCCCGCGCCTGCATCGGGCAGCACTTCTCGATGCAGGAGGCGGTCATCGTGCTCGCGGCCGTCCTCCAGCGCTTCGACGTCGAAGCGCACGATCCACCGGGCCGACGGGTCCCCGTGGACCTCGGCATGGCCCTGCGCCCCGCCGGCCCCCTGCTGGTCCGTGTGCGGCCCCGTACGAAGGAGGCCGTCGCATGAGGCAGCTCCTCGACACCCTTCTCGCCCCCGCCGCCGACCGGTCACCCGGCGACATCGCGGCCCTGCCCCTGCCCGAGTCCTACCGGGCGGTCGTGCTGCGTGCCGAGGACACCGCCATGTTCGACGGCATCCCCACCGGCGAACGGGATCCGCGCAAGTCCCTGCACGTGACCGAGGTGCCGCTGCCCGAACTGGGCCCGGGCGAGGCCCTGGTGGCCGTCATGGCGTCCTCGGTCAACTACAACACGGTGTGGAGCTCGATCTTCGAACCTCTGCCGACCTTCGCCTTCCTGGAGCGGTACGGGCGGACCTCGCCGCTCGCCAAGCGCCACGACCTGCCGTACCACGTCATCGGCTCCGACCTGGCGGGCGTGGTCCTGCGCACCGGCCCCGGCGTCAACGCCTGGAAGCCGGGCGACGAGGTGGTCGCGCACTGCCTGAGCGTGGAGCTGGAGAGCCCCGACGGCCACTCCGACACGATGATGGACCCGGAGCAGCGCATCTGGGGCTTCGAGACCAACTTCGGCGGCCTGGCGGAGATCGCGCTGGTGAAGTCGAACCAGCTGATGCCGAAGCCCGACCACCTCAGCTGGGAGGAGGCGGCGGCGCCGGGCCTGGTGAACTCCACCGCGTACCGCCAGCTGGTCTCGCGCAACGGGGCCGGCATGAAGCAGGGCGACAACGTGCTCATCTGGGGCGCGAGCGGCGGCCTCGGCTCGTACGCCACCCAGTTCGCGCTGGCCGGCGGCGCCAACCCCATCTGCGTCGTCTCCAGCGACCAGAAGGCGGACATCTGCCGCTCCATGGGCGCCGAGGCGATCATCGACCGAAACGCCGAAGGCTACAAGTTCTGGAAGGACGAGCACACCCAGGACCCCAAGGAGTGGAAGCGCTTCGGCAAGCGCATCCGCGAGCTCACCGGCGGCGAGGACGTCGACATCGTCTTCGAGCACCCCGGCCGCGAGACCTTCGGCGCCAGCGTCTACGTCACCCGCAAGGGCGGCACCATCACCACCTGCGCCTCGACTTCGGGCTACATGCACGAGTACGACAACCGCTACCTGTGGATGTCGCTGAAGCGGATCGTCGGCTCCCACTTCGCCAACTACCGCGAGGCGTGGGAGGCCAACCGCCTGATCGCCAAGGGCAAGATCCACCCCACCCTGTCGAAGGTGTACTCCCTGGAGGAGACGGGTCAGGCCGCGTACGACGTCCACCGCAACCTCCACCAGGGCAAGGTCGGCGTCCTCGCGCTGGCCCCCGAGGAGGGCCTGGGCGTGCGCGACCACGAGTTGCGCGCCCGGCACATCGACGCCATCAACCGCTTCCGCCCCGAGCAGTGAGAACCACGAGCCGAACGGCGCCGGGCATCCCCCGAGAGGTGAAACAGCTTTGAGATCCACCGCGTTCACACGTACGGAAGGCGGCGCGAGCGAGACCCTCCCCGCAGGCTCCTTCTACCGCGACGGCGGCGCACCCGCCATCATGCGTGCCGCCCACTTCCCCGACGAGCTGCTCTCCTATCTCCAGATGGAGGGCCTCGCGGCGCTGAAGTCCGCCATCCGCCACCGCTGTGACAGCCTGGTCGAACTGGGCTGCTACGACGGACGGGCCCTGGAGGTCGCGCGCGCCGCCGGCCTGCCCTACCTGGGCATCGACATCTCGCCCGGCGCCATCGCCCGCCTCAACCGGCGCATCCACGAGGAGGGCCTCGACGGGCAGGCCCGCGGTCTCATAGGCGACGTGCTGCACAGCAGCTCCTGGGCCCTCGAAATCGGCGGCCGGCGCCCGCTGCAGTTGTTCCCGTTCAACCTGCTGGGCAACTTCGCCGAGCCCGAGAAGGTGCTCCACAGCGCCGCCGCGGCAGGCGGGATCGGTGTGATCTCCGTCTTCGACGAGCAGCCGTCGACCACCGCGGTCCGCCGCGCCTACTACACGGCCTGCGGCATCGAGGAGCTCGACGAGGTCCCCGGCGACTACGGCGGCGTCGCCTTCCAGGGCGAGGGCGGCTTCGCCTCCCAGTCCTTCAGCGCGGAGGGCCTGCTGGAACTCCTCGGCTCGGTCGACGCGACCGTCCTGCACACCACCACCAACCGCCTCGGCCAGTGCGTCACCGTACGTCTCGGCGGCGGGCTCGACTTCGGACCGGAGGACTGACCCGTGGCCCCGAAGCCGAGTTCCGTCCGCACGCCGCGCCCCTCGCTGGAGTGGTCCGACGGGGTGGTGCTGGCCGTCGACCAGCGGGCCCTGCCCCATGAGTACCGGCTGTTGCGGCTGGAGACCGTCGACCAGCTGATCGACGCCATCCAGACCCTGGCCGTGCGGGGCGCGCCCGCCATCGGTCTGGCCGGTGCCCTGGGCGTCGCCATGTCGGCGTTCCGGCACACCGATGAGGCCGCGGGCACCCTCGACCGGGCCGCCGTGCGCGCGGACGCGGCCCGGATCGCCGCCGCCCGGCCCACCGCCGTCAACCTGGCGTGGGCCGTCGAACGGGTGCTGGGCGTCCTGGGCGACGGCAGGCAGGCCGTCCTCGACGAGGCCCTCGCCATGCTGGACGAGGACATCACCGTCAACCGGGCCGCCGTGGACCGCGCCTGCGAGCTGGTGCTCTCGCTCACCCCCGACCGGCCGCTGCGCATCCTGACGCACTGCAACACGGGCCGGCTGGCCACCGCCGCGCTGGGCACCGCCCTGGGGGTGATCATCGAGCTGTCCGGGCGCGGTCTGGTCGAGGAGGTCCTGGTCGACGAGACCCGGCCACTGCTCCAGGGCGCCCGGCTGACCGCCTGGGAGCTGGGCGAGGCCGGGGTGCCGTACCGGCTCTGCGTGGACTCCGCCGCCGCGTCCGCCCTCGCGCGCGGTTTGGTCGACGTGGTCCTGGTCGGAGCCGACCGGATCGCCGCCAACGGGGACGTCGCCAACAAGATAGGCACCTACGGCCTCGCGTTGGCCGCCGCCCGCCACCGCATCCCCTTCATCGTGGTCGCCCCCGAGTCCACCCGGGACCCTGCGCTGCCCGACGGCTCCGGGATCGTCATCGAGGAGCGCCCCGCGCACGAGGTGACCGCCTTCGCGGGCACCGCGGTCGCCCCGGCGGGCGCGGGCGTCTACAACCCCGCCTTCGACGTCACCCCGGCCGAGCTCGTCACCGCCGTGGTCACCGAGAAGGAGTCCCTGCGTCCGGCCTCGACCCGGCAGCGGCTCGGCGCCGACCTCGCCCGCTTCTCCCGCCGGTTCTACGAGCGTGGGTGGATGCCCGCCACCTCCGGCAACCTCTCGGTACGGCTGCCCGGCGAGTCCGGGCACGCCCTGATCACCGCCAGCGGCCGGGACAAGGGCGACCTCACCGCCGCCGACACCGTTCTCGTGGACGCCCGGACGGGGGAACCCGCCGAGGAGGGCGGGCTGCGGGCCTCCGCCGAGACGTGCATCCACGCCGCCGTCTACCGGACCACCGACGCCGGCGCCGTCGTCCACGTCCACTCGCCGTACGCGACCGCCGTGGCGAGCCGTGTCGGCGCGGCCGGGGGTACCCGGACCCTGGAGCTGGCCGGCCACGAACTCCTCAAGGCACTCGGCCTGTCCGACCCTTCGCGCACCACCGTGCCGGTCTTCGCCAACCACGCCGAGGTACCGCGGATCGCCGCCGAACTGGAGGCGTACCTGCGCTCCGGCGCCCCCGCGGGAAGCCCCGAACGGGCACCCGGTCTGCTGATCACCGACCACGGGGTGACGGTCTGGGGCCGGGACCTCGCCCAGGCCCGCAACCGGCTCGAATGCATCGAGGCCGTCTGCCGGCAACTCGTACTCGCCACCGGCCAGGGAGGCCACGGATGACCCTGCTCCACGTCATGCCGGACGACGCTCCGGAGACCGTACTGCTGCGGACGCGCGACGCCGACGAGATCGCCGCCGCTCTGCGCGAGCACTCGGTCGAGCTGCGCCACTGGGAGGTGCGCGGCCCGGTCGCCGGCGGAACCGACCCCGCCGAGGTGCTGGAGCGCTACCGCACCGAGGTCGACGCACTCCGCGCCGCCGAGGGCCTGCGCCTCGTCGACGTGGTGATGCTGCACCCCGAGGACAGCGACGCCTGGCGGGAGAAGGCCGCGGGCGCGCGCTCCGCCTTCCTGGAGGAGCACCGGCACAGCGAGGACGAGGTCCGCTTCTTCGCACACGGCACCGGCTGCTTCTACCTGCACCTGGGGGGCAAGGTCCTCGCGGTGGTGTGCGAGGCGGGCGACCTGCTGTCGGTACCGGCGGGCACCACCCACTGGTTCGACATGGGGCCGGAGCCCGAGTTCTGCGCGATCCGCTTCTTCGAGCGCGAGGACGGCTGGGTCGGCGAGTTCACCGGCGACCCGATCGCCCAGCGCTTCCCGCGCCTGGACGCGCTGCTGGCGGCCGCCGGATGAACGTCCTCACCGCCGAGGCGGTGGTGCTCGACATCGAAGGCACCACCGGTTCGGCCGCCCACGTCCGCCAGGTCCTCTTCCCGTACGCACGGCAGAGGATCGCCGGCTGGTTCGCCGCGCACCGGGACACCCCGCTCCACGGCGAACTGGTCCGCGCGACCGGCGCGGCCGACGAGGCGGACGCCGTCCGCACCCTGACCCGGTGGGCCGACGACGACGTCAAGGCCGCCCCGCTCAAGGCGGTCCAGGCGCGGATCTGGGCCGAGGGGTACGCCGACGGCAGCCTCGCCGGGCACGTCTACGGTGACGTGCCCGGGGCGCTCGCCGCCTGGGCCGAGGCGGGCATCGGCCGCTACATCTACTCCTCCGGGGCCGCCGCGGCCCAGCGCGACTGGTTCGCGACCACGGCGTACGGCGACCTGACCCGCCACCTCGACGGCTACTTCGACCTGGAGAACACCGGGCCCAAGGACGACCCGGACTCCTACCGCCGGATCGGCCGGACCCTCGGGGCCCCGGCCGGGCGGACTCTCTTCCTCAGCGACGCGCCGGCCGAGCTGGCCGCCGCGGCGGCGGCCGGCTGGCAGACCGTACGGGTCCAGCGTCCGGAGGACCCGGCCCCCGAGGGCCTGGCCGAGCACGGCCCCCACCCCACCGTCCAGACCCTGACCGAGATCCAGGTGGTACGAGCGTGAGCACGGCATCGACATCCGCACCGGCGGAGATAGGCGTCATCGGCGGCAGCGGCTTCTACGAGCTGCTCGAAGGCGCCGAACAGGCCGAGGTGACCACCCCGTTCGGCGATCCC
Organism: Streptomyces sp. NPDC045431; assembly: GCF_040646655.1. NCBI lineage: Bacteria > Bacillati > Actinomycetota > Actinomycetes > Kitasatosporales > Streptomycetaceae > Streptomyces > Streptomyces sp. NPDC045431. Next base: position 177,945 of record NZ_JBEZAQ010000016.1, read on the forward strand.
TCCGCTCCGCTGTCCATCGGCACGGTCGCGGGCCGCCGGGTGGCCTTCCTCCCGAGGCACGGCCGCGACCACGAGTACCCGCCGCACCGGATCAACTACCGGGCGAACATCTGGGCCCTGCGTGCGGCCGGTGTCCGGCAGATCCTGGCCCCCTGCGCGGTCGGCTCGCTGCGCCGCGACCTGGGCCCCGGCACCATCGTCGTCCCCGACCAGCTGGTCGACCGGACGAGCGGCCGCGTCCAGACCTTCCACGAACGGGGCGCGGTCCACGTCCCGTTCGCCGACCCGTACTGCGCGCACGGCACGGCCGCGGTGGCCGAGGCGGGCGGTGAGGGCGTGCGCACCGGTGGCGCCATGGTGGTCATCGAGGGCCCGCGCTTCTCGACCCGCGCGGAGTCGCAGTGGTATGCGGCCCAGGGGTGGTCCCTGGTGAACATGACGGGCACACCGGAGGCGGTGCTCGCCCGCGAACTCGCGGTCTGCTACACCTCCCTGGCCCTCGTCACCGACCTGGACGCGGGCCTGGACGAGGAGGAGAGCGTGTCCCAGGACGAGGTCTTCAAGGTCTTCGCCGCGAACACCGAGCGGATGCGGTCCCTCGTCCTGCGCACCGTGGAGCTGCTCCCCGCCGACCGCACCTGCCGCTGCGCCCGGGCCCTCGACGGCATCACGCTCCCCTTCGAACTACCGTAAGCCGCAGGCGTCTTCCCGCCTCCACGCCACGACGTCCGGCCGTGGCGTCCCGACGATCAGAGCGAGAACCATGAGCGACAGCACCGCGCCCAAGCCCCTGACCGACCCGGCCCACTTCTTCTCCTCCGACATCCGCGTCGGCCGCGTCCTGACGGTGGAGGAGTTCCCGGAGGCCCGCAAGCCCGCGTACAAGATCACTGCCGACTTCGGCCCGGCCGGAGTGCTGGCCACGAGCGCGCAGGTCACCAACTACCGGCCCGAGGAGCTGAAGGACCGCCTCGTCGTCGGCGTGATCAACCTCGGAAAGAAGCGGATCGCCGGATTCACCAGCGAGTTCCTGCTCCTCGGCTCGTACGACTCGGACGGCGCGGTCCAGCTCCTGTCACCGGAACCCGCGGCCGCCCCGGGCGATGTCGTCGGCTGACCCGCTGCCACCACCGCTCCCGTGCGGCGTGCCCGGCGTCCACCTCGCACGGGTGACGCCCCGGCAGGCCCACGCGGAGCGCAACGCGGGGATCCTGAGTGCGGCGGAGCGGGCCCGGCTGGCCCGCTTCGCCCGCGCCGAGGACCGCGACCGCTTTCTGGCCGCGCACGTGGCGCTGCGCATCCTGCTCGGGGAGCGGCTCGGCCAGCGGCCCGAGCACGTCCGGATCCACCAGGCGCCGTGTGCCGGGTGCGGCGGTCCACACGGCCGCCCCGTGGTCCCCGGGAACCCCGTCCACTTCAGTCTCGCGCACGCCGGCGACCTCTTCGTGATCGCCCTGTCGGAGCGGGCGGTGGTCGGAGTGGACGTGGAGCGCATCCCCGCGCACGTACTTCCGGGCGCCCTGCACCCGGCGGAGGAAGCCGAACTCGCCCTGCTGCCCGCGGCCGAGCGCCCGGCGGCCTTCGCCCGCGCCTGGACCCGCAAGGAAGCGGTGCTCAAGGCGCGGGGCACCGGCCTCCGGACCGACCCCACCACCCTCCTGGTGGGCACGGCCCCCACACCGCTTCCCGATCCCGCCTGGCACCTCACCCCGATACCCGCGCCCCCTCCGTACACCGCCACGCGCGCGGTCCTCAGCGAGGGCCTGTCCGGCGACTGAGGCCCTTCGCGCGGGCGTTGCGGCACTTCCGCGTCGGCGTGACGCCGCCCGCTGCGGGAAAGGGCCGCGGGGGACCGGGCGGGGGACAAGGCGGTACGACTGGCCGGCCATGGGCAGCCCGGGCACGTCCGCGGGGGACGGCGGCGGCCGCTTCGGTGGGTGCGCGGTGAGCCTGGTGTTCACCGGCCGGCGGGGCGGCGGGGCGAGGCGCGGCCGGGGTGGCTCGGAGGTGGGGGAGGGGCATGGGCCGGCGATCCGTCGGGGGATCCGTGGGGGGATCGTTCCCGCGGTCGCGCGTCGTGGGCCGGCGCGCGGGGTGCGGCCGTACGTGGGGGTGATCGTGCGGGGTTCAGTCCTGCGTGGCGGCCAGTTCGGCCGTGATGCGGTCCGTGCGGCCGGACGACAGGTCCAGTGCGGCGAGTACGGAGGGCACCGCCAGGCTGGGGAGGATGTGGCGCTGCATGGAGATGTAGCGCTCCTCGAGGTCCGCGTAGTCGCTGAGGGTCTGGGACACCATCTGGATGCCGGTGAAGGCCCCCATGATCAGCTCCGCCGCCTCGGCGGTGTTCACGTGGGGCAGCAGCTCGCCGTTCTCCTGGGCCTGGTCGAGGAGTCCCAGCAGCATCTCCCGCCACCGCAGGAACGGCCCCCGCCGGTCCAGGGTGTGCGCCTGCTGGTCCATGGAGAGCCGTACCCCGGCCCGGGTGAGCTGGTTGGTCCGCAGCCGGTGGGTGAACCAGAGGCCCATGTCGACCAGTTCCTGCAGCTTCAGGGGCTGCGGCGGGACCTGCTCGGGCGGCTCCTGGGCATCGAACACGCCGAGCGCCAGCTCCTCCTTGGACTGGAAGTGGAAGTAGAGAGCGCCCTTGGTCACCCCGGCCACCTTGAGGATCTCGGTGATGGTGGCCGCCTGGTACCCCTGTCGCTCGAAGACGACCGCCGCCGCCTCCAGGATCGTCTGGCGGGTGCGGATCGCGCGATCCTGCTTGGCCACGCCTGCCTCCTCTGTCTTTGACATCGCCGGGTGATCACGTCCCGTCAGTGACCGGTCACCCTAGAAAAAAAACCGCTCAGTCTGTATCTTATCAGTGCGCGCGCACCACAGACCAGTTTCGCCGCCATGTGCCCCGGGGGGGACCCATGTACTCAGATGCCCTTATGTCGGGTGTGGCCATAGCCACTCGTCCGCAGAGAAAAACCGGTCAACCGGTTCCCATGGAGCTCGTCCACCGGACCAGACCCGAGGACGCCTTCCCGTACCACTGGACCCGCACGGACGAGGACCGATTCTCGGTCAGCGCCCGACTGCCGCACGACCACCCGTTCTTCGCGCCCGTGCACGGCGACCGCCACGACCCGATGCTCCTCATGGAGGCGATGCGGCAGGCCGCCATGCTCGTCTTCCACGCCGGGTACGGCGTGCCGGTCGGCCACCACTTCCTGATGTCGGGCCTGGACTACGCCTGCTACCCCGAGCACCTGGCGGTCGGAGGGGAGCCGGCCGAGGTGGACATCGAGACCACCTGCTCCGACCTCGTGTGGCGCGGTGCCACCCTCGTCCGGGGGCGGGTCGACTGGCTCGTCCGCCGCGACGGCCACCTCGTCGCCGCGGGAACCGGACTGCCCCGGTTCATCAGCCCGTCCGTCTACCAGCGGATGCGCGGCGACCACGCCACGCCCCGCCCCTGGCGCGCCACCACCCGGGCGCTGTCCGCCGCCCCGGCCGGCCGGACCCGCGACGAGGACGTCGTCCTGTCGCCCACGCTCCACCGCAACCTGTGGGAACTGCGCGTGGACACCGCCCACCGCACCCTCTTCCAGCGGCCCAAGGACCACGTGCCCGGCATGCTCCTGCTGGAGGCCGCCCGCCAGGCCGCCTGCGCCGCCACCGCCGGCGCGCGGTTCGTCCCCACCGCCGGCGTCACGCGCTTCGACCGGTACGCCGAGTTCGACCGGCCCTGCTGGATCAGGGCCGCGGTCCTGCCGGACAGCGCCCCCGGCACCCTCGCCGTCCGCGTCACCGGACAGCAGGACGCCGAGAGCGTCTTCACCGCCACCCTGTCCGGGCCCACGCCCACCCGCTGACCGTACCCCCGGAAGGAGTGCCATGATCCTGGTGACGGGGGCGACGGGGGCGGTCGGCCGCGAGGTCGCCCACCTCCTGTGCGGGCAGCGGCCCTTACGCATCCTCGCCCGAGACCCGGGCCGGGTGTGCGTCACGGGGCCCGGCGTCGAGACCGTACGCGCCGACTACGCCGACCGGGACTCCCTGGACGCGGCCCTGCGCGGCGTGGACGCCGCCCTCCTGGTGACCAACCGCGTCACCGAACCCGACGACGCCCGGTTCGTACGGGCCGCCCGCGACGCCGGCGTACGGCACGTGGTCAAACTGTCCATGCTCGCCGTCACGGAGCCCGCCGACGACCTCATCACCCGCACCCAGCGCCGGAACGAGGCCGTCATCCGCGACTCCGGACTCGCCTGGACGTTCCTGCGTGCCCGCACCTTCATGTCCAACACGCTGTCCTGGGCCCCCGGCATCCGCACCGAGGGAGTCGTCCGCGCCCTGTACGGCACCTCCCGCGTCGCCTGCGTCGACCCGCGCGACATCGCGGCCGTCGCCGTCCGCGCCCTCATCGAACCAGGTCGGCACGAGGGCCGGGCGTACGCCCTGTCGGGGCCGGAGGCCATCAGCGCGGCCGAGCAGACCGCCCAGCTCGCTCAGATCATCGGACGGCCCCTGCGGTTCGAGGAGCTCACCCGGAGCGAGGCCGAGGAACGGCTGCTGCGCCGCCACCCGCGGCCCGTGGCGGAGGCGTTCCTCACCAGCGCGGAACGGCAGCGGGCCGGTGGCAAGGCCGTCGTCCTGCCGACGGTGCGCCACCTCACCGGCCGGCCCGCCCGGACCTTCCGGGACTGGGCGGCCGACCACGCCGCCGCGTTCGCCTGACGGACGCCGCCGCAGGGCGGGCGCGCTCGGGCGCCCGCGCACCCCACCGACGAGGGCCCCGCATCCCGCGCGGGGCCCTCGTCGTGTCGTACGCGTCGTACGCGCCGTACCGGTGACGCGTCTCGTCACCCGCGCTCCTCCCGCGGACGCAGCGGGAGGTGGACGCCGACCCGGGTGCCCTCGCCGGGCGCGCTCTCCACCGTGAGGCGGCCCCCCAGGTCCTCCACCCGGTCCGCCATCGACCGCAGGCCCGGAGCCCGGTGGCCCGCCGCCAGGACGGCCGCGGCGTCGAAGCCGGCCCCGTCGTCGACGACACCCACGTGCGCCCAGCGCCGGGTGAAGCGCAGTGTCACCGTCACCTGCCGGGCGCCGGCGTGGCGCAACGCGTTGTACAGGGCCTCACGGGCCGTCAGGAACAGCTCCCGGCGGCACACGTCCGCCAGCAGCCGCTCGTCGCCCGTCGCCCGGAACCGCACCTCCGTGCCACCGGACCCGACCGCGGCCGCGAACTCCTCCAACGCCTCGACCAGGGGCGGCAGCACGGTCTGCTCGTGCAGGCCCCCGGCGAGCCGCCGGGTGACGTCGATGGCCTGCAGAAGCGCCTCGCGGGCCTCCTCCAGGTGCGCGCACGCCGCCGGTTCCGCGGCTGCGGCGTGCAGCTCGATCCGCCGGGCGGCGGCCTCCAGGGCAGTGCCCAGCTCGTCGTGGACCGTACGGGCCAGCCTCCGCCGCTCCCGCCACACCTGGTCGCCGTGGTCCCGGGCGAGAGGCATCCGTTCCGGCCAGGCCGGGTCCTCGGGGGCGCCGCCCGGCCGCCGGGCCCGGCCGTAGGCCGAGCGGTGGAGGCCTTCTTGAAGCGACCGGGCGAAGCCGTCGCCGACGACGGCTTCGAGCCAGGCGAGACCGTGCTGCGGGGCGAGGGCGGTGGGGGCGCTCATCGGTCCTCCTCGGGCAGAGCTGACGGGAACGGAAAAAAGGGGAGCGGGTCGAGCAGGGTGAGTGACGGCCGTTAACAAACCGGTTACGCGGTTTTCGGGCCGTCTTCAGGCCGCAGTGACCGTCCAGGTGTCGCCGCCGGTCAGGAGTGCGGCGAGGTCGCCTTTGCCCTTGTGTTCGATGGCGGCGTCGAGTTGGTCGGCCATTTGTGTGTCGTAGACGGGGCGGTCGACGCTGCGGAAGACGCCGATGGGGGTGTGGTGGAGGGTGTCGGGGTCGGCGAGGCGGGAGAGCGCGAAGGCCGTGGTGGGGCTGGGGTTGCGGGCGTCGTGGATCAGGATCTGGGTTTCGTTGTCGGGTGTGATGGTGACGACGGTGAGGTCGCCGGTGGCCGGGTCGCGGACGACGCCTTTGGTGTTGTCGGTGCCGAAGCGGATGGGCTGTCCGTGTTCGAGGCGGATGACGGCTTCTTCGGCCTGCTGTTTGTCTTTGAGGGCGTCGAAGGCGCCGTCGTTGAAGATGTTGCAGTTCTGGTAGATCTCGACGAGGGCGGTGCCGGGGTGGTCGGCGGCGGCGCGCAGGACGTCGGTGAGGTGTTTGCGGTCGGAGTCGACGGTGCGGGCGACGAAGGTGGCTTCGGCTCCGATGGCCAGGGACACCGGGTTGAAGGGTGCGTCGAGGGAGCCCATGGGGGTGGACTTGGTGATTTTGCCGACTTCGGAGGTGG
>NZ_JBEZAQ010000017.1:0-148721 GCF_040646655.1 Streptomyces sp. NPDC045431
AAACCGATCGCGAACGTGCCGAACGCCGCCAGCGTCCCGGCCACCGGCGAGAAGGTGGGGAAGAACAGCGGCCCCAGGACGAGCGCTCATCAGCCGCCGGCTCCCGCCAGGGCCGACGCCGGGTCCGGTGCCGCCGGGCCCGCCGGCGCCCAGCGGGCGCCCTTCTTGCGGTACGGCCACCATCGGCCGTCCCCGCCCAGACGGAGCTGGACGTCCGCGCCCGGCACCGTCCAGTGGCCGGGGGCGGACGCCCGCAGCGCGGGACGCTCGCCGTCCTCCCACGCCTCCGCCAGCAGCGCCTCCGCTCGCGCGAGGAGCTCCGGGGCGGGCGCCGCGTCCTCCTCCAGTACGGCGAGAGCGGGGGCCCCGCCGAGGCGCCACGCGCGCGTGGCCAGGGCCAGGTCCGCCTGGCGCCGGCCGGTGGCGGCGGCCAGCCGTACGGCGGCCCAGGAAGATGCACCGTCCGGCTCCAGCGCCGCCGCCAGCCGCACCGCGTCCTGAGCGGGCGTCAACTCCGGTTCCCAGGGCTGGTCCTCATGGCCGGGGCCCAGCGCGTCCGCCAGCATCCGGTGCGCCCGCGCCGCCGCGTCCGCCGCGAGGAGCTCCAGGGCGGCCGTGTCGACGCCCGGCGCCGGCTTCGCCTCCGTGTCGAGCGAGGGCGGCTCGCCCGGCTGTCCGGGCAGCGGGGGAGGGGCGGGCAGGGGCGGCAGGATGTCCCGCGCGGCGAAGGCCTCGTCGGCCCGTACGCCCGCGGACACGGCAGCCCCTGCGCGGTCGCCGTCGCCTTCCCCTTCCGCCCACTCCTCCCGTGCGGCGCGCGCCGCGCTCCGTACCTGCAACTCGTCCAGCAGCCGCCGCTCCCCGCGCCCCCGTACGAGCAGCAGCACGAAAGGATCCCGGTCGAGCAGCCGCGCCACCTGGTAGCAGAGGGCCGCCGTGTGCGGACAGTGGTCCCAGGCCTCACACGCGCACTCCGGCTCCAGGTCGCCGATGCCCGGCAGCAGTTCGATGCCGGCCGCCGCCGCGTCCTCCACGAGGTGCGGCGGCATGTCCCGGTCCAGCAGCGCCGCGATGTGGCCCGCCCGGTCCACCGCCATGTCGAGGAACCGGTCCCACTCCTCGTCCGTCAGCTCCTGCAGCAGGACATCGCTCCGCTGCGCCGTGCCGTCCCGGTCCGTCACGACCGCGGTGATCCGCCCGGGCCGTACCGACACCGCCCCCACGGCGCCGTCACGCGCGTGCTTGCGGCCCTTCTTCAGCTGCAGGCCGTCGAGAGCCGTGTCCTCCAGGGCCTTCAGCCACGCCCGGCCCCACCAGGTCTCGGCGAAACCCCGACCCCTCGCGGGAGGGAGCGCCGCGAACGTAAGCTCCGCGTCCGTACGCGTCGTGTCGTCCCGATGGCTCATCGTCCGCTCCCTCGCAGCTCCACCAGCTCCGCCAGTTCGGCGTCGGTCAGTTCGGTCAGCGCGGCCTCGCCGGCGCCGAGGACGGCGTCGGCCAGCTCCTTCTTGCGCGCCAGCATGGCGGCGATCCGGTCCTCGACGGTGCCCTCGGCGACGAGCCGGTGCACCTGCACGGGCTGGGTCTGTCCGATCCGGTACGCCCGGTCCGTGGCCTGCGCCTCGACGGCGGGGTTCCACCAGCGGTCGTAGTGCACGACGTGCCCGGCACGCGTGAGGTTGAGCCCGGTGCCGGCCGCCTTCAGCGACAGCAGGAAGACCGGCACCTCACCCTCCTGGAACCGGGCCACCATCGCCTCCCGCGCGGCCACCGGCGTGCCGCCGTGCAGGAACTGGGTGCGTACGCCCCGCGCCGCCAGGTGCCGCTCCAGCAGCCGCGCCATCGCCACGTACTGCGTGAACACCAGCACGCTCGCCCCCTCCGCGAGGAGGGTGTCCAGCAGTTCGTCCAGCAGTTCCAGCTTCCCGGACCGGCCGGCGATCCGGGGGTCGTCCTCCTTCAGGTACTGGGCGGGGTGGTTGCAGATCTGTTTGAGCGCGGTGAGCAGCTTGACCACCAGGCCCCGCCGCTCCATCCCGTCCGCCTCGGCGACGGCCGCCAGCGTCTCGCGCACCACCGCCTCGTACAGCCCGGTCTGTTCCGCCGTCAGCGACACGGCGCGGTCGGTCTCCGTCTTCGGCGGCAGCTCCGGCGCGATCCCGGGGTCGGACTTGCGGCGTCGCAGCAGGAACGGCCGGACCAGCGCCGCGAGCCGCTCGGCGGCGGCCGGGTCGGTGCCGCCCTCCACGGCGTCGGCGTAGCGGCTGCGGAACGTCCCGAGGCGGCCCAGGAGTCCGGGCGTGGTCCAGTCGAGGATGGCCCACAGTTCGGAGAGGTTGTTCTCCACCGGTGTGCCGGTCAGCGCCACACGCGCGCGTGCGCCGATGGTGCGCAGCTGCCGGGCGGTCGCCGAGTAGGGGTTCTTCACGTGCTGCGCCTCGTCGATGACGACCATGCCCCAGTCCACCCCCGCGAGCCGCTCCGCGTCGAGCCGCATGGTGCCGTAGGTGGTCAGGACGAACTCGCCGTCGGCCAGGCCGCCCAGGACACGCGTGGGCCCGTGGAAGCGGCGCACCGGGGTGCCCGGCGCGAACTTCTCCACCTCGCGCTGCCAGTTGCCCATCAGGGACGTGGGGCAGACGACGAGCGTGGGGCCGGCTGCGGATGGATCGGTCCGCCGGTGCAGATGCAGCGCGATCAAGGTGATCGTCTTGCCCAGGCCCATGTCGTCGGCGAGGCAGGCGCCGAGGCCGAGAGAGGTCATGCGGTGCAGCCAGTTCAGGCCGCGCAGCTGGTAGTCGCGCAGGGTCGCGGCGAGCGCCGTGGGCTGACCGACCTCCGGCGTCCCGCCCTCTGGGTCCGCGAGCCGGTCCCGCAGCGCCCGCAGCCATCCCGTCGCCTGTACGTCGACCCGGCGGCCGTCCACCTCCGTGCTGCCGGTCAGTACGGCGCCGAGCGCGTCGACCGGGGTGAGGGCCCGGTCCCGCGTGTCACGGGCCCGCCGTACCTCCTCCGGGTCGATGAGGACCCACTGGTCGCGCAGCCGCACGACGGGACGGGCGGCCTCGGCCAGCCGGTCCAGCTCGGCCCGCGTGAGGGGCTGGTCGCCCAGCGCGAACCGCCAGTTGAAGGCGAGCAGCGCGTCGGCGGAGAGGAACGCCGGCAGCGCCGAGGCGTCTCCGTACGCCCCGCCGCCCGCCGCGTTCCCCGCGTCGTCCTCCGGCGGGCCGATTACCACGTGGGCGGTCAGCGAACGCGCCAGCTGTTTGGGCCAGTGCACCTGTACGCCGGTCGCCGCCAACGCCCGTGCCGCCTCGCCCAGCAGCTCGGCGACCTCGTCGTCGGCCAGGTCGACCGCGTCGGGCACGGCGGCCGAGAGCAGCGGTGCCAGCGGCGGCCAGGCACGCGCGGCGCGGCGCAGCGCGACCAGCGCGTCCATCCGGGCGCCCGCGTCGCCGATCTCGGGGGCCGCACCCGACCACACGTCGGCGGCGTCGGCGACCAGCGCCGGATCGTTGACGCTGTGCATCTGCACCACGGCACGGAAGGCGGGACCTTCGGCGGTGTCCAGCCCTTCGGCCGTGTCCAGTCCCGTCGCCTCGACGCGCAGCGACACCCGTACGCCCGCGTCGTGGCCGGCCGCGACGTCCGCCGCCCACGCGCGCTGCTCCGGCACATGCTGGGGGGCCCGCTCCGCGTACGCGCCGCCGCCCGCGAGGAGGGGCGCCGCGGGTGTACGCGGCAGTGCGTCGGCGACCGCGTCCAGGAACGCCCGCAGCAGCCGCTCCGGTTGGGACAGCAGCACCATGCCGTCGTCCGCCGTGCCGACGGGCACCGCGTGGGCGTCCGGCGGCATCGAAGCGGCCAGCGTACGGAGCCGCTCCAGGTCCTCGGCGGCGAGCGGTCCCACCCGCCAGGCGTCGTGGTCCGTCGCGCTCAGGCCGGGCAGCAGGCGCCCGCGTGCCACCAGCTGCAGGGCCATCAGGGCGGCCGCGCCCCAGAACGCCACGGAGGGGGAGGCGTGGGGGGAGAGGCGGGCCCGGGTGAGGAGGGGCAGAGCGTCGGACACGGGGACCGTCAGTGCCCGTACGGTCCGGGCGGCCGGCCCACCGCCGTCACCGGCCTCGCCGTTCCCGTCGTCCTCTCCGTTCCCGTCGTCTGTGACGACGGTCAGGTCCTCGACCGCGGTGGCGCCCGTCACCGAGGGCTCGGCGCCGTCAGGGAGAAGGAACCCGAAACGCCCCGCACGGGCGGGGTCGGCGGCCAGGAAGACCGTGGAACAGCGGAGCAGCAGGGGCAGTTGAGCGGGTCGGGCGACGTCGGGGCGAGGGGAGGGCGTTGCTTCGGTGAGTCTCTGCACAGCGCTGACGCATTCCTCAAATTTGACTAGTGCGAGCCGGAGCCGCCGAGGGTACCGGACGGCGTCTCGCCACGCGCCCAAGAACGTCGTGACATAGCCCACTTCGCGCCCAGGGTGCAGTTAGCACCACCCCAGTACGCTGGAAAGCCCCCGCCCGCTTCCGGGTGCTGGTGCCATGGCTCTGGGCGCTCGCTCATCCGTACGTTCATCAGGTCGGCGCATGTCAGCGCACGGACCAACCTCCGGAGAACCCATGCCCCAGGCCTTTGCCGCCCTCGCCGCCCCGCCGCCCTCACCGCCCGCCACCGCCGCCCGGGGCGCCCAGCGCCCCGCCAGCGAGTTCACGCCCCTGCTGCGCACCGTCAAGGAGCAAGGGCTGCTGGAGCGCCGCACCGGCTGGTACGCGCTCGGCATCACCGCCAACCTGCTCGCGCTGACGGCCGTCGCTGTCGGGCTGGTGCTCTTCGGGCACTCCTGGTGGTCCCTGCTACTCGCCGTCCCGCTCGCCCTGCTGTCCGCCCGCGCCGCCTTCTACGGCCACGACGCGGGCCACGCCCAGATCAGCGCGGACAAGCGCACGGACCGCCTGATCCAGCTCCTCCACGCCAACCTGCTGCTCGGCATGAGCCAGGAGTGGTGGAACGACAAGCACAACCGCCACCACGCCAACCCCAACCACGAGGACAAGGACCCGGACGTGGCCCCGGACGTCCTCGTCTTCTCCCCGCACCAGGCCGAGGGCCGCTCCGGACTGCGCGGCTGGCTCACCCGCCACCAGGCATGGCTGTTCTTCCCGCTGACCACGCTCGAAGGGCTCGCCCTGAAGGTGTACGGCTTCCAGGCGCTGTTCTCCAAGGACGGACCGCGCCTGACCCCGCGCGAGCGCCTCGTCGAAGGCGGCCTGCTGTTCGCCCACGTCGCCGGGTACGCCACGCTGCTGCTGACCACCATGTCCGTCGGACAGGCCGTGGTCTTCGCCCTGATCCACCAGATGCTGCTCGGTGTCCACCTGGGGATGGCCTTCGCGCCCAACCACAAGGGCATGGAAGTCCCCGACCCGGACGGCGAGCCGTGGGGCCATCTGCGCCGCCAGGTGCTCACCTCCCGCAACATCCGCGGCGGAGCCCTCACCGACTGGTTCCTCGGCGGCCTGAACTACCAGGTCGAACACCACCTCTTCCCGAACATGCCCCGCCCCCACCTGCGGCTCGCCCAGCCCCTGGTCCGCGCCCACTGCCGCGCGCTCGGCGTCCGGTACACCGAAACCGGCTTCGTCGACTCGTACCGCCAGGCCCTGGGGCATCTGCACCAGGTCGGCGAGCCGCTCCGCGCCTCGTAGGCGCGGGGCCGGGGAACCCGGACGCCCGATCCGGCGTTCTCCAGGGCAGAGAGCGGCCCCGGCCGTCGAGGAGGCGTCGAACATGTCGACAAGGACCAAAATCATCATCGGGGGAGTGGCCGTCGGCCTCCTCCTGATGCCGCTGATCGGATTCTGGCTGTCCCTGCTGGTACTGCTCGGCGTGCCCGCCGTGGCCTACCTGGCCCTGGACCCCGGCCAGCGACGCAGGCTCCGCCGCGTCGCCCGCAAGGAGCTGGGGCGCTAAAGGGCCTGTCTTCCGGATCTTGCCGGGCTCGCGACGCCTGGCACCGCTCCCCCAGAGCTTCGCCTGGGGGGTGCCCCCAGCCGCGTTGTCGTCGGTCGCCAATGGCCCCCGTAGCCCTTCGGGCACGGGGGTGCCCCCACCGCAGTGGCTGCCTCCTCCGCCTTGCGATGCACGGCACCAGACGCCGCTCCCTGATCCGGCCTGATCGACAAGACACCCCCTAACCGGCGGCCGTCCAGTAGGCGGCTAGCTTGTTCATGATCATTGGTCGTTCAATGATCATCCGTATGGGAGAGGGGAGCTCCACGCGATGGGCGGGACGGTCACGACGGTCAGCAGCCATGGGGAGCACGGGTTCAGCAAGGCGAACCGGCCGGCGATCACCCTGCTGGCCGGGCTCGGAGTGGAGGGGGACGCCCACGCGGGCGTCACGGTCAAACACCGCTCCCGTGTCGCTCAGGACCCCACCCAGCCCAACCTCCGCCAAGTGCACCTGATCCACCAGGAGCTCTTCGACGAGGTCGCCGCGGCGGGCTTCACCGTCGCCCCCGGCGACCTCGGGGAGAACATCACCACCCGCGGCATCGACCTGCTCGGCCTGCCGACCGGCACCCTGCTGCGCATAGGCCGGGAGGCCGTCGTCGAGATCACCGGCCTGCGCAACCCCTGCGGGCAGATCGACGGCTTCCAGCACGGACTGCTGAAGCAGGTCGTCGGCCGCGACGAGGAGACGGGCGAGATCGTCCGCAAGGCCGGGATCATGGGCATCGTCAGGACCGGCGGAGTGGTCCGCCCCGGCGATCCCATCAAGGCCGAGCTCCCGGACGGACCGCACCGCCCGCTGGAACGGGTCTGAGCCGCGCACACGTGGGTACCCGACCGTGACACACGGTCGGAGGGAGACACCATGGAAGAGGACGACGAGCGGCGTCAGGGGCCCGGTGCGGACGGGTCCAAGGAGAGCCAGGCCGGCATCCCGAGGGATCTTCCCGACGAACAGGCGGGGAACGGCTCCGACCACTGGGACGCCGACCTCTCACGAGCGGCGGACGACACCCGCGGCGGCACCCCCGCCGGAGAACCCGCCCCCGTCGACGACCCGGAGGGCGGTCAGCCCGCCGAGGAGCCCGCCCCCGACGAACCCACCGGCTAGGGTCCCCCGCCCGTCAGGCCGGACGTACCGCCATCGCGTCGAGGGCCGCCAGCAGACCGGGCAGCCGCGGCCCACGCCCCACGGGGAGCACCTCGCGCGGCAGGTCGTCGAGGAGGACGAAGGCGATGTCGTCCGTCCGCGCCACCAGCGACCAGCCCGGCCCGTCCGCCCGCAGCAACCGCGCCCCGTCGGGTGCGAAACCGGAGCGCACCCGCCCCAGCGGCGGCGGGTCCTCCAGATAGCCGCCCAGCTCGTCCAGCACGCGCCGCAAGGCGGCCCTGCTCCGGTCCCCGGTGCCCTCGCCGCCGCCGAAGGCACCGATAGGTGTCCCGGCGCCCGCGGGAGTCTCCGATGGCGGCGCGAAGTCGCCGTCGCCGAGCCGGCTCCGCCAGGACGCCCAGTGCAGCGCCACCTCGTCCGCACCCAGCCGCCGCAGCGCCGGGCCCCAGGTGCCGGCGTTCGGAGGGCGCAGCGGGGCCGGCTCGTCGGGGCCCGTCACCGGGTCGTGCGGCGCGGGCAGCCCCGGCGCGGCGACCGCGAGCTCCAGCGGCCAGCCCGGCAGGGCCATGACCACGCTGCGCTCGTCGGGGGAGAGGTCGTACTCCATCCCGCAGTCCCACGACGCGATCGCGACGGCGACCAACGACACGTCGTCGACGGCCACCGTCCACCGTGCGCCGTCGCCGTCCTGCCCGAGCACCAGCCCGTACCCGTCGGCGTACGGCTCCAGGCCCAGCGCGGCGCACGCCTCGGGATAGTCGTCCCCGAGCACACTCGGGAACTGCGCGGGCGTCAGCAGTGCGGCCGTCAGCACGTACAGCGCGTCGTCCTCCGCCGCCCCGCCCGTCGTCCGGCCTGGCGCCTCTCCCACCGTCCCGCCCTCGGCGTCCCCGAGATCCCGCGTACCGGCCACGACACCCTCCCCTCCGGTTCCCCGGTGCCCGGTCCTCCGGTGTCCCCGGCCCTCCGGTTCCTCCGACCGGTGTTCCGGCCGCTTGCCGGCGCACCTTAACCAGCGAGTAACCCCCGCGTCGAGAGCCGGCCGCCCGGAGAACGGGCCGGTAGGCCGACGACGTCAGGCGGCGGGCAGTCCCAGGAGGCTCCGAGCCACGCTCTGGGGCGACTCGTTCCGCTCCCGCGCGAGGGCGATGACCGCGCGGCAGGCCAGCTCGCTGACCCCGAACGACAGCGCCTCCGGCGAGACCCAGCCCGTCGCCTCGTCGGCCCTTTCCTGGTCGTCGTCCGCGCACGCGGACACGTACACCGCCGCCGCCTCGAAGAGGTTGTGCTGCCGGGAGCGGGGGGAGCCGTACCCGCCCTCCGGCGCCGGGGGCTTGGGGAACCTGGGGTACCTGAAGAATGTGCGGAGTCTGCTGAACACCGGGCCCACCTTCCCCTCGACCTGGACTGCCCCTCCAACGTAGGGCCCGCTCCCCGGCTGCAGAAGAGGACGTCAGTACTGATGTTCGTCCCGTACGGCGAGGGCCAGGAAGCGGTCGTCCTCGTCCGCGTACGACACCATCCGCCACCCCGAACCCGCCAGCAGCGGGCGCAGGTTGGGCTCGGCGCGCAGATCGTCGGCGGAGAGCGGCCGTCCATGACGCGCGGCCAGGGCGGCGCGGCCGACCGCGTGGAACAGCGCCAGCCGCCCGCCGGGCCGGACGACCCGGGCCAGCTCCCGCAGATCGTCCGCCGGCCGGGGCAGGTGCGAGACGAGGCCGGCGCCGAAGACGGCGTCCAGTACGCCGTCGCGCAGCGGCAGCCGGGCCACATCGGCGAGCAGCAGCGTCCCGCTGCCGTCGCGCCGGGCCCGTACCGCCGCCGCCAGCATCGCGGGGGTCACGTCCACCCCGATGACCGTGCCCGTCGGGCCCACGGCGTCCCGCAGGGGCGGCAGGGCGCGTCCGGTGCCGCAGCCCGCGTCGAGGACCGCGTCACCGGGGCGCAGCCCGAGCTCGTGGACGGCCGCCGCGAAAGCGGGGCCGTCGTCGGAAAACCGGGTGTCCCAGTCCGCCGCCCGGGCGGTGAAGAACTGCTGCACATCCGTGTGGTCATCGGCCATACGGACATGATCCCTCACGCCGCGGCCGCCCGGGCGGCCCCGTCCGCGACCAGGCGGTCGCGGACTACCGGCTACGGGCCACGGGCCACGGGCTACGCGGGCTACCTCTCCTCGTAGTCGTCCCGGTCGACACCGGCCTCTTCCAGCGCCTCGCGCATGGAGCGGCCGCCCTCCTGCCGTTCCCGGTCACGGTCCCGGGTCTCCTTGTCCGGACGGGCGGCCGAGGTGTCGTCGGTCGTCCTCGTCTTGGGGCGGTTCTCCTCGGGAACGGTCATCGCGGAACCCTTCTGTGTCGTGGTCGGAGGTGCGGGCGGCCGCTGCCGCCCGCGACCGGGTACCCAGGCCCCGGCACCGGAACGGTCACCCGGCTCACCGGCTCACCCGGTCGGGTCGCCGGCCGGCCGGGCGTGGTCGTCCCGGGGCGGATCGTCCGGCTCGCCGAACAGCACGTCCCGGCCGGCCGCGGCCGTGGGGAGCCCCCCGGCGGCCCTGGTTGCCCCGCCGCGTGGGTGCATCCGGTTGCCGACGCTCCGGTACGTGAACGGCAGGCCGGCCAGCCGCTCGGGGAGCAGGCAGTTCTTGCCGTCCACCACCACGGCGGGTGACGCCATCCGGGCACCGAGCGCCGACCAGTCGGCCTCGATCGTCTCGGGCCACTCGGTGAGGATCACCGCCGCACGGGCGCCCTCGACGGCCCTACGGAGGTCAGGGCACGGCCGGGCGCCGGGAAAGAGGCGGCCGAGGTGCTCGGCGTCCATGGCGGGGTCCCAGACCCGTACCCCTGCCACGTCCTCGAGCAGCTGCGGCACGACGACGCGGCTGGGAGCCGCCCGCATGTCGTCGCTCCACGGCTCGTAGCGCGCCCCCAGCACCGCGACCTCACAGCGCGCCAGGTCGTCACCGAGCTCCGCGCGCAGCGTGTCGCGGACCAGCCCGGGCTGCGCGCGGTTGACCGCGACCGCCGCGTCCAGCAGCGGGGTGGGCAGGCCGCGGGCCACCGCCCAGTGCGTCAACGCGGCGGTGTCCTTGGGCAGGCACGAGTCACCGAAACCGAGCCCGGGCTGGAGGAAGGCGTGCCCGATGCGCGGGTCGAGGCCCACGCCCTGCATCACGTGGTCGATGTTCAGCTCGGGAGCCGTGCACAGCCGGGCGAACTCGTTGGCGAAGCTGATCTTCATGGCGAGGAAGGTGTTGCTGGCGTACTTGACCATCTCCGCCGACGCCGGTGTCGTCACCACCCAGGGGCAGGCCAGCGGCCCGTACAACTCCCGCAGCGCCGGCAGGACGAGAGCCTGTGACCACAGGCCCACCACCACCCGCGACGGTGTCGACCAGTCGTCCAGGGCGCTGCCCTGGTTGAGGAACTCGGGAGTGTAGGCGTACCGGTCCCGCAGCTGCGGATACGCCACGAGGAAGCCGTCGCTCGTGCCCGGCGGCACCGTGGACTTGAGCACTACGTACGGCGCCGGGAGCAGGGCGGCCGCCTCCGCGAGCGCGACACCGACCTGGGAGAGGTCCGCCGAGCCGTCCTCGGTGGGCGGGGAGCCCACCGTGATCAGCACGACGTCGAAGGGCTCGCGGAGGTGCGTGTGCGCGAGATCGGGGGCGAACCGCAGCCGCCCGGTTCCCAGGGCGAGGGACAACTCCTCCTGGAGACCGGGCTCCGACACGGGCGTCCGGCCGGCCGTCAACGACTCCAGCCGCGTCGCGTCCCGTTCGATGCCGGTCACGTGGTGGCCCTGCCGTGCGAGGGCGACCGCTCCGGCCACTCCCACGTAGCCCTGCCCGACGACGGCGACACGCATAGGAGGCTCCTGACGCTGGTCCGGTGTGGCGGCCATGCCCAGCTTCACCGCGCCCTCACCGCCCGGCCACCCGCCACGGGCGGAAGGGTGACCGGCCCGGACGGCGCGGCCGTCCCGTCGCGGTGACGGAGCACTCTTGCCCTGCTCACGTCATTGCGGAAGGCTTACGGACGCAGGACGACCAAAGGGCGCGGGCCGACGGGCAAGACGCCGACGGGGAACGCAACAACAGTCGCAAGAACGGCCGCAACAACGGTCGCAACAACGCTCGTAAGAACGGGCGCGTGACCGCACGCGGGACCGAACGCGGACGAGGGGGAGATACGCACATGGCTCCGGACAAGGGACTCGACTGGCTGCTGGACGACCTGACGCAGCGGGTCGCGTACATACGGCACGCCCTGGTGCTGTCCAACGACGGCTTGGTGACCGGGGCGAGCAGCGGTCTCGCCCGCGAGGACGCGGAGCACCTCGCCGCGGTCTCCTCGGGGCTGCACAGCCTGGCCCGCGGGTCCGGGCGCCACTTCGGGGCCGGCAACGCGCGGCAGACGATGGTCGAGTTCGACGACGCGATGCTGTTCGTCACCGCCGCCGGCGAAGGCAGCTGCCTGTGCGTGCTGAGCGCCGCCGAGGCCGACGTCGGCCAGGTCGCCTACGAGATGACGCTGCTCGTCAACCGGGTCGGCGAGCACCTCGCGGTCGCCGCGCGGCGGCCCGGCGCCTGAGTTATCCACAGGCCTGACGCGACCGGCCTCCTCCGCGTTACCTTCGTGACACAGAGTGATGACACGCAGGGTGTCGCCTTTCACGGGGGAGGACCGTCATGACGGCCACCGAGACCACCGCACGCACCGTCGCCCTCGGGCGCGCCGCGCAGGAACTCTCGCTGAAGCCCAGCGAGTTCGACCTCGCGGTCCAACTCGGACTCGTGCGCACCGTGCCCGGCATCGGCACCGGCACCAGTACCGGCACGGGGGGTGGGCGGCGGCGCGTCGCCCAGACCGAGATCGACCGGCTGCGCGGCGCGCCCGACTTCCCGGACGGCCTGCGCGAGCGCGTCCGCACCGTCGGCACGGCCGAGGCGGCCGAGCTCGCCTCGATCACCGCCGACCGTTTCACCAAGCTCGCCAGGACCGGGCACTTCACGCCGGTGAGGTTCTACCTCAACCGCTACCGCGCCATCGTCTGGCTCTATCTCGCCGGTGAGGTACGGGAGTTCGCCGCGCACCACCCGGAGCTCCTCACCGGCAGGCTGCCCCACGCCCTGCGCACCAAGCTCGACGCCGGGGACGACGCCCGTCCGCGCAACTGGCGCGCCCGCCGCCTCGGCCTGCTGTTGCGCAGGGCGGAGGACCCCTGGGCTGCCGCGGCGGCCATCGCCACGCTGCTCGACCCCGTCCAGCTCGCCGAGGTGGTCGACGATCCGTACGAGCGCGCCTACCTCGACCGCCTGAGGCCGGCGCCTCCCTACGGCCGCCCCGAGTCCGTCTCCGCCCGCGAGATCGGCGACCGGCTGCTGCTGGCGGACGAGCCGGACGAGATCCTGTGGCACCGCCTCAACCTCGCGCTCACCCTCGACGAGGCCCGCGCGGTACGGCAGGCCCCACGCCCCGACGGCGGCGTCACCCCGGCACCCGACCCTGTACGGACCTCCACCACACCGGTCACCGGGGCGGCCTCCGCGTTTCCACCCGCGCGATCCGCGTCCGGGCGCAGCGGCCTGCTCGCCCGCCTCAGGCTGCGGCGCCGCAAGGCGGTGCCCGAGGTCCACGGGGGGCCCACCGGCCCCGGCCGGTCCAGCGGGCGGCGAGCGGCGACAGGGGCCGAGGCCCCTGCGTTCGGGGGTGAGTGACGGCGTCCGCGTGCCGGCGCCGGAGGCGGGCGCGGATCGGCAGCGCCCACGAGGCCGTCCGGCGAGAGACGGGCGACGGCCGACGGGCGACAAGCGGCGGGGGCGGACGGGCGCAGGCGCCGCGGGCGGCGCAGGGAACCCGCGGCCCGCACGGCGCGGAAGGGCGCGGCCGGCGGGTGCGAGTGCGTGTGCGGGTGCGGGCACGGCCCGAAGCGGCGGTCCGCGTGCGTGCGGCGCGCCGGGCGTGCACCATGGCCGCATGCTGCTGGCCCGTCTCGCGGAGGTCTCCCGCCAGGTCGCCGCCACCTCCGCGCGCTCGCGCAAGACCGCCGCCCTGGCCGACCTCTTCGCGGCGACCCCGCCCGAGGAGGCGCCGCTGGTCATCGCCTACCTCGCGGGACGCCTCCCGCAGGGGCGGATCGGCGTCGGCTGGAGCACGCTCAAGGACCCCGTCCCGCCGGCCGCCGAGGCCACGCTGACCGTCGCCGACACCGATGCCGCGTTCACGGCCCTCGCCCGGGTCGCCGGGCCCGGCGCGCAGGCCGAGCGGCAGCGTCTCGTGCGGGAGCTGATGGGCGCCGCCACCGCGCCCGAGCAGGAGTTCCTGCTGCGGCTGCTCACCGGAGAGGTCCGTCAGGGCGCGCTGGACGCCGTCGCCCTCGAAGGGGTCGCCCTGGCGGCCGCGGCGCCCGCCGCGGACGTACGGCGCGCTGTGATGCTCGACGGGTCGCTGCCACGGGTCGCCCAGGCGCTGCTCGCCGAGGGTCCGGCGGCCCTGGAGCGGTTCCGGCTGCGGGTCGGCAGCCCGGTGCAGCCCATGCTGGCGCACACGGCCAAGAGCGTCACCGAGGCGATCGCCGCGCTCGGCCCGTGCGTCGTGGAGGAGAAGCTCGACGGCATCCGCGTCCAGGTCCACCGCTCCGGCGACGACGTCCGCGTCTACACCCGCTCACTCGACGACATCACCGACCGCCTCCCCGAGATCACCACGACCGCCCTCGGTCTGGCGGGCGACGAGTTCGTCCTGGACGGCGAGGTGATCGCCCTCGACGCGGCCGGCCGCCCGGTTCCCTTCCAGGACATCGCCTCCCGCGTCGGCTCGCGCCTCGACGTGACGACCGCGGCGGCCGCGCTGCCCGTGTCCCCGGTCTTCTTCGACGTCCTCGCAGCGGACGGCCATGTCCTGCTGGACCTGCCCGGCCACGAGCGGCACACCGAGCTCGCCCGCCTGGTCCCCGAACCGATGCGGGTACGCCGTACCGTCGTCCAGGACCCCTCCGACCCGGCCGGCACCGAGGCGGCGGAGGCCTTCTTCGCCGACACCCTGCGCCGCGGCCACGAAGGCGTGCTGGTCAAGGCACTCGACGCGCCGTACAGCGCGGGCCGGCGGGGCCGCTCCTGGCTGAAGGTGAAACCGGTGCACACCCTCGACCTGGTCGTGCTCGCCGCCGAGTGGGGCCACGGCCGCCGCACCGGCCTGCTCTCCAATCTGCACCTGGGGGCGCGCGCCGCCGACGGCTCGTTCGTCATGCTGGGCAAGACGTTCAAGGGCCTGACCGACGCCATGCTCCACTGGCAGACGGAACGGCTGCGTGAACTGGCCGTCGAGGACGACGGTTTCACCGTCCGTGTCCGCCCGGAGCTCGTCGTGGAGATCGCCTACGACGGCCTCCAGCGTTCGCCCCGCTATCCCGCCGGGGTCACCCTGCGCTTTGCCCGCGTCGTACGCCACCGTCCCGACAAGCGGGCCGAGGAGGCGGACACCGTCGACCAGGTGCTCGCGAGCGGACCTCAGGGGGCGTCCCGCATCGTGTAGCGGTGCCGGACCCACAGCGGCAGGACGTACCAGCACACCAGGTACCAGCCCACCACGCCCGCGACCAGCCACGGCACGAAGTGGTCGCTGGTGGCGACGCGCAACACCAGGAACAGCGCCGACACGAGTGTCGCCAGCAGCAGCAGAAGCCCGATGAAGGTCAGCCGGGACGCCCACTGCACGGTCTGCGGTTTGATCCGCCGCCCGGCCACGATCCGGTGGAACGACACCGGGCCTATCAGCGCCCCGGTAGCCGAGGCGCCGAGCGCGACCGTTGCGATGTAGATGCCCTTGTCGGTGGAGGCCAGCTCCTGGTACCGCGGGGTGAACACCACCGTGAGCAGGAAACCGAAGAGGATCTGCACGCCCGTCTGGGCCACCCGGATCTCCTGGATCAGCTCACCCCAGCGCCGGTCCGCGCGCTCCTCCTCCGTCTCGTTCCGCCCCCGTGCCAGCCCCGAGGCGCTCTTGGCGCCGCGTCCGGCGGCACGCCCCGAAGCGCCTCTCTCGTCCTGGTCCGCCATGTCTGCCTCCCGCGGTCGGCTTGAGCACTTCCCTTGTATCCCGGCGGAACCCGCTCAACCAGGGTGGTACGGCACCCGACGGAACTCCGCGGGTGTCGCGCCGCCCGGTAAGGGCCGACGGCTCCCTCGCACCCATGCTCGTACGAAAAACGGAAACGGAAACGGGAACAGCAGGGAAACCGGCACCGGAAACCGGCACCGGAATGCGGCAGTGGAATCCGGCGCCGGGATCCGGAAGCGGAAGCGACGGAGGAAGAGAGACGACATGACGACCCGCGCGGCGGTCTTCGACGTGGACGGCACCCTCGCCGACACCAATCACCTGCACGTCGTCAGCTGGTGGGAGGCGTTCCGGCAGGCCGGGCACGACGTACCCATGCACGCCGTCCACCGCTCCATCGGCCTCGGCTCCCACGACCTGATCGCCCGCATCCTCGGCGAGGACCGCGACCGCGACCGCGACGACGAGCTCAGCGCGGCCCACAAGACCCTCTACGGCACCTACTTCGACCGGCTGCCGGCCTTCCGGGACGCGGGCCGGCTCCTGCGGACGCTGGCGTCGGACGGCTGGACGGTCGTCCTCGCCACCTCCGCCGGGGGTGCGGAGCTGTCCGCCCTGCGCCGTGCCATCGACGCCGACGACGCCATCACCGCCACCGCGAGCGCCGACGACGTGGAGGAGGGCAAACCCGCACCGGAGCCGGTGCGGCACGCGCTGGAGCTGGCCGGGGCACCCGCCGACACCGCGGTCTTCGTGGGGGACACGGTGTGGGACATGCGCGCGGGGACCCGCGCCGGCGTCACCTGTGTGGGGCTGCTGTGCGGCGGCATCCCGCGCGCCGACCTGACGGAGGCGGGGGCCGCCGTGATCCACGACGACCCCGCCGACCTGCTCGCGCACCTGGAGGACGGTCCGTTCGGCCGCCCCACCCCCTGACCCGACCGCCCCGCCGCCTCCCGGCGCGCACCCGTCACTTGCCGAGTTCGCGCTGGAGCTCGGCCTTGTTCATGGACGACCGGCCCTGGACGCCCTTGCGCTTGGCCTCCTCGTACAGCTGGTCGTACGTGGCCTCCTTCGACCCGCCGCCGCCCGACTGCCGACCGCCCCGCTTGGCGCCGGACGACGAGGACGTGTCCTTCGACGACTGGCTCGACCGGCTGGACTTGTTCGACTGGCTCGACTTGCCGGAGCGGCTCGAACCACCCGAACTCTTGGCCTCACCGCTCTGCGCCCGCTGCTTGTTCACCGTCCGGGCGGCGATCTCCTCGGACCGCTCCTCGCTCGCGCCGCGCTTCTTCGAGCTCTCCTTGATGTGCTCGTACTGCCGCTCCCGCTTGGGGCTGGATCCTGCGGGCATTGTTCCTCCTTACGGCCCCCCTTGCCTGTGCTCACCCTCGTACCAGGCGCCCACCCCCGCAAACGCGCGCCCCGGATCCAGATTGGAGCTCCGGAGGCGAGGTATGCGTGCCTGTACGACGCTGAACGGGTACCCCCTGCGGACCAGCGGACGAAGGAGTGGAGCGACGTGGAGAACAAGGCAACGAAGAACCACCCTGCGGACTGTGACGTCACCGTCCAGCTGAGCGACTGCGGTCGCGAGGAGGCGCGCATCGTCTTCGACACGCTCGACCACGTCTTCTCGGCCTGTGACGCGCCCGCCACCGGACCGGAGCAGCGCCACGACCACGAGCCGACCGTCTGGGTGGCGACGTTCGACAGCTCGGCGCACTCGAGCGAGCAGCCCCCCGGCCCGCCGCACCTCGGACACCCCGTCCAGGCCCTGCTGACGGGCGACCACCAGGCGGTGGCCGAGGTGGAGAAGGCGCTCGGCCGCCTCTTCGAGGTACGCACCTCCGAGTCGGTGTCCGGCGAGCACGAGAAGGAGTCGCGCCTGCTGCTCGCCCCGCGCTGAGCCGCCGCTCATTCTCATCCCCGCGACCGTCCGACCGTCTGAAGGACGCCTGGAGGCTCTGAAGGACGCCTGGAGGCATGGAGGCACCATGGCTGTACGGCACCGGTTGATCAGAAGGCCCCCCGAAGCGGTGTGGGCCGTCCTCGCGGACGGATCGCGGTACGCCGACTGGGTCGTCGGCACCGACTCGTCCCGTCAGAAGGACGACAGCTGGCCCGAGGTCGGCTCCGAGATCGCGTACACCGTGCGCCTCGGCCCGTACACGGCCGAGGGCGACACCGTCGTACGCAACTGCGACCCGCCCCGGACCCTGGAACTGGAGGCCCGCAGCGGCGCCCTCGGCACCGCCAGGATCGCCATCGAGCTGCGCCCCTGGGGAGACGAGACGCTCGTCGTCCTCGACGAGCACCCGCTGCGCGGGCCCGGCGGGTTCCTGCACAACGCGGTCCTCGACGCCCTGCTGCAACTGCGCCACCGGGCCATGCTCGGCCGCCTCGCCGACGTGGTGGAGCGGACCGCCCCCGACGCGCCGCGGACCGCCGAAACCCGCACCACCGGCACACCCTGAGGGCCGACCGCACGGAGAGAGCGATGCCACGGACACCGGAACCGGCCTGGCACACCCCCGCCCTGGAGACCACCGCGCCCGACGCGGTCGTCATCGGAGCGGGCCCCAACGGGCTCGTCGCGGCGAACGTCCTCGCCGACGCGGGATGGCGCGTCGAGGTTCTGGAAGCCAACGACGAGCCCGGCGGGGCGGTCCGCAGCGACCGCGGCGTGGACGCGGGGTACGTCAGCGACGTGTTCAGCGCCTTCTACCCGCTCGCCGTCGCCTCGCCCGTGATCGCACGCCTGAACCTCCACGAGGAGGGCCTGCGCTGGAGCCACGCGCCCCGCGTCCTCGCCCATCCCCTCGGCGACGGCCGCTGCGCCGTGCTGGAGCGGGACCGGGCGGCCACGGCGGCCGGCCTCGAACGGTTCGCCCCCGGCGACGGCCTCGCCTGGGACGGTCTGTGCGACATCTGGGACCGGGTCGGCGAGGACATCCTGGGCGCCCTGTTCACCCCCTTCCCACCGCTGCGCTCCTCGGCCCGCCTGCTCGCCCGGCTGCGCGCCCCTGGAGGCCTGCACCTCGCCCGTACGCTGCTGCTGCCCGCGCGCCGCCTCGGCGAGGAGGAGTTCCACGGCGAAGGCGGCCGGCTGCTCCTGGCGGGCAACGCCCTCCACGCGGACCTCGCGCCCGAGTCCGCGGCCAGTGGCGGCTTCGGCTGGCTGATGTCCATGCTGGGCCAGACCGTCGGCTACCCGGTCCCGGTCGGCGGCTCAGGCGCCCTCACCGCCGCCCTCGTACGCCGCCTGGAGCGGCGCGGAGGGGTGCTGCACTGCGGGGAGCGGGTCGTGGAAGTCGTCGTACGCTCCGGACGGGCCGTGGCGGTCCGCACCGACGACGGGGAGACGGTGCCCGCCGACCGGGCGATCCTGGCCGACGTCGCCGCACCGGCGCTGTACGGGGAGCTCGTCGGCCCCGAGCACCTGCCCGCACGGCTCCTGGACGACCTGCGCCGCTTCCAGTGGGACTGGGCCACCTTCAAGGTCGATTGGGCCCTGTCGGGGCCCGTGCCGTGGACCGCGGAGCAGGCCGCCGGGGCGGGCACCGTGCACCTGGCCGACGGTATGGACGAGCTGACCCGCTTCGCGGCCCAGATCGCCATGGGCCGGGTGCCCGACCGGCCGTTCCTCCTCGTCGGCCAGATGACCACCGCCGACCCGGCCCGCTCGCCGGCGGGGACCGAGTCGGCCTGGGCGTACACCCACGTGCCGCACCGCGTACGCGGCGACGCGGGCGACGACGCCCTCACCGGCACCTGGGACCCGCGCGAGCAGGAGGCCATGGCCGACCGCGTCGAGACGCAGGTCGAACGGTTCGCCCCCGGCTTCCGCGCCCGGATCCGCGCGCGCCGCGTCCTCGCGCCGCCCACCCTGGAGGCCCTGGACGCCAACCTCCGCGACGGCGCCGTCAACGGCGGCACGACCGCCCTGCACCAGCAGCTCGTCTTCCGGCCCGTCCCGGGCACCGGCCGCCCCGAGACACCCGTCGAGGGCCTGTACCTCGCGTCGGCGGGAGCACACCCGGGGGGCGGCGTGCACGGCGCCCCCGGCGCGAACGCCGCGCGCGCCGCCCTGCGCAGCACGCGCCCGGTCCGCCGCACCCTGGCCCGCGCGCAGAGCGCCCTGGCGAGGAGGGGCCACCGCGGCGGTTTCTGAGCCGAACGACCTGCCACGGACGGCGTAAGGAGCGCATGCTGGGTGAGTGGGGTCGCGCGGCCGCCCGCCGGCCCCGTCGAGCGGCATGGAGCGGAGGTGAGGAGCCATGGCCGTCGGGGACAAGGTCCTGCTGGTGGACGACCACGAGGACAACCTGCTCGCACTGCAGTCCGCCATCGCGCCACTCGGCCACCCCATGGAACTGGCGACCAGCGGCGACGCGGCCCTCAAGGCGGTGCTGCGCGGCGGGATCGCCGTCACCGTCCTCGACGTCGTCATGCCGGTGCTGGGCGGACTGGACGTCCTGCTCTACATGCAGCGGCTCGAACACACCCGGCACATCCCGGTCATCCTCATCACCGGCTGGGGCGCCAGCGCGCAGCTGCAGCGCGACGCGCTGCGCCTGGGCGCCGCGGACCTCCTCGTCAAACCGATCGACCCGTGGGCGCTCCGCATCAAGGTGGGCTACCTCCACGGCACCAGCCGGCGCCTCTCACCGGCGTAGAGCGCCACCCGGGCCCCCGCGGGCGCTCACCCGGCCCCCGCCGCGCGGGCGCTCACCCGGCCCCGGCCGGCCCACCCGGGGACCGCTCCTCGCGGCCCGCCTCCCCGGCCGCGTCCTCGGCCCGACGGCGCGCCCGGCGCGCCTCGCGCTCGGCCTCCAGGGCCCGGTCCCGCGCCTCCCGGGCCCCGGCGGCGGCCGTGCGCCGCCGCTCCTCGGCGGCTCTCAGCTCCTCGGCGAGGGCGGCTGCCCGCCGTTCCGCCTCGTGCAGCTCCTCGGCCAGCGCGGCTGCCCGCCGTTCCGCCTCGTGCAGCCTCTCCTCCGCGCGCTCCCGGTCCTCCCGCGCCCGCCGGTGCCGCTCCTCCCGCTCCCGTGCTTCCCGCTCGGCCGCCGCGGCCTGCCGGCGGGCCTGCCCCAGCCGCGCCTGCCGCTCCAGCCCCTCGCGCCGCCGCTGTTCCTGCCGTTCCTCCCCCTGGTGCTTCCGCTTCCCCTCCCGGGCCTTGTCCCCGGTCCCGGGCGGCGGCGGAGGAGGGCGCCGCGGCCGCTCCGCCACCGCGTCCGGCGAGGCCGCCGTGAAGCCGACCGGCGCGCTCAGCGGTCTCGCCAGCCGCCCGGCCGCCCACTCCTCGGCCGCCCCCGCATCGACGAGCGCCGCGTTCAGCGTCCCTTCGACCTCGTGCAGGACGTCCTCGCCGACCGGTTGCCCCGCCTCGGCCGCCAGCTGCCCCGCCTCCCGCGCAAGCGCCCTGGCCACGAGATGGCGGCGGTGGCCGAGCTCCCGCAGCCGCTCCCCGTCCAGCTCGTGGTGCGCCCGCCGCAGGGCCTCGCCGAGGGCGACGAGCGACCGTGTCTCCTCCGGCCGTTCCCGTACGAGCAGATTGCCGGCCCACGCGGCCAGGGTCGGTTTGCGCAGGGCCCTGATCCGGTCCGCGAGGGCCTGGTCGCCGGCCTTGCGGGCTTCGGCGGCCCGCGCGTTCCGGGCCGCGGTGAAGCGGTCGGGCCGCAGCCCGTAGAGCTCGTCGGCGACGCTGTCCAGATCCCGCATAGGACCACTGTGGCCGTCCGCGCCGGGTTTCTCCTCCCGGGAGCGTGGCAGTCGTAGCACGCGGGAGCCGGGCCCCTCCCGAGCGGACCGGACCGCCGCCGGGTCAAGGGATGGTATACGAAACGTAATGCCGCGGAGCGGCAAACGACCCGGGCGAAGACCCCGGGGAAAGGACGGGGAAACTCCGGCCGTCACGCAGGGTACGCACGTATGGCGACGGCCCGCACGGCCGTCTTGGTGCCGGCCGTGCGGGCCGCGGGGGAGGGCGCACCCGGGCATTCCGTCCCGCCCGTTCGCCCCTCACGCGTAGGACCGAAGAAGTACGGAGGCGGGATCAGAAAGCGAAGACACTGTCGCTTTCGGTCTCCATCACGCAGGAATTGGGGAATGTGCGGGTGTAGTCCACGCGTCGGCCTTCCCAGACGCCTTGCGCGGTGACGACCACCGGGTCGTAGATCTTGATGCAGGGGCGCTGCTCGTCTCCGCCGAGCTGGTCGAACCGGCCCTGCGCCGCACGCAGTTCCTCGCACGCCCGCTTCGGTGCCGGGTGCGTGCCGCCGGGGGTGGGGGCGCAGGTCAGCGTGGTCGCCCGCAGGGGCGTCGAGGACGCGACGTCCTCGCCCTGCCCGATGGTGAGGACGAGCGCGCTCGGGGCGTAGAGCCGCTGCCCGGCCTCGGCGGACTCCGCGGCCTCCGCAGCGGTCAGCGGGGCGACGGCGGCCACAGTGGCCAGGCCGCATATGAGGGCGCGCTTTACCAGCGTCCGCATGGCATGAATCCTCTCGTTCGGTTTCCCGGATGGGTACGGTGGACACACTGCCTGGTACGGGCTGTTGACGCACATTCAGCGATGCTTTTCAGTTTTGTCTGTTATTCAAGCAGTGACGCGAAACCGCCTGCCCGGAAGCCTCCGCCGGCTCACCCGACACCTCGTCACCAGGCCCTACGGGGCCGCCCGATACGGTTCAAAAGTTCACGATGCGTAGAACCCTGCGGACCGGCGCCGGGTCAACACGGCTGAAACGTAACGGCAACATGGCTCAGGGTGGCGCTGGAACCGGCTTTCATCTGAAGGTAATGTTCAGGCAAAGTCGGCGACGTCGCAGTGGGGCACGCTCGCATGGACACCGCACCACGGTGTCGCGCCCCCCGACGCAGCCGCGGAGACCCCGCGGCCCGCCGGCCCCGTCCATGACCCGACCACACCGCGCCCCAGGCCACGGCCCGGCGCGCAGGAGGCAGGCCAGATGTACCACCCGAAAGCCGCTGTTCCTGAACGGGCGACCGCCCACCGGACGTACCCACAAGGGGAGTTCGGGTCGCCGTGAGGCGCTCGGCCCCCTGTCCCGGCCCGCTCGGCTTCCTCGCCGTCCGACGTCCGCTGCCCGCCGCCGTTGTCGGCGGACCGCAACGCTAGGAACACACCCTCATGTTCACCGCTTTCAAAGACCCGTCCGTATTGCGCCGCGACTTCCTCGCGTCGCTCGTCGTCTTCCTCGTAGCCGTGCCCCTGTGCGTGGGCATCGCGGTCGCCTCCGGCGTACCGGCCGAACTGGGCCTGATCACCGGCATCGTCGGCGGGCTCGTCGTCGGCGCGCTGCCCGGCAGCTCCCTTCAGGTGAGCGGCCCCGCCGCTGGCCTGACGGTCCTCGTCTTCGAGGCCGTGCAGGAGTTCGGCGTCGGCGCGCTCGGCGCCATCGTCCTCATATCGGGGCTGCTCCAACTCGCCCTCGGAGCCCTGCGGTTCGGCCGCTGGTTCCGGGCCATCTCCGTCGCCGTCGTCCAAGGCATGCTCGCGGGCATCGGCCTCGTCATCGTGCTGGGCCAGGTGTACGCGATGGCCGACACCACCCAGCCCTCCGGTGGTCTCGGCAAGCTTGCCGGACTGCCCTCGCTGGCCGCCTCCGTCGCCTCCGGAGGCACCGCGCTCACCGCGTTCCTCCTCGGCGCGGGCACCGTCGCCGTCCTCGTCCTGTGGCCGCGGCTGCCCGCGCGGGTCCGGGTGGTGCCCGGCCCGCTGGTCGCGGTGGGCTTGGCCACGGCCGTGGTCGCGCTGTTCGAGCTGCCCGTCGCCAAGGTCGAGGTGCAGGGGTTGCTGGAAGCCGTCCAGCCGCCCGGCCTCGGCGACTTCAGCGACCTCGCCGGAGTGGCGGCGATCGGGACCATCCTCGCCTTCACCCTGATCGCCTCCGCCGAGAGCCTGTTCAGCGCGGCCGCGGTGGACCGCATGCACGACGGTCCGCGCACCGACTACGACAAGGAGCTCATGGCGCAGGGTGTCGGCAACACGATCTGCGGGGCGCTCGGCGCCCTGCCGATGACCGCCGTGATCGTACGCAGCGCCGCCAACGTGCAGGCGGGCGCCCGCACATCGCTCTCCCGCTTCCTGCACGGGCTGTGGCTGCTGCTGTTCGCGGCCCTGCTGCCCGCGACGATCGGCGCCATCCCGCTCGCCGCGCTCGCCGGCATCCTGGTTCACGCGGGCTGCAAGCTCGTACCGGTCAAGGATCTCGGCCCGCTGTGGCGTGAACACCGGGGCGAGGCCGTCATCCTCGGCGTCACCGCCCTCGCCATCCTGTTCACCAACCTCTTCGAAGGGGTGATGCTCGGGCTGCTGCTCGCCGTGTGCAAGACCGCGTGGGAGACCTCCCACCTCCACGTCGAGACCCGGGAGCTCACCGGGGGCCGGCTCGTGGTCGCCATCACCGGCAACGCCACCTTCCTGCGGCTGCCGAAGATCCTGGAGCAGCTGGAGGGCCTGCCCCAGGACCGGCCCATCGAGCTGGACCTGTCCGGGGTGCGCCACCTCGACCACGCGTGCCGGGTCGCCCTGGAGAACTGGGCGCTGCGCCACAACGACGCCGACACCGAGCCGGTCCGCCTGCTCCACCCGGCCCCGGTGGGCCCGGGGGCCCTTGCGGCTCCCGCGGATCCGGCGGGTCAGCCCTCGGCCGTGTCGAGGGCGTAGCCGACGACGGACCAGGGCGTCAGCCGGTCCTTCTTGACCAGCCCGACGGCCTGGTCCGGCTCGTGCCCGACGGCCTGCCCTGAAGGCTGTCGTTCCGTGGGCTGCCCCACGGGCTGCGCGGCGGCCTGCGCCGCGGTCCCGGTGCCGAGCAGCGCACCGGCGACCGCGGCCACGGCGGCGGCGCGGAGATTCACGGTGCGGGCGGTACGGGCGGCGCCGGCGATACGTGCGGCACCGGCGGCACCGGCGGTGACGGTGGCACCGGTCGTGCGGGCGGAACGGAGATTCACGGTTCCCCTCTCGACTTCGTCAGTCCTCAGTCCTCGGTCCTGCCGAAGATCAACGACCGGGAGCCCCGCAGGTGTCGTGACGCGGGCCGCGGAGAGGGGGATCTCCGCCTGTTGACCAAAAGGTCCGAAAGGAGTTTTATGGGATAAAGGGCAGATAAAGTCTTCCATAGGAGGCAGGCCCGCAATGACCACTCATCCGAGCATCGAGCAACACCCCGATCTGGCCGAGATGCGCTCCCGGTTCGAGCGTGCGACCAGCAACCCCCGTAGCCAGGCGGTCGAGACGCTGGGCCTTCTCACAGGTGTCTACCTGGCCGCCTCGCCCTGGATCGCCGGGTTCAGCGGCCTCACCGCTCTCGCCGTGACCAACTTGATCACCGGTATCGCCTACGTGCTGTGCATGGGCGGGTTCACCTCGGCGTACGAGCGGACCCACGCCATGGCCTGGTGCGCCTGCGCCATCGGCGCATGGACGATCGTCTCCCCGTGGGTCGTCGCCGGCAACGTCGACACGACCCGCAGTGTGGTCAACAACATCATCGTCGGCGTCGTGGCTCTGCTGCTCGGCGCGGCCATGGCCGCAGCCGCCAAGAGCGAAGCCCGCTCCGGACGCACCCGCGTCCGCGGAGGCCCCGGCCCGACCATGGAGTGAGGAACGGTACGGAACGAGGAGCTGACACGCTCGACATGAGGTGACGCGCGCACCGACGCGCCCCCCGTACGGCCCCGACGCCACCGACGGCGCCGGGGCCGCCGCATGCCAGGACCCCCGGCACCGGCCCCGCGCACCGACCACACGAACACGTAACACGGGACAGGTGTGCGACGACCCCGGCGCGGGGATGGCCGTGATCATGACATCGACTTCTGCTCCGGCCCGCCCGGGGCCCGGCCACCGCCCCGCCCGGCAACTCCTCGCGGCCTCCGTCGGCAACGCCGTCGAGTGGTACGACTGGTACGCCTACACCTTCCTGGCCACGTACATCGCCGGCCAGATATTCCCCAAAGGGGCCGAGACCTCCCTCGTCCCCCTCCTCGCCACCTTCGCCGTCTTCGCCGTGGGCTTCTTCATGCGCCCCGTCGGCGGCCTCCTCATGGGCGCCGTCGCCGACCGGCACGGCAGACGCGCCGCCCTGACCGTCACCATCCTGCTCATGGGCGGCAGCAGCCTGCTCGTCGGGCTCACCCCGACGTACGCGACGGCCGGCCTCACCGCCCCCGTGATCCTCGTCGCCGCTCGGCTGCTCCAGGGACTGTCGGTGGGCGGCGAGTTCGCCGCCTCCACCACCTTCCTCGTCGAGTCGGCCGGCCCGGGCCGCCGCGGACTGTTCTCCAGCTTCCAGTACGTCTCGACGACCGTCGGCCAGCTCGCCGCCTCCGGCATCGCGGCCGTTCTGGTCGGCACCCTCAGCGCCGGCGCGATGGAGAGCTGGGGCTGGCGCGTCCCCTTCCTCCTCGGTGCGGCCCTCAGCCTGGTCGGGTTCTGGATCCGGCGCGGTGCGCACGAGACGCTCACCCCCGCCGACGGCGAGGGCGGCCGCCCCCGCCCCGGCCTGTTCGACGCCCTGCGCCACCACCCGCGCGCGTCCCTGCTGATCTGCGGCATCACGGCCGGCGGCACCATCGCGTACTACACGTGGACCTCGTACCTCCCCACGTACGCCGAGCTCAACGCCGGTGTCGCCAAGGCCGACGCGCTGCTCGCGGGCACCCTCGCCCTCGGCTTCTTCGCGCTGCTGCAGCCGCTCGGCGGCCTGCTGTCCGACCGGTACGGCCGCAAACCGCTGCTGCTCTTCTTCGGCGTCGGCTTCGCGGTCCTCAGCGTGCCGCTCCTGCGCTCCATCAGCGGCTTCGGCACGCTCCTGCTGGTCCAGTGCGCGGGCATGGTGCTCCTGACCGGCTTCACGTCGATCTCGGCGGCCGTCAACGCCGAGATCTTCCCGGCCCGGGTGCGGGCGGCCGGCATCGGCTTCCCGTACTCCCTCACCGTCGCGCTCTTCGGCGGGACGGCCCCCTATGTGGGCACCCTCTTCAAGGACCTCGACCGCCCCGGGCTGTTCCCCTGGTACGTCTCCGCCCTCTGCCTGCTGTCCGCACTCGTCTACCTGCGGCTGCCGGAGAGCGCCCACAAGGAGCTGGAACGATGAACCCCGCCTGCTCCGGACCCGACCCCTACGTCGCGTCGTGCCGCAACGGCGTCAGCTGTTCGATGTCGTACCGCGCCCGCAACGCCGCGATCGCGTCGTGGTCCGGCGGGCCGCCCTGGTCCAGGATCTCCAGCAGCTCCTCGAAGTAGCGTTCGTGGTCCGGCGGCGGCGACGCCTGGAAGAACATCTTGGCCGGGGTGTCCGTGCGGTTGGCGAACGCGTGCGGGCAGCCCGGTGGCACCACGATGACCGTGCCCGGCGTGGCCCGCACCGTCCGCTTCCCGGACGCCGACTCCCAGTGCCGCCAGTCGTCCGGCGTGCGTACGCGCGGCTCGAACGCCAGGACGTCCAGTTCTCCCTCCAGTACGTAGAAGAGCTCCTCGCTCCGTGTGTGGAGGTGGGCCCCCACGTCGAAGCCCGGCGGCACCACCACCTCGAAGCTGGACGCCGCCCGCGAGTGCTCGCCCGTCACCTTGAACGTCACCTGCTGGGCGGGCGTACGCAGCGTCCTGCCGTGCCCCGTCGGCACCAGCAGCCCGTCGGGCGCGCCGGCGAGCAGGGCCGCCGGCGTCCCGTGGTGCGCGGTCACCAGGTCACCGGGAGGGACTCGGGTCCACGGATCAGCGCGCCCCGGCGGAACCGGAGCCGATCCACCGGGACCGCGAACCGGAGTCCGGGGAAACGATCCGCCAGGGCGTCGACGAGCAGCTCCGACTCCAGCCGCGCCAGCATGGCGCCGACGCAGTAGTGCGGCCCGTACCCGAACGCCACATGGGGGTTGGGGCTCCGGTCGAAATCGATCGTCTCCGGGTCGGCGAACACGTCCGGGTCCCGGTTGGCCGCCAGGTACGACACGTAGACCGGCTCACCCGCCCGGATGCGTACGCCGGCGACCGTCACGTCCTCCAGCGCGATCCGGGACAGGCCGACGGCGCTGCGGTGCGGGATGTAGCGCAGCAGCTCGTCGATGGCGCGCGGGCGGATCCCCGGTTCGGCGCGCAGCCGGGCGAGGTGCTCGGGGTGCGTGAGCAGGATGAAGACCATGTTGCCGACGTTGTTGGTGACCGCCTCCCCGCCGATCTGGATCAGCAGCGCCAGCCCCACCGCCTCCGAGGCGGTGATCTCGCCCGCCTCGACCGCCGCCCCCAGCAGGCCGATGACGTCCTCGCCGCCGCCCGCACCCCGCTCGCGCAGCACCTCCGCGAAGTACGCGCACATCTCGTCCTTGGCCCGCTGGCTGCGCTGGGCACCCTTGGCCGAGGACAGGATCAGCGACGTCCACTCGTGCATCTGCGGCCGGTCGGCCTGGGGCACGCCCATCAGCTCGCAGACCACGGCCAGCGGGAACGGTTCCAGCAGCCGCTCGGTGAAGTCCGCCGGCGGCCCGTCCCGCAGCACCTCCTCGACGAGCTCGTCGAGGCTCTCCCGGGCCCGTTCCCGGACCCGCTCCACACCGCGCGTGGTGAACGCCGGCGCCACCGCCCGGCGCAGCCGGGTGTGGTCGGGCGGGTCCTCGAAGCCGACCGCCCCGTCGACGGGGATGAAGTGCGGGGCGAGCCGGGTGACGTTGTGCTGGGCCACCAGCTTGCGACTGAAGCGCGGATCGTTGGTCACCATCCGCACGTCGTCGTAGCGCGTCACCAGCCAGGCCCAGCCGTCGCCGTTGGGCAGCTTGATCCGGGTGACCGGCCCCTCCCGCATCAGCTCGGCGAGCACCGGGTCGAAGTCGACCCCGAACAGGTCGAGCGCGGGCCAGGGGCGTACGGGCGGCAGCGTGGCCGTGTCGGCCGTGTCGGCCGTGTCAGCCGTTTCGGCCGTGGTGGCCGTGGTCGTCTCATCCAGCACGGTGCGAATCCTCTGTTGAAGACGCGGTCGGGAACGGTGTCCGGGGCCCGGTCAGCGTTGATCGGAGATGGTCCAGCGGCCGAGGGACATCTCGGCCGTGATGCCGGGGCCGAACCCGGCCAGCAGGCCGCGCGCCTCATGCTCCGCGCTGCCCTCGTCGAACAGCCGGCGCAGCGCGTCCAGGACGACGGCGCTGGCGATGTTGCCGTACTCGGTCAGCGTCGCCCGGCTGAAGCGGAACGCCTCCGGCTCCACCCCCAGGAACTTGCTGAGGTCGTCCAGGATGCGTGGCCCGCCCGCGTGGATGATGTAGAAGTCCAGGTCGGACGCGTCCCAACCGTGCTGCCCCGCCAGCTCCTTAAGCGCCGGAGCCAGTGGTTCCATGGTGCCCGGCACCCGCTTGTCCAGCTTGAAGTGGAACCCGGTGTCCTTGATGTCGTAGGCGATCCACTCCTCCGTCTGCGGCACCAGGTACGAGCCGTTGCGCTCCAGCGAGATCCCGGTCCCGCCGCGCCCGCGCATCACCGCCGCGGCGAGGCCGTCGCCGAAGAGCCCGTTGGACAGCAGGTTGCCGACCTCCAGGTCGGTGGGCTGGTAGCACAGCGAGCAGAACTCGCAGGCCACGATGAGGGCGTTGGCCTCGGGGTAGGCGGTGCAGAAGTCGTGGGCGCGGTTGATCGCCGCGCCGCCGGCGGCACAGCCCAGCTGTGCGATGGGCACCTGACGGGTGTCGGATCGGAAACCCATGGTGTTGATGAGCCAGGCCGTCAGGGACGGCATCATGAAGCCGGTGCAGGAGACGTAGATGATCACGTCGATGTCCTGGGCACGCAGCTCGGCGTCTTCGAGAGCCTGGCGGATGACGGCGGGCACACGGGCCTTCGACTCCGCCTCGTACACGGCGTTGCGGGCCTCGAAACCGGGGTGCTTGAGCGTCTCCTCGATCGGTCGCAGGAGATGCCGTTTACGTACGCCGGTGTTCTCCATCAGTCGCAGCGCCAGCGCCAGCTGCGGGTGGTCCGCGTGGATGGAGCGCGCCAGATCGAGTGTCTGCTGCATGGTGATCACATGCTCGGGGACCGCCACCGCAGGTCTGCACAACGTGGCCATGACGTAAGCCCTTTCGTCGCGTTTGCTCAAAGGATCACGGACCCGCGGCGAGGGCGCGCGTCGAGGAATTCCGGCCCCGTTGAGCCGATCCGGTGAGCGCGGCCCTCCCCGGGACCGGTGAACCGCCGCCGAGGCCCGGGGTGCCCGGCGGCCGTTTCCCCTCCCGGCGGACCCGCTCATGGGCCGCATCACGGCGTCAGGCCCCGCCGCACCGGCGGCCGTGGCGCACGGCACGGAGAAGTGGCGTGCGCGGCGCGCGCAACAACAGCGACGGCGTGGCGTGCCCACGTCTCACCCGTGCGGCCGAGCACGGCATGCCCCGGCCGAGGGCGTCGGCGCAGCATGAGGGAATGCCGCACCACCTCCGCATCGTCCACGGCCGCCCGACCGCCACCGAGCTCGCGGCGCTCACCGCCGTGCTGACCGCACTCGCCTCCCGGTACGCCACCGAGCACACGGCAGCCGGACCCACGGCCGCCCGGCGCAGGGCCGAGTGGGACCGCGGCTGGCGGGCGCACCCCTCGCCCGGATCGTGGCGCGCCCGGTTGGGCGCGGCCGTCCACCACCGCCGGCGATGAGCGACGGCGACGCCCTGCGGCTGCTGCTCACCTCCGACACCCACGTGCCCAAACGCGCCCGGCAGCTGCCCGCCGAGCTGCTCGACGCCGTCGACCGGGCCGATGTGGTGCTGCACGCGGGGGACTGGGTGGACGCCGCCACACTCGACCTGCTCGAGAGCCGCGCCCGGCGCCTGATCGCCGTGTACGGCAACAACGACGGCCCCGACCTGCGCGCCCGCCTTCCCGAGGTGGCCCACGCCGACCTCGGCGGCCTGCGCTTCGCCGTCGTCCACGACACCGGCCCGGCCCAGGGCCGCGAACGGCGCTGTGAGGAGCGGTTCCCCGGCCTCGACGTCCTCGTCTTCGGACACAGCCACATCCCGTGGGACACCACGGCCCCGGGCGGCCTGCGGCTGCTCAACCCGGGCTCCCCGACGGACCGGCGCCGCCAGCCGTACCGCACGTACATGACGGCCCTGGTGACCGGCGGCCGCCTCACCGAGGCCGAGCTTCACCGCCTGGGTTAGTCCGGCGCGAGCCGAGGAACACGGAGACCATGAACGAGCGGAAGCACACGCCCGAGACGGCGACGGAAGAGGTCCTGCACGAGTTCGAGGAGGCCGAACTCGACATCGACGAGGAGAAGCGGGACCGCAGGGGGAAGAACGGCGAGGCGGCCGACACCCTGACCCCGAGCCCCACGGCCCAGGAGTCGGTGCGCCGCGAGAAGGACCGCGAGAGGTAGGCCCCCTGCGGCCGCACAGCGGCGGACCGCTTTGCCATACATCCCCGGGCGGCGGCCGCGCGCGACCTGCTCCTCCGGCACGCGCACATCCGCCCACCCCCACCAGGTGGCGGTGCTCCAGCGGCGGATGCCGGTGGCGGCGGACGACCGCGTCACGCGGTGAGGCCGACGAGCTTTCCCACCTTGCGGCCCTCCTCCAGGTCCCGGTGGGCGGTGGGTATCTCGTCGAGGGAGTAGGCGTGGACGGGCCCGAGCCCGATCCCGCCGGTGGCGATGCGGTCGAGATACCCCTGCAGGACGGCGGCGGGCAGGTCGGCGGCGTCGCCGGAGTAGGCGGCCAGCCGCACCCCTGTGGGCAGGTAGGCGATCGGATAGAAGTCGCGCACGGTCCACTGGTTGGACAGCATCCCGGTGAAGCACACCGTGCCGTGGACGCGGGTGGCCGCCAGCGTGTCCGGCAGGGTGGGGGTGCCGACCAGTTCGAGGGCGGCGTCCACACCGGCGGGGACGAGCGCGCGTACCCGGTCGGCGACCATGCCGTCGTCCACCACGGCGTGATCGACACCGTGGGCGGTGAGGGCCGCGGTGCGCCCGGCATCGCGGGTCGTGGCCAGGACGGTGGCGCCCATGTCCTTCGCCAGGGCCGTCGCGGCCAGGCCCAGGGCCGAGGTTCCACCGCGGATCAGCAGCGTCGGGCCGGGCTTCAGATCCAGGCCCACCGTGAGGGAGCCGTAGGCGGTCTGGAGGGTCTCGGGGACGGCGCCGAGGGTCTCCCAGGGGAGGTCCGAGGCGAACGGGATCACCTGGGAGCGCGGCACCACGGTGTACTCGGCGTAGCCGCCGTCGAAGGTGCGGCCCATGCCGCCCATCATGGCGGCGACCCGCTGCCCCGGCCCGGGCCCGTCCAGCACGACGGCCCTCATGGTCGCGTTGACGGTCGTGCGCATGACGCCTCCTCAGGAAGCGTGCCAGGCGCGGCAATCGACCTGCCGCCACGTACGGCGATCAGGCTACGGGCTCACATGCCGTCAACCTAAGCTGTCAAGATCGCGGTAGCGACGGATGGCGGAGACGGGCGGAAACGGACGGAGGCGGACCGGTGGGAGAGGGCGGGAACGCGTTGTACGTGAGGTTCCAGGGAACGATCCGCAGCCAACGGGGCCACTACCCGGGCGTGTTCGCGCTGGCCAACGGGCTCGCCAGGGACGGCCGGCTCTCCGAGGAGGAGTACCGGTTCTGGCGGGCGGGCAACGACTGGTACGACGCCGCCTACCCCGACCCCTCCGCCACCGACCCCGGCGTCTACGACCAGGACGTGAACCCCGGTGCCGTCGCGTGGTTCAAGACCACGGCCGTGCACCTCATCGACCGGGTGACCGGTTACCTGGACCTCCTGGCGGCCCACGGAGTGGCATGCGAGCGCGTGGAGTCGTCGTCCCCGGGGCGGATCGTCTACGAGGACGACGTACAGGTCGTGGTCGTCCCGTGGGGGACGGAGCCGCCGCACCGGTCCGCCGCCGGAATACCCGCGGAGTGACGCGGTTGTAAGACAGCATGACCACCGACACGACGCACGACACGGACCGCTCGTTCCTCTTCGTCCTCGGCAGCTCCCGCCCGGACGGCAACACCGCGATCCTCGCGAGAGCCGCCGCCGAGCAACTGCCGCACGGCACGCCCCAGCGCTGGGTGGACCTGTCCCGACTGCCGCTGCCCGACTTCCAGGACGGACGGCACGAGACCGCCGGCTGGTCGACCGGAGAGACCGAGGAGATGCTGCGGCAGGCCACGCTGGAGGCCACCGACATCGTCATCGCCTCGCCCCTGTACTGGTACACCCTCTCCGCGCACACCAAGCGGTACCTGGACTACTGGTCGGGCTGGCTGGTGGCGCCCGGCTCGGACTTCAAGGAGCGGATGGCCGGCCGGACCCTGTGGGGAGTGACGGTCATGGCGCACCGGGAGGAGGTCGTCGCCGACGGCCTGGTGACCAGCCTCCACAACTCGGCCGCGTACATGGGGATGCGGTTCGGAGGGGTGCTGTTCGGCAACGGTTCCCGGCCCGGACAGGTGCGGAACGACGAGCGGGCGCTGATACGCGCCAAGACCTTCTTCCAGCGTGAGGCCCCGCTCGCCCGGTTCCCCTACGAGGAGGAGGCCGGGGAGCGGTAGCCTCGCGCTGGAGCCCTGGGTGACGGTGCGTCAGGACGCGGTGCAGCCGCCGAGGACCGGGGCCGAGGTGTTGCCGTTGGTCATGACGGTGAAGCCGAAGCTGGTCGAGGCTCCGGCCGCCAGGCTGCCGTTGCCGTTCGGCCTCATCGTCATGACGTTGCCGCTGGCGTCCCAACTGGGGGTGCCGTTCCAGGTGGCGGAGACCTTCTGCGGCGGCGTCACCGTGACCGTGGTGGTCCAGCCGGTGATCGGCGCGGCGCCCGCGGTCACGGTCACCTGGCCGTTGAAGCCACCGTTCCACTGCGCTGTCCTGGTGTACGACACGGAGCAGGTGGCGCCGCCCCCGCCGCCTCCGCCGCTGCCTCCGAGCGCGGCCAGCACGGCGTGGTACGCGGGCTTCTTGGCGTAGTTGCCGTCGAAGAGCAGCGGCGTGCCGCTGCTGCGCCAGGAGTACTTGTCGGTGACGCCCCAGACGGTGATGCCGGTGCAGCGCGAGACGGCCAGGCACGCCTTGACGACGTTGCCGTAACTCGTGGCCTGGGCGGTACCCGAACCCTCGATGTCGAGCTCCGTGATCTGGACGTCGACGCCGAGGTCGGCGAAGCGCTGGAGGTTGGCCTGGTAGTCGGCGGGCACCGGCGACGCGCTGTTGAAGTGCGACTGGAAGCCCACGCAGTCGATCGGTACGCCACGCGCCTTGAAGTCCCTGACCATGGCGTAGACCGCGTTGCTCTTCGCGTTGACGCCGTCGGTGTTGTAGTCGTTGTAGCAGAGCTTGGCGCCGGGGTCGGCGGCACGGGCCGTGCGGAAGGCCTCCTCGATGTACCCGTTGCCGAGTTTGTCCTGGAAGGGCGAGCTCCGCCGGGCGCCGCTGCTGCCGTCCTGGAACGCCTCGTTGACCACGTCCCAGGCGACGACCTTGCCCTTGTAGTGCTGCATGACGCGGGTGATGTGGTTGTTCATCGCCGACCGCAGGTCGGCGGTGCCCAGACCGCCGACCCAACCGGGCAGTTGCGAGTGCCACACCAGGGTGTGGCCGCGGACCGTCATGCCCCTGCCCAGGGCGTGGTTGACGATCCGGTCGGCCGAGGTGAACGTGAACGAGTTGCGGGTGCCCTCCAGGGCGTCCCACTTCATCTCGTTCTCGGGCGTGACCGAGTTGAACTCGGTGTTGAGTGTGGAGACGTACGGCGCTTCTCCCAGGTACTGCGCCGACACGGCGGTCCCGAAGTAGCGGCCCTTGGCGGACGCCGCCGATGCGAGGGTGCTCGCGGCCTCGGCCGTGCCGGACAGAGCGGTCACGCCCGCCGCGGCGAGCAGGAAGGCCGTACCGGCGGTGAGTAGGCGGCGCGCCCGGAACCGCCGGCCCGGACGTGCGGGCACCGACGCGGATGCGGATGCGGGTGCGGATGCGGGTGCGGATAAGGGGGTCGAGGCGGGTTCGGGGCTCACGGAGGTACGCATGACCATGTCGTGGTCCTCTTCTGGCGGTGCCGGACGACCGGAGGAGCGTCCGGACGGCTGATGGGTCGGCTGCCGTTCGTCGACAGACATGCCGGGCAGGGCGCCCCGCCGAATGGCGCGTGCGTCGGCATGCACTCCCTGCTTCGAAGCAGTGTTCCTGCCAGGATGGCCGCTTCGAAACTTTCGGAACTTCTTCCGAAGGTTGGCCAGACCATACGGCCGCCGCTCCGGGCGGTCAACCGCCGGGACGAGAGCGCCTCGCCTCAGGCCGAGGCCCCCCGGGGCGTCGGCGGCGCGGTGCTCTTGCGCACCACCAGCTTGGTGGCCAGCTCCATGCGCAGCGCGGCCTTTCCGGGGTCGCGCGGACGCAGCAGCATCTGGGCCGCCTCCTCGGCCATCTGCCGCAGCGGCTGATGGACCGTCGTCAGGGCAGGACTCGACCACTGGGCGAGCGGGACGTCGTCGTACCCGACGACCGACAGGTCTCCTGGGACGCTCAGGCCCTTCAGGCGTGCCGCCTCCAGCACCCCCAGCGCCTGGAGATCGCTGCCGGCGAAGATCGCGGTGGGCCGGTCCGGCCCGTCGAGCAACTCCATGGCGTGCGAGAAGCCGCCTTGGACGTGGAAGTCGCCGAACCGCACGTGGCGCGGGTCGACCGCCAGGCCGGCCACCGTCATGGCGGAGCGGAAGCCGTCGAGCCGCGCGAGCGAGCACATCATGTCCTCGGGCCCGGTGATGATGGCGATGCGCTCGTGCCCCTGGTCGATGAGGTGGCGGGTCGCGGCCATGCCACCCGACCAGTTGGCGGAGCCGACGGAGGGCACGTCCGGCTCGGGATCCCCGGCCGGATCGATGATGACGAACGGGATCGCACGGGACCTGAGCTGCTTCTTGACGGCGTCGGGCAAGGTCGAGAAGACGAGCACGACGCCGAGCGGGCGGCGCCGCAGGACCCCCTCGACCCAGTCGGGCCCGGGGGAGTGGCGGGTGCCGCTCTCGGTGAGGACGACTCCGGCGTTGTGCTGCTTCGCGACGTTCTCGACCCCGCGGATGAGCTCCATCGCCCAGACGCTCTCCAGCTCGTGGAAGACCAGCTCGATCAGCGGCGCGTGGGGCGAGCCCTGCGCGCGGCGCCGGTAGCCGTGGGTGACCAGGAGCCGCTCGACCTTGGTGCGGGTCGGGAGGGAGACGTCGGATCGGCCGTTGAGGACTTTCGAAACCGTCGAGAGGGAGACACCGGCCTGCTCGGCCACCTCCGCCAGGGTCACCCGGCCGTCCGCACCGTCGTCATCACGCATGCCCGAAGGATAGGGCACCTCCCGACGGCCGTGGTCCCGCCGTCCGGTCGTCCGCTCGTACCCCGTTGACGGCTGCGGGAGGCTGCCCTACTGTCCAGGACTCGCAGCGACTTTCGCTCATACGCCGGAAACTTTCGAGAGGCTAGGCGATGAAGACACGTGCGCGCTCCCCCCGTATGCTCGCGGCCGGCGTGACCCTGGCCATGGCCCTGAGCCTCGCGGCCTGCGGGGGTGGCGCCGGCGAGGCGTCGTCCGGCGAGGGCGAGTTCCACGTCCTGGTCTACGGAGACGCCACCAACAAGGTCGAGAAGCGGCTGGTCGACGAGTTCAACAAGACGTCGAAGGTCAAGGCCGTCCTGGACACCATCCCGGGCGCCGACTACCAGCAGAAGCTGCAGACCGTCATCAGCACTCCGCAGGCCCCGGACGTCTTCTTCCACTGGGGCGGCGGCAGCATCGCACCGTACATCAAGGCCGACCTGCTGCTGCCCCTGGACGAGTTCACCAAGAACGACCCGCACCTGCTGTCCCGGTTCCTGCCGTCCGTCTTCAACACCGCCGTCATCGACGGCACGCCGTACGGCGTGCCCATGCGCGGTACGCAGCCGGTCCTGCTGTTCCACAACAAGCAGGTGCTGGCCGAGGCAGGCATCCAGCCGCCCCGCACCTGGGACGAACTGCTCGCCGCGGTGAAGGTCCTGAAGGCGCGGGGCGTCACGCCGATCGCGCTCGGCGGCGGCGACAAGTGGCCGACCCTCATGTGGTTCGAGTACCTCTACGACCGCATCGCGGGCCCCGAGCTGTTCCAGAAGGCGCTGGAGGGCGACAAGAGCGTCTGGGAGAGCGCCGACAGCAGGAAGGCCCTGCGCGCGCTCCAGGAGCTCGTCGACGCTGGCGCCTTCGGCTCCAACGCCGACTCGGTGAAGTTCACCGACGGCGGTTCCCCGGCCCTCCTGGCGAGCGGCAAGGCGGGCTTCGAGCTGATGGGCTCGTGGGCGTACGCGACCCACCAGGACGCCGACGAGGAGTTCGCCGAGAAGCACCTCGGTTACACCGCCTTCCCCGCCGTCCCGGGCGGCAAGGGCGACCAGGCCAACCTCGTCGGCAACACCAACAACTTCTACTCGGTGCTGAAGAAGACCAAGCACCCGGAGGCCGTCGCGGAGTTCCTGAAGCTGATGTACTCCGACATCTTCGTCAAGGAACAGCTCGCCGTCGGCAACCTGCCCACCACGACCAACACCGAGAAGTTCCTCGGCACCGCCGCCAACCCGGCGTACTCCCGCTACCAGTTCGACCTGGTCAAGAAGGCGCCCTCGTTCCAGCTGTCCTGGGACCAGGCCTACCCGCCGGCCGCCATCACGCCCATCCACCAGGCCGTGCAGAGCTTCCTCAACGGCCGGACCGACGCGGACGGCTTCATCAAGGCCATGCAGGCCCTCCCGACGGTCTGACGCCGAACCGACATGACCTCACAGCCCCAGACGACCCGGATGGGCCGCCCCGGCTTCGGCTGGGCGCTCCCCGCCACCGTGTTCTTCGCCCTCTTCGCGCTCGTCCCCCTCCTCATGGTCGCCGTCCTGTCCTTCACGACCTGGAACGGCCTCGGACCGCCCGAGTTCGCCGGCACGTCGAACTGGACCAGGGTCTTCCGCGACCCCGTCATGATCGAGAGCATCTGGCTCAGCCTTCTGCTCACCGCGCTCGGCGTGGCGGTCCAGACCCCGCTGAGCATCCTGCTCGGCGTCTGGGCCGCGGGACACCAGCGCAACCGCGCGGTGCTGTCGGCCGTCTACTTCGTCCCGCTGCTGCTCTCCACCACCGCCGTCTCGGTGCTGTGGCGTGCGGTGCTCGACCCGAACTTCGGGGTGCCCTCGCGGGCCACCTGGCTCTTCGGCGACGGCAACCTCTTCGGAGGGCAGGCCACCGCCATCGGCGTCCTGGCGTTCGTCTCGACCTGGCAGTTCACGCCGTTCCACACGCTGATCTACCAGGGTGCCGCCCGGGCCATCCCGCCCGTCCTCTACCAGGCCGCGCTCATCGACGGCGCAGGGCGCTACCGCCGGTTCTTCCACATCACCCTGCCCCAGCTGCGCAACGCGATGATCACCTCGGTGGTCCTCATGGTCGTCGGCGGGCTCACCACCTTCGAGACCGTCCTCATCCTGACCCAGGGCGGCCCCGGCACCGACACCACCATCAGCGCCTACTACATGTACCAAAAGGCGTTCAAGGGCTTCGACTTCGGCGCCGGATCGGCCGTCGCCCTG
This sequence comes from Streptomyces sp. NPDC045431, assembly GCF_040646655.1. NCBI lineage: Bacteria > Bacillati > Actinomycetota > Actinomycetes > Kitasatosporales > Streptomycetaceae > Streptomyces > Streptomyces sp. NPDC045431. Next base: position 37,771 of record NZ_JBEZAQ010000017.1, read on the forward strand.
GTCCTCGTCGCCGCGGCGACCGTCGTCTCGCTGGTCGTGGTGCGGGCTTCCGGCTACGACAGGATGCGCAGCTCCACGGAGGGCCTCTGATGAAGCCACGACCCCACTACCTCGCGGGCGCGGGCTCGCTGCTCTGGCTGTTCCTCGTCGGCCTTCCGCTGTACGTGATGCTCACGGCCACGGTCCGCTCCCGATCCGACTACGCCCGCAACGGCCCACTGGCCCTCCCCGAGACCCTCACCCTCGACAACTACCGCAGCGCCCTCACCGGCGGCTTCGGGCAGTACTTCCTCAACACGCTCCTCGTCACCGCCGCCGTGGTCGGCCTGGTGCTGCTGCTCGTGCCGCCGCTGGCGTACGCGATCGTGCGCGGCGGCGGCCGGATCACCTCCGGCGCCTTCCGGCTCTTCCTGCTCGGCCTGGCCATCCCGGCCCAGGCCGTGATCGTCCCGATGTTCTACCTCATCAGCCAGGCCGGTCTGTACGACAACCTCATCGGCGTCGTCCTGCCCACCGCGGCGTTCTGCCTGCCGGTCTCCGCGCTCGTCCTCAGCGGCGCCATGCGGGACATCCCGCCCGAGCTGTACGAGGCCATGGCCGTGGACGGTGCCTCGCCGCGCCGGATGTTCTTCCGGCTCGTGCTGCCCCTCTCCAAGGGCGGCCTGTCCACGATCGTGGTGTTCTCCGCCCTCCAGGCGTGGAACGGCTTCCTGTTCCCGCTCGTCCTGACCCAGTCCGACTCCACCAAGCTGATCACGCTCGGTCTGTACGACTTCCAGACCGAGCACGGCGTCGACATCCCCGGACTGCTGGCCGCCGTGGTCCTGTCCATGCTGCCCGTCCTGCTCGTCTACCTGTTCGCCCGTCGCGCCCTGGTCCAGGGCCTGATGGGTGTGGGAGGAAAGTGACCACCAACCCGGCCGACACGGCCGAAGCCCAGCCGCCGTCCGCGGCCCCCGTCCCGGCCCACCTCGCCCAGGACGTCGACAGCCCCGTCCCGTCCGGCTCCGCCCAGGACGTCGACACCCGCGCCCCGTCCGGCTCCGCCCAGGACATCGACACCCGCGTCTCCGCCCTCATCTCCGCGATGACCCTCGAGGAGAAGACCGCCCAGCTCTACGGGGTATGGGTTGGGGCCTCGAACCAGGGCGGCGAAGTCGCCCCCCACCAGCACGACATGGAGGAGCCCGCCGACCTCGACGCCCTCCTGCCCGCCGGTCTCGGACAGCTCACCCGCCCCTTCGGGACCGCCCCCGTCGACCCCGCCCTCGGCGCCCTCTCCCTGATGCGCACCCAGCAGCGCATCGCCTCCGCGAACCGCTTCGGCATCCCCGCCCTCGCTCACGAGGAGTGCCTCGCCGGATTCGCCGCCTGGAAGGCCACCGCCTATCCCGTCCCCCTGTCCTGGGGGGCCACCTTCGACCCCGGCCTGATCCGCCGCATGGCCGCGGCCATCGGCGCCGACATGCGCTCCGTCGGCGTCCACCAGGGCCTCGCCCCCGTCCTCGACGTCGTACGGGACGCCCGCTGGGGCCGCGTCGAGGAGACCATCGGCGAGGACCCGTACCTCGTCGGCACGCTCGCCACCGCGTACGTCCAGGGCCTGGAGTCCGCCGGGATCGTCGCCACCCTCAAACACTTCGCCGGCTACTCCGCCTCGCGCGCCGGACGCAACCTCGCGCCCGTCGCCATGGGCCCGCGCGAGCGCGCCGACGTCGTACTCCCACCGTTCGAGATGGCCGTACGGGAGAGCGGGGCGCGCTCGGTCATGCACGCCTACACCGACACCGACGGCGTCCCCTCCGCGGCCGACGAAGCGCTGCTCACCGGGCTGCTGCGCGACACCTGGGGCTTCGACGGCACCGTCGTCGCCGACTACTTCGGCATCGCCTTCCTCAAGACCCTCCACGGGGTCGCCGGCGGCTGGGCCGACGCGGCGGCCACGGCCCTGCGCGCCGGTGTCGACGTCGAACTGCCCACCGTGAAGACCTTCGGCGCACCCCTCCGCGACGCCGTCGCCACCGGACGGGTGCCCGAGGAGCTGGTCGACCGGGCCGTGCGCCGGGTGCTCACCCAGAAGGCGCAACTGGGCCTGCTCGACGCCGACTGGAGCCCCGTTCCACCCGCGCTGGGGGGCGCCGACCTCGACGACCCGGCCGCACTGCGCGGCACGGTCGATCTCGACTCGCCCGCCAACCGGGAGCTGGCGGCGCGGATCGCCGACCAGGCGATCGTCCTCCTCACCAACGACGGCACCCTGCCGCTGACCCCGTCCCCGTCGCCGCTGACCCCGTCCCCGGCCCGGCCGCGCACCATCGCCCTCGTGGGCCCCAACGCCGACGAGCCGACGGCCGTCCTCGGCTGCTACTCCTTCCCCGTCCACGTCGGTACGCAGCACCCCGGCACCCCGGCCGGGATCGAGCTGCCCACCCTGCGCGAGGCGCTGGAGCGCGAGTTCCCCGCCGCACGGATCGTCACCGCCCGCGGCGCGGACGTCGACGGCGACGACACCTCCGGCATCGCCGAGGCCGTACGCCTCGCCCGGGACGCCGACGTCGTCGTCGCGGCGCTCGGCGACCGCGCCGGGCTCTTCGGCCGCGGCACCAGCGGCGAGGGCTGCGACGCCGACTCGCTCGCCCTGCCCGGCGTACAGCAGGCGCTCCTCGACGCCCTCCTCGACACCGGGACGCCGGTCATCACCACGCTGCTGGCCGGACGGCCGTACGCGCTGGGCCGCGCCGTGGCGGAATCGGCCGCGATCGTGCAGTCCTTCTTCCCCGGCGTGGCCGGTGCGACAGCGCTGGCGGGAGTGCTCAGCGGCCGGACCAACCCGTCGGGCCGACTGCCCGTCAGCGTCCCCCGCACACCCGGCGCCCAGCCCTCCACCTACCTCGCCGCCCGCCTGGCCCAGGCCACCGAGGTGTCCAGCATCGACCCGACCGCCGCCTTCGCCTTCGGCCACGGCCTGTCGTACACCGCCTTCTCCTGGAGCGGCCTCACGGTCGTGAACGAGGAGACCGGGACGGACGGTGAGTTCGCGCTCGCCTTCACGGTCCGCAACACGGGCGAGCGCGAGGGCACCGAGGTCGTCCAGCTGTATCTGCACGACCCGGTCGCATCGGTCGTCCAGCCGGTGCAGCGCCTCATCGGGTACGCGCGCGTACCGCTGCCGCCGGGGGAGGCGCGCCGGCTCGAGGTGACGGTCCCGGCCGACCTGGCCTCCTTCACCGGCCGCGACGGACGGCGCGTCGTCGAGCCGGGCGAGCTGGAACTGCGCCTGGCCGCCTCCAGCTCCGACCCCCGCCTGGTGGCGAGGGTCCGCCTCACCGGGGCCGCCCGGTACGTGGACCACACGCGGCGGCTCCACGCGCACATCGGTCCCGTCAGGCGAGCCCGTCCACGGGCAGGCGCATCAGCAGCACGTGATAGGGATCCCAGCGGGACATCGTGAAGTACACCTCCGCCCCGGTGGTCGCCGGGTGGAGGAACCCGCCGTAGAGGCCCGGGTGGTCCCGGCCGTCGGCGACCACCCGCCCCTCGCTCCAAGGTCCCGTCGGCTGCGGGGCGGTACGCGCCACGATCGCGGCACGGGACTCGTCCAGGTGGAGCGCCAGCCACTGGCCCAGATGCGTGTTGTACTGCACCGACAGCTCACCCACGGGACCCCGCATGACCGGTACGGCGTCGGCCTGCGCGCCCACCCGCCAGCCGGCGGCGGTCCAGTACTCGTACGCCGCCGGCTCCAGCAGGGCCGCCGCCGTGGTCCTGGCCAGATGGGCGTCGCCGAACCGGCCGTTGGGAGTGCCGAAGAGGTAGACGTGCTCGCCCCACGGGACCAGCGCCCCCATCTGGAAGGCGCTGGTACCGCCCGCGTTGTCCCAGCGTGCCGTGGAGGGCCTGGTCCAGGTGCGGCCGCCGTCGTCGGACCAGGCCATGCCCGCGTGGTTCGTCACCCACCTGCCGGGTGGCCCCCAGGACCGTACGGACATGTAGTGCACGTAGTCCCGGCCCAGCGCGCTGACCCCGGCGGTGGGAATGACCGTGACCTCGCCGACGCCGGGGTCACCGGGCAGGAAGGGTGCCGCGTGGCCGGGCCGGTCGGTCACCATGGAGTCGAGGTACATGCCGTCGTCCAGCCGGCTGTCGGTGGAGTGCGCCAGCGTGTTGAAGCGCCAGTCGGCGGTGGCGGGCCCGGCGCCCTTGCCTCCCCAGCCCTCTCCGTAGGTGTCGCCGAAGGCGACCGCCACCCGGCCGCGGCTGTCCCGCCACAGCACGCCCAGGTCGGTGGCGTGCACGGCGAACCGGTCGCGGGTCCGGTTGACGTCCCCGTCCCCCTGGCCCGCCACCAGGGCCACGACCTCAGCCCGCGGCGCCGAAGCCGGCGCCGGGGCCGCCGGCGCCTCGTGGTCCCGTGCCCGGTCGGCCGGGCGGGCGTTCCGTACCGACGCCCAGGCGGCCACCGGGATCAGCGCGAGACACACGGCGAGGGAGACACCCCACGCGGTACGCCGTCGTCGTGCCGTACGACGCTGTGCCGCGGCCGCTTCACGACGCCGCCTCACCGCGCGGAGTCCACGCGGCGGGGCCCGGCCGGGTGCCGTGCCAGGTGCAGTCCGACGACGGCGACCAGCACCGTCACGCACGCGGTGAAGATCAGTCCGGCCTGCTCGAGCCCGCGCCACATCGTCAGCGCGCCCACGCCCACCACGGGCAGCGAGATCCCGGCGTACGCCACGACGAAGAACGACGAGATCGTGCCGGCCCGCCGCGCGGCGGGCGCGGCGTTCCCGACCGCGGTCACCGCCGCCCGGAACGCGAGGCCCTGCCCGAACCCGCCGCAGACCGCGCCCGCCACCAGCAGCGGCATGGCCTTCACCCACAGGGACGCGCCGACGAGGAGCAGCCCCACCACCAGCACCAGGCAACCGAGCGGTGCGGCGGTGGCCAGGGTCAGCCGGCCCGTCAGCGACTGTCCCACGGTCGAGGAGAGGAACACGGTGAACACCACCAGACCCGCGACGGCCAGATTGGTCACGCCCAGGGTCTGCGCCACGAAGCTCGGAGCGACCGCCGTGAACAGACCGAGGAGCGAGAAGCCCGCGAACGCGGCGAGCGCCGACGGCACGAACACCCCGCGCGTCTCGGGCGGTACGTGCAGTCCCTGGGGCCGCAGGGGCGTCCGGAGGTGTGGACCGGCCACCGTCTCCGGCAGCAGCAGCACGAGGACGCAGGCGACTGCCACCAGCACCAGATGGGCGACGAACGGCAGCCGGAGCGGCAGCGGGGCGTACTCGGCCAGCAGCCCGGCCAGCAGGGGGCCGCAGCCGAGGCCGCCCATGTTCGCGGCCGTCGCGGCGAATCCGGCGCGGGACTTCCGCCCCGCCGCGGCCAGCTCCATGACGGTCACCGTGCCGACACCGCTCAGCAGTCCGGCCGAGAACCCGGACAGCAGTCTGCCGGCGAAGAGCAGCGGCAGCCCCCCTTCGAGCAGGAAGCACACGGCGCTCGCCGCGGCGAGCGCCAGGGCGTACAGCAGGACGGGGCGGCGCCCGGCCCGGTCGGAGTAATTGCCGGCGAGCAGGAGGGTGGCGATGACGCCCACCGCGTAGACGGCGAAGACGACCGTCACCATCAGCTCGGAGAAGCCGAGTTCCCTGCGGTACAGCCCGTACAGGGGCGTGGGCAGGGTCGTCCCCGCCATGCCGATGGCGAAGACGGCGGCGGCCGCCGGGTAGCCGAGGCGTCGTCCCCGGTTGCGGGGGGAGCTGCGCGCGATCCGAGAGGACGTACCGGTCATACCGGTCACCCTAGGCGCGTGCACCGGGCGCCCAGGGAACGCCACAAGGCGGACGAGGACGCCCGTCTCACGGCTCTCGCCCGATCGGCGGTACGCGCCCCGGGCCTCGCGCCCTGCGCCCGCAACTCGGAGCAGTCCGGAGCAGTCCGGAGCAGTCCGGATCAGGCCGGATCAGGCCGGATCGGCGGTCCATGGCCAAGCGGCCTCGCGGCCCGCCTCGATGAGGCCCACCATCCGGAACGCGGCGTCCGTGAGGCCGCCGAAGGTGTGGCGGCGCGGGCCCTTGAGTCCGTGGGCGGGCCGGTAGCCGGCCAGGTTCCACGTGTAGACCGGGATGTCCGCCGGGACGGGTTCGGCCGGTCCGCCCGGGTCGTAGGCGGCGGTCTGCTCGTCGGTGACGATCAGGACCCGGTCGTGCTCCCGGTACTGCTTCCGCAACGCCAATGCGGTGTAGGTGCCCCCCATACTGCGGAACCGTTTCATCACGTCCAGCACCGGCTCGCCGCGCTCGAACGGCACCGCCGCGCTGCCCCAGCCGAACTCCACCAGATCCGCCTGCTCGGCCCGCATCGCCAACGCGGCGCCGAACACGGCCGCCGCGTCCGCCCGGGTCAGCGTGGACCGTTCGGAGACCGTGTCCCAGAACATCGAGTCGGACCGGTCCACCAGGATCAGCGTCCGCCCCGGCAGCGACGGCACGTTGGCCAGCGAGTGGCCCAGCGCCCGTTCCAGCGCGTCCGCCCAGCGCGGCGACGGCGCGTGCCGGTGGGCGGCAAGGTAGCGGAAGGGGAACTGCCGGGACCGGGCGACCTCGGCGGGGTCCGCGAGCCGAGCGGCGACCCGCGCCGCGACCTCGTCCGAGACTCCCGCCTCGTCGAAGTTGCGCAGGTTCCGCAGGAGCGCCATCGGACCCATCGCGGGGATCACGGCCTCCCAGGCGGCGGCGTCCATCGGCCCGTGGAGCCAGCCCGCCAGGGCCTCCCACGTCATGCCCGCCTCGGCCAGCCGCTCGGCGCCGCCCGGCCCGGTCACCACCGCCCGGCGCTCCTCCACCGGCATCTCCATCAGCGCCCGGTGCGCGGTCAGCAGGTGGTCGGAGGCCGGCGGCACCGCCCGCTCCGGGTGGTGGCGGCGGTCCACGGCGTACCGGAAGAGCGCGCCCTGCCAGGGCTTGCCCGGGTCCGGGGAGGCGTGCACCAGGTTGAGCACGTCACCGAAGCGGAACCACGTGGACGCGGTGTCGTACTTGAGCAGGGACCGCGACGTGTACAGCCGGCGTACGGCGTCGGCGACGCCCCGCTTCACGGGCTGCGGCACGTTCCGCCCGTACGCCGTGAACCAGTGGGCGAGCAGCTCGCCGGGCTCGTCGGCGCGCTGGAGCACCGAGTCGATCACGGACCGGTTGGACGGGCCCTCGGCCGCCCCGGCCTCGAGCCGGGCCCGTACATAGGCGGCGGCACCCACCAGGGCCGCCGTACGCATGGTGCCTTCGCCGCGCAGCCAGCGCAGCAGGCCGGCCGTCCAGACGGGATCCTCGACGGCGAGTTCGCCGACGAGCCGGGCGTACCGGTCGTCGCGTTCCCGGCCGCTCTCGTAAAAGGTCTCCTGGGAAACGAAGTTGCCGACCGCGAGGAGGAAGAGCTCCTGGCGCGGCTCCCGGACGTAGGCCACACCACCCGGGTACGTGCGGAACTGCGGCTCCGGGGGCCTGTGGAGGCGCGGTGTCGGGGCGGGCATGGAGCGGGCGGCCGCCGTGACATGCGGCGCCACGAGCATCTCGGACCACATCTTCGAGACGCGTCGGGTGTAACGAGGCAGCGAACCCCCCCGGATTCAACGGATGGTACGGCCCCGGCCACAAGGGCCCGACGGGCAAAGACGCCCGCGCCTGCCGAGATCAAAGGGGCGGCGGCGTCACTTGGTTGTCGAAAGAAGTAGCCGCAGCCGAGCGCATCGTCAGGCGCGGTCGCGACGCCGACCCTACACAGACCACCGAGCCGCACACCACCGAATTAACGCGGGCGCCCTGGGGAGTCGGCACGTTTCTGCACGGGTCGCCGCCCGCCGCCCAGCCGTGGACGGACGCCGTCTCGGTCCCGACCGCTCGTGCGTGCGCAGGCCGGCCCTGTCCGTCGGGTCCGGCCGTCCCACTGTCAGACCTGCGTGGTCCACTGTCCTTGATCGGAGAACAGCCATCGGGGGAGACACATCATGGAGACCCGTTCGTACGACGCACGGTACGTGGAGGTCCACCGGGCGGCGGTGGCCGCCATCGACCTCCTGCGTCGCCTGGCCGCCGAACAGAACGGGGGCGTCGCCCCTCCGCTGCCCGCTGATGCCGAGGTGGTGCGCCGTCTGGGGGGTACGCCTCGCAACCGGTACCCCCGGTCGGTGGGCCGCCCCGAGTGGCTGGCCGAGGCATGGCGCCGCTGCGACCTGCCGGCGGACGCCCAGGTGCTCCACCCGACGCCTCCGGCCGACGGGCGCGAGGCACTCGAGCGCCTGCGGCGTGACGTGGCGGAATTCCCGCTCGCCGCCGGCCGCCGCTCCGCCCTCGATCACCGGCTGGCGACGGCGTACGAGGCCGGGACGCTCACGGCGGGCGACGTCGTCGAGGCGTACCCGGCGCGCTGGACGATGCCGGTCCCCACGGAGTCCCACCTCAGCCGGGCCCGCCGCGCCTTCGAACGGGAGGTGCGGAGGTACCTGACGACCACTCTGGGAACCGAGCCGACCGCCTGGCTCAAGCTGCTCACCACCGTCGACGCCTTGTGCCGGCCCGGCGGCTCAGGCCTCGACACCCGGCTCAGCTGGCCCGCCCTGGTACAGCGGTCCCTGGACACGGAGGCGGTCGACCCCGCCCGCCTGCTGCCCGACCGCCCGCCCACGGGTCGCGCGATCGAGGACCGGCTGTTCCACGGTCAGTGGTGGTGGCCGACGGGCGAGGTACTGCTGCGGTCCGACGCCGACGTCCTGGACGCGTTGATGCCCGCACTGCCGCCCGGCACGGGCACGCAGCTGGCGCAGTACGTCGTCGCCCTCCGCCACGGCACGCCCAGGGCGGTCCTCGAGCACCTCCTGCGCAGCCGTGACCGTGAAGCCCTGCTGGTGATCGCCCGCGGAATCGACCTGACCCGGGGCACCGCGCTACGGCTCCTGGAGTACGGCGATCCGAAGATCCACCTCGCCGTCCTGGACAATCACTTCTACGTCTGCGCCGAGGAGCGCCGCCAGGCCCTCACCGACCCGGCGGTGCCGCTCGCACCGTACGTCGACCGCATTCCGTGGGGAGCGCTTCCCGACTGCCTCCACGCCATCGAGCCGGCACTGGTCGAGGCGGCGTTCGCCAGCACGCACCGGGAGTCGTTCAAAATGCCGGAGCAGCTGACAGGCTGCCTCAACGTGCTGCGGCACGGGGGACCGGCCCGGCTGTCGGCCCTGCTCGCCACCGGACTCGTGGGCCCGGCGGTGACCCGCATCTGCGAGAAGGCACTGACCGCCGCCGACCCGCTCGCGGCCCTCCGCGCCCGGGCGGACAAGGAGCTGACCACGCCGAAGCTCGCCTCGCGCCTGCGCCGCCTCGGCCCGCGGGCCGGCGCGCGCGCCGCGGACCGGCTGATGGAGCTCCTCGCGGACCCCGACTGGGATTACCTGGAGGCGGAGCACGCCCGCGAGCTGTTCCGGTACTGGTCACAGATGGTGAACCGCCCCGGCACACCGCCCGACGTGGCGGCCCGCCACATCGACGCGATACGCGGCGACTACCGCAGGCACCGCTCCTACGCCGCGAACTGGCTCAGGGGCGGGGGCACGCTGCGGGCCGGACTGGGCTACAGCAGCGATCAGGAGAAGGAGACGGGCCCCCTTGAGGAGTTGCTCACTGAGGGGCTCGTCACCCCCGAGGAGCTGCTGCGGCGGGTGGGCCGGGGCCCGTGCGTACTGCGCCACCTCGGTGACGCCCGGCACCGACCGGACGCCCCGCCGCAGATCGGCGAAGCGGTGGAGCAGCTCACGGCCCTGGTCCGTACGCACCTGCCGGTGACGGACGAAGCCGCCTGGCATCGGCTGTACCACCGACTGGCGGGCTGCGATCCGCGGCGCCCGGAGCTCGGCACGATCGAGGAGCTGCTGACCGCGGAGTGCCGAAGCACCGGACACGACGCCGCGGTGGGCGGAGATCTCGCGGACTCTCCGGCCCCCGGGGACCGGCTCGCCCACGGCCTACGATGAGGCCGTGGGGGACCTGATCGCGGGATGGCTGCTCTTGGTCCTCGGCGTGGCCGGGTCCGCAGGCGGGGTCGCATGGATGCACGGGGACATCTGCCTGCTGCGCCGAGGCGTACGCGTCGAGGCGGACGTCGTCGGTGTGCGGGAGCACGAGGACGGTGACGGCGACGTGCACCACTACCCGATCGTCCGCTTCACCGCCCGGGACGGGACCGAGGTCGAGGGCGAGACGTACGCTCGCGTGCACGAGTACCACGCGCCGGCCACGATCGGCGTGGTCTACGACCCCCGCAAACCCCGAAGGTTCCGGGAGGGCCCGGGGGTCGTCGGGCCCCTGGTGCTCCTCGCCGTATCGGTGCCCGCGGCCGCCGTCGGCCTGACGGTACTGCTGGGGTAGAGCGGGAGGCGGGGGCACCGACCGCACTGCTGACGGTCTGTCAGGGCCGTAGGTGCCCCCCGGAGCTTGACCGATGGACGTGCGGGGACGTAATTTCAGCGCACCGACCCGTGAGCACTGGAAAGGAGGCGAAGTCGGATGCCAATCTTCTCCGACCTGCATCGCCTCGTCCAGCAGGCCGCCTGGGTTCCGGGTCGTGTAGCACACGGCTGCTAAGCAGCCCTTTTCCGGTCTGCCCCCACGCGGGCCCGGTATCTTGCCATCCTTTTGGTTTCCTTCACCGCCTGCGGCACGTCGTTACGTGCCGGTTTGCGCGGGTTCTTGAGCTGCGCCACCGAAATAGAAGGCTTTCACATGGCGACTTGGACCATCAGATCGACCGCGCCCGGAAACGAGGACGTGCCATGGTAGCGGCGCGGATCACGGTCAATGGGAAAGAAGCACCGATTTCCCCGGCAGCACCCCACACCACGGTGCTGGATTTCCTGCGCGAGCGCGGCCTCACCGGCACGAAGGAGGGCTGCGCCGAGGGTGAATGCGGCGCCTGTTCCGTCCTCGTGGCCCGCCCCGGGACGGACAAGCCCACCGACTGGGTGGCGGTCAACGCCTGCCTCGTCCCGGTCGCGGCCCTCGACGGTCAGGAGATCGTCACCTCCGAGGGTCTCGCCACCACCGGCGAAGCCGGCGAGCCCGCCGTGCTGCACCCGGTGCAGGAGGAGATGGCGGTCCGCGGCGGCTCCCAGTGCGGTTACTGCACACCGGGCTTCATCTGCAGCATGGCCGCCGAGTACTACCGGCCGGGCCGCTGTGCGCACGCGGAACCGGCCGACGGCGGCACCGACGCCGAGACCGACCCCGAGCACGGGCCGAACGGCTTCGACCTGCACGCGCTGAGCGGTAACCTGTGCCGCTGCACCGGTTACCGCCCGATCCGCGACGCCGCGTTCGCCGTCGGCGAGCCCGCCGAGGACGACCCGCTGGCCCAGCGCCGCGAGCAGTCCCCGCCCGCACCGGTCGCCACCGCGTACACCCAGGGCGACAGCACGTTCCTGCGGCCCGGCACCCTGGCCGAGGCGCTGCGGCTGCTGCGCGAGCGGCCCGACGCGGTGGTGGTGGCCGGATCCACCGACTGGGGCGTGGAGGTGAACATCCGCTCCCGCCGGGCGGGTTGCGTGGTCGCCGTCGACCGGTTGCCCGAACTGCGGGAGCTGCGCGTCGAAGCCGGCCACATCGAGATCGGGGCGGCGCTGACGCTCACCGAGATCGAACGCCGCCTCGACGGCAGCGTACCGCTGCTGGCGGAACTGTTCCCGCAGTTCGCCTCCCGGCTCATCCGCAACAGCGCGACCCTCGGCGGCAACCTGGGTACCGGCTCCCCGATCGGCGACAGCCCGCCGGTGCTGCTGGCGCTGGATGCGTCGGTGGTGCTCGCCGACGCCGACGGAGAGCGCGAGGTCCCCCTCTCCGACTACTTCACCGGGTACCGGCAGAGCGTGCGCCGTCCCGATGAGCTGATCCGCGCGGTACGCGTCCCGCTGCCGCTGTCGCCGGTCGTCGCCTTCCACAAGATCGCCAAGCGGCGTTTCGACGACATCTCCAGCGTGGCCGTCGCCTTCGCGCTCGACATCCAGGACGGCGTCGTCCGCACGGCACGCATCGGCCTGGGCGGCGTGGCCGCCACCCCGATCCGCGCCCGCGCCACCGAGGCGGCCCTGGAGGGCGAGCCGTGGGCGGCGGAGACCGTCGAGGCCGCGGCCCAGGTGCTGCGGGCCCAGGGCACGCCGATGGACGATCACCGCGCCAGCGCCGGCTATCGCTCCGCGATGCTCGGCCAGAGCCTGCGGAAGCTGTACGCGCAAACCACCGAGGCGGTGTCGTCATGAGCCAGTTGTCCGAGCGTCCCGAAAACCCCGCCGTCGGCGTGTCGATGCCGCACGAGAGCGCCCACCTGCACGTCACCGGCGCCGCGCTCTACACCGACGACCTGGTCCACCGCACCAAGGACGTCCTGCACGCCTACCCGGTCCAGGTCATGAAGGCCCACGGCAGGATCACCGCGCTGCGCACCGAGCCCGCGCTCGCCGTGCCCGGTGTGGTCCGCGTGCTCACCGGTGCCGACGTGCCCGGCGTCAACGACGCCGGAATGAAGCACGACGAACCACTCTTCCCCGACGAGGTCATGTTCCACGGCCACGCCGTGGCCTGGGTGCTCGGCGAAACCCTGGAGGCGGCCCGGCTCGGTGCGGCGGCCGTCGAGGTGGAGCTCGACGAACTGCCCTCCATCGTCACGCTGCGGGACGCCATCGAGGCGGGCAGCTTCCACGGAGCCCGGCCCATGATGGAGACGGGCGACGTGGACGCAGGCTTCGCCGACTCCGCGCACGTCTTCACCGGCGAGTTCCAGTTCTCCGAGCAGGAGCACTTCTACCTCGAGACGCACGCGGCGCTCGCCCATGTCGACGAGGCCGGGCAGATGTTCGTCCAGAGCAGCACCCAGCACCCGTCCGAGACGCAGGAGATCGTCGCGCACGTCCTCGGCCTGCACAGCCACGAGGTGACCGTGCAGTGCCTGCGCATGGGCGGCGGCTTCGGCGGCAAGGAGATGCAGCCGCACGGCTTCGCGGCCGTCGCCGCGCTCGGCGCCAAGCTGACCGGCCGCCCGGTGCGGCTGCGGCTCAACCGCACCCAGGACCTGACCATGTCCGGCAAGCGGCACGGGTTCCACGCCACGTGGCGGATCGGCTTCGACGCCGACGGTCGCATCCAGGCCCTGGACGCCACCCTGACCGCGGACGGCGGCTGGAGCCTGGACCTGTCCGAGCCGGTGGTGGCCCGCGCGCTGTGCCACATCGACAACACGTACTGGATCCCCAACGCCCGCGTCGCCGGGCGCATCGCCAAGACCAACAAGGTCTCCAACACCGCCTTCCGCGGCTTCGGCGGCCCCCAGGGCATGCTGGTGATCGAGGACATCATGGGCCGGTGCGCGCCGCTGCTCGGCCTGGATCCGATGGAGCTGCGCGAGCGCAACTTCTACCGGCCGGGGCAGGGACAGACGACACCGTACGGACAGCCGGTCACCCGCCCCGAACGGATCTCCGCCGTCTGGCGGCAGGTGAAGGAGAACGCCGGCATCGCCGACCGCCGACGCGAGATCGCGGCCTTCAACGCCGCGCACCCGCACACCAAGCGGGCGCTCGCGATCACCGGCCTGAAGTTCGGCATCTCGTTCAACCTGACCGCCTTCAACCAGGGCGGCGCGCTGGTACTGATCTACAAGGACGGCTCCGTCCTGATCAACCACGGCGGCACCGAGATGGGCCAGGGCCTGCACACCAAGATGCTGCAGGTCGCCGCGACCTCGCTCGGCATCCCGCTGCACAAGGTGCGGCTGGCCCCCACCCGTACCGACAAGGTGCCCAACACCTCCGCAACCGCCGCCAGCGCCGGAGCGGACCTCAACGGCGCGGCGGTGAAGAACGCCTGCGAACAGCTGCGCGAGCGCCTGCTCCAGGTGGCCGCCACCCAGCTGGGGGCGAACGCCTCGGACGTACGCATCGTCCAGGGCGTCGCACGGGCGCTCGGCAGCGACAAGGAGCTGGCCTGGGACGACCTGGTGCGCACCGCGTACCTCCAGCGCGTCCAGCTGTCGGCGGCCGGCTTCTACCGGACCGAGGGCCTGCACTGGGACGCCAAGACCTTCCGGGGCTCGCCGTTCAAGTACTTCGCCCACGGCGCCGCCGCGACCGAGGTGGAGGTGGACGGCTTCACCGGCGCGTACCGCATCCGGCGGGTGGACATCGTGCACGACGTGGGCGACAGCCTCTCCCCGATGATCGACATCGGCCAGGTCGAGGGCGGTTTCGTGCAGGGCGCGGGCTGGCTGACGCTCGAGGACATGCGCTGGGACACCGGCGACGGACCGAACCGCGGCCGACTGCTGACGCAGGCGGCGAGCACGTACAAGCTGCCGAGCTTCTCGGAGATGCCCGAGGAGTTCCACGTCACGCTGCTCGAGAACGCCACCGAAGAGGGCGCGGTGTACGGGTCCAAGGCGGTGGGGGAGCCCCCGCTCATGCTGGCCTTCTCGGTCCGGGAGGCGTTGCGGCAGGCCGCCGCGGCGTTCGGGCCCGACGGGGTCAGCGTGGAACTGGCCTCCCCGGCGACACCGGAGGCCGTGTACTGGGCGATCGAAGCGGCCCGCGGTGGCGGCGAGGGCGGCGAGGCCCCGGCCCACGCGACCGCTCTCAGCAATGCCTGACATGACCTGGGTGTCCGCGGTCGCGCGGTTGCGAGCCCGCCGGGAGTCCGGCGTGCTCGTGACCGTCGCGACCGTGCGCGGCCACGCACCCCGCAAGGCCGGCGCCAAACTCGTCGTGGGACGGACCGACACCTGGGGTTCGATCGGCGGCGGCAACATCGAGGCGGTCGCGATCGACCGGGCCCGCGAACTGATCGCCACGCCCGACGCGGAACCGGAGCTCATGGAGTTCGCCCTCAACGACAAGGTGACCGGCCGGCACGGCGTCCAGTGCTGCGGCGGCGCCGTCACCGTCCTGCTCGAACCTCTGCCGGTGGTCCCCGCGGTGGCGGTCTTCGGCGTCGGACACGTCGGGCTGGAGCTGGCCCGCATCCTGGCGCGCCACGACCTCGACCTGCACCTGGTGGACACCCGCCCCGACATGCTCACCGACGAACGGCTCGGCGTGCTCGCGGACGCGGTGGCGCAGGTCCACGTGCACCACACACCGCTGCTTCCGGAGGAGGTGCTCGGCGAGCTGGCGCCCGGCACCCACGTCCTGATCATGACGCACGATCACGCCGAGGACGCGGCGCTGTGCGACGCCGCCCTGCGTACCACCGGTCTCGGCTCGATCGGACTGATCGGCTCGGCCGCCAAGTGGACGCGGTTCCGGCACCGTCTGGCCACCGAGGGCGGCCACGACGCCGCCACCATCGACCGGATCAGGACCCCGATCGGCATCACCGGGATCACCGGCAAGGAACCCGCCACGATCGCGGTGAGCGTCGCGGCCGACCTGCTCCTGACCTTCGAGCGGGAACACCGCCCACCGGCGCGGTAGCCCTCGCCGTCGGCCATCGGGCCCGTTGACACGGCGGGTGGGCCGCCGGCCCGCGAGGGGCCGGCGGCCAGGGGATCAGGAGGCGGAGGCGGTTTCCGATTCGAGGCCGCGGGCGGTCACCAGATGGGCCGTGCCGTCGGCGAGCCGGTACGACATGCCCACGACCGCGACCCGGCCGTCGGCGACCGCCTCGGCCAGGACCTTGGAGCGGTCCAGCAGGAGATCGACGGTGTGCCGGATGTGCTCGGTGATGAAGTCCGCGTCCTCGGTGCGGCCGGCGGCGCGGGCGGCCAGCACACTGGGAGTCACCCTTTCGATCACGTCCCGCACGTACCCGCCGGCGGTCGTGCCCTCCTCGACGGCGCCGCGGGTGGCCGCGACCGCGCCGCAGGCGTCATGGCCCAGGACCACGACCAAGGGGCTGCCGAGCACGCTGACCGCGTATTCGATGCTGCCCAGCACTTCGGAGCCCGCCACGTGCCCGGCGGTCCGTACGACGAAGAGGTCGCCGAGCCCGCGGTCGAAGACGATCTCGGCGGCCAGCCGGGAGTCGGAGCAGCCGAACACCACGGCAAAGGGGTACTGGGCCGGCGCCGTCTCGGCCCGCCGGGCGGCGTCCTGGTTGGGGTGCTCCGGCGAACCAGCGACGAATCGCTTGTTGCCAGCCAGCAGCACCTCGAAGGCTTCACGGGGCGTCAAAGTCTGGGCAGCAGTCATGGGACCAGATTACGGCGCTGACCTCGCGGGGAGCCGCAGCGGGGCCCACGGATGTCCGGATGATCCGCGAGTATCCCGGACCGTGTCCCCGCACCATGGCCGGCACATGTCACCGTGCGGTCTCACCGGTGAACGTCTCGTCGGCGCCACCGCGCCCGGCCGGCGCGGGCAGCCCCTCCAGCAGGTGGCCCAGCGCGCCCCCGACGAGACGGCACACGTCGTCGGCGTCGGCGTCGGTCAGGGGCCGCCTGCCGACCACCACCCGCATCAGGCCGATGCCCAGGAGCCACGACAGCGCGAGATCGGCGCGAAGCCCCCGGTCGTCCGCGGTGCTGAGGGTGGCCAGGGCGCGGGCGTACTCGTCACCCAGCGCCGTCACCACCGCCCCCACCTCGTCGTCGCCGCCCACCGAACGCAGCAGGGTCTCCAGCGACCGCCCCGTCCCCGCGTGCCCGCCCTCGGAGGTGGGATGCAGCAGGCTCCGCAACACCACTTCGACCAACCGCTCCGGCGGCGTGCTGCGCAGCTGCTCGTGCCCGCCCTGCGCGACCACCTCACCGAAGAGGGCCTGCTTCGAGCCGAAATGGCGGAACAGCAGCGCCTGGTTGACCCCCGCGCGGGCGGCGATGTCCCGTACCGTCGCCCGGTCGTAACCCCGCTCGGCGAACAGGGCCGACGCGGCCGCCAGCAGCCGGTCCCGGGTCGAAGTGCCCGTCTGCGCAGGCTCCGCCCCCGCCCCGTCGACGGCCGGCCCGTCCTCCACCGCAGGCTCCGTCCCGTCGACGGTCGGCCCGTCCTCCACCGCAGGCTCCGTCCCGTCGACGGTCGGCCCGTCCTCCACCGCAGGCTTCGCTCCCGTCCCGCCCGCCGGCCCAGCCTCCGCCGGAGGCTTCCCCACCGCATCCCCCACGGCCTTCGCAACCGCCATTTTCCGCCACCCCTCCCTCGTCCGACGCATCGTCCAAGGCCCTTCGCCCCGGGCGCCGTTGACTGTCCACCCGCCCCACCCTAGGTTCGTAAGCAGCTGCTTACACCAGGGAGGTCACCCCCGATGACGACCACTGACGAGCAGGCCCCGCTCGTCTACCCGTTCAACGAGCCCGAAGGGCTCGGCCTGGCCGAGGCGTACACCGAGGCGCTCGAACGTCCCGGCCTGTTACGCGTACGGATGGCCTACGGCGAGCCCGCCTGGCTGGCCACCCGGTACGCCGACGCCCGCCTGGTCCTCGGCGACCGGCGCTTCAGCCGGGCGGACGCACTGCAGCACGACGAGCCCCGCCAGTCCGAGGGGCGGCAGGACGCCGGCATCCTCAGCATGGACCCGCCCGAGCACACCCGGCTGCGCACGCTGGTGGCGAAGGCCTTCACGGTCCACCAGGTGGAGAAGCTGCGCCCGCAGGTACGGGACCTGGCGCACGGTTTCCTCGACGAGATGGAGGCCGCCGGACCGCCCGCCGACCTCGTCGAGTCGTACGCGCTGCCCATCCCGGTCGCCGTGATCTGCCGGATGCTGGGCGTCCCGGAGGAGGACCGGCCCAAGTTCCGGGTGTGGAGCGACGCGGCCCTGTCCACGAGCTCGCTGACCGCCGAGGAGTTCCTGCGCCACCGCGAGGACCTGCGCGCCTACATGGCGGCGTTGATCGAGGACCACCGCGTCAGCCCCCGCCCCGACCTGATGACGGGGCTGATCGAGGCCCGCGACACCGGGGACCGGCTCACCGAGCTGGAACTGGTCGACCTGTGCGTCGGCATCCTCGTGGCCGGCCACGAGACCACGGCCAGCCAGATCCCGAACTTCCTCTACGCGCTCCTCGAACACCCCGACCAGCTCCAGTTGCTCCGCGAGCGGCCGGAGCTCATCGCGGGCGCGGTCGAGGAACTGCTCCGCTTCGTGCCCCTCGGCAGCGCGGCGGCGTTCCCCCGCTACGCCAAGGAGGACATCGAGGTGGGCGGCACCCTGGTACGCGCGGGGGAGCCGGTGCTGGTGGCGGTCGGCGCGGCCAACCGCGACGCGCTCAAGTTCGACGCGCCGGGCCGGCTGGACGTCACCCGCACCGGGGTGCAGCACCTCGGCTTCGGCCACGGCGTCCACCACTGCCTGGGCGCGCCGTTGGCCCGCCTCGAACTCCAGGAGGCGCTCCAGGCGCTGATCACCCGCTTCCCCCGGATCCACCTCGCGGGTGACGTCGCCTGGAAGAACGAGATGCTGGTCCGCGGGCCGCGTGTGATGCCGGTGGGGTGGTGACCACGGTGACCTGGACCCTGGAGGTGGCCCAGGACCAGTGCATGGGCTCCGGCATGTGCGCGGGCCTGGCCCCGGACCTGTTCCGCCTGGAGGGCGAGTGGGCGGAGCCGGTCCGCGAGGAGCTCGCTCCCGACGAACGAGCCCTGGACGCGGCCGACTCCTGCCCAGCGCTGGCCATCATCGTGCGCGACGGCCACCGCACCGTCGGCCCGCGCCCCTGACACACGCGCCGCGTCCCGGTCGCCCGCCCCCGGCCCCGGGCGGGCGACCGGAACCGGAGCCGGGACCGAGCGGGACCGAGCGGGTCCGGCCCGGGCCGACCGGAGCCGAGCGGGTTCGGCCCGGGCCGGCGGGTGTCATCGCGGGAAAGCGCTCCCTGCGCGCGGACTTCCGCAAGCCGGAAACCGCAACCGCGCCCGTTTCGCCCCTTCCAAATTCTCCTTTCCTTCCACAGGCATCTCGGTGAGGGAGCCGTCGACGGCCCTCCCCCCGCCCGTCTCGGGGGACGTCCGGATGTGACACAGGTTCGTCATTGCGGCCGTACCAGCCGCGGACCGACGATGTGGACATGTCCAAGATCAGTCACCGCGTCGTGATCGCGGTCTTCCCCGACGTCGACCTGCTCGACGTCACCGGGCCGGCCGAGGTCTTCACGCTGGCCAACCGGGAGTCGCGCGGCCGCGCTTGCTATCAGGTGCGCCTGGCCGGGCCCGGCCAGGCCGGAGAGGCGGTCGTCACTTCGGCGGGCGTACGCCTCGTCACCGACATCGGCTTCGCCGACGTCGGCGCCGCGGTGGACACGCTCCTCGTCCCCGGCGCGGTCGAAGCGCACGCCGACGGCCCCCGGCCCCGGATCGACCGCCACATCGTGGACTGGATCAGGGACACCGCTCCCCACGCGCGGCGGATCGCCTCCGTGTGCGTGGGTGCGCACCTGCTGGCGGCGGCCGGTCTGCTGGACGGCAAGGCCGCGACCACCCACTGGTCCACGGCCGACCGGCTCGCCGCCGACCACCCGCGGGTCACCGTCGACCCCGACCCGATCTTCATCCGCTCCGGCCGGGTGTGGACCGGGGCGGGCATCAGCGCCTGCCTGGACCTGGCCCTCGCCCTGGTCGCGGAGGACCACGGCGAGGACCTCGCGCTCGCGGTCGCCCGCCACCTGGTGGTGTACCTCAAACGACAGGGCGGCCAAAGCCAGTTCAGCGTGCCGATCAGCCGGCCGCCGGCGTCCCGCAGGGACATCGACGAGCTGCGCCTGTACGTCGCCGACCACCTCACCGCGGACCTGTCGGCGGCCGCGCTGGCTGCCCGCATGTGCCTGAGCGAGCGTCACTTCGCCCGCGTCTTCACGCAGGAGACCGGGACGACACCCGCCGCGTACGTCGAGGCCCTGCGGGTAGAGGCCGCCCGCCGCCTGCTGGAAACCACCGACCAGCCCCTGGAGGAGATCGCCCGGGCCACCGGGCTCCGCTCGGTGGAGACCCTCCACCGCGCCTTCCGGCGGCAGATCGCCACGAGCCCCGCCGCGTACCGGCGCCGGTTCCGTACGACCACGGCCTGACCGGCCGACAGCCCGGCCCGGACCAACACCGGCCCGGCTTCACCCCCTCGAGAGGAAGATCACCATGTCCACGCCCATGTCCACGCCCACGCCCGTGCCCACGCCCGTGTCCGCGACCCTGCGCGACGTGATCGGTCTGCACAACGAGCTGCCGAAGCTCGCCGACGCCACCCTCGTCATGATCGACTTCCAGAACACCTACCGCACCGGCGTCATGGCCCTGGAGGGAGCCGAGGAGGCCCTGGCCGCCGCCGCGCGGCTGCTGTCCGCCGCCCGGGCGCAGGGCGCACGCGTGGTGCACGTCGTCAACGACGGCGGCGAGGGCACCCCGTACGACATCCGCGCCGAGATCGGCGCCATCAGCCCCGAAGTCGCCCCGGTCGAGGGGGAGCCGGTGGTGGTCAAGCGGGTCCCGAACGCCTTCCACGACACCGAGCTGGAGAAGACGTTGGGCGAGCTGGGCGCGGGTCCGGAACTGGTGCTGGCCGGATTCATGACCCACATGTGCGTCACCTTCACCGCACAGGGCGCCTTCAACCTCGGCTACCGTCCCACCGTCGTCGCCGAGGCCACCGCCACCCGCGCGTTGCCCGCCTCCGATGGCACCGCCCTGCCCGCCGAGGCCCTCCGCAACGCCGCCCTGGCCACCATCGCCGACCTGTTCGGCCCGATAGCGCGCCGGGTGCGGGACCTCACGGTCTGACGGCCGGGGGAGGGCTCGGAGAGGGGCGAAGACCTTTCGGGTGAACAACGGCAGGAGGCGCAGGACCCGCCCGCGGCCGACGGGGATACGGACCCTGTGCCTTCCGCCCCTCTCGGGCGACGCCGCGACACGAAGGAACCCGCCATGACCGTGCCCTCCACCATCGACCACCACGCCAGGGGCTACAGCGTTCAGCTCGCCTACTGGATGGCCCAGGCGGCCGACCTGGCGTACAAGGACGAGGCGACCATCGCGCGCAAGGCCCGCGAGTGGGGCTTCGACGAGGTACGCCACCACCACACCCGGTTCACACCGCCGTTCCCCCTCCAGGACACGCAGGCGTACACGATGGCCAGCGACCACATGATCATCACCGGGTTCCGGGGCACCGAGCCAGCTCAGATCCGCGACTGGCTCTCCGACGCCACCACCCCGCCCTGGCCCGGCCCCGCCGGTACCGGCTACATCCACTACGGCTTCGGCGAGGCCCTCGACTCCGTCTTCCCCGCCGTCAGGGACGCTCTCGCCGAACTCCGCAACGGCGACCAGACCGTCTGGTTCACCGGACACAGCCTCGGCGGCGCCCTCGCGATGCTCGCCGGCTGCCGCATGTACCTGGAGGAGCCACGCCTCCAGGCCGACGGCATCTACACCTACGGCCAGCCCCGCACCTGCGACCGGCTGCTCGCAGCCGCCTGCAACAAGGGCTTCAAGGACCGGCTCCACCGCTTCGTCAACAACAACGACATCGTCCCGCAGCTCCCCCCGGAGCCCGCGTACACCCACGTCGACACGCTGCGCTACATCGACTCCCACGGCAGGATTCGCAGCTCCATGCCGGTGCTCGGCATCCTGACCGACCGCGTCATGGGCGCGACCGCCGACCTCCTCGCCCCGGTGAGCGACGGAGTGCGGGACCACTTCATGCACCGGTACGTCTCCGCCCTGGAGAAGAACCTGAACTGACCGCCGCTTCGCCACCGGGCCGGCGGGCGACCTCACCGTACGGCCGTCAGCCGCCAGGGCAGGGGCGACGGGAGCCGGCCGTACACGGCGCCTTCCTCACCGTCCGCGCCGGTCCCCCCGGGCCTCTCGGCCCGCGACGTCTGCTTGGCCTGCTCGGCCTGTTCCGCGCGCGCCGGGCGGCCCGCGCTCCTGCCGACCGCAGACGTGCCGGCCCCGGAACGCCTCCGGCGACATCTCGACCGCCCTCGGCACCGTGGTCCGGCCCCAGGGCCGTTCGGACGCCCGGTGGCGGCCTCGCGGCCGGCGTCGTAGACCTGGGTGCATGGGCGAGGAGAAGACGTCGTGGCACCCCGGCGAGATCGTGCCGGCCAGCGGGATCTACGAGTGCGACTGCGGCGGCGAGCACCACTGGAGCACGGACGTGAAGGGCCACCGCTTCCCGCCGCTGCCGACCGGCTGCTCGGGCGAGTACTGGACGCTGAAGACCCAGGCGCACCCTGAGGACCAGCTCGGCTGACCCGCACCGGCGGGCCGCCGGCCCGGTCACGAGCGGGTGGTGCCGATCTGGTGATCGACCGCGTCCCGCCAGTACTCGGCGACGGTCGGCGACGAGCCGCCACCCGCTCCCCGCACGGGCGCGCCGAGGTCGGCTGCCGGGACGGGGCGGGCGTCCGCCAGAACGGCGTGCTCGTCGCTCGCGTCGTGCCACGACGCGGTGGCGAAGACGTACTTCCCGCCGATGGCCAGGCGTGGCTTGTCCGCGGGCTGTGTCAGCGTGATCGTGCCCCGCACCCCACCCTTGAAGACGTGCCCGACGCGCACCTCGTACAGGTCCGAGGGGATCTCCGCGATGGTACGCCGCCCGGCGTGGCGGACGACGGTGCCGTGGAAGACGTCATCGGCGCTGCCGACGATCCTCCGGGCGCTCTCGGGAGCGTGGACGGCGACGGTCGCGCTCCGCGCGGGGGGAGCGGTGACGTGCCGGTGGGTGAAGTAGCCGGCGGCGGCCAGAATCGCGAGGGCGGCTGCGGCGAGGGCGGCGGCGACATGCTTGTTCATGGGTCTTCCCAACGGGGAGGCGGCGGTGTGCTTCATCACGCCTTCGTAGAAGGGTGGGCTTCCGCACTGCAGCACAACGGCCCGCGTGTCACCCGCTCGCGCGTACAAGTCGTATCGGAGGGACGGCCGCCGACACGCGCGGCTGATACGCGGAGCCCGCGTGGTGACGCGCGCCCCTCGGCGCGGGGTGCTCGCCGCCTACCTCAACGGGCTGCTGGTGCTCCTCGGGCTCGGCGCGACCGGCTGGCTGCTGTTCGAGGGCGTCGGCTGGGGCGCGTACGGCAACTCCTTCGGCTTCGCGACGCTGATGCTCGCCACGATCCTGCCGCTCGGTCTCGCCCTCGCGGCCGCCTCCACCATCCCGCAACTCCTCCAGGTGATCCCCGCGGGGGCCAAGGTGGGGCAGGTGCTGTACGGGGTGTTCGTCATGGTCGGCACGGGGATGTGCTTCAAGGGCGACGGCATGACGGCGAAGGTCGTCGGCGGTGCGGTCGTGCTGGTCGCCCTCGGCGCGGTGAAGCTGCTGGGGAAGGCGGAGCTCGGCATGCGGGGCGACCCCCGGTCGGCGCCCCAGCCGGCGCCGCGGTCCGCGCCGCAGTCCGTACCGCCGTCCGCACCCGCCGCGCCCGCGGCTGCCGGTCCCTCGCCCTCCGGGTTCCCGCCGGCACCGGGGTACGGACCGCCGGGACAGCCGGTCGCCTACGGTCCGACGGCCTCGCACCCCGGCTATGGACCGGTCGCCCCCTGGCCGCCGCAGGCGCAGGCGCGTCCGCAGGCGCCCACACGTTCGGCTTCCTCGATTCCCAGGGCGGCACCGTTGCCGACACACCGAGAGCCCGAACGCCCCTGACTACGGAATCGGGGCACGAAGGGGAAGACGTGCTGGCCGCCTTCCCGCAAGGCCGGACCTGACGGCGGGGCGTGACGACCGGGCCTGACGGCCGGACCTGACGACCGGGCCTGACGGGCCCGGCCGATGCCCGGGCCCCAGGTCAGTCCAGGCAGAACTCGTTGCCCTCGGGGTCGGCCATCACGATGAACCCCGCGCTCATCGGGGGAGCGGGATCGAAGCGGCGCACCCGCGTCGCTCCGAGCGCGACGAGCCGGTCGCATTCGGCCTCCAGCGCCGCCATCCGCTCCTCCCCCTGCAGTCCCGGAGCCGCACGGACGTCGAGATGCACGCGGTTCTTGGCGACCTTGCCCTCGGGGACCTGCTGGAAGAACAGCCGCGGGCCGTGCCCGTCCGGGTCCTCGAGGGCCGACCGCGTGGTGCGCTCCTCCTCCGGTACGCCGATCCGCGCGAGGAAGTCGTCCCACGCGGCCAGCGGGTCGGCGCCCTCGGGCAGGTCGACCCCGGGCGGGCCCGGGTGGACGTAGCCCAGCGCGTCGCGCCAGAAGGACGACAGCGCCCGCGGGTCGTGGGCGTCGAACGTGATCTGGATGTGGCGGCTCATCGGGGTCGCTCCGTTCGTCACTGCTTCGTCTCGACGGGTTCGTCTCGACGGCTTGTCTCGGTACAGAGGGCCACCCTGACACCCATGGCGGACAGAACCGGTCCGCTTCGCTCACCTGCCGCTGAAGGGCCAGGAGTCGACGTCGCGGTACTGGATCGGGCCCGGGCCGCGGCCGTAGTTGCTGCCGACCAGGTGCAGCCGCTCGGCCGGCCATGTACGGCCGGTGAACGCGGAAAGCCCCGCGGCGGCCTGCACCACGCTGGAGGTGTCGTCGCGGCGGGCCCGGGCGAGGGTCAGGTGCGGGTTCAGCGGCCGGTCGGCGAAGGCGACACCGTGCTCCTTGACCAGCGTCCGCACCTCGCCGGCGAGCAGCCGCAGACCTTCGAGGTCGCCGCCGATCCCGCTCCACAGCACGCGCTCGTCGAAGTGCCCGCTACCGCGCAGGGCCAGGTGCAGGGGCCGGTGCCGGGCCGCCAGTTCCGCGAGGGGCGGCTGCAGGAGCGAGACGGCGGACCTCGGCAGCTCACCGAGGAACGCCAGGGTGATGTGCCAGTCCTCGATGCGGTTCCACCGCAGGCGCGGATAGGCCTCGTAAGCGGGTCGCAGCGCCTGCGCCAGTTCCTCCTTGGCGTCGTCGGGCGGTGCGAGGGCTATGAAGACGCGGATGGTCGCGGCCGGAATCTGTTCGTTCACGAAGGACTTCGTACACCACCGGCGCCCGACGTCGACGGCGGGACAGGCCGACGGCCGGTGCGGCCACCCGGTGAGGAACGGGCGGAGAAGTGGGCGACCGTACGATGACCGGGCCCTCGTCGCCCGTCGGCGCCCCGGGGACTCGCACGCGCGGAGGGTCCTGCACCACCGGAGTGCGGACAGAGTGAATCCTTCCGCGCCCGCCGCGCCTCTCATACGTGTGCGGACGACCGTGTCCGCCGCGCACCCCTACCGGGAGGACCCCATGACCACCGCCATCATCGCCGCCGCGGCCGCCGTGCTGCTGTGCGCGTGCACCGCCGCACTGCTGCGCCGCCGGAGGCGTCAGCGTGGCTGACCCCACCTGGCCCGGCGCGACCCTGGTCGCCGCGGCGCAACGCGGCGACGCCGAGGCGCTCACCGCGCTGGTGTACGGCTCCCACCCGCATGTGCACCGGTTCGCGCACTCACTGTGCGCCACACCCCAAGACGCTGAGGACGCCGCCCAGGAAGCGCTGATCATCCTCTACCGCAAGATCGGCATGCTGCGCGCCTCCGGGGCGCTGGCATCGTGGATGTTCCGGATCGTCCGCAACGAGTGCCTGCGGCGTACCCGTGCCCTGCTCCCCAGCAAAGGGGCCGACGTGCCGGGCGGGCTCGGCACGCCGGGCCGGTCCGACGCGTCCGGCGGCACCGCACGCTCCGCCGAGGAGGACGTCCTGCTGCGTCTGGAGGCCGAACGCGTCGCCGCCGCCGTGGCGGCCCTGCCCGACGACCAGCGGCAGGTGCTGGTCATGCGGGACATCCAGGGGCTGCCCGGCCGCACCGTCGCCGACCGGCTCGGGCTCAGCACCGCCGCGATGAAATCCCGCCTCCACCGGGCCCGTTCGGCGGTACGGGAAGCACTGCGCGACGAACCGGCCGGAACGAAGGGCACCGACGATGACACCTGATCCGACCACGACGACATCTCACGTCACCCCCGGTGCCGCCGGTGCGCGTGACGCACCGGCGCGCAGGGGTTTCGCGAGCGCCACCGTCCCGCGCCATCTGGCCCGCGGCGCCCTCGGCTTCGGCGCGCTCGCCGCGTCCCTGGCCCTGCTACCGGTCACCGGCCCGGCGAGCCTCCTGCTCGCCCCGGCCGGTCTGGTCGCGCTGCGCGGCTGCCCGATGTGCTGGGCGATCGGCCTCGTGGAGACGGTCTCGGCCGGCCGGCTACGCCGGTCCTGCGCGGAGGGGAGGTGCGAACTGACCCGCGCCGGAAGCTAGTGCTGCCGGTCGACAGGACTGTGCGGCGCGGAAGATGACGAGCACCCGTTCGGCTTCCCCGGCACCGATGGAATGTGAGGAGGGTGGGCTGGCAGGGCGGGGCCTGTGCACGAGCCCAAGGAACAGGCGGCCCAGGCCACGGTCGGGGAAGGGGAAGCGTGCCGCCGGCAGCGCGGCATCGACGCACCCGACGGGCCCGGCACCACACCACCCAGCGCCCGCCGCCTCCACCCCGACGACCACCGGGCCCCCTGCCCGACTCCGACTTCCGCTCTGACTCGGCCGCGTCGGCGGATTCCGGACGCAGCCGCGGGGGAGCGGTGTTCACGCGCGGCGACCACCTCGGCATCGGCTGGTTGTCCGCCGACAACGCCCGCGGCTCCGGCACGCTGGTTGAGCGGGGAGTCGGGGCCGTCGGTGAGTTCGATGGTGGTCGGCACCCACCCGGCATAAAGCGCCTGCGCACCGCGGACGGGAGCCCGCTCGGGCGGACCGGTCGCGGCTCCGCGATATCAGTTCATGAGCAGCAGCCGCGTATTCGGCACAAGCTTCCGATTCACGCTCGTGCTCTGCACGAATATCGTGAAGTCGTCGTTGTGGTCCGGCTTGATGCGCACTTCCATGTCCGGCAGGCCGAGCAGGGCTCGCGCTTCCGGTCCCGTGTACACGCGGTCCGTCTTCTTCTCCAGCACCGCGATCTGCTTCCGGGCCTGGATCTTTTCCGACTTGCTCAGCTGGTAGAAACAACCTCCGGTGCGGTAAGTGTGCCCGTTCTCGGTGACCCACTCCCGAATGGCCGCCGCGCGAGTCACCGGAATGAGCTGGTACTGGGACGGATCCACCGGCGTGAGACCGGCTGCCTTGATGGTGTCCTTGTTGACCGCGTCCGCACCGGTGGAGAACACCGCCCGCGATCCCCGGATGCCCTTGGTGCGGCCCACCATGAACTTCTCGGTGGCCTCCTGGATGACCTGCCCGGCCTCCTCCAGACCCTGTGTGCTCGTGGCGTCCCAGATGGCGATGTTGTCCTCGGGGAACCCGTACTGCATGGCCTCGCGCTTGCCCATCTGGTCCGGCACGAGCACGGCGAGCGTCCAGTTGTCCTCCTGGGTCTCGATCATCTTGGCCACGGCCTGCACCAACTCCCGCTGATCGCGGGAAGGGGCGTCCGGACAACGATGACTCGCGTTCTCCTGACCGTCGGTCAGGACGAACGTCAGGAAGCTGTGATCCCCGTACAGCTGAGCCGTCTGCGCGAGTTCACTCTGTGACTTCAGCGTGGCCGCCAGCAGCGCCGTCATTCCACCGACCCGGTACAACTGCTTCAAGGACGGCATCCGCAGCACGTCCTTGTCGTATATGACGCACTCCACCTGTCCCGCGAATACGTACACGGTGACGCGGGTTTCCTGGTCCAGCTCATCCGACCGGCGGGCCAGATAGGCGATTTGCTGGTCGGCGACCTCGATGACCTTGTGGCTCAGGTGTGACATGGACGAACTGGCATCCAGCACAAGAGCGACGTGATTGATGTAGTTCTGCCGTCCCGACATGAAAGATCCCCCTCTTCCGACGTGATGCTCAGATCCTCTCACCCACCACTGACAATCGATCTTGATCCAGGCCGGGCCGGGGCGCTGACCGCAGGGCCGCCCCGCCTCGTCCGGGGCGGCACCGAGCAGTCGCCGCCTTCTGCCGCCGCGCTTGCGGTCAGAGCCCGACGGCGCGCACCCGGGGCTTCCGCCGGTACAGGGGGGGGAGCGGGCCGTACGCCGACCGGGTGTGACAGGGCCGGTACTCGATCGTTCACCGGGCATGATCAGTCGACGCATCACGACCGTGCTCGCCGCCGCTCTGTGTGCCGCCACGGCCACGGCCGCCCCCGCCGGCGCCGAGGAACGAGCGCCCTCCGCGTTCAACCTCGAGGACTCCCGCATCAAGGAGTCCAGCGGTCTCGCCGCCAGCCGGTTGCATCCCGGTGTCTACTGGACGCACAACGACAGCGGTGACGGCGCCCACGTGTACGCCGTCGACAGCCGCACCGGGCGGACGGTCGCCACCCTCACCCTTGCCGGGGTCGACCCGCGCGACGTCGAAGCCGTCTCGCTCGGGCCCGACGGCAACCTCTACCTCGGTGACATCGGGGACAACAGCAGCGGCTGGTCGGAGGTGTGGATCTACCGCTTCCCCGAGCCCACGCAGCTCAAGGACGCCACCCTCCCCGCCACCCGTTACACCGTCCGCTACGAGGACGGGCCCCGCGACGCCGAATCGCTGATGGTCCACCCGAAGACCGGGCGTGCCTACATCGTCAGCAAGAAGAGGTCCGGCAAGGGCGCTCTCTACGAGTCGCCCACCGTCCTTTCGCCCTCCGGCGTCAATACCTTCAAGCGCGTCGCCGACATCAACGTGTGGGCCACCGACGGCGCCTTCTCGCCCGACGGCACCCGGCTCGTCGTACGCGGCTACTTCGAGGCCCGCGCCTACCGCTGGCGCGACGGCCGACCCGCCGAGATCGGCCGTCGGCCTGCCGTACCGCTGCAACGCCAGGGTGAGTCCGTCACGTTCACCCTCGACGGCAGGACCCTGATGTACGGCTCGGAAGGCGCACGCAGCCGCGTCGTGCCCGTGACGCTGTCCGGGGAGCTGCTGCCGGAGACCGCTGCCAAGGGGAACCGGAACCTTGCCAAGGGGAACCCCGATCCGAGGCGGGCGGGCGCCGGGGCGGCGTCGTAGTGACCGTCACCTCCGTCGTCGTCCCGGCGCCCCGTGCCGCTCGCAGCCGCGTTGTCACAGCTGCGTGCGGTGGTGAGCCACGCAGGGCATCACGTCGGCACGGGACAAGTCCGTCAGGCGGTCGGGGCGTTCGGGGGTGGAGGCGGGGGTGGCGGGAAGGGAGGCCGTGGCGGAATCCGGGGCCCCGCTGGTGGCGCGCTGGCAGGAGGCGGCGGGGGCTCCGTGGGTGGGCGGCGCGGCTGCCGGGGAGGCCGTGTGGGTGCCGGAGGCGGCGGGCCCGGCGGCGGTGGCGGGGGCGGCTCGATGTCCGACAACAGCGGTCCACCAGCGCGTAGCCGGGCGATGGTGAGCTCCCTGCGGCGGCGTGCCTGGGGCGCGTCGTCGCGTTCGTAGACGAGCCGGACACCGCTGGGCCAGACGCTGTGGACGCTGAGTAGCCGGTACCCGAGCGCGTGGGCTATGTCGTCGGCCCGGCGCTGCCTCGCGGCGGTGAACTGGCCGGGCAGCAGCTCGACTCGGGCACGTCCGTCGAAGCGCGAGCGAATCTCGTCGTCCTCCACCTGACTCCTCTCGGAAAGATCATCAGCTTCAATGCCACCGCACCCTGTGATCGTCGCACACACGAACACCCCCGGCCCTCGCCGCCGGGCAGGCCCGGCTGCACGAGGCCTCTCACGGCGGTGACGTGAAGCCGATGGCCATGCGAGCGGGTCGGTAGACGCTGAAGCACGGCGAACAGGTGATGGCCAGCTGGACCTCGGCCACCGCCTGGAGCAAGCGCAGCGCGGGACCGGCCAGGACGATGACCGAAACCGTCCTGGATCATGACGGTCGGGCACCGTTGAATGGTATCCCGGGACGGGGATATCCACTAGCGGAGTCAGCTCGTGAACGAACGCACGTTACGCAGGCGATGCCGGAGCATCCTCAGGGAACTGGGCATCACCCCACCCCTCCGGGTCGCCGAGCTGTGCCGGCTCCTCGGTGAGCACCGAGGGCGGCCGATCCGGCTTATCCCGTACCCCCTGCCTGTCCCCGGCCCGTACGGGCTGTGGATCGCGGGCCCCCACGCGGACTACATCTTCCACCAGAGGGAAACCAGCAAGGCGCACCAGGACCACATCATCCTGCACGAGGTCGGGCACATCCTGGCGGACCACCGAGGGGATGAGTCGGACGACGCCGTCTGGCGGGAGCTGCTGCCGGACCTTTCGGCCGAGGTGATCAACCGTGCGCTGAGACGCACCTCCTACACCGAGGACCGGGAGCGGGAGGCCGAACTCGTCGCCACCATCATCCTCGAGTGGGCCTCCGTGCTCGACCGGGTCACGCCCCGCGCGCCCGGTGACGTGTCGGCCCGCCGGGTGCACACGGCGCTGGCGGACCGGCAGGGGTGGTTGTGACCGTGCTGTCCCTGGTGCTCGCCGTCGTCCTGTACGGCTCGCTGCTGTGGACGGGGCGGCAGGTGCTGCGTGATCCGTCCGACCGTCTGCTGCGCGCGGTGTTCCTCTGCCTGCTGTGCGCGGGACTGTCCTTCCCGTTCGGTCTCCCCGCCGGTGTCCGGCTCGTCGACGGCTTCACCGGGGACGGCATCGCCAAGCTGGTGCAGAACCTCTGTCTGCTCGGCACCGTGTACTTCCTGGGGTGCTTCTTCATCCATTCGGCGTCGGACCCGGCGGCCGCTCGGGCGCGGGTGCGAGGGGAAGCGGTGCCGTTCGCGGTGACCGCGGTGACCGTCTGCGTGGCCATGGCCATGACGCCGCACGTCGAACGCAGCCATACGTACGCCACGGCGGACATGCGGGTGCCCGGAGTCGCCGTCTTCTACCTCTCGGCAGGCGCCTATCTCACGTACGCCCTGGCCATGGCGCTGTTCTGGACGGTGCGGTACGCCAGGCTGGCGAGCCGACCGCTGGTGACCGGGTTGTGGATGGTGGCGGCCGCCCTGACCGGCATAGTGCTGGCTTCGGCGGTACGGGAGTGCCTCACGCTCGTACGGCTGCTCGGCGGGGCCGTTCCCCAGCCGGTGATCATGGGGGCGAAGCTCCTGCTGGACCTGGCGATCCCGCTGTTCGTGGCCGGCGTGGTGTATCCCGGGCTCGTGACGCGCTGGGCCAGTCTCCGTTTGTGGTGGCACCACGGGCGCGTCTACCGCGAGCTGGCCCCTCTGTGGACGGCGCTGCACACCGCGTTCCCGCAGGACGCGCTCGAACGCCCGCGGGTCGGTCGCCGCTGGGGCCTGCCGAGTCCGCGGAGCGTCCACCGGCGTTACTACCGGCGTGTCATCGAGTGCCGTGACGGTCTCGTACGGATCAGTCCCTATCTGGCGCTGGAGGCTGCCACGGCCGACGCCGAAGCGCCCCTTTCGCCAGAGGTCGCGGCGCGCCATCTGAGGACCGCGCTGCGGGCGTACGCCTCGGGTGAGGACGCGCCGTCGCAGGCGGTTGCGGTTGCCCTGCCCGAAGGGGGCGGCGGACTGGAAGACGACGTACGGCAGTTGACCCGGCTCTCCCAAGCCTTGGCCGCGCATTCTTGAACGAGGAGTATCCATGGACACCCTGATCTCGGCCGGGCGCGTGGTGACCGGGCCGCACGGCCGTCTGCTGGCGGACGGCGCGGTGCTGGTCCGTGGCGGCGTCATCACGGACGTCGGGCCGCGCGGCGAGGTGGAGACCCGCGCCCCTGCGGGCGTCGCCCGCCACCATCACCCGGACGGCACGCTGTTGCCGGGGCTCGTGGACGCGCATGTCCACCTCGCCCTGGACGCGGGGCCCGACCCGGTCACCGCGCTGTGCGAGGCGGACGACGCGAGCGTGGCCAAAGGCATCGCACAGCGGGCCCTCGGCCTGCTGGACGCGGGCGTCACCACCGTGCGCGACCTCGGGGACCGCAACGGACTGGTGACCGCGTTCCGTGACGCCGTCGCGGCCGGCCGGATGCCCGGTCCCCGCGTCCTGGCGGCCGGCACCCCGCTGACGGGACCGGGCGGACACTGCTGGTTCATGGGCGGGGAGGTCTCCGGCGAGGACGCCATTCGGGAGCTGGTCCGCCGTAACGTGGAGCGGGGCGCCGACCTGGTCAAGGTGATGGCCACCGGCGGCGGGATCACCCGGGGCGGCCCGCCGATCTGGGCACCCCAGTTCACGGCCGCAGAGCTGCGGGTCGTGGTGGAGGAGGCGGCGCGCGCCGGGCTGCCGGTGGCAGCGCACGCGCACGGCACCGAGGGCATCGTCGCGGCGGTGGCGGCCGGGGTGAGCACGATCGAGCACTGCACGTGGATCGATCGGGACGGGTTCCGGCTCCTCGATGACGTCGTCGACGAGATCGCCGCCCGGGGCATCCGCGTCTGTCCGGCGGCGAGCCCCGACTGGCGCGGCTTCGCCGAACGTTTCGGTGCCGAGCGCGCGGAGGAGATGTTCGGCGGGATCCGCCGGATGCGCGAGCGCGGGGTGCGCCTGCTCACCGGCACGGATGCGGGCGTGAGCCGGGCCGTCTTCGACGATTTCGTGTCCAGTTTGGAGTTCTTCGCCTACCTGGGATACACGCCGGCGGAGATCGTCGACCTGGCGACCTGCGAGGCGGCGGACGCACTCGGGCTGCGCGAGGTCACGGGCCGCATCCTCCCCGGCCTGCGTGCCGACATCCTGGTCGTGGAAGGGGATCCGCTGCGCGATCTCCAGGCGCTCCGGCGCGTTCGGCTGGTGATGGCGGATGGCCGCCTGCACGCCTGACGACAGGCGGCCCGACCGACCGACCGCGTGGTCCGGCGCGACGGGCACGAAGGAGCGGGCCTCCGCGCACTCCGGGTAGAGCTGAGCGAGCGCGGCGATCTGGGCGTCAGCAGCGCTGAAGGACTCTTCCCGGAGGCGCCACCCGCCTACAGGCGCTCGCCCTCCGCTCGCTCACAGCAGCCTCGGCGTCCGCGCGGAGTCAGGAAGCCGGCAGGATGCCCTCTTCCTGGGCGACGTGGGAGCAGGCCATGGCCGCGGCCGCCATACCGAGCCGGTCGAGTACCTCGATGGACTCCAGCAGAATCCGGGTGTCGGCGTCGGCCATGGCGTTGCCGCAGCGGTCGCGTTCGGCCACGTCCTCGGGGGCCGTGGCGGTGCGTAGCGCTGTCACCCGGGCGGCCAACGCGTCGCGTGAAGCCTCCAGGGCGACGATGCCGCGCACCGCACGGGCGATCTCTTCATCGGTCAGGTCGTTCATGCCCTTCCAGACGGCGCCCAGCTGTCCCCGGTCACACCGTCGTCCCTCCCTGTGAGGGAGAAAACGGCAGCCTCCGCCGGGCCCGTCCCCGCTCCCTGGGGGAGGGAGTCAGAGGCGGACGATGAGGAGGGCGATGTCGTCGCGGGCGCCGTGGGCGACGTCGAGGTGATCCAGCAGGGTGTCGGCGAGGTCGGCTGAGCTGAGTTCGCGGTGGGGGACGAGGGCGTCGGTGAGCCGGGTCAGGCTGGCGTCGATGTCTTCGTCGCGGCGTTCGACGAGCCCGTCGGTGTAGAGCATGTCGCCGGGGCGGTAGGCGGTGCTGGCCTGCGGGCGGGGTACGTGCTCGGGCCGGGCGCCCAGGGGCGGGTCGGTCGCCCGGTCGAGGAATTCGTGGGAGCCGTCGAGGTGGAGGAGCACGGGCGGCAGATGGCCGGCGCTGCTGTAGACGATCAGGCGGGAGCGGCTGTCGATCAGCACGCTGACGGCGGTGGTGGCCAGGGCTCCTTCCACCGCTCGGGCGTACATGCCCAGCACTTCCAGGGCGTGGGCGGGGGAGGTGACGGTGCGGCTGGCGGCGGACAGGGCGCTGCGGAGCATCCCCATGACGGTGGCGGCGTCCGGGCCGTGGCCGACGACGTCGCCGACGGCGACGCTGAAGCGGTCTTCGGGGAGGTCGACGGTGTCGTACCAGTCGCCGCAGATGTTCAGGGAGCCGACGGCGGGCAGGTAGCGGACGGCCACGTTGCTGTGACGGGCCAGGTCGGGGGAGTGCAGCATCGCCTCCTGGAGGGTGAGGGCGACTTTGCGTTCCTTGGCGTGTGCTTCGCGCAGTTCGTCGTTCAACCGCTGAAGTTCCCTGGCGCGGGCGTAGAGCTCCGCTTCCATCTCCTGCTCGAGCGGGCTCATGGAGTCGTGCGCCCGGTGGACGCTGTGGCGTGCGCGTACGAACTCGGTGACGTCTTCAAGGCGGGTGAGGACCCAGGCCACCTCGCCGTCGGGTCCCGTGACCGGGGTGTGGATGGGCGACCACCAGCGGTCGTGGACGTGCCCGGGGCGATCGGGGTCGGGGATCTCGTAGTGCAGCACGGCCATGGTCTGGCGTCGGCCGGATTCGACCGCACGCCTCAAGGCGGCGGCCACGCTCTGCGCCGTGTCGTCGCCGGGCCGGCCGGGAAAGGCGTCGAAGAACAACCTGCCGATCAGGTCCTGGCCCGCGTGGCCGGTGGTCTGGCAGAACGCCTCGTTCACGTCCGCGATCACCAGATCGCGGGTCAGCACCAGGCAGGGACTCGGAGTGACAGAGAACAGTGCCTGGTAGTCGACTTCCGCCGTGCCCGCGCGGATGGCGCCCGTCGCATTGACGTTCACCCCTCAAGTGTAGGAACCGCCCGGTAGCCCCGCAGCCCGCGACGTGCGGAGCTGCCGGGCGCGCCCTGCGGACCCGTACGCGCCCTGTCGCGGGCGACGGTGCGCTCGCCGGCCCGGCCGCAGTCGGGCGTTGCGCGGGCTGGGCACGTTCCGGCCCGAGCCGGCCGAGTGACAGGTTTGCCGGGGCGGTTGTCACCGGGCGGTTGATGCTTGGCCCGTGACGGTAGGTGTCGCTGTCCTGGGTGGGCTGGCTTTCTGCACATCGATCCAGGGGCGGGTGGGCCTTGTGATCAAGGGCCTCGCCCAGAGGGGCTTGTCGGCGCCGGGAGGGGGTGGTAACGGCTACGGGACCGGCTGGAGTCCGCCAGGCTCGCACAGGTCCGCGCCGCGTACCGACGACATCACCACCTACGACCGCCTGCGCGACCGCTGAGTGCGGCGCGCGGCCGGCCTCCTGGCCGACCGCGCCAGCCCTGCTCCTTGGGACTGCTTCGGCTCTGTCGTTGGTCCGGCCGGGCGTCACGCCCACTCCACACCCGGTTCCCGCAGCGTGGCCAGCTGCTCCTGGGGGAGCGCACCCCACCTTCACGGTCACCGGCTTTCGGCTCGACGTCGCCGTCACTGATGCCCGGCTCTTCGAAAAGCACCGAGCCTGCTGGCGATGACCGCCCCAGGAGAGGGGCTCGCAAGGCACCGGGGCGGTGTCAGAGCAGCGAGCGACCGGTGGGCCTGAGCCGCAGGATCCGGGGCGCCGCTGTCTGTTCCCGTTCGATACCCGGCAGGGCTTCGCCCTGGGCGGCAGGATGGGCTTCCACGGCGGCGAGGTGCCGACGGTGCGCACTCTCATCGGCGTACGAGGTGAAGATCGCGGCGACGTTCTCGCCGGTACGGACCGGCAGCCTGGCAAAGGTGTTGTGCGCCGGTTCGGTGGTCAAGAAGGCGAGCGGCGCGGGTCCCGTCTCCTGGAGCACGGGGAGGAGCCGGTCCCGGATCAGCTCGACGCCGTCCTGCCGCCCGGGCGGGAAGGACCACACGGTGGCGGACACGAACCGGTCCGGCGCGGGAGCGCCGACGGGAGGCCGCCCGGAGACCGAGCCGGTGAAGCCGCTCCCGGCCGACACCGGGCGAAGGAGGAGGACATCGTCGGAGTCGATCATGGTGTCGTTCGCCCGCGAACCGTGCTCGGCCCAGACGGGTCCACCGTAGAAGTCCGTGAGCGCGCGATGGCGCGCCGCCATGTCCCGGAAGCCGCGCAACCAGACGAAGCGGTTCGGATCGTCCAGGTCCCGGAACTGGCCGAGCACACTCATCCCCACGTCTTCCTGGGTTTCCAGGAACTCCCGATCGAACAGCTCGATGAGATCGTCGCGCCGGTTCGGACGCAGCGTGTACTGGCGAAGCTCGATCACGGCGGGCGGGCCGACGAGTTCGGTGGGTGGCACAGCAGGGCTCCTGTTCGGCGGGGGCCGGGGTACGGGTCGACGGTAGGGAGGCTGTGTGACAGGTGCTGTCAGGGTTTCCGAGGAGAATGCGGCGCATGTCTGCCAGTCGACTGCTTTCGCTGCTGATGTTGCTGCAATCGCGGGGTCGTGTGTCCGCGCGGGGAATCGCCGACGAGCTGAACGTGTCCGTGCGCACCGCCTACCGTGACGTGGCGCGCCTGCAGGCCGCAGGGGTCCCGGTCTACGCGGAGCCCGGCCGCGGGGGCGGCTACCGGCTGCTCGATGGCTACCGCACCCGCCTCACCGGGATGAGCGAGGGCGAGGCGCGGGCACTGTTCTTCGCCGGACTGCCCGGGCCGGCCGCCGACCTCGGGTTCACGGCCGAGATGTCGGCAGCCCGGTTGAAGCTCCTGGCTGCGCTGCCGGCCGGATTGCGCGAGGAGGCGGCACGGGCCGCGACGCTGTTTCACCTGGACGCCCCCGGCTGGTACCGGGAACCTGAACAGACACCCCACCTCCCCTTGTTGGTCGACGCGGTGCTCAACCAGCGCGCGGTGGAAGTCCGCTACCGCCGCTGGCGCGCCCCGCAGGAGGTGGATCGCCACCTCCACCCCTACGGCCTGGTACTCAAGTCCGGTACCTGGTACCTCGTGGCTGCTACGGAGAAGGGAGCCGCGACCTACCGCGTCACCCACATCCTCGAGGCGGCACTGGGCGACGAGCGGTTCGACCGGCCGCGGGACTTCGACCTGGGCGCGTACTGGGCCTCGTACCTCGACGACTTCCGGGCCCGCCGCTACACCGGCACAGCCACCGTCCGCCTGTCTCCCCGGGGACGCCGGCGCCTGCCCGACAACGTCCCCCCGGAGGTGGTGCGGGCGGTCGACTCCACCGCGACCGCCGTCGGCGACGACGGATGGGTCGAGGCGGTCATTCCGATCGAGGGCACCGAGCACGCCTGCGGCGAGCTGCTGAGGCTCGGAGGAGACGTCGAGGTCGTCTCACCGGCCGAACTCCGCCAGGCCATGACCGCCACCGTAGGGATACTTGCCCGTGCTTACGGCCTCGGTCGGTAGGCGGTCGGAACGTACGGCGACGTCCCTAATCCACCAGATAGTCGATGCGCCCGACGACATACTCCCCGTACCCGAACCGGGATCCCAACTGGCCTAGCCGGTCAAACACTTGGGGCGAGATCGACGAGTGGAAGGCCGTGAGCGCATGGAGTGCAAAACGGAAGGCGAGCTCGGGGCGCACCGTGTCGGCACACCGGTACACCGCCGCTCGTGCCTCGGGCAGCGTGACGCCGGCGTTCTGGTGCGGATGCACGAGATCGGGTACGGCCTTGACCTCACCGATGAGAGCCTGATGATCGTGATGTGGCAAGCAGGGAGCGATCGGTGTCCAGGAGGACCTCGGCGCACCGAACCGCTTCACGACAGGCACGACCACCGCCAGGACCTCATCGAGCCATACGCGCTCCCGGCCCTTGATCGACGGACTGCCATCGAAGGCGTTGCTGTTCGTGAGCTCCCAGAGGGTGGCGATCTCGGCGTCGGTCAGTGCCGAATCCCTCAGCCGTAGCACGTCCTCGATCAGCAGCAACTGGCTCACGATCCCGTTCTCGGTGAAGCCTGTCATCGTTGAGATGTGCTGCTGCTCGCTTTCGGCGTCCAGAATCCAGTCGCCGTGGAAGGAGCCACCCAAGGCGGTGATACCGAAGTCGAACGTCAGGTCGTCGGGAGTGAGGGCGGAGTCGTGCAAGGGATGCTCCTGCATCAGACGGGGGAAGGCGGTCGACACGTAGGAGCCGCCGGGCTGGTGGCCGGGTGCGCGTCGGCGGAGAACGACGTAACCGTTTCCCGCCTTGCTGAACTCTCCGTCACGCGTCATGACGTCACCAAGCGAGTTGTCGGCGCCGAAGGTACCGTCGACCGTGAAGGGGTCGTCCCCCAGACCGATGACAAGGACCGCGACAGGCTGGGGCAGCACCCGCAGGTCCAGCGCCTGGCCGACGCGATCCCGGAATCCGGCCATCCGGCCATCCGGCCATCCGGCCATCCGGCCATCCGGACACCGGCAACGGCAGGCGCGCCGCCGGGCCGTGCTACTTCCCAGCCACTGCCGGCTCCACGGCCGCCCTCGGCACCACGGTTCATGGCCACGGCTGCGGCCTCGGCATCCACATCGTCGCTGTGCATGCGCCCACCCTGACGGACCCGTGGGCGTCCCGTCCTGGAGAGAAGTTCCGCGGGCCGACATGCGCAAACGGCCCGGCGACCGCCCCGAGTAAATACGGTGGCACCGACAGCTTTCGGGCGACAAGACTGCACGGGTGAACACCCTGCCACCACAGTCTGACCCGCTCCTCCTGCCGGTACGGGACCCGCGCGCCCGCGACCTCGTACTCGACTATGCGGACATGCACGCCCTGGTTGCCGACCTGGTCCTGCCCGGCGACGCGTCGATGTACGTCATGAGTGCGATGGAAACCTCCCGCGAGCTCATCCGGCACTCCTTCTACCGGTACGAGTTCGCCACCGTCGCGGTCACGCATTCCCTGTTCGCCTTGGAGCACGTCCTCGCCGAGCGTCTGGGCACGAACGAACCGCTCCACCTCCTCATCGAGCGGGCCACCGACGCAGGGCTCATCACGGCCGGACTCGCTGCCGAACTCGACCGCAGCCGACTGCTGCGCGACAAGCTCGCGCAGGGCGCCGAGTCAAGTGCCGCCCTCCGCCCGCTCCGGGCGGTCGCAATGGTGCGTGCCGTCTTCGACGCCGTCTCCCTGCTCCTTCGCCCAGCGTCCGCGACAGAGGCGACAGCCGCCGACGTGGGCGGAGCACAGCCCGACGGCGGCCTCGCCCGACTGTGGGAGGACCACCTGCGCGCCCCGTTCCCCGACGGCTTCCGCGGCGTGGACTTCGACGGCGTGGACCTGGTCCTCCTGGACGCCGACGTCGCCGGCCTCGTGCAGAGGGAGCTGAAGGGCGGACTCGACGACAATGGTATCGCCTGCCTCTGGGGCTGTATCGCCGACCTCGACAAGATCGTTCCTCTGATCCACGAGGAGTACTGCGCCTCCTACTTTGCGAAACTCCGGACTATGGCCCAGGTCGCAGCAGCGCCCTACATACCCACCGCGATCTGACCACCGGGTTGAAACAGACTCAGGGTTTCCCGCGACCCTTGTCAGAGTCTGGTTCGGTCTCGTTTGGATCAGGCTCTCTGGACCCTTGGCGTTTTTGCCCACTTCGTAGCGGGTGGCGGGCTGCTTGTTCTCCGAGCCGAGTGGCCGGCGGGTCCAGGCCTCGACGGTTTCGGCGGCTGTTGGTGGCGCGCTGGCTTCGCCCCGCGGCCCGCCCGTACGTCACGATAGCGGCGGTGGCGGTTCTCGTAGTGTCCACGCTCATGCTGAGTGCGGTGGGGCTCCGCTGGCAGATGCTGCCGGTACTGGCAGGCGCTGCCGTCACGTTGCCGTTCACCCTCTCGCCCCTGCTGCGACGCCGTACCGGCTGGCCGGCGTGGCGGGCCCGATGGTGGGTGGCGTTGCCGGGGTCGGTGGCCTGCCTCGGCTTGATGGCCACGGGTCCGTTGGCCGCCTGGGCCTTTCCTGTACCCGTGTTCCCCGAGCCGTCGGGCCGCTTCGCGGTCGGCACCCGGGTGGTGCAGTGGACCGACCCACGCCGCCCCGAGACGTTCACCACCGATCCGCACGACCGGCGCACGGTCGTGACCCAGCTCTGGTATCCCGCGCAGAAGAGCCCCGCAGGCGCGCAGCGGGCCCAGTACCTCGGACGCACGGAGCACGAGGCGCGTACCGTTTCCGACGCCCTCGTCCGCCAGGTTGGCCTGCCCGGCTTCCTGGTCGACGGTGTCCCGCGTGCCCGCACCCATTCGGTCTTCAACGCCCTCGTGGCCGACGGGGGCGAACGGTTCCCGGTCGTGCTGTTCTCGCCCGGGTCGGGGGGAGTGCGTACCCAGAACACCGCCTGGGCGGAGGAACTGGCCAGCCATGGCTATGTGGTCGTCGGCCTCGACCACCCGTACGACTCCGCCGCCGTCGTCCTCGCCGACGGCCGAACGATCCACACCACGACCGACTCCACCGGAGACCGGGACAAGGACGACAAGCTAGCGGCTGACTGGACGGCTGTGCGGGCCGCCGACCTCAGCTTCGTCCTCACCCAGCTGGACCAGCTGGACCGAGGTGAGATTGCCGGCCCGCTGACCGGACGCTTGGACACCAGTCGGGCCGCGGTCACCGGCCACTCCATGGGGGGTGCCGCTGCTCTCCAGGCAGCCCGGCAGGACCGCCGGTTCGACGCCGTCATCGATCTGGACGGCTACCCCCACGGCCCCACCTCCCCCTCCCTCCACCAGCCGACGCTCGCGCTCACCCAGGCCATCACCCCAGGAACCGACCCGCACTACATACCCCGCATCGCCAAGGCTCTCCAGCTCAACACCGCGACGAGCTACCGGCTCACTATCCCCGGCGCCGCACACCTCACCTTTATGGACGGGCCCCTGTACCTGCCGCCTGTGCCCTCGATAGTCGGCTCTCTGGGCCGCACCGGCAGCCCGCACGTCGTCGCCGCAACCACGCTCGCCTTTCTGGACACCACCTTGCGGCACAAACCCGGTGACCTGGCCGGCGTTCTGTCGGCCTACGGCAACCTCAGCGTCTACCGGCCGGACAACAGCCGCTGATCAGCTGTGCCACGGCAGCCGACGGGGCACGGCAAGCCATCCTGGGCCGCGGGGAGCAGCGCGCCTGCGACTGTCGGCGTTCGCTTCACAGGGCACAGGGCACCGGGCGCTACACGCGAACGTGCACCACGCGTCATGGCCGGGCTTGCATGGTCGGCCACGCGCCGCGAGCTGGCGCCAGTGCTGGAGCGCATCACCGACCGGTACGTCCGTGACCACGGGCGGCTGCCCGACGAACGGGCCCGCCACGCGCTCGGCTGGTGGGCGGCGCCG
Organism: Streptomyces sp. NPDC045431; assembly: GCF_040646655.1. Taxonomy (NCBI): domain Bacteria; kingdom Bacillati; phylum Actinomycetota; class Actinomycetes; order Kitasatosporales; family Streptomycetaceae; genus Streptomyces; species Streptomyces sp. NPDC045431. The sequence continues at coordinate 78,687 of NZ_JBEZAQ010000017.1, forward strand.
GACACCCGCCGGGAGAATGAAGACGCCCAAGCCGGTGGAGCGGCTGCTCGCACGGTGGCGCGCCTCGGCGTCCCTGCGCTTCGGCAAGCAGATGGTCGACGGGCTGTTTCAGCGGTGCCGGGCCCCCTGGGCGGTGGTCCGGCAGAGGGTCGCCCTCCGGGTGAACACCGCGCCCGCCGCCGTCGACGCGGTCGTCTCCGCTATGCGCCGCGCCTTCGGAGACCTTCGCGGCCGCGCCTTCGTACCCGGCTCGGACGACTCCATCGCGAAGGCGGCGCTGTGGTCACAGGCGGGTGGTGACCGGCCGTCGGGCGGTTTCCGCAGCCAGCCGCGATCGACGAGTCTGACCGGCTTGCGGCGGCCTGCCGCACGGCGACGATGATGCGCTGGTAGTCCCACGGAAGCGAGATCTCCTCCACGCCCGGTTCGCGGTGCCCGCTCCAGCAACTCGGGATCCAGCATGCACCGGGTCGTAGTAGACCACCGCCCACGGGTGGTGAGAACCGGCAATCCAGCCGCTGACGGATGGCTCGTAGGCGAGATGCGGTTCTGAGTCAAGCCGCGGCCGCGCGGGCTCACCCCGTCAGGTCGGAGCCGGACCCGGGGAGTGACAAGGCCCGCACGTGGTCGGGTGAGAGGTGCAGCTCATACGGCAGGCAGCAGTCAGAGCAGAGGGTCGCGACCAGTGTCCCGCAGGCGCAGACCTGGTTCAGTCCCCCATCGGGAGTGGCCCCGCAGCATGCGGCGGAGGCGTGCCGCGTCGTCAACCCGCGGCAGTCATCCGGGTTCAGGACGATATTGCCTCGTGGCCCCTGCGAGACCAGTGGCTGCCCGTCGATGTTGTAGCGAGTTCCGTGCCGTGGCATCACCGGGCCGGGTGCCTCGGCAACGACGAGAGGCGGGCCGTACGGTTCCGTCTCGATCGCGTAGCAGCCGGACGGCACAGTGGCCGGCGATGGCCCCATCTCCTCCGCATCCCACCAGGCGTAATCGGGGGCCTCGGGCACCGCCGGCAGACGCTTTAGTGGCCCCGTAAGCGCAGCGCCGCAGGCAGCGCACGCAAACACGGTCATCTCCGGCGTGGTCCGCTCGACCATGGTGGCGTCGGGCGCGGCGGTCTGCTCGCTGTCCAGCCGGACACTGGCCTCATCCTGATGACGCTGATCTTCCATGGAGGAACCGTACTGAAGCCCGCTGGTTGCGGCACTCCGAGAACCGATCACACCAGCCGTTTGACCTGCGACTTCATGTTGGCGGAGGCTCAGTGGAGTCCACCGCCGTGCCCATCGGCTGGGGCGCGGACTCCGCTCCGGCGAGCACCGGCCGATGGGGAGAGGGGCACGCACCCGGCGCGGCCTCGCATCCGCGCCACATCCTCGGTGCACCGGATCCCGGCCGCGCGCGATGCGCCTCCACGACGCGCGCGACGGTGGCCTGGTTTCGTTAGTGCAAGCGGGCGCTTTGTCGATGGTTCCGAGTAGCAGTTGGCGACGCCACGGCGGGCCCGCGACAACGGCACCGCGGCTGGGAGGTACCCCGGCCGTCGCACGGCCGGGGTACCTCAAGACGGTGAGTGTCGGCTCGCGGCAGATCAGCGCCGCAGGGTGAGGACGCCCGGCCGCCACGGCAGCTGGTCGTAGGGTCCGCCCGCCTGCGGGGACTTGCCCTGGTAGAGGAACCGCAGGTTGCAGGGGTCGATGGTCATGGTCTGGTCGGGGTTGTCACGGACCAGGTCACCGTGGCTGATGTCGTTGGTCCAGGTGGCACCGCTGTTGGCCTTGCCTGCGAAGGGGTTGCTCTCGCTGGCGGCCTGCGGGGTCCACGAGCCGCTCAGGCTGGTGGCCGTGAAGGAGCGGAAGTAGCGCCCGTTCGCGCCCATCGCCTCGACGATCATGAGGTACTGGTTCTGGCCCTTGACCTTGTAGACCTGTGGCGCCTCGAACAGGTTGGCCTTCGTGTCGCTCATGATCGTCGTGTACGACGAGCCGAAGTTGCCCGGGAAGTTCCCGATCGGCATGCTCGCCCGGTAGATCTTGCCGTTGTCCCCCGCGAAGAACAGGTACATGTTCTGGCCGTCGGCGATCAGCGTCTGGTCGATCGGGCCGGTGTCGGAGCCGGAGATGCTCCCGGTGAACAGCGGCTGCGGAGCGGACCAGCCGTTGGGGTTGGTGGGGTCGCTCGACGTGCGGTAGATGAACGGCCACGCGCCCCACTGGTACGCCAGCACCCAGATGTTCTTGGGCGCGAAGTAGAACAGCGTGGGCGCCACCGCGGCCTGGCTCATCCCGGTCTGGCCGGCCGACGCCATGTCCGACCAGTTCGTGAAGGGACTGAACATCATCGAGCCGTACGACGACCCTGACACGTTCGACGCGTAGACCAGGTGCTTGCCGTTGTGCGTCACGGTGGTGAAGTCCTTCACCGCGGCCCACCCGTTCGCCGGCTGCGCCAGCACACCCGTCGACGTCCACCGGTACGTCGACGGAAGAGGACACGCGCCGTCCGTCGGCGGGGTTGCGGGCAGGCCGGTCCACTTCTGGTTGCTGCCACCGTTGCACGTCCCGATCTGCACCGCCGTGCCGTTGGTCGTACCGGCGCCGGTGGTCTCCAGGCACAGCCCGGACTGCACGCCGACGACCGTGCCGTCGGAGTTCACCCGCCACTGCTGGTTCGCGCCGCCGGAACAGGCCCATATCTGCACCCGGGTACCCGGCGCCGTGGCGTGGCCCGGGACGTCGAGGCACTTGTCGCCGTACACGGTCAGCTGGTGGGTGTCCGTCGACGTCCACTGCTGGTTGGTCCCGCCCCAGCAGTCGTGGATCTGCAGATACGTGCCGTTGGTCTGGCTGGCGCCCGGTACGTCGAGACACCGGTTCGAACCCACACCGCGCAAGGCGCCACTGGCGGCCGCCTGAGCCGGGGTGGCGACGAGCATGGCCGCCACCGCGGCCAGAGCCGCGAACACGGCGGCGAGCACCGCGGTGGGATGCCTGCGGCTGAAACGTCCTCTGTACATGGTGACTTCCCCAACCTTGGGTGAGCGGTTCCGGCCGGCCTCGTCGGAGGCTGTCCGGACTGTCGTGGAGTGCGGCGCGCGGCGATCTGCGAGCACCACGGCGGTGCGACCTTCTGCAGGACTGATGGCGCCCGGTGCCTTCGGGCCGCGTGGGCGCCCCGGGGCGGAGGTGTGAACGGTGTCGGCGCGGTTCAGGGCGTGGACAGCTCGAACCGCGTGACGCGGACCGAGCCGCCAAGCGCCCGGATGTCCGCGCTCGCGCGCAGCCGGACGCGGCTGCCCGAGACGGGCGCGCTCGTGAGTTCGTAACCGGTGCCGGTGGTGTTCCAGTTGCTGTCCATGGTCAGCCCGCCGACCCTCACCACCCGGGTGGCGCCGCCCTCGCGCTCGACACCGATCCACGCGGAGGCGTCACGCAGCAGCACGAGTCCGGCCCGGTCGCCGTCCCGCATCGCGGCGTGGTCGAGCTGGACCGTGGCGGTGGAGGTGGGTCCCTGGATGCGGTGCGTGAGGGTGTTTCGGGCCCCGTACAGGTCGTTGGTGACCGTCGCGGTGCGCAAGGTCAGACCGTTGTCGGCCGACCACTTGGTGATGTCCGGGTTGTGGTTCCACTCCCCTCTCGGTTTGAGGGTCCTGCCGTCGAAGGTGTCGACGCCGGTCATGGGGGTGTGACCGGTGCCAGCGCCGGCACCCGGCCGCCGGGGTAGGCGTCGACGAATGCCAGGTAGTACCAGGCGCCGTTGAGCGTCTGCACCAGACCACCCTGGTGCGGGACGCCTCCGCCGGGAATGGGCCCCGTGCAGGTCGAGGAGCACCTGCCGCATCGTGTACGGACCGGAGGGGCCGCCCGACGACTTCAGGATGTACTGCCCGTTCGCGGGGCGGGTCAGGAAGATGGAGTACTGCCCGTTGATCTTGTGGAAGCGCGCCCCCTCAAGGGTGCCGACGCTCGACGGGGTCGTGAACACCTGCTGGGTGCGGACCTGGGTGCGGCTGTCGGGGGAGAGCTGGGCCACGCTGATCGCGGTGTTGCCGTACGCCACGTACAGGGTGTCGTCGCTGTCCACCAGCAGCCCCGCGTCGTAGTAGGGCGTACTGATGGTCGTCAGCCGGTTCCACGGCCCCTCGGCGGCCGTCGCGGTGTAGAGGTACGTCCGGGCGAAGTCGACCTGGCCCAGCCAGTAGAACGTCCTGTTGCTCGGCCGGTAGGCCGGCGTCGACGCCCAGATCCCTCGGACATAGCCGCGGCCCCCATTCAGGTCGTACTGGGCACCGAAGTCCAGGACCGGCACCGAATGGCCGGCGATCTCCCAGTGCACCAGGTCGTACGAGCGCAGGACGGGTGCGCCCGGCGAGTAGTGCATGGTCGAGGCCGAGGCGTAGGAGGCGTCTCCGACGCGGATGACGTCGATGTCCGCGAAGTCTTGCCAGATCACCGGATTCACGTATTCCCCGGCGGCACGGGCCGGCCCCTGGGCGGGAGCGGCTGCGGCACGAGAGCCTCCCTCCGGGAGGATCATGCCGACGGCGAGGCCGGTGACGGTCGCCAGCGCATGACGACGAGGAAGAGGCTGACGAGGGCATGACATGCGTGGACGGGCTCCTCGGGCTCGGGATGCGGAGGGCGTATCGCGGAGATGCCCTCCTGCGCGGCGCATCAATTCCCGTGGGTTCGAAATATCGACCGTAGTTCGATTTATCGGTCCCCCTGAATGGTAGGGAAGCGGTGAACGACGTCAACCCCTCTCGCATGTATCGCCGCATGCATCGAAACATTTCGAAGGTCTCCCACGGGAAAGGCGCACGTCACGCCGTCAAATGCCCTGCGCCCCGATTAGTTGGCGCCAGGTGGCGTGTTTACGCGGATGGCGATAGCACCCGGTCGGACGAGTCCGACGCATGCGCGGCACGTCGTTTCCCGAGGGGCGCCGGTACTTTCGACCGCATCCTGACGTGCGTCACGTCGATTCAGCCGGTCCGTCCTCAGTCAACAGGAGGTCTCGGCCCCTCACGCCGACTGCGCGAGGCCACCACGGTCGGCGTCAGCGGAAGCCCGCGCGTGACTCGACGCGTCCCGTCCATAGCAGAGGCGGCGCCGCGCGTAGGTGCGTCCGACGGGACCGGACAGGGCGGAGCCGGCCGTTTCACGCCAATGACCAGCACGTCGGAGATTGGTGGGTTCGCCACCCGGAGGGAGCGCCTTTCCGGTCACCGGAGCCTTGGTCTGGTCGTGAGGGATAGGGATAGGGATAGAGATAGGGAGATCGCTGACGCCGCGTAGGCGGTGATCGCGCCACCGGCCACGAGCCTGGCCCACAGGCGGCCGGGGGGAAGGTCGGACCGTCAGGTCACCCCGAGTTCGATGCGTACCGTGAGGCGCTCGGCCAGCAGGTTGGTGCGGCGGGAGCGCTGGTTCGTCAGCCGCGCGCCGAGTTCGACCTCGTCCTCCCGGCTGTTGTGCACGACCCGCTCAATGCGGGATGGCGAGACGCCGGTCAGAGTGCCTTCGTGGGTGAGGCAGGCGCACGGCAGCCATGCCTCGTCCCCACGCCGCCGCCCGCCCCCCATCGCTCTTCGGCGCCGCCCGGGCTCGGGTGCGCCCTCCACGCTCGGTTCTCCTCTCTGTCCCGTCACGGTCATCCGTCCTTCCCCAGGGCGTCCGGTGATCGTTGCCCGGCACTCCTGATCAGGGTGTTCGCAGTCGTTGGGCGGTTGCCGGCCGTTTGGTGCCCACTTGGAGTGGGCATGTCAGCGCGCGATCGTCCGGTCCACCGTCCGGCACGCGGTGCGACCCCTCAACCCATCGCCTCGACCCCCGCAGGGAGCCGGAGTTGAAGACCTCGCGCCGCGTTACGAAGGGGGCCGCCGTCCTCGGCGCCGCCCTCGCGCTCCTCCTCGCGTTCCCAAGAAGCGCGTTCGCCGCACCGCCGCCCCCGCTTCCCGCGAACGCGTCCGCCCTGGAGCGGGCCTTCCAGCCCGCGTACGACTACGACACCGACGGCTGCTACCCGACGGCCGCGATCGGCCCGGACGGCACCCTCAACCCCGGACTCAGCCCGTCCGGCACGGTCAGCAGCCAGTGCCGCGACTCCTGGGACCTCACCCAGACCAACGGCTACTCCCGCGCGCTCTGTGACAACGGCTGGTGCGCGGTCCTCTACGGCCTCTACTTCGAGAAGGACCAGGCGGTCTGGGGCAGCGGTCTCGGCGGCCACCGCCACGACTGGGAGCACGTCGTCGTCTGGATCCAGAACGGGCAGGCCCAGTACGTGTCCACCTCGAACCACGGCTCCTTCACCGTCCACGGCCGGGCCGCCATCCGCTGGGACGGCCCCCACCCGAAGATCGTCTACCACAAGGACGGCATCGGTACCCACTGCTTCCGCGCCGCCAACGGCAACGACGAGCCGCCCGAGAACCACCAGCGCACCTGGCAGTTCCCCGCACTCATCGGCTGGGACGGCTACCCGCCCGGCCTCCGCGAGAAGCTCAGCCGGGCGGACTTCGGCAGCGCCCACTTCGGATTGAAGGACGGCAGCTTCGCGGACTACCTGGCCAAGGCCAAGCCGGCCGGCGTCCCCTTCGACCCGTACGCCTAGGGGGTGTCCGGTCGATCATGTTGCTGCTGCGGCTGGCGCCCAGGGAAGCTGTGGCACATCGGCGTGATGCGGCAGGTCGCCCACTGCTTCCGGAGTCATCCATGGGTGCGGACGGTATCCTCGTCCACAGCCGTGACGACCAGGACTACGAACTCGGGCTTGGCGATGTGCTGCTCATCGACCTCCATGCCACGGCTGACGGCTGACGGCTGACGGCGCCGTCCGGTCGGCGGTTCCCCAGCTGTGCGCCAAGCACCGTTACGAGGGAGCCCCACTGCCGACAGGTCCGGCTCGGCAGTGGGACCGGGCCACCCGCAGGGTCACCTGATAGGTGATTCGCTCCTGAGGTCGTCGAGTCTGCGGCATCGTCGTCTCCGGCGTCCCGTGACCGGGTGCGCGCGGGAAGACAGGCGAAGCGGCTGGAGGAGCGGCATGGGTGAACGGGAGACGTGGACGACCGACGAGTTCGGCGCCTCGCATGAGGGCGCGGTGGGTGTCCTCCTGGCCGACGGGACCGTACCGGCGCCCGTCCTCTTCGACACGGGCTCCGGTGGGAGCGGGGAGTCGATCGCTCAGTGGAGCGTCTACGACGGCCGCATCACGCACGGGCCGCGCGCGGCCGCGCTGCGCGCGGTGTGCTCGTGCGGCTGGACCGGCACGGAGCACACCCTGGCCTGGGACGAAATCGGCGAACAGGAGCTGGCGGAAGCGAGAGCGGGCACGGCAGACGCGTGCCAGATGGACTGGGATGCGCACACCACCGCAGTAGAGGCCTCGGCCGTGGCCCTGCCGGAGGCGGTCACCTCCTTGCTGACCCAGCTGGAGGAGGAGATCGAGAAGCTGACGAAGACGTCCCCGTTGGCCGCCCTGCGAGCAGCCCGCCGACTGGAGGTGACCGCCGTACGGCTGGGGTACTGGCCGGCCCGCGATGCCCGGCAGGAGACGACGGCCGAACAGGCCGCTGCCGCCCTCGGGCTGGACGAGGACTCGGCACGGACGCTGCTGGCCCGCTTCGGCCGCTTCAGCCCCTACCGCTGAACACCTGCTCGCAGGTCTCACCGGACGAGTTCAACAAGATGCTGGACCTGCTCAACAAGCATAGAGAAAGCAGGCCTGTACTCGCGGGTTGAATTCATCCGGCCTGAGCACTTCCGGCGGAAAGGCGGCGGCCCCCACCACTGCTGGTGAGGGCCGCCGTCGTGTTGAGGGGCTGGAGGTAAGGAACTCTTACAGTGCGGCGCACGCCGTCGCGCGGCGATGACGCTCTACGGGCCACTGGCCGCGCCTGGCTGCGAGACACCGGGCGATGCGTCCCGGCCGGTGGTGACGACGGCGGCAGCGCCACTGGACGGTGGTGACGACGGCGGCAGCGCCACTGGTCGCTGGTGACGCACCACAGCGGTCAGCACGGCCGGGAGCCACTGCCCGTGTCAGGCACCCGGCGTGCGCAGGTAGTACCAGGTGTTGGGGCCGACCTTGCCGTCCCGGGCTATCCCCTTCCGGGACTGGAAGGTCTTCACGGCGCGCTCGGTGTCGGCTCCGAAGACGCCGTCGACGCCTGACGATCCGATGGACACGCCGTGGAACCTCAGCAGTGCCTGGATTTCCCGTACCTTGTCCCCCCGGTCCCCACGGTCGCTGTACGCGGTACCGGGGTAATACCCGCAGTACCAGCCGATGAAGTCGGCGAGCGTGCACCTGGGCGCGGCGGCCGGGACCTGTGCGTCGGGTGCAGATGCCGCTTGGGTGGCGCCCCGGACCGGGGCTGCGGAAGCAGTGGCGGCGCCGGCGAGCAGGCCAGACGCCAGTACGCCCGCCGTGAGGAGGACGGCGGCCTTGTTGCGGATGTGCATGGATTTCCCCCTGGTCATGAGTAGATCACCTGTCTGTCACGGTGACGGGTGAGCAGAGGAAGGGACTGGAACGTGGTCCACCGCTCCCCGTGGCCCGAGTGGCACCCGCTCGGGGTGGTCACGCTGCCGGCCATCGAGCAGGGGTTACTCAACGTTGCCTGTCCAGCTCATCGGGTGTCACCGCTTGGTTCGGGAATGGCCGACATCAGGGCCTGTGAAGGTGGACATGAGCGTCGGCCGTCGGCCGAACCGAGGTCCCCATGCCGCCCGCCGCCCGCAGACGCGTAGGCCCTGCTGCCGTGTGGGGAGTGACTATGCCCACCTGCTGCAATAGTCGACGGCTACGCCTGACTTGGTCAGACACACCTGAACAACCACCTTCTCGGAGGAACCGAAGTCGTAGGAAACGGGCTGGGTCTCTCCCTTCGGGCAGGCGTAGGGCGTCAGATGGTAGGGGTGGCCGTCGTCGAGCACCCGGACCTGGGCGCACCAGCGATCAGCTTCGACGTCCTTCACGGTGCCCCGGACTCGGCCGGCGTATCGTCCGTCTCCGTTGCCCCACCAGTCGACGGTCAGGTTTGCCTGGCCGCCGGGCGCGCCGTCGCTGGTCTTGAGCGATACGGTGCGTGAAGCGGCCGAGGCGGATGGAGCCATGACAACGCCTCCAGCGACCAGCAGTGTGGTTGCGCTGAGAGCGGCCAGCGCTCGTGCTCGCACGCGATTCCCCTTTCTGTACTCCGGCAGCGGCTGCCGGATCGCATCGGCTATGGCGCGGTACCCGCGATCCGTGGTCGGCGGACTTATCCGCCAGTCGACCGGACGTCCCGTCGACGCAGGCGTACATCTTTGCGAAAGGGAGGGCTTCCGAGCGTGAGCAATGCCTGCCATCAACTTGGCTCACAGCGTCAACTCTCCGCGGCCATGGCCGGGCTGTACCTAGCCGCCGTCCCGCCGGCAACGCAACGAGCCGGTCGGTAGACCCCGGTGGCCGTCTCAAGGCCCTGTTGCTCTACGACGGGGGATCGGCATAACGCTCTGCCGGGAGGTCCTGGTGATTCCGCGCTTGCCCGTGGAGCCCGTGCTCCATCAGCGCCGCAGCCTGCCCTGCCCGGCATCCCGCCCGGCGCCCCTGTCTTCTGATGAGGAGGAGACCCGCGTCAGCCGGCTACCGCCGCGCGCATAGGGGCGGGCGATCGATCAGTGGTCGGCAGCGGTCACTGCCCACTCGGGACTGTACGGCCCGTACGAGACGCTCACCTGCTCCTCATCCTCGACCTTCGTCCCGGTGCCGTCGGTGAGCCAGTAGTGCTCAGCTTCCGCCTCGCCGCCCCAGAGGCCCTCGAAGCCGTCCGGGCCGGTGATACGGGCACGGGCGTACGGCGCCCAGTCGTCACCCTTCGCCTTCCACAACTGGAACTTCACCGGCCGGCCGAAGTCCGTCGGTACCGCGATGGTGTACGTGTCCGTGCCGCCCGCCTCGAAGTCGTTGTGGTCAGGGGTGTCGAGCGATCCACGTGATCAACCTGTGGACCCGAGCCCGGGTAGTTGGCGCGGCACGGCGGCCTCCGTGTGCATGCCCTTGAGGCGGTCCTGCGTCCGGGTGCCCCGGTGAAGCTGGACGAGAACGCGCGCTGGCCGTCGCGAAGGCCCGAGGAAGCCGCCAGGTCATGCCGGTCCTTGTTGAGTCGCCTGTCTTCCGTGACACCGAAGTTTGAGCGCGTGCCATTGGCGTCTGAGCAATCCGGCCTGCAGTGAACTCCCCCGTGAGACCTCATTCGCCGCCGCCTGCACCCCCGCCCCCGCCGCTGTGACCGCCGCCGGAGTGCGTGCCCGTATCCGGGCCGGGGTCCCCGTACAGGCGATTGCCCGTGCGCCTCGGATGCCGGCCGCGACGGACTGGAACCGCCTGCGTGCGGCCAACCGGGCGTCGCACGGTCTCCTCCCGGAGCATGGTGCTTTCGACGGAGACGTACGCCGGCATGCTCGGGTCGCACTCGGCCTGTTGGAGGTGCCGCCGGCCCGCGTGCGTCACCTGACGGTCCGCGCCCCGAACATCCTGGAGAACAGATGGCTACGATCACTGCTCTGACTCAGCTGTGCCCGCCACCCTCGGAGCCCAGCCGTCACGATTGGGACGAAGTGGAGCAGTCTGTCGGGCTGTGCCTGCCTGACGACTACAAGCAGGTCGCAGATCTCTATGGGCGCGGTGAATTCAACAACTTCATCACCCTCTACCATCCTGGAGGGCACGAAGAATACAGCCTGACCGGTCCCATGCCGGGACGCCTGCGCGAACAGATCAAGCAGATCTGGCAGGCCGACCCGTATGCCGAGCCACTTCCCTGCAATGTCGAAAATCTTCTGGCCGCAGGTGTCACAGGAAACGGCGACTATATTTTCTGGATCGCGGATCCCGTCGAAGATCCGGACTCCTGGAAAATTACGCTCAATCACGCCATGCGCGGCGGGTGGTTCACATTCGAGGGGAAGATTAGCGAATTCATCCTCGCCGTCCTGCAGGGGTCCGTGCAAGTGCCCATGTTTCCTCGCACGCTTCCCACTGCAGGGCCCGTGTTCTCCCCAGCCCCACCAGAACGCGGCCCCAGCGTGCGGGTCAGCACAGAAGATGCCGCAACGAGCCCTAAAGAAGTCAGAGCATGGGCACGTGCCAACGGGTACGAACTACCGGACCGCGGACGTATTCCTCCCGAGATCGTCCGGGCTTGGGAGCAGCGCGGCGACGGCTGACATCAGATTGGCCTCCCTGCCTGACTGCGCCAAGGCAGGCATGGGCAGCTGGCCCCCTGTACCGAAACCCGCCGCACCAGAGGTCAACGGAGGCTGGCAATTCCGCCCAGGTCGGGAGTGAGTAGAAGCCCACTACCATCCGGCTGCGCCAGACCTGCTCGAATTGTCCGCGACTATCGCCGACCACCCGGCCAGCGGTACGGCGCTCGGGCGGTGGCCGGATATCGCAGCGGCCATCTCGCAACAGCTGCCCGCCGACGGCCAAGCCGTCGGCCTTCCGCCCAGGTGCGCAGCTCACCTGCACCTGGCAGACCGTACGGCCGCTGAGGAGCATCGCGCGGTCGGCATCCCATTGAGCTGGGCAAGGCACGAAGGCCAACACCAACTTGCAGCCACCGGCTTCCTGGCCAAGGTGCACGGGCTGGGCGATCGCAGGCAGGCGTCGGTGAGGTTCTCGACGGCGGTCAGGCTGAGGCGGACACTGGGGCCGGGCGGCAGGAGCAGGACGCGGCGGACACGGGACAGCAGCCGGGGCTCCAGGTGCCCAGTGCCGTAGACCGCCCGGAGCCGCAGCACCACGGCGCCCGCGGCGAGCGCCAGCGCCTCGCTGGCAGCCTTGGTGCGGCCGTAGGCGTTCAGGAGCCCGCGGGACGCGCAGTTCGACGCCTCTCCAGGTCCGGGTATGGGCGGCGAGGTGGTCTGGCGAGCGTCTCGCGACGAGTACGCCGTGTACCCCGGCCACCGCGACCGGGCGGGTGCGGGGACGGCGACGGGCACGCGGACGTGCACCTTGTCCAGTACGAGGATGAACTGCGGCTTGTCGGCGGCCTGCTTGTCGGCGGAGAGGTGAGGGAGGCCGCGCAGCCCGCTCCCGACACGTCCCGGTCGTACGCGCGAGGAGCGACCGGGGCGATGCACCCCCCCAGCGTCCGCCCGCCGGGGCCATGCGGGCGAGGAGCGGGGACGAGTGCTCGATGTCGGAAGCGGTCTCCGTGACGAGGGGGCTACCCCCACTCGTGCGGGGGACGACTCGTCGCCCAGCTCGCTGTCGGTGCGGCGGTGTCGCGGCTCCGCGTGGTTTCGTGCGGTACGGGGAGAGCCTTCAGCCTCAAGTCCGCTTAAGGGCAAGGCGCGGGCGTACGGGACGGGGTGACGCGGGCGGCCCGCAGGGCGAGGGACGCCGCACTGATCGCGCTGGTGAACGACACCTCGGTCAGCACGCCGGGCGCCGAGACCTGGTCGCCCGCGAGGAGGACCCCGTCGCCCCGGTCGATCGCCGGGCGGTCGCGCCACGTGGTGCCCGGGAGGTCGACCGCTCCCGTACGGCCGTTGGCGACGGCCTCGCGGCGCCAGAGGGTGCGCTCGCGCCAGCCGGGGAAGCCCTTGTCGAGCAGCCGTTCCGCGTGGGCGACACCGTCCGCCTTGGACTGCTGCGGGGCGATCGGGAACTGGCCCTGGAGGAGGGTCTGCCCGGCTGGGGCGAGGGAGGGGTCCTGGGCGGTGAACCGTTCCAGCCAGCCGGGTGCGTCCAGGTCGGAGATCACGAACGGGTCGCCGCGGTGCGACCGGAGCGCCAGGTCGAGCAGGACGGTGCGCCCGCTGGGCCAGGTGAGCGCCGGGTCCCCGAGGAGGCGGCGGGCGCCGTCCAGGGACGTGGCGACGACGACCGGGCCGTCACGGTCGGGCAGCGCGTCCACGCGGGCGGAGGTCTCGACGCGTACGCCGAGGTCCCGGGCGCGGGCAGCCATCCGGTCGATGACCCCGCCCCAGCCGCCTCGCGGGTAGTGCGCCTCGGGCGGCAGCGCGGTGGCCCGGCGCAGCCGCTCCTGCACGAAGCGGGCGGAGAGCGAGCCGGGGTCGTGGTGGAACAGCGCGACGGCCGCGAAGTGCGCGGCGGCGCGGCCGGCGGGGCCGCCGGTCAGGCGCTGCGACCAAGTGGCGAAGTCCGCGTCGACCGGGGCCTGTTCGGGCCTGCGGCGTGCCAGGCGGAGAATGCCGAGGGGCGGCGTGCGGCGCAGCTCGCCGTCCAGGTGGAAGCGGAACCGGGCGCTTTCGCGCGGCGGCACGGCGGCCATGGGCCCGAGCAGGCCGCGCTGCGTCAGCCAGGACCAGTGCGGGCCGCGGTGGTAGAGGGCGTGGGGGCCTTCGTTCGTGCGGTACGGGCCCTCGGCGGTGCGGGCCCGTCCACCGAGGGTGCGGTGCGCCTCGTACAGGGTGACCCGGGCGCCGGCTTCGGCGGCGGTGATGGCGGCGGTGAGCCCGGCGAAGCCGCCGCCGACGATGGTGATGGGGGTGGGCATGGTGTCTCTCCCGGAGGGTGGGTGTGTGGCCGTTCCTCAGGGATGACGGGTGGGCGGGTGCGATGTGTGACATCGGGGCGGGTGGGGGTGGTGCGGGCCGGGTGCCGGGCGCGCTGGGCGCCGGATGGTGCAGGCCGGATGCCGCACTGCCGGCTGCCGGGCTGCCGGGGGTGAGTCACCCAATCCACGGTGCCTCCGTAACAGGTGTGTGCAGTGACGGCCGCGGTCACGCGGAGGCGGCGCGCGAGGGTTCGGCGGCGGGCCCGGCGGCCGCGGCGGCGGCCGCCCTGGCCTCGGCCATCTTCTTCCGGCTGGGCAGAATCACCAGCGCCAGCAGGCCGCCGACGAGGGTGCCGAGGGCCGCGGCGGTGAAGCCGATCTGGAGGCCGTCGGTGAAGATCGGGGCCACCGCGTCCCGCACCGGCCCCCGCGCCTGCTCCGGCAGCTCGGCGATGGCGCTCAGGTCGCCGGAAGAGAGCAGCCCGGTCACCTCACCGCGCGCCGCCGGGTCCAGCTGCACGCCCTTCAGCGCGTCGGGGACCCCGCCGTGCAGGTGCTGGATCAGCAGCGTGCCCGTCAGGGCCACGCCGAACACGCTGCCGACCTGCCTGAACGTGTTGGACACGCCCGACGCGGTGCCGGCCTGCTCCGGGCGGACCGAGGAGAGCAGCGCGACGGTCGCCGGCGCTCCCACCAGGGAGACACCCGCTCCGAGCAGCGCCATCGACCACCAGTAGGAGTCGAATCCGCTGCCCGGCTCCAGCTGGGCGAGCTCGAAGAGGCCGACCGCGCTCGCCAGCGACCCGATCAGGATCGGGACCTTCGGGTCGAACTTGGCGGCGGCGACGCTGGCAACGTACGAGAAGACCATGATCGACACGTTGAGGGCGAGGAACCGGACGCCGGCCTCGGTGGTGGACAGACCGTTGACCTGCTGGAGGTAGAAGGTCAGCAGGAAGATGCTGCCGTACAAGCCGAACAGGCCGAGGAAGTTGACGCCTCCGGCGACGACGAGGACGGGGTTGCGGAAGAGGTTCATCGGCAGCATCGGGTCCTCGCTGCGCAGCTCCCAGGCGATGAAGGCGGCCAGGGCGACGGCGGCGACGACGAAGGAGCCGAGGATGACCGGGTCGCCCCAGCCCCGCGCGCTGGCCTCGATCAGGCCGTAGACGAGAGTGGCCATGGCCACGACGAAGAGGATCTGTCCGGCGATGTCGGCGCGACGGCGGTTCGGCGCCTTGCTCTCGGCGAGCCGGCCGGCGAGCACGAGCAGCGCGGCCAGGCCGAAGGGCAGGTTGACCCAGAAGATGGACTGCCAGCCGAAGGCGTCCACGAGGACGCCTCCGAGCACGGGTCCGGCGGCGAGGGCGAGACCGCCGATGCCCGCCCAGATGCCGATGGCGCGGGCCCTCGCGGCGGGCTGCGGGTAGGTGGTGGAGACGAGGGCCAGCGAGACCGGGATCATGATGGATCCCGCGGCGCCCTGGAGCACCCGGGCGACCAGCAGGAACTCGTAGTTCGGTGCAAGCGCGCAGAGGATTGACGCGGAGAGGAAGCCCACCAGACCGCCGAGGAAGATGCGCTTGCGTCCGAAGATGTCGCCGAGCGTCCCCGACGTGAGCAGGAGGCAGGCGACGACGAGGGCGTAGGCGTTGATGACCCACTGGAGCTGAGTCATGTCCGCCGAGAGGTCCGCCTGGATCTCCGGCAGGGCCACGTTCACGATGGTGGAGTCGAGGTACACCATGAAGACGCCCACGCAGATGAAGGTCAGCAGCAGACCTTTTCCTCGGGTGGTGTCCGGAGTCGTTTGTGTCATGTCTTCCTCATGTTCACGCGGAAATGGAGGGCTCCCAACCTGCGCGCAGCGGCGGGCCCTGCGGAGCCTGGGCATCAGAAAAGCTAACTGACCGACGGTCGGTCCGACAAGTGACCGGCGACCGGTCATGTACTCTCGACACAAAAATCTCGAGCAAGAAGGGCTGCAGTGATGGCTCAGACCGCGACCCCGAGGAAGCGCAAGCGCGTCGTGAAGACCCCCGAGGCGCGCAGGGCCGACATCCTGAGGGCCAGCCGGGAGGTGTTCGGGACGGCCGGCTTCGCCGACGCGACCATTGCAGACATCGCGACGGCCGCGGGCATGGGCAAGGGCAGCTTCTACATGTACTTCGAGACCAAGGACCACGTCCTGGCCGCCCTCTGGGAGCAGTACGTCAGCGCCTTCTACGACACCACCCAGGAGATCCTGGGGCGGGGACAGGCCTGGTGGCCCACCATGGACGAGCTGCTGCTCAGGCTCCTGGACCACGCCATCGAGAACGCGGAACTGCACCGGCTGGTCTACGGATCGGCGAACGCGAAGGCGCTGGAGCTGTGCAAGGAGTCCAACGCCCGCGTGGTGGACACGATCTGCGACTTCGTCCGGCGCGGCGCGGTGGCAGGCGCGTTCCGGAGCGCGAACCCCGAGTGGGCGTTCCGCATGATCTACCACGCCGCCGACGGACTGCTGGACGAACTGATCACCGACGGATCGCCGATCGACGCCGAGGCGATCAGCCGCAGCGTGCTGGAGATGGCCCACCGGACGCTCGGGGATCCGGGCCTGGGCCCGGCCGGCCGCTGACGCGCCGCTCGGCCCGATCCCGGGCCGAGCACGCACGAAGCCCGCTCCGGAAGACGCCGGGAAGGCGATGGGCTGCTGCAGTACCGGGGCCACGGAGCGGTCGATGTCCGCGACGCCGGGTTCATCGACGGCATCGGTCTGGCGGTGCGCCACGCCGCAGTGCGCTGGCACGAGCACCCGGACTTTCAGGAGCACTGGGCGCCGCCGCGCGTCCCCGTCGAGGAGCTGCTGGTGTACGGCCCCCGCTACCGCGATACGGCCGCACCGCGGTGAATGACCCGCGCAGGCCGTCCCGCCCACCGGTGCGGGACGGCCTGCTGTTGCCCGGAAGCGGGCCTACCTTTTCCACGGGACGGTCACCGTGGCCGCGATCCGCCTGTGGCTCCGCTCGCAGTGAAGTGCACCATTCAGAGGTCCTTGGCACCTGGGTAGTGCTGGCGAAGTTCTCAGGACGAGCACCAGCTCGTCCTCGGCGAACCCACGTGCTTCGGCCTCGATCAACTGGAGGAAGGGGGCCGTCACTGGTCATCTCCAGCGACAGGGATTGCAGCCTGCCGGAGTGACCGGAGGTTCCGAAGCCGATCGTCAGTGGGCGAGGGCACGCTGGGGGCATGGAATGCGCGTCAGGTGCACGCCGTGGTCGCGGCTGTGTCGACCAGTAGTTGGGACCAGTGGTGGTCACCGCTGGCCTGACAGACGTGCCGAGTGATTTGGTTTGTGTCGAGGGTCCACAGCCGTCGCTCGGTGCCCGTGGCTCCGCCGGCGAGACTCGCAAGTGTGGAGCCGTCGGGGCTAACGGCCAGGACGTGAATGCGTTCCGCGTGGCCGCTGAGGACGGCCGTGGTGTGCCGGGTTTCGACATCCCATAGCCGCAGCGTACGGTCGCCGCTTCCGGTGATCAGGGTTTCCCCGTCGGGGCTGAAGGCGAGGGCGAAGACCGAATCACTGTGACCGGTCAGCACGGCCGTCGACTGGTGGGTGCTGGTGTCCCACAGTCGTGTTGTGTGGTCACCGCTTGCGGTGGCGAGAATGCGGCCGCGGGGCTGGAAGGCCAGTTGGTAGACATCCGCCTTGTGTCCGGTGAGTGTCGCCGTGGTTCGCCCGGTTGTGACGTTCCATATGCGGACTGTCTGGTCGCCGCCCGCCGTGGCGAGCGTCCGCCCGTCAGGGCTGAAAGCCAGGGTGAAGACGGCATCCATGTGCCCGGTCAGCACCGCGGTGGTGCGGCGCTCGGCCACGTTCCAGAGTCTGACGGTGCCGTCGTAGGTGGCGGTGGCGAGCGTGCGGCCGTCGGGGCTGAATGAAACCGTCATGAGCGGGCTTCGGTGTTCGAGGACGGCGAGTTGCCGGTGGGTAGCTGTGCTCCACAACCGGATGCTGGTCTCGACACCCCCGGCCGTGGCGAGCGTGCGGCCGTCAGGGCTGAACGCCAGGCGGCGGATGTTGTTGCGGTGACCGGTGGGCATGACCGTCTCACGCTGTCGGCGCACGTCCCACCATCCGACCGTGCCATCGCTGAAGGCAGTGGCCAGGGCCCGCCCGTCAGAACTGAACGCCACATCGGAAGCACCTTCAATGCGGCTCCCGAGATCGGCGAGCATCTGACGCGTCGCTGTGTCCCACACCCGGACCGTGCCGTCGCCGCCTACTGCGATCGCGCGGCCGTCGGGACGGAACGCCACAGCGTTCACGGCGACGTCGCTGTGGCTGGTGACGACTCCGATCCGTCGGTGGGTGCCGGTGTTCCACAGCGTGACTGTGCCCGCCATGCCGGTGGTGGCGATCACGCGGCTGTCCGGGGAGAACGCGATACCGCGCACTGTCTGGCCTTCGCCGTCCAAAAGGGCGATTGTTCTCCGGGTCTTGACGCTCCACAAGCGGGTCGTGCTGTCATCGCCGGCCGATGCCAGGAGTTGGCCGTCCGGCGAGAAGGCCACCGCTTGGAGGGCATCGGAGTGGCCGGTGAGGGTGGCTGTTGTTCTGCGGGTGTGTATGTCCCACAGGTTCACGGTGCGGTCGGCACCGGTCGTGGCCAGAGTGCGGCCGTCCGGCGAGAAGGCCAGGGCCAGAACAGTTCGGGTGTGTCCGGTGAGGGTGGCTGTTGTGCGGTGGGTCCGTGTGTCCCATAGCCGTACGGCCTGGTCGCCGCCGGCGGTTGCGAGGAGGCGTCCGTCAGGGCTGTAGGCAAGGGTGTTCACGGCATTGGTGTGCCCGGTGAGCATCGCGGTTTCCCGCCGTTTGACGGGGTCCCACAGCTTGATGCTGTGGTCAGCGCCGGCAGAAGCGAGGGTCCGTCCGTCCGGGCTGAACGCTACATCGGTGACGGTGTCGGTGTGGCCGCTGAGGGTGGCCGTCAGCTGCCACGTACGCGTGTTCCACAACTTGATGGTGTGATCCTCACCCGCCGAGGCCACCGTGTGTCCGTCGGGGCTGAACGTCACCGACCGCGCGCTCTTGGTGTGTCCGGTAAGTGCATTGGCGCGGTACATGCCGTACGCGCTGATCAGACTGGAGCGGGCCTCCGACGTGGGGCTGCGCTGGAAGCCTTTCAGCGCCGTCAGCATCGCCGCTTCCGGTCGCTGGGCGAGCAGTGCGTCGCTGCGAGCTGCGTACTCGCGCGATATCGCGATATCGCGCTGTGCGTTTGCGACCCGTTGCGCCCGCACTGCCCAGACCGCAGTGGCGGTGGCCACCAGAAGCAGAACGGCCAGCAAAGCCACAGCCTGGCGCCGCAGCCGTGCACGCCGTCGTACCGCCGCTTCCTCTGCTGCGCGCGCAGCCAAGCCGGCATCGAGGAAGGCCGACTCCAGGATGGTCAGTGACCGTCGGTCCAGGCCGCTGGCTAGCATCAGGCGGGCGCCGCGATACAGTGCCCCGACATCACGACCCAGTTGGTCCCACGCGGTGGCGGCCTCGGTGAGATGCCGGTGGGCACGTAGGCGCTCGCGGTCCTCCTCGATCCAGCTACGCAACCGGGGCCAAGCGGTGATCATGGCTTCGTGGGCGAGTTCGACGGTGTCCTCGCCGATGGTGATCAGACGTGCGCGGGCCAGCCGGTCGAGGATCACGCCCGTGTCGGGGTGCTCGGCGGTGTCGAGTTCGCTTCGGGCAGCCGGGCGGCGGGTGTCAGGGGAGCCTTCACCAGGTGAGATCAGCCGCAGCAGGACCGTCCGGGCCAGCTTGGCCTGCTCGTCTGACAGACCGGCGTAGACGTCCTCGGCAGTTTGCGCGATCGCGCCGTGCAGCCCGCCTGCCGCCTCATACGCCTGTAGCGTCAACGCCCGCCCCCGGCGGCGGCGCCAGGTCTCGTGCAGAACGTGCGACAGCAGCGGCAAGCCGCCCGGCTCACCCTCTACCTCCCGGACCAGCCGAGCCGTCAGCTCCCGCTCGACGATCAGCCCGGCCCCTTGCGCCGGTTTGACGATCACCTCGCGCAACTCGGATGCACTCATCGGCCCGACCAGCAGGCCCGAAGCGGACACTGCCTCGGCCAGGGCACGGTGCTCGGCCAGACGCCCGTAGAAGTCGGCCCGTACGGCGATGACAACGCGCAGCCGGCTGTCCGGCTGCCTGGCGGCCAGTAGCCGGTCGATGAACTCGGTGCGTTGTGCGGCGTCGCGGCAGAGAGTGAACACCTCCTCGAACTGGTCGATGACGATCAGGGTGTCACCGGCGGCGTCCTTCGGCCCCAGGGCGCCGGCATGGGTGCGCAGGGGGTGCTCGCCCGGTATCAGGATCCGTATAGCGGCCACCCCGCTCGCGCTGTCTTCGCGCAGCGTCGGTATCAGCCCGGCGCGCAGCAGAGAGGACTTCCCGCTGCCCGACGGACCGAAGACCGCCGAGAAGCGATGCTCGCCTTCCATCCGGCGCAATTTGGCCACCAATTCGTCCCTGCCGAAAAAACGATCGTGATCGTCAGGCTCGAACCGCGCCAGTCCCTGATACGGCGACAGGCCCCCCTCCTCCAGACCCTGGGACGCCGACTCCTCGCTCGCCTCCTTCCAGCGCCGCTCCCACTCCTCCACGTCACCACCGCAAGCCTTCACATAGGCGAGGGCGACAGCGAGCGAGGGTAACTGCTCCCCAGCGGCCGCCTGCGACAGCGCGGTCACCGAATAGTGGGCCCTGCGGGCCATCTCACGGTAGGTGAGCCCTTGCGCGTCCTGTCGCAGCTTTCGTAACTCGTAAGCGAACCGCTGCACCGGACCCTCGTTCGGATCGACTGGCCTTTCTCGACGCCCCACAACCCCCCCGCTCCCACGTTAATTCCCCTCACGCAGAGGACCGCTGCGCTGAGGGCACGCTACGAGCACGTTCAGCGTCCCTACAAGGCGATCTTGCGCCGATGCCGCCCCGCTCTAGCCGCGCCTGATTGTTCAGTGTGGTGACAGGGGCCTGCTGAACAAAGGTGCGTCCCGCTGAACTGGTGCTGCGGGGCCCCAAGCGCCCCGCTCGCACGACGGCGGGCAGCCGCCCGCACACCGAGCAGAAGGGGGACACAGTCCATGGGAATGAAGACGCGTATCGCGTCCGCGGCAGCCACAAACAGGACGGGTTACTGGAAGCGCGTCCGGGCCGTTGGCGGCGTGGCCGCCGCGGTGACCGCCGCCGTGGTGCTGAGCGCATCACCGGCGTCGGCCAGCGGCGACTACAGCGGTCTGTCCACGGTGGCCGGCAGCGGCGGCTTCAGCGACGACTGGAACGACGAGGGCATCCTGTCGACGAGCCGCCACGCCTCGTCGAACGCCACCTGCCTGTGGCAGAAGGTCCTGTGGGCTGACGGCAAGCTGGACTGGAACAGCATCGACGGCGTGTTCGGTTCGGGGACCCGCGAGGCGACCAAGGCCTGGCAGCGACGTTGGGTGGGCGCTGGCGCTGGCGCTGACGACGGCGTCGTCGGCAAGGCCACGTTCACCGCCGCCGGCAGGTCCCTCGCGGACACAGACGGAAACGGCTCCGTGGACACCTACATCGGAACCGACGGTCGTTCGTTCCTCGTCGGCCGGACCGCTGACGGCGACTACACCTTCTACGACCGCAACGGCGAAAAGCGACTCGCCGGCTACAACTACCGCACCTGCACCTGATCAGAGGCGCATCCCACCCGGCGCCGCCACACGAGGAAGACCCACGAGGACCACCCTCTGAGCGACGCCGGGTAGGCGGGCAGCGGTATCTCCCGGGCGCCCGTGCGCTTTGCAAGGTGCGCCGCCGGAATACCACCGAGGCGGTGATCGGCGCGATCACCGGCCCCGTGCATCGGCCGCAGACGCTCGTGCCGAGCCGCCTCGACGAGACCGAGGTGCTCCGATCGGTCGGCCGCAGTACGCGGCTACGGTCGGACGCTGCGCGCGACCTGGCCGAGCGGTTGACTGGGCCCGGAGATCCCTGGGAAGGCGTGCGGTTCACTACGTCCTGGGGGGTCGCGGGCACCGTTCGACGTCGTTCTGGCCGAACCGGAGCTGGCCGCCGAGATCATGGTGGACACGGCGCTGGAGCGCGGATTGTGGAGGCACCCAGTGCGCTGACCTGATCGGCCAGACCTTCGGGTGGCCTGGGACGGCGAGTACGGCGTCGACGTCGTCCCCGTCTGACCTCCCACACGACGAAGCCCCGCCCGCAGGTCGATCCAACGGATGGGGCATCGGTGCGTTGCCCGGGGGCTAGTTCCAGGTGGTGTCGGCGGCGCCCCACTCCGGTGCCGGGGAGGTGCCCCAGCCGGTGTCGCGCCGGTTCCAGTCCTGGTCGGACCCCCACCCGATGTCGCGGCTCATGGCCCCATCCTTCGTACGCGGGCGCGCGAGGTGCGCACCAGTGACCTCACCCGCGACCATCATCCTCGACGGCGGTGACGCCGGGCATGCAACCTCGACGGCAGTGTCGGCCCTGGTGCTCGACGGCGACGAACACCGCGCGCTGCTGTCATGCCTACACAGCCGGCCGCTTTCGTCCCGGGTTCAGAGCGCCCCCGCTCCCACGCCGCTGCCCGGCCGCCGACCTTCGGTGCCGCCGCGGCCGGCTCGGGCGCGGTGACCCCGAGGGCGGCGAGCCGTGGGTATGAGGCGCTGGTCAGTCCGGCGGTGAAAGAACAACCCAGTGTCGTACCCTCATGATCACCTACGTCCATATAATCATTTTCGACCTCGGGGGGTGGTCGGCGGACGGGCTCTGTCCAACTTCCCCACGCACCACATGGAGGGGAAAACATTGATCAGGATGAGGCGAGGGCGAAGGTGCGCGGGCGTCGTTGCGGGCGCAGTGCTCGCGGCCCTGGCGACGGTGCCACCGGCCCAAGCGCGCGTGGCGGACACGATACAGGCCGTGAGAGCACAGGAAAGTGTCGTCGCAGATCCTGCCCTCCCGGACCAGCTCGACCTGCCGGAGATGCCTGACCTTCCCGGGGAAGTCGTCGACATCGCCGCGACGCCGTTCTACGACTCACTGGTGAACGTCAATTCCGGCAAGTGCCTGGACGTCCCGGGCAAGTCCAAGGCCGAGGGCGTCCAGGTGCAGCAGTGGACCTGCAACGGCGGAAAGAACCAGAAGTGGATGCTGAAGTACGCCGACACGCGGCTCAGCCTGAAGATGTATTACGTGGTCAATGAGAACAGCGGCCAATGCCTGTCGGTCAAGGGCGGCAGCAGCAGCGACGGCACCCCCATCATCCAGTGGCCGTGCAAGGCGGGTGACACCGCCGAGTACTTCGTACCGCTGAAGGTGAAGAGCAGTACCGGCACATGGTTCGTCCTGTGGAACGCCAAGACGGGCAAGTATCCCCAGGTGAACGGCCAGAGCCAGGAGAACGGAGCCAAGGTCAGTCAGTGGAAGGGCCAGGAGAGCAAGCACTTCTACTGGCACCGCTGACAAGAACGAGAAGCGTGCGCCCGTGGACTGCACAGAAGTTCCGCGGGCGCAGGCTGTCGGCCTACTGCACCGGTACATGTACCGGTGCAGTAGGCCGAGGGGACGGAACAGGCCCGACCGCCCCGACGTCCGCAAACCGGTGCCGGGTAGGGGCGCTGGCAGCTCGTGCCGGTTTCGAAGTCGCGTCCATCGCGGTGGTCGGGCCTGAGCCAAGACGTCGTGCGGTGCTCATGCACGGCAGTCTCCTTCCGCCACGGCTATACAGTCGCCCGAAGCGACGCATGCGCAGCTGCCTCAGATCACTCCGAGCTCGGTGAGGACCGCGTGGCGGTCGGCCGGCAGCTTGACGCGGCGCGCGCTGGTTGCTGATCCACACGCCGAGTTTCACCTCGTGCTCCTGGTCGTCGTGCACGATCCGCTCGATGTGGTTGCGGGGGACGCCGGTCAAGGTGCCCTCGCGGGCGAGGTAGGCGCGCGCTGCTGCGACGCCGTGTTCCCATGCCGCCGCTCGGCCGCCGCCGGTGCGGGCGCGGGTGCGCTGACCCCGAGGGCGGTGAGGCGTTCGCGCTGCGCGTCGGAGAGCCCGGCCCAGGTCTCGCGCTGCCGTGCGAGCCACCGGCCGACGTCCGCACCGTGCACGGTCACCCCCGGGGGTGATCTCGTCGGCCGCCGCGCCGCCGTCCACGATCAGCGCCCGCGTAGTACCGCTGCCAGTCGATCGGCTACGCCGGGTTCCAGTCCGGGTCGAATCTCCGCGATCACCGCGCCGCGCGGAGCCGCCGGCGTCCCGTACCGCCCCATGTACAGCCGGGCGGCGGCGAGGTTGTCCTGCCAGTCCGCCTCAGCCGGGTCCCACAACATCCCCAGCCGCTCCAACCGTGCCACGAGCCGAGCTGTACGGAGGCGTACGCCCGCCAGGGCTGTTTGAGAAGCGGCGGTGTTCGCGGGCGGACGACGCGATCCACCGCAACGGTCATCCAGGTCATCAAGGTCGACCAGTCCGCCGCCTACCCTGTCTTCGCCTACCGGAGCTCTTTGGAGTGCGGCGGCGAGCTCCGCTCTCCGGATGGACGAACCCTTGGACGAACCCTGCTGGGGCCACCTGTGATGGGCGCATCTTCTCCCATCCCGTAAGCTACTCGTCGGTAATCGGGGGGTCGCCGTTTCCCTTCGTGCACCCCCCAGGGGAACTCGGGGCCTGGCTGCAGCGGACTGACCATCCGTGAGCGCCGTGCCCTCCGGCATGGGACGTGCATGTACCACCGTTTCAGATTCAGAGCAGTCACTTTTTTTACGCTCCTCGGCGTTTTCATGACGCTCGGCATGGGTGAGGACAGCGCGCTCGCCACGCAGAGCATCAGACTCGTCAGCGCCGAGAGGCAGCTGAGCCAGGCCGAGGCCAAGCTCGACAGCGACCGGCTCGCCGCCATCGTCAAGGGCACTGCGGCCGCCTCCGGCTGTGACAAGCTGCCGCTCCTGGAGAAGCCTGCCTGCTACCGGGAGTTCGCCGGCAAGGCCATAAAGGTCGGCGCCGGCATCGGCATGTTCGCCTACGGCATCCACCATCTTCACAAGGACACCGTCGACCACTTCGGCACGGTGAAGAAGGAGGTCGCCAGGCTGCAGAAGCTGAAGGAGGCCTTCAAACAGGACCCGAGCACCATCGCGGATCCCGAGTACCGCAAGAAGGTCGAGGGCCAGATACGCGCGGTCGCCGCCGGCGCCCAGACGGACATCGACAAGCTGATCCGGGACGTTCTGGAGACGATCGAGACCATCATGGTCATGATCCAGCTGACGCTGATGCTGATCCAGCTGACCCTGATGCTGGCGCAGATCGTCAGCGACCCGGCGTTCAAGAAGGCGGCCAACAGCATCAGGGACAGCCTCGACGGCATCAACAAAGCCCTTGATCAGATCAACGCCGGCTTCGCGGAGATGAACCGCGGGTTGAACATGATGAACGACGCCGTCGACGACATCAACCGCTCGCTCGACGACATGAACAAGTCCATCTCCAAGGCCAATAAGGGCATGGACCAGCTCAACGAGGGCATCGGCGAGGCCAACAAGGCCGTCGACGACATGAACAAGGTCGTGCCTGATATCAAGAAGGCCGCCGAGAAGCTCCATGAGCTGCCGGCCATCGACTTCGACTTCTCCCACATCGGCAAGACCTGGAGCGACGGCTCCTCCGGCCTGGACTCTGAGGAGCAGCAGCGCCGCATGTCGGTCCTGCTCGGTCTGCTGCCGGGCGTCGGCGATGGCAAGGGCATCGTCGAGGCGGTCACCGGCAAGGACCTGGTGACCGGCGAGCACCTCGACGGCTTCGACCGGGGCCTCGGCTCCCTGGCCGTGCTGCGGTGGCTGAAGCTGGGTGGCAAGCTCATCCCGGACGACATCAGGGGCGCGCGCAAGGGCGACGCGGCCCTCGAGTGCAACAGCTTCCCGGCCGGAACACCGGTTCTGATGGCGGACGGCTCGCACACGCCGATCGAGGACCTACGTGAGGGCGATCTGGTCCTGGCGACGGAGCCTGGTGGCGAGAGCGAGCTGACACGGCCGAGGCCGGTCCAGTCGGTGCCGTTCACGTCCGCCTACATGGACAAGACGTTCGTCCGCCTGACCGTGGCCGCCGACGAAGGAGACTCCCGCGGGCAGGGCACCGTCACCTCCACCGAGAACCACCGGTACTGGCTGCCCGAACGCCAGACCTGGGTCCCGGCCGGTGGGCTGCGCACGGGCGACCGCCTGCGAACCCCCCAGGGCGGGCTGATGACGGTGACCGCCACCAGCCGTTCCACCGACCGGCTGGACACATACGACCTCGACGTCAGCGGCATCGACAGCTACTACGTCCAGGCCGGCACCGAAGACGTCCTCGTCCACAACTGCACCGATCTGGCGCGCGCCGAACAGATGTTCCCGGGCGTCGCGCACACGCTGGACGAACATGTCAACGTCACCCAGCAGCAAATGAAAAACCTGGCCATCGAAAAGACCCGCAAGATGGGCCGCCCCACATCCAACTCCCGCTGGTCCAGCGCGGCCCTCGCCCAGAAGGCTGTCAACCAGCTCGTCACCGAGAAGGATGCAGAAGTAAAGAAGTGGGTGGCGAATGCCGGTAAACCCAGTGGGAAGCAGCAGCTGACCCTCACCGGAACATGCGGCACCGGGTCACTTGGCGACAGCATGGACCACCTCGGCAACTACAGCCCTACGACAAGCAACAAATGCAAGGTGACCCTCGCCGCCAAGCGTGGCCACAAGCCCGGCGGGTTCTACGTCCTCACCGCCTACCCGCTGTAGAAGGACCCTCACATGCACAACCCAATTACAGAGCAGGACAATCTCACCTTCGACTTCGGAGCTACCGACCTGGGCACATCCTTCCACCGCGATTGGAGTAACTATGCCGACAGCGCGCTGGACCACATCGCGCAGCGGTACGGCACCGAGGGCGACCCGACCCCTGTGCTCCTGCTCATCGAGGACCTCCTGCGGCTGAGGGATTCCACCCTGAGCGGCGAGGCGATCAGCCTGCTGTGGTACGCCACCGACATTTCGCTCGGTGCTCCCGGCATCCCGGGCAAGGAGAGGGAGTGGCTGCAGGAGGTACTGTCCTTCGTCATCCCCATCGCACGGTCCCGCGGCGCCTCAGCAGTCTCCTGCTCGACCTACCCCCCATGCGTGCCGGACGGCACGAGTGCGGCGGCAATCGAGCACCGGCGGCTCACGGCGGACGTCGTGGAACTGGTCGGGATGCTCGACCAGCAGCAATCATGGAGCTACACACCACTGGCGCCAACACGCCAGGCACTCGTGCGCTGCGCCGAGACTGTGTGTTCCGAACTGGCGTTCCGCTTCCTGCTCTGCGCTACCGGCCCGTTCTGCTCACGCCTTTCCCCGGCGACGTACGAGCGCCTGGAACGCGTGAGTGCAGCGTTTGGGCACGGGCCGTACGTGGTCAGCGCGGTCCGTTACCTCGTGGACGAGTCGGCCGCCCCCTCGTGACCCCGGCCCGGCTGTACGCGGCACGAGGACTGGGAGAAATTGGCCCTACGCCGGGGGAGTACCCCGGTCGTTCCTGACGACGGTCTTCGAGACTTCCACTCGTAGGTCGGCGTCGCCATGCCTGGCGACGCCGATCGGGGGTGTACGCCGCAATGCTGGCGAGCCTCGGGGGCCAATGGACGTCTGTCCGGCGCCGCGGGCTTCAATCCATCCGTGGGCAGACCCCGCCCCGCCCCGACCCAGTAGGAAGGAGGCTGGGCACGCTGCCGGTCCGGAGCGGGCCGGCGAACGCGAAGTCTGCGGCGCGCGGCCTTCGTGATCAGGCGATGCGTGGTAGGCCTGGCCCCGACCCGCGGGTACGGCATCACACCGGTCCCCATGGGCAAATGCCAGTGCCCACTGGCGGAGCCCGTATAAAACATGGCTTCTGCCCGGACCGTCGGTTCGGGCAGAAGCGGGTGCTCCGGGCAGAAGCCGCAGGAGTTACTGCGGCATCAGACCAGCAACGACGGGCAGGATCTTCTCCTCGACGTCCCCGATCCCGGGCCCGCCTCCACCGGCGGCGGCAAGTCGGCCACCCTGCGCTGCATCGCCTGCCAGGTGCTCCACCACGGCTCGCTCGTGTTCGTCCTCGACACCAAGCGCATCTCCCACCCGTGGGCCCGCGGCACCGACGGCGTCACCTACTGCCGCGACATCGCCGACATCCACG
This sequence comes from Streptomyces sp. NPDC045431, assembly GCF_040646655.1. Lineage (NCBI taxonomy): Bacteria > Bacillati > Actinomycetota > Actinomycetes > Kitasatosporales > Streptomycetaceae > Streptomyces > Streptomyces sp. NPDC045431. Next base: position 106,416 of record NZ_JBEZAQ010000017.1, read on the forward strand.
ACCAGCTCATCGAGCTCGGACAGATAGGCCGGCTGCGCACCCGGATCGCCGACGAACTCGGCATCGACGCCGACCCGAAAGCCATCAGCCGCCGGCTGCTGATCCTCCTCGAAGAGATCAACGCCACGATGAAGCAGCTGGCCCGCTACTGGGAGAAGATCCGCGCGTCCGGCGACCCGAAGGTCTCCCCGGCCGTCGACGCCCTCAACGAAATCCTCTACATGGGCCGCCAGCTGCGCATGGACGTGCTCCTGGTTGCCCAGTCCGCCACCGCCCGCGCCCTCGGTGGGCCCGAGGTCCGCAAGCAGTTCGCCACCCGCATCCTCGCCCGCTACAGCATGAACGCCTGGCGCATGCTCGACCCCCGAGGTCCACCCGGCACCGAAGTCAACCAAGCACCACGGCCGCGCCTAGGTTGTCATCGGCGGCACCGCCCACGAGACCAAGGTGCTGCTCTTCACCGAGACCGAAGCCCGCGAGTGGGCCACCACCGGCAAGAAGCCCGCCGACGACCCGAACCCCGCAGTCCTCCCGGCGCAGCCCGGCCCCGTGCAGATGCAGAAGCCAGCCACGACCGGACGTCGTCGCCGACGGTTGGGGCCTCAAGCCCCCGGCCACCGACCCGGGCGACGCCACCTCAGCGGCGACGTCGCCGGCGAATCCCGCCCCCGGTCGACGACGACCAGGCGGTGGGACTCCGCTAGGGGGTGTCCGGAAAGTCATGTGAGCCAGAGTCGGAGGCAGGCGAGGGTGACCATGGCTTGGTAGTGGCTGGCGCGTTTGTCGTAGCGGGTGGCCAGGGCCCGGTTCTGTTTGAGCCGACTGAAGCAGCGCTCGATGACGTTGCGCCGGCGGTAGGTGGCCCGGTCGAGCCGGCAGCGTGCTTCGCCCCGGCGGATGCGTCCGTTGATCTGGTCGATCCGTTCCGGGATCGTCGCGGCGATACCGCGTCTGCGGAGGTAGGCGCGGATCTTGCGGGCCGAGTAGCCCTTGTCCGCGACGACGCGGTCGGGCCGGGTCCGGGGCCTGCCCGGCCCGGGCCGGGCGATGCGGACCTTGGCCATGACGGGTTCGAACTGCGTGCAGTCGTTCACGTTCCCGCCGGTCAGGGTGAAGGCGAGCGGCCGGCCCCGGCCGTCGCAGGCGAGGTGGATCTTGGTGGTCAGTCCGCCGCGGGAGCGGCCGAGTGCTTCACCTTCCCAGGTCCCCCTTTTCGGGCCCCGGCAGCGTGCTGATGGGCCCGGACCGTGGTCGAGTCGACGCAGACGATCGTCCAGTCGACCTGCCCGACGGCGTCGGAGTGCTGCTGGACATGGGCCAGGAGGCGGTCCCAGGTGCCGTCGGCGGACCAGTGCCGGAAGCGGTCGTAGACCGTCTTCCACGGCCCGTAACGCTCCGGCAGGTCACGCCAGGCAGCCCCGGTGGACAGCTTCCACAAGATCCCGTTGACGACCTGGCGCCGGTCCCGCACGGACCGGCCCATCCGGCCCGGCGCCAGCAACGGAGCGATCAACGCCCACGACTCATCCGTCAGTTCATGTCGACGCACCACGAACAGAGCAACGAGCGATCGACTTTCCGGACACGGCCTAGGCCCACGAACGCCAGCCGGACGTCACCGTCGCCGCCCTGCGCTACGCCCGCGCCAACGACCGCACCTTCCCCAAGCCGGTCGACAAGCGCGGTGCCGAACTCCTCCACCGCGTCGGCGACCTCAAGAAGTGAGCCCGCAACCGGCCCCGCGCCGGGACCTGTCCGCTCCGGCCGACACGATCCCTACAGCCCTGGAGAACACCGTTCACCAGGCACAGCACAGAAAAGGAACACCATCACGATGACGAACACGACCGCGCTCCCGAAGCTGCTGCGCCTCACGGACCCGGACCTGCGCGAGCACCTCCAGGCGCTGCCCGACTCCGCCGCACTCATCGCATCAGCACCGACGGCCGGGCCATCGCCGTCGACGTCGACACCGCTCCGCACATCCTGGTCTGCACCGGCACCGGCACCGGCAGCACGACCATCCTGCGCACCCTCACCGCCCAGTTCCTCCACCAGGGCGCCCACGTCCTGGTCCTCGACCACACCCGCATCTCCCGCCTGTGGGCCAAGGACCTGCCGACGGTCACGCACCGCGGCAACGTCGCCGGCATCCACGACGCCCTGGTCGTCCTCGGCTCCGAGCTGGAACGCCGTACCGGCCTCGACGGCGACCTCGACGGGGTGCCACGGCTGATGGTCGCGATCGACCGGGCCGACGACTCCCTGCGGCACCTCGCCCGCTACTGGGAGACCTTCCGGCAGGAGGACGACCCGGAGCGCTCCCCGGCCATAGCCGCCCTCGAGGCCGTTCTGTACGAGGGGCGCGCGGCCCGTATCCACGTTATCTACGACGGACCCGCCACCACCGGCAGCCGCCTCATAGCCGGCGCCCGCGAGCAGTTCGCCACTGTCATCCTCGCCCGGGGTCAGCGCCGGCACCTGGCAGTGGCTCGCCCCGGTAGGCGACCCGCCCCCAGAGCACCCGCTCCCGGGCCGCGTCCACGTCGTCCACCAGCTGACCCTGGAAAACCGGCAGTGCCGCCAGCAGCCCACGGCCCCTGCCCTCGTCGTCCGTATCCTGCCCACCCAGCCCCAACCACCCGTCGCCTGAGGATCGGGCAGCGCACATCGCCGCCATCAATCGATGGCCCCCACGGTGAGGGCGGGCAGAGCCCGCCCTCACACCAGCTTCGAAACACCCTCACGGCTCCGGAGCCGTGTACTTCAGAGGCTTGGGTTCCGCGCCGGAGCGCCTCAGCTCCTGGTCAGGGTGCGCCCGAGAAGGGGGAGCAGGCGGTCCCAGTGGCGCTGCAGTGCGGCGGGGTTGAAGGCATCGGTGTCAGGCATTGTGAAGCCATGAACGGTGCCGGGATAGATCTCGGAGGTGTAGCCGACACCCGCCGCATCCAGGGCCTTGTTGAGCTCGCCGAGAGCCTCGTGCGTCAAGTCGCTCTCGGCATGGCCGAAGTGGACCTCGGCGGAGAGCTGGGAAAAGCTGTCGGGGCCGTCGACTCCCACCGGACCGTGGAATGCGGCGACGGCGGCCACCTGGCCGGGGTGGGCCGAGGCGGTGCGCGTCGCCAAGAGGCCACCGATGCAATAGCCGGTCACCGCGACCGGTCCGGCGCTGACCTCGGGCTGAGCTGTGAGGAACCTGAGGTATGCGTCAGCGTCTCGCAGGACACGGTCGGCGGTGTGCGCCTCGATCAGGGGCATCAGCTGAGCGAAGACTGCGGGCCGGGCCTCTTCTCCGATGTGCTCGGGAAGTTCAATCACCGGTGCCGTGCCGTGCCGTGCCGGTAGAAGACGTTGGGGACGAGCACGTAGTACCCGTGCCCGGCCAGTTCGCGGGCCATTTCTCGCAGCACGGGCCGGATGCCGAAGCCGTCCGCGTACATCAGCACCCCTGGGTGCTGCTCGCCGTGGACGGGGAAGGCGGCAAAAGCATCGGCCTGGCCGTCCGCGGTGGGAATCTGCAGCGTCTTGGTGGGCATGAATTCTCCTGTCGCGGTTGATGTGTCGAGCCTGTAATCAACACCCGACGGAGGCGGAGCCCGTGCGGCAGCGCACGCTCCTCGATCGAACAGCGGGCCCGCACTGGCCCGCACGGCGCTCAGAAGGGCACCGGGTCACCAATCCGTGTGTGGCGCAATGCCGTCCCGGTAGTCATGTCTGCAACATAGCCCACCCAACGAAGCCGCCGCCAACACCGCCAAACCACAGTGCAGTTCGCAAGAATGATCTCGGCCAACACCTCGCTCCCGAACCCGCTCGACGCGCTGCCCTGGCACCCATACCGATCTTGAAGCTGCACGGTCCTCACTGCACTGTGAAACACCTCCTCGCCTCACCAGGCAGGACTTGACAGAGAATCGGCCGGGTGGGGAGCGAAGGAACCGCTGGTGTTCCGGCCCGTGGTGCCCGACCTTGTCGCCGAGGTCGAAGCCGACACCGCCCTCGACCTGAGCCGGCACCGCCACCCCGTGCGCTACCTACGGTTCCGGGACGACATGTCCGCTGGCGACGTCCGGGCAGGATCCGCCACCGCGCGGCCGGTCGCACGCCCAACGGCTGGCCGGTCCGCGGCGCCCTGGTCCTTCGAAACCGTACGGGCGAAGGTGAGTACGCGTACTCACGCCGAGCCGGTCACCGCACCCATCCGCCCTGCCGCCACGTCTTCATAGGGTGCTCGTATGCCCGACCAGACCGTGCCCAGCCCCGCCACCAACCCCGACGCGCCCGAGCCGAGGGCCTCCTCTCGCGCCCTGGGCGCTCTGAGATGTGGCGGCGCCGCGCTCGTCGGCGTCTTCCTTCTGATCGGCCTGCTCGCATGGGGGTCGTGGGCGTCGACGGACTTCCCCCGCGTGGCGCCCGAGGAGATGGCGAAACGCGCCCTCCAGCGTTCCCAGGAGGCTTACAGCGTCATGGGCTTCGCGCGCACCATAGAACCCGGAGTCGAGAAGATCGGCGTCAGCACGGAGAACACGCTCGGTTCCGACTTCTGCTACGACGGCGGCTTGCTGGGGCTCAAGGATGAAACCATCGACGGCGCCTACTCGATGAGCCATAGGTGGGCACTCGACCACGTGCCGGCGGGCCAGGCGGTCCCCGGTCTCCGCCGCCTCCACCGGTCCCTCCAGGACGAAGGCTGGAAGGTCACCTCCTACCGCGAAGGCGAGCGGGGCGGGTCCTGGGACCTGTTCGTCCAGCGGGACGACGGCAACGAGCGGATGTCCTTCACCTGGTACCCGGACCGCGAGTACTTCACCGGCGGTGCCTCCGTGCCCTGCGCCTACGACCCCGAGTGGAAGCACGGCGATGTCGGCCCTGCCGGAGACAACCAGCGGCCGCCCGCCTTCGGACCCGCACCGAGGGACTAGCAAGGCGCACCCACCCCCGTGGGCGCCACCGCGCGCGAGCCGTACCCCACCCCGCTCCCAGGATGAGAACTGGGTCACAGCAGTAGCGTCCAATCGTGGACGACAGCCCTCCCCTCCGACGGTGATGATCAGGTCCTCAGCCGTGTTCAGGAGGGGGTATCGCTGTGCTGGTCCTGCGCCAGATCACCACATGCACCGAGCCGTCGACCGTTGTCATCGAACGCCGCGTCCGCGCCCGCGACCGGTCGGTGGACTACCGGCTGGAGGTCTGCCAGCGCCACCGGTGGCTGCCGAGCAACTGGATCGGACGCCGCAGTACCGACGGCGCCGGCGGTCAGTGCGGCACCGTCACCGACTACCGCCCCTACGCCCAGATCGTGCCTTTTCCATGGCTGCTGGCCGACTGGCTCACCGCCACGGTGGCCGGGAGCTGTACGCGCGCCGCTCCGCCGCCGCGCCGCTGCGTACAGGTGCAGCGCCTTTTACGGCCGCCGTGCTGCCGTTCCGCGTTCCGTCGTACGGTCGCGCCTGCCCCGCCCGTGTCACCCCACCGCGCGCGGCCGCGTGTTCAGGCCGGTCGGCGCGCCGCCGAGATGCCGCGCCGCCTGCCGCCTGCCGCCTGCCGCCTGCCGCCTGCCGCCTGCCGCCGGCTCGGCGTCCGGGGCCGGCTGCGTGGAGTCCTCGTGATGTCCCCTGAGGGGTTCTGGCTCACCGGGTTCCCGAGGCTATGGTGAGCGGATGCGACGAAAGGGCGTGCTGCGCACGCTGATGGTGGGCGACACCGTCTGGCTCTGGGGTCGACGGCACCGGCACCCGGACTGCCGGGAGACCCTGTCCCTGCGTCGGGCCGACGCGCCACAGGCCCAACTCCGCTTGGTCTTCCGCTCCGGTGAGAGCGGCGCGGCGGGGGGCTGGCCCCTGGGTGAGGGCGAGATCATCGGCGCGGGGGGCCACGTCCTCAACCTCAACGAACCCGGGGTGGCGCGCCGTTTCCTGGACGAGGCCATGACACGCGGTCTGCTTCCCACTGTGAACGGTGTGCGGGAGGAGGACGGCTGGCCGCTGTTCGAGGCACTCGTGTCGGGCACGACGCCCCATACGACCTGAATATCTTGGTCGCGAGCGTTGTCGACGCTGCCGGGTCTTGATCATGGCGAAGGCTCCGGTGTGGTGCAGGTGTCCTTGCCGCCACCGTCCGGCGCCGGGCCGTGCCGGGGTCGCACGCCGTTCGCCTCCGCAGCCCGTCGTACCTCCGACTCGCGCCGCCTCCCTCCGACGCTCGCCTCCTGGACCCGTTCGCTGAGGTGGCCGCGCGTTTGGACCGTCAGCCGCCGCTGAACTGCCGCGCCCGACCGGCCTGCTGTCCTTGCGCCCACCGCCGTGCGGGATCACCCATTCGCCACAAGAGGCGCCCTGGCCTGCGCGATCACATATACACGAGCGAGGACACGGAGCAGGACACGGACAGGTTTCCGCTGCGGGCCGGAGCACTTTCCTGCCCGCAGCGGCGGCGGCATAGCGGGTCCACGAACTGGTATGCGCCGGGAGCCCGGGATGCCGTAGTGTGGACGGGTCCCTGTGCCGAGATGTCGGTGGCAGCGACCGGATTTCTTGTTCCTGCTGTGTTGATCTTGAGGTGACTTCTTATTAACCAGGCCGTGTAGTCGTCCGCGTTCCCCGCGTGCTGTGGTGTCGCACGTGTTTTGGGGGCGGACGTCGCGCTGGCCTGAGTTGCGTCACCGTCCCCCGCAGTTTTCTGTCCCGGGTGCAGCTCTGCCATCTGCCCCGGGTTTCGTGCTTTCCGCCCCCCCGGTGCGGCAGCTGGCAGGGCTCCCCGAATTCTCTTTGGATCAGGAGTTTCCGTCTTGTCTGCCTCCGCGCTCGACAACGAGCCGCAGCACACTACTCAGACCCCAACCCGCCCCTCACCTGGACTGTCGAAGATGGGCCTGACGGCCTGGATCGCCCTATTGGTGCTGCTGGGCGCCGAGCTCATGGACATGATCGACCAGTCGGTCGTCCTGACCGCCCTGCCCGCGGTCCAGAAGTCGACCGGCGCCGGACCGGACACGGTGCAGTGGCTGACCACCGGCTACTCACTGCCCATCGCCCTCGGGCTGATCACCGGCGGACGCCTCGGCGACCTCTACGGCCGCCGCAGGATCCTCCTCATCGGCACCGCCCTGTTTACCACGGCCTCACTGTTGTGCGGCCTGGCTGCCGGGCCGGGCGTGCTGATCGCCGCCCGCGGGCTCCAGGGCCTGGGAGCGGCCCTGATGATCCCGCAGATCCTGGCCACCCTCCATGCCACCTCCGAGGGCCAAAACCGCAGCAAGGTATTCGGTCTGTACGGGGCCGTCATGTCACTCGCCAATGTCCTGGGCCCGGTGATGGGCGGTCTGCTGACCGAGGCAGATCTGTTCGGGCTGTCCTGGCGGCCGATCTTCCTGGTCAACGTGCCCGTCGGCCTCGCCGTGATCCTCCTCGGACGCAAGTTCATCCCCGAGTCGACCGCGCGGAAGGCCGACCGTCCCGACCTGACCGGCATGCTGCTGTCCGCGCTGGCCATCGTCCTGATCGTCTTCCCGCTCTCCGAGGGGCACCTGCATCACTGGCCGCTGTGGTGCTTCGCCCTGCTCGCCGCAGGCCTGCTCGTCCTGGGCGTCTTCCTGCACCACCAGAAGCGCAAGCAGGGCAACGCCCCGCTCGTGCCCCTGCCCCTCTTCCAGGGCAGGCAGTTCTCCGGCGGCATGGCCGCGCAGCTGATGCACGGCCTGCTGTGCGGGCTGTTCTTCATGACCTGGACCCTCTACCTCCAGCGCGGCCAGGGCATGAGCCCCTTCCACGCCGCCCTAGCCTTCGTGCTGCTCTCCCTCGGAGAGCTGGCCGGTGCGACCATCGCGGCGAAGAGCGCCGGACGCTTCGCCCGCCGGCTGCCGCAAGCCGGAGCCCTCATCACGGTCGCTGCGATGGCCGCCTACGGGCTCCAGCTCAACGCAGGCCAGGCGAGCCTTTCCCTGCTGGCGATGACCGCGCCAGTGGTACTGATCGGCTTCGGCCTCGGCATGGTCGGCGGCCCGCTCGCCGACCTGTCGCTGGCCCGGGTCCCGCATGAGGACGCCGGAGCCGCCTCGGGCCTGTTCAACACCGCCATCCACCTGGGTATCGCGCTGGGCACCGCGCTGACCGCCCTGGTGTTCTTCGCCACCACCGGCGGCTCACCCGACGCCGCACTCAACCGCGACGCGTTCCTCACCGTGCTGTGGTGGGTTGGCAGCCTTCTCGCCCTGATGTGGGCCCTGATGTTCTGCCTGCCCAAGCAGGCCGACAACCAGCCCGACTGAGCCACCCCAGGTCCCGGCCGCGACCTCGGCTGGGACCTAGGGGGTGTCTTGCCGATCTTGCCGGGCTCGCGACGCCTGGCACCGCGCCTCGCCGCGTTGTCGTCGGTCGCCAATGGCCCCCGTAGCCCTGCGGGCACGGGGGTGCCCCCACCGCAGTGGCTCCCTCCTCCGCCTTGCGATCCACGGCACCAGGCGCCGCTGCCTGATCCGGCCTGATCGACAAGACACCCCCTAGTCCCTCAGCCCTCCTCGTCCTCGCGGTCTTCGGCGTCGTCGGGGTTGCGGAAGGGACGCAGGCCCTGGCCCGGGCCGCCGCGGTCCGGGACGGCAAGTTTCCTTCGTACGGCTGCCTTTTCGCGGCTCCGTGCCGGGGCCTCGCCATCCGCTGTACGGCTGTCCCGCTCCGCGTTCCGCCGTGCGGTCGCGCCCTGCCGGGCGCCGCGGCCGCCTCGCCGCCGCCGCTCCGCCACGGCTGAGAGTGCCGTGTGGTCGCCGCCAGGGCTCCGCCGCTCCCCGCTGGCGCCCGCACGGTGGACCGGCTCGCGAACACCCTGCCGCCCACTTCATCGCCTTCGACGTCCTGCAGCTCGAGGGGCCGTCGGAAACGTGCGGAAGAGGAGCGATGGCTCGGCGAGATCGAAGGGATCGACATGACCCTGACGTTCGTCCGCAGCAAGCAGGCCGACGTCGCGCGGCTCACCAGCCGACCGTCGGTAGCCCTGGGATTCCCGGCTCCCCGACCCCACCGCCAATGACCGGTCAACCATCAGCAAGCATCGCTACGCGCTGACGCCTGCGAGAGGATCTCCGCCCGCAGACGTTCGTATTCGGCACAGGCAGACGGCTCGTCATCGAAGTAGTCGTCCCAGAAGCCTGGGCGTTGCCATTCCTTCGGTGTCAGCGTCAGCTGGCCGTTTCCCGACTCTGCGGCCCAGCAGTCGGGCAGCCGGCTACTGACGACAGTGAACATCGCCGCATCCCACAAGCCAGGAGTGTCCCGCTCTCCGGTGACGTTGGGGCGCTCAGGGATCCGCAGCAGCACGCCGCGCACCGTTGTGATGACTTCGAGGACGGGGTACTCCACGCCGATCCGGATCCCCGAGTGATCACTGACGGCCTCACCGCTCGTCGGGCTGATGATCTGAACACAACGGACGAGCATTCGGGCAGCCTACGCTCACTCACGCGGCACCCGCTCCGTTGCCTTGCAAAGTGCAGAGAAGGCAGAAGATCCCGCACGCCGGGACGACGGAGGCCGCCGTCGTCGGCTACACCGGCCCGGCCTCCCGGCCCCGCTCGCTCGCCGTCCGGCTCGGTGACGGGCGCACCGTTCTGACGCAGCGTCTGCTGGCCGCGTTCGTCCGTGCTGCTGCCACGCCGCGCTCCGCGCCCGCTGTACAGCTGGGGCCCGCCGCTGTTCTCGGCCGCCTGCTGCTCGTGCTGGCATGGCAGCCCGCGTGGCCGTGACCCTGCTGCGCTGTACCCATGAGGTCTTGGGCCTGACGTCCATCCGCCGACCGGGAGCTGGGCAGCGCCGGCGCGCAGGCCCGTCGCGGCGGGCGCCCTCGGTGGCTGGGGTGAACAGGGCGCCATGGCCGCGGCGCCGGCTGCCGTGCTGCCGCCTGCCAGGCGTCCAGGCCCGGCGCTGCGCCCGAGGCTCGGACTTATCGTCGCCTCTGGCAGAGCCCTGCATGCACGCCGCGGTCCGCTGCCTGCCCGCTTGGCCCGCCGCATCGCATGGGGCCGCTGGGTACGCCCGCGTCTCCGCGCGCCGCCGCGCCACTGCCGCCGTGCTGTCGTCTGGGGGATGGTGGTCCATGGCGTTGCTCACAGATGGGCGCAAAAGGGATGGCGTGGTGCCTACCGTGGGGTCCTTCGGTTCCGGGGATCGCGATAACGACAACTTCATAGGGGAACGCACATGGGCTACGAGCCGCTGCACGAGGGTCTTGTTCTCAACATCACCGGTGGCGACCACTGCACCTTCAACATCGTCATCGTCGTGGCGGACGTGGAGGCGGATCGTGCCGGCAGCGTGCGTGCCGACGGCAACGAACCCGCAACCGCGATTCCTCAGCCCTGGTGGGACCGTACTGCGGTCGTCTGGAGCGCCATCGCAGCGGTGGCGGAGATCGCCAGCGTCATCGTGTAGTGGCTAAGTGGTAGTTCGCCGGCGCTCGACCGCCCCGTCCGCTGGCGCCGTGTCACCTGCACCAGGCGGGGCCGGACCGTGCCGGTCCATTGCCGTGCCACCCGGCGTGCCTGGACGCGCACGACGGCCGTACGCACGCCGCCCGCCGCCGCGCCGTGCCGGCGGGGTTGGCGCGCGCCTGGATCGCCCGCCGCCGAACTGCCGCGCCTGTCGTAAGGTCGCCGCCGTGCTCGGCCGTCTGCCGCAGGCCTGGCTCCTGCGCCGCTGCGCCGAGGTTCCGCCGCACGCCTGTCGTGCGGTCGCCATACGGCCTGGCCACCCGGCGCCGTCCCGCCGCCCGCGCCCCACAACACAGCAGCGCCCCCATCGAATCGGTGGGGGGGCGCTGCACTGCTTCCGTGGCAGGGGTGACAGGAATTGAACCTGCGGCATCCGGTTTTGGAGACCGGCGCTCTGGCCATCTGAGCTACACCCCTTCGCAAACGCCAGCATGTCAGCCGGCCGGGTGTCGCACCACCGACTTTTCCGGCGGCCGCGGCCCGGCGACGCGCCGCTGCGCGTATCGGTGTGGTGGAAGGCCCTGAGCGAGCGCGCCGATGCGATCCGGGTCGTCGACCGTACGCCGGGCAGTTCCGCCGTTCGCGCCGTCCGTCGTGCGGTTGCCGCCTCCACCGTGCTTCGCCGCTTCGCCGCTTTGTCGCGCGCGTCGTGCCCGCACCCCGCCGCGCATCGTCCGGAAGGTCGTGCCGCCCACCTGCCCGACCACGACGTCACGGGCCTGATGCGGGAGTTGGTGGTGACCGTCCACGCCGTCGATGGCGAGGTCGACCAGGCCTTGCTCGCGGGGGCCGGCCCGGCCAGGCCGTGCCCACAGGCCCCGAGTCCGGCCCGGCCGGCCGCCGCTCCGCCCGCCTGCCGCTGTGCTGGAGCTGGGCTGCCGTGCCCGTCGTACGGCCTCCGCTGCTCCGGGCCGCCGCGTGGCCGGGGTCGCCGGGGTCCCTCCGGCTGGGCTGCTGCTCGCCCTCGGCGCAGCAGTCCGTCGTCGGCGTACGGCCGCGCGTGCCGGGGCGCCCCGTCTCGCCGATTGCCCGGGCCGCTGCGCGCGCCCCGCTGTCCTTGTGCCCACCCGCCCGTGTTGCTGCCGAGGTGGGGCCAGGCCGCTTCGCACTGCTGCCTCTCCGCTGTCCCGCTCCCGCCGAACAGCCGCCAGCCGCCAGTCGCCGCCGTCGTACGGCCGCGCGCTCGCGCGCCGTTCCGCAGTCGCCGCCCGCCCTACGGTCGCCGCGCGCCGGACGGCTCGCGGCGGGCCACAAGGTGCTCAAGCAGATCGCCAAGGCCGGACAGCAGATCACCCAGCGCGGGCTCGGTGCGTGGGCCCCGTGTCTACCGGGAGCCGGAGGGCTCCCGGCGTCGGTGTGTGCAGCCGGCTATCCCGTTCTGGGGCCGCTCTGCCCGTCGACGGGTGGGACAACAGGAACAACCCGCTGCTGCCGACCATGCACGCCGCGGACCTGGCCCGGTTCCTGGGCATGTACGCGGAGCGGGTGATGACACCGCGCGTGCGGGCGGGCGGGTGGAATGCGGAGTGAGGGACGATGGAGCCATGACCGAGATCCTCACGCCCCGCCTCCTCCTGCGCCGCTTCACCGGCGACGACCTTGCCCCCATGGCCGAGATCAACGCCGACCCCGAGGTGATGCGCTGGATCGGCGATGGGTCCGTCCAGGATCTGGAACAGACCGCCGAGTCCATCGAGCGGTGGGAGGAGGAGTGGGACGACGAGGGCTTCGGGCTCTTCGCCGTCGAGCTCCTCGGCTCCGGCGAGCTGATCGGTTTTTCCGGACTCTCCGTGCCAGAGTTCCTGCCCGAGCTGCGGCACGAGGTGGAGATCAGCTGGCGGATCGGGCGCCCTTTCTGGGGGCAGGGGTACGCCTCCGAGGCCGCCCACGCGGTTTTGGAGTTCGCGCTTCAGGACCGCGGCCTCGACCGGGTGGTCGCCATCGCCCACATCTCCAACACGGCCTCCCAGAACGTCATGCGCAAGCTCGGCATGGTCCCGGAGCGCGACACGACCGACCCACGGTTCGGCCTCCCGCTCCGCGTGCACGCCATCGATCTCAGCGAGTACCAGGGGTGAGTCGGCGGCGGCCGTCAGGAACCCGGGTTCGTGAAGGCCACCAGCGAGCCCGCCGTTCACGCCGGCCCAGGTGCGGATCAGGTCGGCGTAGTGCTTCGCCAGGGCCTCGGTCTGGGAGGCCGTGCCCGTCACGACGGTCAACTGCACGGCGCTGGTGTCCAGGTCGGTCCGGAACTCTCGGTGCCGGTAGTCGTAGGCGGGTACGCCCTTAGTGCTCACGGTGACATCCGCGACGGTGGGCCGATTCCGCCGTACGCCAGGGCCGGCCGGGAAACCCGCTCCGCCGTACCGCCGTCGCCGTACCGCGGCGCCAGACTGCGCCGTCCGGTGCTGAGTCGACCACCTTGGCCGACGCTGGCGCCGGGCCGCTCGCCGTCGACCGGCTCGGCCGCGTGACGGCTTCGGACGGGGTGCACGGATTCGGCGGGTTCGGCGGCGGCCTGGCCGGGCGTCGACCCCAGCAGCCCCATAACTCAGGTAGAGGCGGACGTTCAAGGGAGGCCTGCGGACTTCTCGCCGTTCTGGGCGTGACGGGTGGGCTCCACTCGGTGGGCTCCACTCCGGTGCGCCGGGTGACGATGGACGCCACCGTGGTGCGCGCACCACTCCGGTGCGCCACCGCACCCGGTGCGCCGCACCGCCCGGCGGTGTCCGGCGCTCGCGCGCGCCGGTGCGCCGCACCCGATGTTCCGCACCGCGCCGGTGCGCCCACTGCCCACCGCCCCTCCATCAGGTGCGGGCGGAAGCGCACGACCCCTTGTCCAGTTCCGCTACACCCCCTTGTCCAGGTCTGCCACCGAGGACGTTTCCCCTTGACACAAGCGGTTTCGGCTAGCGAACAGGCCGCGGTCAAGGGGGTGTGTGATAGAGGAGCCCCCGGCCGCAGAGCGCCTCGGCGGTGCGGCGCGGTGCGGTGGAGCGCTCGGCAGCGGTGGTGTGGTCCCGATGCGCGCCGCACCACCGCCGTCCCGGATGCGCTCTACGCGGTGGTCCGGCACACCGGGTGCGCTTCCATCGCCTGCTTCATCCCCGCGGCCTCCAGCTGGCGCAGGACGTCGGCGACGTCGCCGTGGTCCTCGGTGAGGATGTTCTCGGTGAAGCGGACGATGGTCTGGGCGATCCCCGGTGCACCGGACAGGCAGGCGCCGTCGCTGAGGAGCTCCAGCAGAAGCCGGCCGAGGGCCGCCGCCAGGAAGGAATGTGCGCAGGGCTCCTCGTCGTGGTCGTCGACTGCGGTGATCGGGATGAAGATGCGCGCGGCGACGTCCAGGAGCATCCGGAGTGCCTCCGGGCCCATGCCGTCGATGACCGCGCAGGCGGTGTCGATGTCGTCGGCCTGCATCGCGCGGATGTAGGCGAAGGCGTCGGCGACGTCCTCCGGCTCCATCGGGGCGAGCGGCGCGGTGATGGTGTTCTCGGGCATGACAGCTCCTCACGTGCGGGCCGCCCCGCTGATCGCGGCGACCTCGAAGCCGCCCTCGATCTACGGCCCTGTGGACAGAGTCCAGCCGCCGGAGGGGGAGAACTCTCCCCCTCGGGGGTGTCCTCTGACAGTGAAGTGGGACAGATTGTCAGTGAAGTGGGATCAGGGAGGTTCTGATGGAGCACCGTAGTTTGCGGGTGGAGCAGCCTGGTTTGCGACTTCGGCCCCGCACGGCCAGGGCTGGGGCCAACCGATCCGCACCTGGTTGAATCAGCGGATGAGTGAACCCTTTGTCGACCTGGGAGTCGTCACAACACCGTCCGGCGTGCTGGTCCTGGGGATGGCCGGCTGGATCGACCAGTGGCCCGAGCATGGCGACCCGCTGTCCGTGCGGGCAACGGCTGCGGCGGAGCAGGGCGGCGGCCACCTCCACGAGCCTTCGGACAGCCCGAGCCAGGAGTGGTTCTGCGAGGCGGTCGCGGTGCCGGCCGCGGCCGGTCGGCCGTTGAAGGTCCGCGCTGAGATATGGGATTCGTACGACGGGCCGGTCATCGCGGTCCTGGAAGTCGACCTTGGCCTGCCTTGGCCGGGCGGTCCCGGCGGAGAGCCGGTCCATCTCGGTGACCTGCCGGTTGATCGGTGCGGCATGGTCCTCGGGGACGCCCGCGCCCTTGACTCGTTCGTCGGGCTGTCCGGCGAGTCGATCGACGGGCTCGCCGATGTCAGCTATTGGGGGAAGTACGAGGACGACGCCCACGCCTGTTTCGGTGGCGTCCCGATGTCCCAGGTCGACGGGCGCCGCGGCCCCTATGGGCGGCTCGATCTTCCCCTCCACGAGGCCCACGAGCTCGCCGACCAGCTTCGGGACTGGCTGTCGAAAGGACCTCGCACCGGCCTGGTGGTCTCCGTGGACGCACACACCCACTTTCACCTGCTCGACCGGGCCGGCGAGGCCCACCCCCTGCTCGCTGGGCAGATCGAGCTCGAGGGGTCCCGGATCCTGCGACTGGGTTGGGATCCCGGCGACCACTCCATGCGCCACCGCGGCGAACGTGCCTGGGGCCAGGTCTACGCCGTCACCCTGGAACAGGCCGGCACCACCACCCTGCTGCGCTGGACCATCCCCGCAGAAGCCGACGACCCCGAATAGGCAGCCAAGCCACACAACGCAGTCGGCCGCGCGGAGCAACGGCGGGCGAACAACCGCACGGCACCGCCTCGCAAGGTATCGCGCTCCACTCTCGCAAACTGCCCTGCACCGCCAGGGGGGTTGATCACGATGCGGTCACGGCGGAGAGGTTCTTCAAGGCCGGCGTCACACGGAGGCCGAATCCCACACCTGTAGAAGGTGAATGGCGGGATAGGCCCGCCCCACCTCTCAGGAGCACCCTGTGGCGAGCACCGCGGACGAGCCCGAGCAGCCCCTTGACCGGGGCGAGCATCCCCCCTCCGTGGACCCCTCCATCACCCCCTCCGCGCCCCGCCGCCAGGGCCCGGGCGTTTCTGCAGGTCAGGCACGGCGGAGAGGGGGTCGTCGCAGGTCCGACAACCCTCATGCAGATGTGGCAAGGCGTCCCAAGCACAGGAGGACTTCGACCGGGCCTCGACGCCGGGAGCTGCTGCAGGCGCTGGGGATTTTCAGAGGGCGACGCCCGATCAGTTGTGGAAGCTGACCCGGCCGGACAACCAGCACGACAAGCTCGTACGGGACACCCTCCTCGATCTGGAGGACCACCGCCTGGTGAGGATCGAGTTGGTACGGGAGGACCAGCGGCAGGTGTGGGTGCTGACCCGGCGAGGACACGGCGAGGCGCAGAAGCTGCCGGAGCCGAAGGGCATACGCATCTCGGCGCTGCGCGAGGAGAAGTACGACCCGGATACCGGCCTTCTGCTCGGCACCAGCTACGACGACCACTCCGCAGCGGTCACCACGACGGCCGCCGAACTCCACCGCGCCGGGATCGGTCACGGGCTCGGCTTCGCCACCGAGATTCCGCACCGGCTCGCGGACGGCTATGTGCAGCGGGCGGACCTGGTGGTGCGGGCGCCGGAGGCCGGAGTGCCGGTGATGCTGCTGGAGATCGACCGCCGCTCCGAGGACGCGCACGACCTGGTGACCAAGCTGCGCCGGTACTGGGAATGGGGTCGGCTGCTGCCACGGGACGCGGACAAGCACACCGTGGACCTGGTCCGCTCCCGGCCGGACGGGATTGAGCACGTCGATCACGAGCTGCGGCTGTGGCGGCGGGTCTACCCGCCCACCGGCCGGGAGGGTCTGGTTCCGGTGGCGTTCGTGTTCGCGGACACCACCGAGGCGAAGGTCGCCAACACGGTCGCCGTGCTGGAGGAGGCCGGCCGCCGCTTCTGGGCGTCGCGCCGGTACGAGGACCTGATGACCGGCGGCCAGGTATACGTCGACTACACGCCGCCGCTCGGGGAGCCCTGGTTCGAAGGCGACGACGACCCAGACAGGAGCACGGCGCGGATGCGGCGGTGTGGCGGCGGCTGCGACGAGCGCACGAGCAGACGCTGACGGCCGCGCTCGACAACCCCGACGGCGACGCCCTCTACCTCCGCCAGTACGCGCAGGCCGAAGCGGAGGAGGAGCGGCGCCGTGCCGCTGAGCGGGAGGCGCGGCGGCCGGTGTGCAAGCGGTGCGGGACGAAGTTCACCGACCAGCGGTGGGAGGAGACCACCGCGAGGACGGCCTGGAAGGCCGGGGGCCTGTCGGTGTGCGGCAACTGCCACGCCGACGACGCCGCGGCGCAGGAAGCCGCCGCCGAAGCCGCCCGCCTCTAGGCCGCCGCACCGCCAGAGCCGGGGGACGACCAGGAGCCGGACCGGGGCGGCCGCGGCTGGTTCCGCCGGCGGACCTGACCGCACAAGAGCGCTGTGCGGTCAACGTCGCCAGGCCGCACAGCGGGACCGGTTCCGAAGTCACCGCGCCACCGGGCGGGACGGACCGGCCCACCCGGCGCCGCCGGCAACCCGCAGGCCCTACACAGGCCGTATGAGACGCAGCCGAGAAGAGACCGCATCCCAGGATCTGCCGGGCGAGTTGTGGCATGCCCTGTCCCAGCTCCAGCACACCCATCCCGACCCCGTGGGCCGCGTCGGGCCGCTCGCCCGCCCGGTCGCACTGCTGTCCCTCGCCGCAGCCACCGACACCATCCTCGCGGCCCGGGTGCAGCTGACCGGCGCGGAGACGATGCACCAACTGAACGAGACGCTCCGCTCGATCACCGGGGGCATGCACGCCCACTTCACCGGCCCCGGCTTCGCGCTGGAGGTCACGCTCGGCAGACGGCAGGAACTCCCGATCTACGAGGCGCACACCATCGGCCTTACCCGGCTCTTCCGCCACGCCGCCGGCACCATCGGCGCCCGCAGCACGCCGGGAGGCGGTCGGTGCTTCCACTGCGACGGGACGGGACGTGCCCGCCCGTTGTGGGAGCCGGCCGGGCACGCGTGAACGGCTCGCACGGAGAACGCCCCGCACCCCGGGCTGCCCGGGAGGGTAGCCCGGGGCGCGGGCGGGAGCAGCACCCCGGAGGGCTTACGCCGGTACGGGCGCCGGCTCCGGGCGCAGAAACGCGACCGGAGAGCGCCGGCCCTTCTCCACGGTGCGCAGCTGCTCCCAGTCGACCTCGGCGTGGGCGGGGACGACCGAGTCGACGGAGGCCGTGGTGTAGAGCGCGACGTCGACGGCCCCGGCCCGGCTGGTGCCGAAGCGGAACCCGATCGACTGCGGGGAGCGGACCCAGCCGAGCCTGACCATGTGGCCGAAGGCGGTACGTCGCACCCGGAGCCGGGCGGCGGCCTGCTCGGGTCCGGGCGGGGTGTCGGCGGTGACCAGGTCCGCCAGGTCCTCGCGGTGGCAGACCTCCGCGATCTGGCCAGGGTGGTGCAGCGTCCCTGTCCGGGTTCGCACTCAGGTCGACCAGCAGGTTGCGGTCGACGAACCGCCGGGCCGCGAAGGCCGTCACGTTTCGCCTTTCGGTGATCACTGCACCGAGTTGCGGCTGTTTCCGCGAAGCTCGTCGTCGGGTCGGGTGCGCTGAGGCGTTTGGGTACAGTGCCTGGGTGCTGACTGTCTGGTCGGCGCCTTCCTGGGGGGATGAGCGAGACGAGGGTTATGCCGGAGCAAGCGAGTTCGCCTGCGATAGCACCGAAGGAACCTCTGGCCGCGTCGGCCGAGGCGGCACGGTTGGCGGCGGTGCGCCGTTACGACATTCTCGATACCCCTCCGGACGGCGCCTACGACCGAGTCGCGGCGCTGGCGGCGCGTCTGTTCGAGGTGCCGGTGGCGACGGTGACGATCGTGGACGAGGACCGGATCTGGTTCAAGGCCACACACGGCCTGGAAGGCGTCACCGAGATCGGCCGCGACCCGGGCCTGTGCGCCTCCGCGGTCCTGACCGATGACACCACCGTCATTCCCGACACCCTGCTCGACCCGGTCGCCTGTTCCAACCCGCTGGTCGCCGGCCCGATGGGGGTGCGGTTCTACGCGGCCGCTCCGATCATCACCGCCGACGGGTACCGGCTGGGCACGGTCAACGTCCTCGACACCCGCCCCCGCGAGATCAGCGAGGCGGATTCGGCCACGCTCGCGGACCTGGCGGCGGTGGTGCGCGACCAGCTTGAGCTGCGGCTGTCGGCGTTGCACGTGGTGCGCGCCGAGCAGGAGCGCCGCAAGGTCGAGCAGGAGAAGCGCGAGGCGGAGGAAGAGGCCCGGCAGCGCGCGGAGCGGGACAAGGCGGCCATCGCCGCGTTCGCCTCCACCCTGCAGCGCACCCTGGTGCCTCCCGTCCTGCCCGCGGTACCGGGCCTGGAGCTGGCCTGCCACTACAAGACCGCCTCCCCGCAGGAAGTGGGCGGCGACTTCTACGACGTCTTCCCCGTCGGCGGGGACCGGTGGGCGTTCTTCCTGGGCGATGTGTGCGGCAAGGGCGCCGAAGCCGCCTCGGTCACCTCACTGACCCGCTACACGCTGCGGGCCGCAGCCCTCGTCGACGCGGACCCGACGGCCGCGCTGAATGCCCTGAACACGGCGCTGCTGCTGGACGCGGCGGTGGGGACGCGCTTCTGCACCGCCATCTTCGGCGTGCTCGATCCCGCCCGGGATGGCGGTTTCACGGTCACCCTGGCCACCGGCGGCCATCCGCCCGCCTACCGTCTGAGCCCCACCGAGGAAGGCGGTGTACGGGTGGAGGCGGTCCGCGCCGAGGGCGGCATGCTGGTCGGCGCGATCGCCGAAGCCTCCTTCGCCTCACGCACCCTGCACCTGGCACCCGGCCAGGGACTTCTGCTCTACACCGACGGCCTGACCGAGGCACGCACCGCCGATGGCCACATGCTCGCCGACACGGGCCTGACCGAATTCCTCGCCCACCGGCCGGCGCCGGTCAGTGCCGGCGCCCTGATCGACGACACCGTCGCGCTTCTGGACACCCTCCCCGACACCGAACGCGACGACGTGGCACTGCTGGCCCTGTCCGTCCCCCCACCCGATGCCGCTCCCGCAGGTATCACCACCACCGCTCACAGCGCCGCCGCCCCGACCGCCGACGTCTCCGTCGGGCAGGAGAACCGACGCCCATGACCGACGCACTCCACATCGATATCCCGCACACCGACGGCGCCCTGGCTGTGATCGCGCTGTCCGGTGAATTCGACATCACCACCGCACCCGCCGTGCGGGCCCGCGCCCTGGAACTCATCGCGGCCGGACACCCAGACCTGGTCGCTGACCTGTCGGGCGTCACCTTCTGCGACTCCTCAGGGCTGGGCGCCCTTGTCGGCATCTGGCGCTGCGCCAAGAACGCCGACGGCTCGCTGACCCTGGCGGCCATCCCCGACCGGCTGAGCCGCCTGCTCAGCGTCACCGGGATGGACACCTTCCTGCCCACCTACCCCAGCGCCGACGCCGCGCTTGCCGCACGCCAGGGCAACCGCACCACCGCCTGAAACCTCTCGCTCGCCAGGGCGGCTCCAACAGCTGGCTAGCACATGGCCAAGCGCGCGCCGCGACCAACGTACTGGTCGCAACGCGCGCTCATCCGCTCCGCCAGGCGCTACACGTCGGGCCGCGGCGTACAGCACACCGAATGCTGCCTTTCCCCGCCGGGTTAGTGGGATGCCCACCCCACCCCGAGTTCTCGTAGGGCGTCCAGCTGCTCCGCGGCGAGTTTGTCGCGCCTCGATTTGGTGTTCGAGATCCATACGCCCAGCTTCACGACCACTGGCTCCGCCTCGCCGTCGACCGTGATCTCCTCAGCGTGGCTGCGCGGCACCGGCCGGTCGGCGCCTTCCCGCTCGACCCACTGCGTGAGGGCCGTCAGGCCCCGCTGGAACGCCTGCTGCGCCTTGTTCGGGCCCTTCGTCGCCCGCCTGGCCGCCGGGGCGGGAGACGGGGCCTCAGCGGGTTGCACGCCCAGCTTCGACAGCCGCTGCTGCTGCTCGGGGATGAGCCGCGCCCAGATGGCCGACTGTTTCTGCTGCTGGAGCCATTTGCCCAGGTCGTCGCCGTCCATGAGCACGCCGGGTGCGATGTCGGGCAGGCTGCCGTCGGCTTCGACCAGGTCCGCCAGGACGCGGTAGTGCCGTTGCCAGTCCAGTGGCCAGGGGCAGTTCCAGTCCGGGTCGATGGCGGTGAGCTGCGCCGCACGCTGCTCTGCCCGCTTCGGGTCCTTGCCCAGGCCGTTCTTCGCGCCCTTCCGCCGCAGGTTCGCCATGTGCTGCCCGACGGGCACCATGGCCTCGCCCTCGCCCCATACGGCGTCCTGACGTGGCGCGAGGTGCCCGGTGGCCCGCCGGTACGAGCGGAGCGCAGCGAGCTTGGCTTCCCACGCTTCCTCGCCGGGCTCCCACACCATCCCGGCCTCCGGCGCGTCCAGCAGCTCCTTGCGGTGGGGATCGAGCTCACCGGCGCGCAGCGTCTTGCGCTGCCGGTGAACCCACCGCCCGAGCGGGAAGTCCTTGGTGACGCCGACTGCGGTCTCGGTGTCGTAGGGGACGGCGTAGAGGCCGGTGATCTCGTTCTCCCTGCGCCACCGGAGCAGGGCCTGGTAGCCCTCCAGCCACGCCAGGGACTCTGGCCGGTACACCCGCGTACGCAGGAACGCTGCGATCGTCGCGGCGTCGCGCGGGCTGGAGAAGTGCAGCAGAGCGGACTCGGCAGCGGCGTCGGTGTCGTCCTCCTGGTCCTCACCGCCGCCCTCGCCGCCGGCTTTGACGATCCGCCCGTCCTCGTCGCGCCTGACGTGCACCTTGCGCTTGCCGCTGGTGAGGGCACGGGAGGCGAGCTGCTCGACCAGGCGCTCATCATGCGAGCGCAGGCCCTGAAGGACGGCTACCAGGGGGCGGAACGAGGCGGAGGCGACCATGTCCTGCGGGTCCTCGCCGGGCTGGAGGAAGACTGGCACGATGATCCTGGCCACCTTGGTGGAGCCGTCCCTGTTGAGCCGGAGCGCGCGGCCGATGTTCTGCACGATCTCCACCTGCGAGCCGCGGGTGTCGGCGAACACGATCGCCTCCACCCCGCGCTCGCCGCTGATGTCTACACCCTCCCCGAGCACCCGCACCGAGGCGAGGAACGCCCGGTGCACGCGCCGGTTGTTCGCGTCGATTCCGTTGGCGAACTGCCGCAGTACCTCGCGCCGCTCGCTGACGAGGTGGTCGCCGCACAGCCACGCCGACCACACCCGGTCCGGGGGTACGTGGCGGTCGGCCTCCAGCTCGTAGAACTCCGCGTCGATCGACGACGCGGGGAGCTTCTCCGCCTTCGCCAGATCCTCGTCGGAGACGTCGTTGACGTACAGCTGCGATCTCTCGGTTTTGTGACAGTGGAGTGAGAGACAGCGTGGCTTGGGGGTGTTGGTGCTGGTCGTGGGGTGTTCCGGGGCTGTGAGGTCACTGTTCTGGAGGTGAGAGATCTGCAGAGCATCGCTGTGGTGGAGCGTTATCGCGGGAGGGGTGATGCTGTCTCAGTTTCGTGAGTTCTGATCCGCTGGCCGATGGGTGTTGGTGTGCTCAGGGGTGTGGATCAGGGAGAGCAGGACCCGGCCCCGGAAGGGGTGGGTGGTGGTTCGAGTGGGGCTTTGCCGGCTGTGTCGGTTCGGGCGCTGCGGGGATCGGCGGTGCGCCGTCTGCTGGCCCTGCGGCGGGAGGGGAAGCTCACCACCACGCGGGTGAGGTCGGCGGCGGACGTGCTGGGGGTGCGGGAGCGTGCGGTGTGGCGGTGGCTGGCGGCCGCGGAGCGGGACGAGGCTGCGGCCCAGGCACCGGGGGAACGGGCCGCTTATCCCGGGCGGTTCACCATCACCCCGGAGATCAGGGCTCTGCTTGGGCTGTGGAAGGGGAACGTCGCGGCGGTTCATCGTGAGCTGACCGCTCGCGCGGCCAAGGGCGAGGGGGATCCGCCTCCGTCGATTCCGACGCTGCACCGGGCGATCCGCCGTGATCTGACGCCGGGGGATCGGGCCGGACTTGCGGGTGGGGAGCGGGCGGCGCGTAAACACGATGTGTTCCTGGCTCGGCCGGGGGGCTGGCGTAACCAGGCATGGGAGACCGACCACGTCCAGGCGCCGGTGCTGGTCGATGTCGAGGGCAGGGCTCGCAGGCCGTGGATCACCTGGTTCACCGACTGCGCCACCAACGCGATCACCGGGGTGGCGGTCACGCCGGTGCATCCGTCGCGGGAGTCGGTGCTGGCCGCGCTGCGCTCCGCGGTCCTCCGCGAAGAGCCTTACGGCCCGTTCGGCGGCCTGCCGGAAAAGGTGCGGGTGGACCGTGGCAAGGATTTCCTGTCCCGGACGGTGACTGCCGCGTTCGATCTCCTGGACGTCACCGTGGAGGATCTGCCCGCCTACACCCCGCACCTCAAGGGCACTGTGGAGGGCCTGAATCGGGCGGTGGAGAGCATGTTCCTGGTCGCGCTGCCCGGCTACGCCCGCCAGCCGCGCCCCGGCAAACGCCCCTCCCGGCCGAAAGACGAGGTGCTGCTCAGCTTCGAGGACTTCACTGCCCGGCTGCTGGACTGGACACGGTGGTGGAACACCGAGCACCGTCCCGTACCGCTTCAGGGAAAGACCCCACTTCAGGCGTGGCAGGACGACCCCACTCGGCTGCGGGATGTGCCGGCCGCGGATCTGTGGACGTTCACCCTGGAGGACGCCGGTACCCGCACGCTGACCACCCGCGGCATCCGCTTCAGGAAACGTGACTACGTGGGTGCGTGGATGACCGGTCAGGCCGGGATCCGGGTCCGGGTCCGTTTCATGCCTCACCACGATCACCGCATCGAGGCCTACCATGCGGCCACCGGCCGCTACCTCGGACCCGCGGACCTGGCCGACCAGGCCACCGAGGAACAGGTCAGCGCCGTACGGCGGGCACGGGCGACCCGCAGCCGCCGTCTGAAGAAGGACCTCGAAGCGTCCCAGCGGGAGCGCTACGCCGCCGCCACGCAGGCCGAGCCTCCTCGGCGGCTCGGCGCGCTGACCGGCGCGCAGGCCGACGCCGAACTCGCCCGGAGTGCCGGCACCAGCCTGTCGCAGCTCGCGTTGCCGGACGTCATCCCGCCTGCCGCGCCGCCGGCCGACTGGCGCACCCCAGCTTCCCTGGCCGCGCTGACTACGCAGGGCCGGCCCGCTCCGGCCCCGTCCGGCCGTGAGTCCGCCCCTGCGGTCCCGGACGGCCTGGCCGGACGGGCCGTACCCTTCACCACCGACGAAGACGGAGACGCCTCGTGACCGCGGCCACCTACCAGTACGTCGACCTCCCGGACGCCTCCGTGGTCACCACTCGCGCCCTGCTCACCGCCCGGGACAACATCCGCGACACCGTCGCCGCTCGCGCGATGATGTGCATCCACGGCGGCGCCGGCTTCGGCAAGACCCTCGCCGTCAACACCTGCCTGCGCGAACTCGAACCCGGCGAGGACGTCCGCAAGATCACCTTCCGGGCCCGGCCCACCGCCCGCGCGGTGCGCTACGAACTGTTCACCGCGCTCGACCTGGCCGGTGAACCACCGCGCCACCCCAGCGAGTTCGACCGTCTGCTGAAGACCGCCCTGGCGGAACGCCCCCGCACCTTCCTCGTGGATGAAGCCCAGTGGCTCAACGGGGAGGCGTTCGAATACTTCCGCTACCTGTGGGACGAGCCCTCCACCCAGCTCGCGATCATCTTCGTCGGCGGCGAGGGCTGCCACACCGTGCTGCGCCGCGAACCGATGCTCTCCTCCCGGATCTTCATCTGGCAGCACTTCACCCGCCTCACCCCCGACGAGGTCCTCGACGTCATCCCCTTGTTCCACCCCATCTGGGCCGACGCTGACCCCGACGACATCACCTTCGCCGACAGCCACGCCGCGCACGGCAACTTCCGCGCCTGGGCCCAGCTGACCGCCCACACCCGCACCGCCCTGGCACGCACCGGCCGCCCCCGCGTCGACCAGGAACTGCTGCGCTGGGCCTTCATCCGCCTCGCCTGACCACCACACCACCCATGCCCCTCGTCGCGCCACCGCCGCCCGTCACCGTGGTCATCGCCCCCGGCGACGATGCGATCCACACCCACACTGCCCTGGCCGCCCACCATCCGCCGTCCGGCCGGATCACCTTGCACCCCGGCCCCGGCACCACCAGCGAAACCGGCCTCGCCCACGACCTTCTCGCTGCCCTGGGCAAACCGCCCCTGCTCCCGGGCCGCTTCCCTGCTGGCCGTCAGCCCGCCTGGGAAGCCGCCGCCGCATGGATGACCGCCCTGCCCATCACCCGGCTGACCGTCCTGCTGTCGTGGCTCGTTCAATCTGATCGGTGTCCGGGGTGTTGAGCTGGTCTGATCAGTTGGCTGGTTGGGGCTGGCGGTGTGCTCTGTGTTGGCGAGGGGCTTGACGTTGCTTGCGGGCTGGGGCTTGGCGGGGTCTGTGAACTGTGGGTTTCCTGCTTCGGGGTGGCCGTGTGTCCGTTGGTCAGTTCTATTGGTTGGCCGGTCAGTTTCGTTGGGCGGCTGTTGTAGCTGATCAGGGGTGTGGGTTCGTGGATGCCGAGGGTAGTCAGGAGGTGTTGTTGGTGGGGGTGGAGCTGGTTCCAGGCGCGTTGCTGGGTGCGGATCCATTTGGTGGTGGTGTCGGGGAAGGCGTGGCCGGCGGTGTGGTGGGTGTGGGCTTGGTGATAGCTGTGGTTCCAGGAGGCCCGCCAAGGTGGGTTCCACCACGGGTCGAGTGCGGTGAGCTGTGTGTCGTGGGGCCAGGGCCGGCCGGTGCGGCGTAGGTGGGCGATGGCGCGTTTGCGCTGCTCGTACAGCCACCAGCCCAGGGGGAATCCGTCGTGTTCGGTGGCGTAGTGGGCGGTGCCGAGTCCGCCGTGAGTGTGTGCGTAGGAGCGGGCGTAGGGCAGGCCGCCGTCGATGGATGACGAGACGGTTGTGGGGCGCGACCGGCTGGCGCCGGTTCTGCGGCGCGTGCGTGTTTCCTGCTGGGGGCGGGCGGCGTGTGCGTCCTGGGGTGTTATGCCGAGGCCGGTCAGGAGTTCCTGCTGGCCCGCGTGGAGGTCGTCATAGTTGATGCACTGGGTGAGCAGCCATCTGGTGGCGGCTGGAGGGAGTCCGGGGAAACCTGCGGCCGCGTTCAGAGCGTGGCCGTGGATCTCGTTTCTGACGGCATGGTAGGTGATTTGCCATGGTAGGCCCCAGGATGGGTTCCACCATGAGTCAAGGACGTCGAGGGCCTCGGCGCGACGGTGCGGGAGTCGGCCGTTGGCGGCCCGTTTGCGTTGGTGGGCGAGCCATGTCCCCAGCTGGTAGCCGTGGTGGTTCGCGCTTCTGGGCACGGCGAGGTGTCCGTGTCGGGCGGCGTAGGAGCGGGCGTGTGCAAGGCCTTTGTCGAATGAGGCTTGCTGGGTGACGCGACGGGGCCGTGCGGTGCAGGAGCTCACGGTGGTGATGCCGAGTTGCGTGAGCCTGTGTTGCTGCCCCGGGTGGAGGTTCTGGTAGGCGACGCACTGGGTGTAGAGCCACTGCCCAGTCCAGTCGGGGGTGCCGGGGAAGCCTTGTGCAGGGAGGAGTTTGATCCCGTTCTCTACGAGTTTGCGGGCGGCGCGGTGGTTGATCTGCCAGTCCCCGTTCCACGGTGGGTTCCACCATGGGTCGATGGCGGCCAGCAGCGGGTCGGCCGGGTAAGGCGCGGCGAACTTGGCGGTGTGAAGGCTGGCCTGGTGCTTTTGGCGGGCCAGCCACTTTCCGATGGGGAAGCCCTCGTGCCGGTCGGAGGGTGATGCGTTGAGGTCGCCGTGCAGTGCCGCGTAGGAGCGGGCGTAGTAGAGACCGGTCTCCAGGGACGGCCTGTGGGTGGCGGGGTTGGGGCGGGCGGTTTGGACAGTCTGCTCAGTCAGTCCGACGGCCGCGAGCTGTCGGCGCTGTTCCACTGCCAAGCCGGGGTAGGACACACATTGGGTGTATAGCCATTGACCGAGTTCGTCGTCGAAGGCTGCAAAGGCGCTTTCGGGGTCGAGGGGGTGGCCGGAGCGGACGAGTTCGGTCACCGTGTAGCAGGCTCGCTGCCAGTCGGAGGGCCAGGGCGGTGCCCACCACGGATCCATTGCGTCCAGCTGCTGTGTGAGGGCGGGATCGAGAATGCCGCGTCGGGCGCGTACGCGGAGGTTGGTCAGCCATTGGCCGATGGGGAAGCCGGCGTACGTATCAGCAGAGCTCGCACAAAGGTGCCCGTGCTCCTTCCAGTAGGCGCGTGCGTTGGTCAGGCCCTGGTCACGGGCCTCGGCGAGGTTGCGACGCCGCGGCAGTGCGTGGCGGGCGGCTTCGGCACTGATGCCGATCTGTGCCAGTAGTCTGCGCTGCTGGGGGTGGAGGCTGCTGTAGACCTGGCACTGCTGGTACAGCCAGGTGCCGAGATTCTCGCTGGTGCCGGGGAAGCCCTGCTTGGGGCTGATGTCGGTGCCTGAGTCCAGCAGCCGTCGTGCGCGCAGGTAGATGCGCTGCCACAGTGTGCTCCACGCAGGATTCCACCACGGGTCAAGAGCGGCCAGGGCCTGGCTGCGCTCGGGGGAGAGCTGAGGGCCTGCGGCGCGCTGGTTGGCCAGCCACAGGCCGAGTTGGAACCCGTCCTCTTCGTGCCGGTAAGGAATGCAGAGGTGGCCGTGTTCGGTGGCGTAGGTGCGGGCGTGGCGCAGGCCGCGCGCGAACCCCTTAGCGGTCTCGGCCACGTCTGGGGCCGACGACCCCTCCGACTCCGTTTTTCCGGGCGTTTCGTCGACGGGCCGGGTTTCGGCCAGGAGCCGGGTGATCGGTGCGGGCCGGTGGGGCGGGGAGACGTGCCACATGCTGCGTGTTTTCGGCTTGTGGCCCGCCTGGGTGCGTACGCAGGCGCGTACCCAGGCGTTCAGTGGGCCTGTCGTGATGGCGCTGAGGCGACCGGCGAGCCATGGCCGCTCAAGGCGCCGAGCCAGTTCGTCCACGAGGCTGGGGACATCGGCGAGCGCGTGCGGCTGATGCCGCCCCGCGTCATTGAGTAGCCGCTGCTGCAGGCCTGGGTCGGCGAGAGCCGCGGCCAGCGTGACGGCTTCGGGATAGGTCACCGCATCCCGCGCTGCGGCACGCCAAGCGAGGTCGTTGCCAGGTGCCATCAGCCGCAGCCGATCGGGCCAGAGGATCTCTTCCAGCCAGGGCTCGTCCCACCACGAAGCCATGATTGCCTGCGCCATGGTGAACGCTTCGCCGGCGTGCGCAGAGCGCCGCAGCAGCCGTATATGACGGCGCTGGGCCGCCCCGTTCTGCGGCACATACCGCAGGTCCAACTGCCCGAGGACGGCCGCTGCCCCGTCGACGACGGGTGTTTCCATCATCCAGCACTGGTGCTTGACGCATACCCGGCCGTGCGGCAGCAGGTAGCGGCGTGCTTCTTCCTGGCCTCGTGTGGCGGTCGCGGTGCACGCCCGGCATCCGGGGCCGGTCGGCGGGATCGTGGCTGCGGTGCGGACCCAGGCGGCCGGCCTGTTCCCGAGCCTGCTCGAAGGGACGTCTCTGCCCCAGGCCGGCAGGGCACGGTGCAGGTGTTCTTCGGGCATGCGGCAGAAAGCGGCGACCACCGCCCGGGCCTCGGCGTTGAAGACCACTTCGCCGTCGGGTCGCACCGTGAACAGGTTGGGCCGCCGCCCCACGTCCACGAGCGCGCCGATAAGTTCTTTGGCCGTGAGCTTGTACCGGGAGGCGACTCTGCTCATGAACGACAGCGTCGTCTCGCCGTTCAGTGGAGCGACACGCACCGCGCCCAAAGGCGGTCTATGCAGGGGCAGTTCGTTCTGCTCGCGCTGTGGTGGCTGCGAATAATCCCTGACGGCAGGTTCCATTAGAGGGCTGGTGGTCTTCTTCACCGCTGGTCCGCCTCGTCAGGATCCAGTGCCGTTGTTGCGGGGGCGCGGGAGGCGTTTTCGGGGCGGGCGGGCTTGCTGCTCCGCGCGGATGTCGAGCTGGATGCCGGCCAGGAGCCGTTTGGTGATCTTCTCGCTGCCGTCGAGGAGGGCGGTGAGGGCGGCTTCACGGATGAGGTGGGAGAGGCTTCCCATGACTCCGCCGGTGCGCTGGTGGAGGTAGTCGGCGTGCCGGGCCAGAGTGCCCCCAGTGTGGCGGCGCAGGTGCAGGGCGTTTTCCATGTCGGTGACCAGGTCCAGCCAGACGGCGCGCTGTTCGGCGGTGCCGCGGGACAGGGCGGTGTTGCGGACCAGGGTGAAGCGGCCTGCCAACTGTGCGCCGCGCGGCCCGTTGAGCAGGGGGGATGCCTCGACGTCGACGCCTGCGTAGACGAAGGTCGCCGGAATCCTCTCGCCTAGGTGCTTCATCTGGTCGGAGGTCTCCGAGCCGGCCCGGGTGCGGGTGTCGAGCAGGTGGACGTCGTCGACGAGGACCAGCGCGGTGCCCAGCTGGCACAAAAGGTGGCAGACGGCGTCGGTGATCTGCGCCTGGTTCATCCGGACCGCGATGGGGATACCGAGGAACCGGGCGAACTCCGATACCAGCATCTTGGGGGTGGAGGCGGGCGGCACCGCCAGGAACACCACGGGCAGCCGGTCGGCGCGGCCGGGGTGGCGGCGCTGCTCGGCGAGCTCGAAGGTGCGGCCCATCTCCAGCAGGGTGGTGGTCTTGCCGGTGGTGGGTGGCCCGGAAACGATCAGTCCGCGGCGCGCGGTGCCCTGCTGGCGGCGGTTGAGGAGCATCAGTCGCCGAACCGACAGTGAGATGCGCTCCATAGCCGGGGTGGTCAGGACGACAAACCGGGAGTGATAGTCCAGGCGTTCCTCAAGCGACCAGTCCTCGCCGGCGTCTGGCGGGGGCTGCAGTGGGGGAGTGCCGACGAACTGCTGCCAGCCCTCCCGCGTGGTCGGTGGCGCATAGGCCGCCATCTGCTGCTCCTCGTCCGGGACGGGACCGGCTTCGGGGACTGCTACCACTGGGTTGCCTCCTGGCGGGCATCGTAGATCCGCGACGGGCGGGGGACTGCGGCCCGCCCGGATGGCTGCTCGTCTCCGGCGGGGCCGCCGCCGGCATCGTCTGATGTGCCGAGCGGGTCTTCGTCCTCGTCCCAGCCGTCCTCGAACTCTTCGTCGTCGGGCTCATCCAGGCTTGCTGGGGTGAAGGCGCCGACCAGGCCGTAGGAGAGGGTCGGGGCGGTGAGAGGGTCGGGCGGCTCCTGCTGGTTTGGGACGGGCTCGGCGAGGGAGGCTGCGGCGCTGGCGCGTGCCGCGACGGTCCGCTCGCGGCGGGTGCCTTCCCCGTTACCGGCCCGCCGCAGGAGACGGTCCAGGGCCTGGGCGAGCTGTTGCTCGTGCTCATCGCGGTCGCCGCGGCGCTCGACGGTCGCGCGGATGTGGCGCCAGGTGAAGTCGGTGAAGGGCAGGCTTACCCGCTCCTTGTGGATCCAGGGCACCTCCTCCCAGCCGCCAGGCAGCCGCACCCAGATCTGCTGGGGGTCATAAGGGTTGTGGTGCACCTCCCACATCCCGTCCGGGGCCGTCGACTGGAACCCGCGGTGCGGGTTGAGGACCTCATGGTCGTAGGTGCGATAGTCGAAGCGGATGCCGTAATCGTTGATGCCCACCCGCTTGACCGGCATGAGCTCGACATAGTCGTCTTCGCTGAGCAGCACCGGCACATAGCCGGTCACGCCGACCAGCGCGGCCCACATCTCGTTCGGCGACACCGCGAGCTTCGGGGCCAGAGGATGACGCAGGGATGTGTGCCGACGGTGCTGCCAGTCTGCGACCTGCCACTCGTCCAGCAGATCCTGCACCTGCGGCAGCGTCCAGCACGCCTCGTCCTCGACGTGAGAGCCGCGCTGAGTGACGTCGGAGCCGGTGTAACCGGCCACGTACTGGGAGAACCGGTCGCCGATGGTGCGGAACATCCGCTCGACATTTCCCTTGGCCGGGCCGTTGGCCGGAGGCGCCGGCTGCACCGACACCCCAAAGCTGTCGCACGCCGCGGTGAACGAGGCGGAGATGAACACCCGGCCCTGGTCGACGACGACCGTCTCCGGCGTGATCACCGGACGGGCTGCCGCACCCTCCAGCCGCGCGTCCAACGACACCAGCCGCTCGTAGGGGATGACGGAGCGCGACATCGCCAGCGCCTCTTCCCACCCTCGGCGCATCCGCATTGGCGTCACCATCTGCGCCAGCAGAACCGCCGCATCCACCGACCCGGTGCCCATCGGCCGCAGCACGGTCGCACAGATACTGCGCGTCGCCACATCCAGGGCGATCGTCAGCTCGGCCTTACCCACCACCCCGTCGGCCAGGACCACCATCACGTCCAAAGGGGTGCTGTCCAGCATCACCAGCTCACCGGGCCGCAGCGCCACCGTCGGGGTGAACGGCGGAGCCGGCCGTGAGGAGTGACGGCGCCGCTGCGCCGCTGTCCCCAGCAGCCCCTGACGGTCCGCGAGGGCGTGCACCAGCCGGTTGAACGTCGAGGCCGGCGGCACCTTTACCGTCCCCACACCGTGGGCGTCCTCCAGAATCCAGCCGACGGTGCGCCGGAGCCGGCTCAGCGTCCCGGTCGACCGCTCCCGCTGCGCCTGGAGTGCCTGCTCGATCGCGGCGACCACCCGCTCGTCCGCGCGCCCTACCGGCGAGCGCCGCCGGGCGGCCCGGCCGTCCACCAGCCCCCACACGCCTTGCTCCCGATAGCGGGCCCGCATCCGCCGCACCGTCACCGCACTGGCCGGCTGCCCGGCCGCAGTCAGCTCGGCGGCCTTGGCTTCCTCCCGCTCCGCCATGGTGCGCCGGGCCGGATCGAACTCGGCACGCGGCACCTGGTCCTGACCCGGAACGGGGCACCCGGTCTCCACCTCACGCACATGCCGCTCCCAGGCGTACGCACGCGCGCGCACCTGTTCAGGCAGCTCCTCCAGGAGCCCGAACGGAGGCACGCTGCGCTGCGGGGCGCCTACCACTTCGAAGTCGGGTTCGGCGAACAGGAAGTTCGCCAGGACAGTGGCCACGGAGTTGTCCGCGTCGACCAGCCGTACGCATGACCCTTCCAGCATGACCACCGTCCAGGTCCGCTTCGCCCTGTAGCGGGGGTGCCGGTACCCGGCCAGCCAGCGCAGATTGGCCGCCAGAACCGGATCCGGAGGGCGCAGAACCCTGTACTGCCACCCCGCTGCCGCAGCCGCGGCCTCCACCACCGCCGCCCGACAGGCCAGGCGCGGTGAGATGTCCCCGTGCCCGGCGCAGTCCGCCAGCAGACCCCTGCCTTCCGCGAGCCGGGCCATCAGATGCGGTGCGTGCCGCACCCAGGTTCCGTCACGCTTACGCCAGGTGAATTCCACCGGGCGGCATGCAATGGCCACGACCGAAGGATCCCGGTCCAGTAGCATCACCTGGTTCCGTATGACACCAGACCCGTAGTGCACCAGCCGCCCGGTCGTTGCCGACCACCACCAACCAGGCGCAAAACGACGGCCAGAGCGCACGGGAAAGGGCCGCACCGGACCGCAGTCCTCCAACGCGACCTCCCGTGCGACGTCTCGCCAGCACATCAGCAGGTCACCGCCCGCAGGATCGACGAAGCGCGCCATCAGGTGATCCTCGGCTACCTCCGCGAACTCTCCGCTTGCCTCGCCGCCTTGTAGCCTCACGTCTGACAGCCAAATGCATGCCGGGCGGCCGGGTACGTGATCCGGCTGCTCCCACCCCGAACGGGTGAACGCAATCCGCTGCCGAAGAGGGAGACCTCGGTGAGGGAAGGACATGCTGGCTTCACGAGTTCCGCCGAAGTGATCGACTCGCCAGTCGAGTACCGCTTACGCTGCGTGCTTGGGGAGAGTGGGCTGGGGGGTACATGGTTGATCCGATTGCGACTGCTGCCCTGAACGATTCGGGTTCGGTGACACTGCGAGGCTACGAGTACCAGACTCATGTGGCTGCACAGGCCGTCCTGGAGATGCTCGCTGATGAGGCAGTACGGCATGTGACATGCGAACACATTGAGGACGTCATCATCGCCCGCAGTGAGGAGCAGGCCAAGGGCGGTCTGTTTTGGGAGTTTCAACAGATCAAGATGCGGGAAGTGGCCACTCCCTGGGCATTCAGAGACGTGCTCGCAAAGAGGCCCTTGCAAAGCCTGTGGCGTACGTATGGAACGTTGAAAGACCAGGGACTCTCCTACAGGCTAACGGCTGCCGTTGAGGGATTTCTCGATCCTGCCGACGCGCTCGTTACTGCTCTTGCGCACGGAGAAGGGGCCGACAACGAGCACTGTATGGAGCGGGTGACTGCCCACCTGAAAGCTGACGCCAAGGAGGTCTCTGCCTTCTTGGGCCTGATCCGTATCCAGGAACTTCCCAGGAGCGAAGACATCGAGGAACGTAACGTCGCGTTCCTTCACGAACTGGGCTCGCCTTTGACCGGTACTGAAATTAACGGTCTCTACGCCGAGCTAGTGCACCGTGTCAGGAAGGCGATGCAAGGCCGCCTGGATCCTCGGTGGACTGAGCAGTCAGGAGTGCAGGACCTGCCTGCGGGGCTGCTGGGGAAGCGCATCGGGCCCAGCGCGGTTGCCGATATCCGTCAGCGCCTGCAACTACCTGATCGCATGCTGTTGACCGGCTTCTCACAGCGCGGAGGAGTCGACACAGCGCAGATCAGTGAACTGCGGAGTGGCGCAGCAGCCCCGTACGAGGCTCGCGGTCTGCGCAAGGACTATGACTGCGAGAAGTTCCCCTTCCACCGTCAAGAGGACGGCATGGCTGACGTCTTCTACGCGACGCACAAGCCGACCGGCACGCCCGTCGTCCTCAAGAAGCTACGCGGCCAGTACCCGCACCTCGACAAGAAAGCCCGGATGACCCGTGAGATCGAGGTGGGCCGTCTTCTGAGCGACCATCCGAATGCGATGCCGGTCTGGGACGCCAGCGCCGACGGCACGTGGTTCGTCATGCCCAAGGCGCAGGCTGTCGCAACGGAATGTCTCGATGACCTCAAGGATCCGGCCGTACTACGGGACCTGATCGAGAGCCTGTGCTCGGTGCTGATCGCTGCGCATGGGATGCAGGCACCGGGCGCCCCTCACGGATGGATACATCGGGACATCAAGCCGTCTAACGTACTTCGGCTTGATGGGCGATGGGTTCTTGCCGACTGGGGCATTGTGCGTCGTCCGCCTGGCCAGACCACGCATGCGCAGCGCACCCGGCTTGGGGCGAGCATGGGATCTGAGGGCTTTGCCGCTCCGGAGTTGAGCTTCGATGCCCACAGTGCCGGTCCGCCGACTGACGTCTACAGCTTGGGGCAGCTGATCGGCTGGGCGATCACACGCAGGAACCCGCAGCAGAATATTCCACTCATACCGGACTCTGGACCCTGGCGCGCGGTCGTCCGAGGAGCAACGCGTACGGACCCTGGGAGACGGCCGGCAACGGTGCAAGCGTTCCTTGACCTCATCGCCCAGGAGATCGACACACCCCCCACGCCGCCCGTAGTACATGCCGAAACGCTCCGTGATGCTTTGAACGATGGAGCAGCGAATGCCTCAGAGGAGTTGGTGGCCCTGGCGGCTACCCACCCCGACGACGCTGCTCTGTACTGCGACGTACTTCTCAATGTTGATCCTGTGGCGCTCATGCCGGCGTTGTTGGCTGACCCTCCCCGAGCCCTTGAGATTGTCCGGGCGATGCCCGACCTTCTGGGCACACACCGCTCAATAGAGCGTGGTGAAGTCGACGCCGTCATCCTGTGGCTGTTCACCGTCGCACGCCACGCCGCTAATGCTGCGCAGTTGGATCTGCTGGAAGTTTGCTGCAACGGCGCCTTCACCTGGGACGCCTTGTGGGACCAGTGGAGGCCGCAGGATGAGATCAGGCCCTGGCTGCGCACCCTGACAGGGGATGCCGCCGGCTCAGTCGCAGGAGCGCTGCGCGACCATCCCGACTGCGCACGCCACTTCTCCTCACTGGCCAACGAGATGCGAGTCGATCACCGGATCCGTTCGGCAGTCTCACCACCTTTGCCGGGCGCGACCGGCACCGCCGGGTCAACGTAGGGGGCGGCGCGACTATGCCCGGTACCTCGTCTTCAGCGCGTCCCGGTGTGGCTGGGGCCGGGTCGAGTGACGCTGGGAACCATGGGCAGGCGTAGTCGACTTCGATGGTGCTGAAGGCTTCGTCCGGCCAGGGGGCGGTGTCGTTGTCGGTGGTGATGAGCTGGAGGCCCGAGCCGTAGGCGTCCGCCGAAGAGGGACCCGTCCTCAGTGAGGGAACAGTGGCTCCACGAGTTCCGTCGAAGTGATCGACTGGCCAGTGTTGTACCGCTTACGCTGCGTGCTTGGGGAGAGCGGGCTGGGGGGTATATGGCTGATCCGATTGAGACCGTTGCTCCGGACGATTCTGGTTCGGTCACGCTGCGGCGGTACGAGTATCAGGTTCATGTGGCTGCGCAGGCCATCCTGGAAATGCTCGCTGACGAGCCGGTACGCCATGTGACCTGCGAGCACATCGAGGACGTCATCGTTGCCCGCGGCAGCGAGGAGCAGACCAAGGGCGGCCTCTTCTGGGATTTTCAGCAGATCAAGACACGGGACACGACCACGCCCTGGGCGCTTACGGACGTTCTCGCCAAAGGACCGTTGAAGAGCTTGTGGCGCACGTACGGGGCGGTGAAGGACCAGGCGCTCTCATACGGGCTCACAGCTGGGCTGGAGGGTTACCTCGATCCCGCCGACGCACTCGTCACCGCTCTCGCACGTGGGGGAGGGGCGGATAACGAGCGGTGCCTGGAGCGGGTGACAGCCCACCTGAAGGCTGACGTTAAGGAGGTCTCAGCCTTCCTGGGCCTGGTCCGCATCCGGGAACTGCCCAGACGCGAGGACATCGAGCTGCGCAACACCGCCTTCCTCCACGAGCTCGGCCCGTCCTTGACCGGTGCGGAGATCACCGGCCTCTACACCGAACTCGTACGCCGTACTCGGGAGGCAATGCAGGGCCGTTTGGGCCCGCGGTGGGCCGAGCAGCTAGCGGTGCAGGACCTGCCTGCGAAACTGTTGAGGAAGCGCATCGGCCCCGGCACCGTCGCAGACCTCCGACAGCGTCTGATGCGCCCTGACCACGTACTGCTGACTGATGTATCGCAGCGTCTCAGCGGAGTCGAGACAGCGTTGGTCCGCAAGCTACGCCGGGGCGCGGCGACGGACGATGTAATCCAGGAAGCTCAGATGGTCCGCGCGCATGCCGACATTCACCGTATGAAGCAGCAGTCCCTGGGCACGTGGCCGGCTGACCCGGCCATCGAGGCGGACCTGGACGAGCGGCTGCTGCTGGTCGCGCGCCGTACCATCCGCAGGCACGCGGCAGATCCTCGCCCAGCGAACGCCATCTTCGACGGCCTCCAGACCACTCTCGAAACCAGCGCCGCTACCCACGACCGCTGGCCCCTCTATGCCCGGGACGGCGTGCTGCTCATGGGCCGGGCGTGCGCCATCTCCGACGAATGCCGTTTCGACTGGGGGACTGGCCATGAGTCTCCTGCCTGATATCGCCCCGCCCCCCACCGCGCCCCCGGAGTATCCAGACGGACTCCCTCCTTCCGCTGACGCCCAAGCCAGGCTTCTTGTCCTCATCGACGCCTTCTCCGAGACAGCAGCATCCAAAGGCATCGAAGGCAGGATGAAGCTCGCCAAACTTGACTTTCTCCTGCGCTACCCCGAGCACTTCAACCATCTGATGGCCGAGCGCCGACCCGACGCCGACCCAGGCGACGATCCGTGGCTGACAGGAGCCATCGAGCAGAGCATGATCCGCTATCGCTATGGCCCCTGGGACCCCGCTTACTACGCCCTCCTTGGTGCTCTGACAGGCAAGGGCCTCATCGAGCCCAAGCACGAGAACGCGGTCGCGACCTACCGCACCACGCCAGCCGGAAGAAGGGTCGCGCAAGCCCTTGCCGAATCCGAAAGCTGGCGCCCCGTACGCGATCGGGCCCGGCTCCTGCGCCGGCACTTCAACCTCACCGGCACCACTCTCAAAGACATGATCTATCGAGCGTTCCCCGACATCGTCGAGGCGGACTGGGGGACACAGCTGTGAGAATCCGGATCGAAGAACTGCACCTGGTCGGAACCAGCCGCCGCATCCGGTTCGAGCGTGGGATGAACGCCATTACTGGCGCCATGAGCGGCGGCAAGACGGCGACGATCAGCTGCCTTCGGGCCTTGCTCGGCGCCGATGTAAGCGTCGTCCCCGAGCTCCGAGGGCGCACCATGGCCGGCACCGTACTCATCGGCGACCGCCGCTTCCGCATCGTCCGCCCCCTTGTCACCACGACGACCGCCAAGGTCGATATCGCCGAGATCGGAGGCCAAGAGGAAGCCTGGCGGTTGCCGGCCAGCGAACTCCAGGCCGGCTACGACCACACCTTCCGCGACTGGCTCCTCGACCGCCTCGGCCTGCCTCGCATCAAGGTGCCGCGAGCCCCAACCGACCAAACGAGCCCGCTTGTCCCCGTGACGGCAAGCGACTACCTCATGTACTGCGTCCTGAGACAGAAGGAGATCGACGCTTCTGTCTTCGGCACCGCTGACAACCACGCGAAGAACATCAAACGCCGCTACGTCTTCGAGATTTTGTACGGCATCCATGACCCTGAATCCACCGGACTTCGGGAACGGCTTCGCGAAGTGTCCACGGAGCTCAAGGCCCTCACTGCGGACTCCGTCACCCTGGAACGACTCTTGGCTGAGACAGCCTTCGGCTCACAAGCCCAGCTGGAGGTGCAGCGCACAGCCACTGAGACCAAGCTTCGGGCGGCACGCACAGCGGATCAGCAACTAACGAGTGAGCTCACCGACCCTTCCACGGTGACCCTGCGCTCTCGGATTGCTGATGCTGAAAGCGAACTCGCGCGCATCGACATGGCCACCGCCGCAGAATCTGCGGCGGTAGCCAACCTGCGCGAGCTACACGACCAGCTCATCGCCCAAAGCCGTCGCCTCACCCGCGCACTCGTCGCGGAACGGCTTCTCAACGACTTCGAGTTCCACACCTGTCCCCGTTGCGGGTCCGGCATCCCAGAGCGCGGTGACGACCACACCTGCCGACTGTGCCTGCAGACCCCTCCGCAGACCGCGGCACCGTCATCCCTCGCCAGCGAGCAGGACCGGGTGATCGAGCAGGTTTCGGAAACCAAGCAACTCATCGAACGCAGCACGAAAAGAATCGAAGAACTCCAGGCCGCACGCGCAGGCCACGCCCGTCTCCGCAACGACCTCGGAGCACAGCTAGACCGAGCCACGTCAGCCTTTGTCAGCGATCAGACCGACCGCATCCGCGCCACCGCCGCCGAACAAGCCCGGCTTGAAGAACGCTTGATCAGCCTGGAGCAAGCCCTGTCGTTGTACGAGCGTTCCCAGAAGCAGGCACGCCGCATCGCCGAGCTTGAGCAGGAACAAGAATCTCTCAACGCGAGCATCGACGCTTCCAGGCACAGCAACCCTGCCGTCCAAGAACGACTGCGGAAACTCGACGAAGCCTTCGAGACGATCCTCCGCGCCTTCGACACCCCACGATTCGAAGAACCGGCCGGCACGTACATCAGTCGCAAGACGTACCTGCCCATCGTCGACGGCCGGTCCTTCTCAGACCTCGGCTCTCAGGGAGTGGAAGTCCTCGTCAACGTGGCGCACGTCCTCGCACACCAACTTGTTGCCCTGCGTGACAACAGCATTCCGCTCCCGAACATCCTGATCATCGACGGCCTCAGCAACAACGTCGGCCACGAAGGCATCGATCTCGAGCGGCTACGCAAGATGTACACCACCCTGCTCAGCGCTGCCCTCCAGCATATCGATGACCTGCAGATCATCGTGGCGGACAACGATCCCCCGCCCATCTCGGGAGTTCACCGCGCGCTAAAACTGTCGGACACCGATCGCCTCGTCCCAGAAGCGACCGCCGGGCAAGAGGCCCCGGACGCAGAAATTGATCAGAGTGGCGACAGCAGCTGAGACACCAGTCGAATCTGCAACCCGCAGTCCCGGCAGGCGTTCCCTTGGGGACTGCGGGCTCGGCGCTGTCTGGTTAGCGCACCGATGGGTCGGTGCCAGAGTCATGCCCAAGCGATACCGAGCTCCCGTAGGGCAACGAGTTGCTCCTGAGTGAGCTTGTCCCGCCTCGACTTGGTGTTCGAGACCCACACGCCAAGCTTCACCGGCACCGGCTCGTCCTGGCCATCGACCTCGATCTCGACGACCGCGCCGCGTGGGACCGGCCGATTGCCTTCCCGCTCGACCCACTGGGTGAGGGCCGCGAGGCCGCGTTGAAAGGCTTGCTGCGCCTTGCTCGGCCCCTTCGCCGTGTGGCTTGCCGTCGGGGCGGGGGCCGGGGCCTGGTCGGGCTGTAGGCCCAGCTTCAACAGCCGCTGCTGCTGCTCCTTGGAGAGCTGTTTCCAGGTGCCCGGGTTCTTCTGGCGCTCCAGCCATCGTCCGATGTCATCGTCCTCGAACAGCACCCCGGGTTGGATGTGGGGCAGTACTCCGCCGGCCTCGTCGGCGGCGAGGTCGGCGAGTACGCGGTAGTGCCTCTGCCAGTCGAGGGGCCAGGGGCAGTTCCAGTCCGGGTCGATCTCCGCCAGCTGCTGCGCACGCTGTGTCGCCCGTTCCGGGTCCTTGCCGAGGCCGTCTTTGCGGCGGAGGTTGGCCAGGTGCTGTCCGATGGGCACCATCGCCTCGCCCTCGCCCCACAGCGCGTCTTGCCGGGGTGCGAGGTGCCCGTGCGCACGGTGGTAGGAGCGGAGTGCGGCGAGTTTGTTTTCCCATGCTTCGTCGCCGGGCTCCCACACCATCCCGACCTCGTCGAGGAGGTCCTTGCGGTGGGGGTCGAGTTCGCCGCCGCGCAGCGCCTTGCGCTGCTGGTGCACCCACCGGCCCAGGGGATAGCCCTTCGTCGTGCCGACCTCGGTCTCGGTGTCGTAGGGCACGGCGTACAGGCCGGTGATCCCGTTCTCGGCACGCCACCGGACCAGGGCCTGATAACCCTCGAGCCAGACCAGGGACTGGGGCCGGATGACGCGGCAGCGGGTCAGGGCGGCGATGTCGGCAGCGTCGCGGGGGGAGGCGAAGTTGACCACAACTGAGGTGACCCGGTCGACCTCCTGCTGCACCTCGCTGGCCTCCTCGGACAGGTCCCCGTTCTGCGGGCCGGCCGCGGGGGCGGGCCGCACGTGGATGCGCCGCCGTTCGGCGCCGCGGGTCAGCGCGCGGGAGGCGAGCTGGTCGACCATGCGTTCCGAGTGCGAGCGCAGGGCTTGGAGGATGTCGACCAGGGGCTGGTAGCTGGCCGAGGCGATCATGTCCTTCGGGTCCTCCCCGGGCTGGAGGAAGACGGGGATGATGATCCGTGCGGTCTTGGTCGTGCCGTCCGGGTTGGGGCGCAGGGCACGTCCGATGTTCTGGACGATGTCGACCTGGGAGCTGCGGGAGCCGACGATGCACACGGCCTCGACCCCACGTAGGCCGGTGATGTCGACCCCGACCCCGAGGGCGCGTACGGAGGACAGGAACGCCCGGTGCACCCGCCGGTTCCGGGCGTCGATACCGTTGGCGAACCGGTGGATCACCGCACGCCGGTGCGCGATGGGATGGTCCCCGCACAGCCAGTCCGCCCACACCCGGTCCGCAGGCACGTGACGGCCCTCCTCGAGCTCGTACAGCTCAGCGTCGATCGATGACGCGGGCAGCTCATCCGCCCCGGCCAGCGCCGCCGCGGAGGCCTCAGCGGCGTACAGCTCGGCGGCGGTCGCCGGCATCTGCTCGGCGAACGCTGCGGCTTCTTCGACCCGCTGGTGGAAGACCATAGTGGTGTGCAGATTCCGCTGCGCCGCATGCTCCAGCAGCGCGGCCTGGAGCAGGGCCATGCGCCGGCCACGCAGCGCGTCCTCGGACAGGCCGAGGATCGGGTCGGGATCGCGGATCTCGAGCACGTCGATCTCGAAACCGGCGAGGATCGAGCGTTCCACCGCCTCCGCCAGCCCAAGATCAAAAATCCGGGTGCCGTATGTGTGGGAGTCGTCCTCCATCGACGCGATGACCAGCTCCCGCCCGTCCCGCCCGCGCTGCGGCCGGGGCGCGGCCAGGATCCGCGGGGTCGCGGTCAGGTAGAGCCGGAAGTCGACAGGGATCCGGCTGTTGTCGTGGATCGCCGCCCACGGCCGCCCCATATCCCCGGCCGTCATGTGCCCCTCATCCAGAATGGCCAGGTCAAACGGAGCTATCCGCTGCCCGTACAACCGCTCCCCGCCCGCCAGAGCGGTCTCCAGCGGCCCGCGCATCGTCCGCCGACCCGAAGGGTCCTCGGGATCCTCCCGGTCCACCAGGGAGGCGTACGTGGCGAACACGACCACCGGACCGCTCCCGGCCCACAGGGCGAGCTGGATCGGGTTGGTGGTGGTGCGCACGCCGAGCTGCTCCAGGACCTCGTCCTTATCTACCGAGCAGACAGCGACCATCGGCGCCCGGTGCCCGACCCGCCGCCAGGACTGGGCACTCTGCACGATCAGGTCCAGGGTGGGCACCATGACGAGGATCCGGCCGTCCGGGAAGTACTCCAGAGCGCACGCAGCGGTGGTGATCGTCTTACCGGACCCGGTCGCGGACACCCCCATGGCACGTGCCCCCTCCGGAGGCACAAAGGATCTTGCAGGAAATCCTACCCAGTTACGAAAGCGCAATTTCTGGTCGACCTGGTGTTCCTTGAGCGGGATCAAAAGCATTTCTAAGCCCTCCCCGGTTCCCATTCCTGTGGTCCTTCGATGGCCGCGTGTGGAATACAGGCCGCACCCGAGCCGTTCCAGATCGACGCACCCGCCCTATGCCAGCCGGGCGTTCCGTCCTAAAGGGCGGCTGGCCGTCCGGGCCGTAGTGCCCGACACCGAGCGCGCAGAGGATGCAGTCCTCGTCGCTGTTCACCCTCCGCGCCGCACAGACCGCCGGCCTCGCCCAGCACCTCCAGCACCCGGCGCCGCGCCATGGTGTGCAGACCGGTGCGGGGTAGCACGGTCCCGAACGAACCCCTCCAGCCGCACCAGGTCCGCCCGTCCACCCTGTCTCACGTCCGCGAAATGTACGGCCAGCTCAACCGCCCCGCCCGACCGGCCGCGCGCCGTGGCAGTCCCGGCCCGCGATGCCCCCAGGGCCTCGCTCACCGCCATCACCCCTTCGCCCCAGCCGCCCGCGAGCACAGCACACCCCGAGAAGCCGGCGCCATGCCGTCCAGCTCCACCACCTCGCACTGCGTCAGCGCGGGATCTGGTCCGCCGATTCGTGGTGACCAGACATCTGGCCATCCTCTCGAAAGTTGGGAGAATCCAGAGTGACTGGCGGGGTGTCCTCGATTTCTGCCAACGATACATGCTACATCTAGCTGAGGCAGCCACCACATTAGAACCCGGCGCGAACGAGCGACCCCCGCTCCTCGTAGCCAGCCAGGCCCGCGCCAGCGGGCCTTGGGTCCTGGAGGCGCAGCCGGAAGGGCCCTTGAGGCAGGGGAGCGCAGCGGACCCGCCGACCCAGGGCAGAGCGAAGCGAAGCCCAGGGCCAGTGGGGCAAAGCCCCGCAGCTCCGGAAGCGCAGCAGACGGAGCGTCACCAAGCCCGCGTGGCGGGCTTGGTGAGCGGGACGCGCAGCGTCCCGCCAGCGCTCCCGCGGAGCGGGAGCGCAACCCCCGCGCTGCGCGCGGCGGTGCGGGACGGCGGCGAGGGCGGCCTGCTGCTGGTCGAGACCTCGGAGGGGACGTACGCGACGCGCGCCCTGATCAACGCAACCGGGAC
>NZ_JBEZAQ010000018.1:0-145915 GCF_040646655.1 Streptomyces sp. NPDC045431
CTGCGGCGAGGCGACGGTGTGGGACGCCAGGGCCAGGCCCGGCAACTCGTCACGGAGGTTCTCCATGATCCGCGTGTACGGCACGGAGGCGCCCAACTGGACGGTGTCCCGGCCGATGTGCCATTCCCGGAGCTCGGCGATACGGCCGAGGTCCAGGAGGTGTTCGGGGCGGCGGTGGTCGAAGTTGATCTCGACCATCACATCGGTGCCACCGGCGATCGGTACTGCCGTGGGGTGCTCGGCCTTCGCGGCGAGCGCCTCCGCCCAGTCGGCGGGGCGAAGAAATTCCATGAGCGGCTCTCCTGGTCGGTCTTCTGGGGTGGTTCGTGGCGAGTCGTTCGTCCGGGCGCTGCCCCGAGTGAGGGGCCCGAAGTCGCTGTCGGCCGCACGCGGAGAAGTAGACAGCGCGATGACCGGGGCGAGGCAGTCACCGATCGCTCAGAAGCGCCTTCTCCGCCGCCTGTGGACGACCGTGCTTTCCCACCGTCTCAACGCGGTGAACTGCGGTGATTCCCGCCCGACATGCAGCGCCGCATGAGAGAGTGGCGCTCATGCGGCTACGCGAACTCCTGGGCATCGAGGAGCTGGGACTGCTCCTCCTCGTGGGCCCGGACGCCGACGACGGCGTCCTCGACCGAGCCATACGCGCCGTTCCGACCATCGACCTGGCCGACCCCGGCCGCTTCCTCACCGGCGGCGAACTCGTCCTCACCGGGCTCGCCTGGTGGCAGGAGGACGGAGACGCCGAGCCTTTCGTACGCATCCTCGACCGCGCGGGCGTCACGGCCCTCGCCGCCGGCGAGGTGGAACACGGGTGCGTACCGGACGACGTCGTACGCGCCTGCCGGCGCCACGGCCTTCCCCTCATCGCCGTACGGCCGGAGACGTCGTTCGGCGCCATCACCGAACACGTCCTGCGCCGTGTGCAGCACCGGCCCGGCGGCGACCTCGCCTCCGTGGTCGAACGCCACCGCCGGCTCCTCACCGACCAGGGCGCCCCGGACGCCGTACTGGAGCTCCTGCGCAGCAGCCTCGGCCTCGACGTGCGGGTGCTGTCCGCGACCGGGCGTCAGATCGCCGGGGCGCACCCCGCGCTGCGGCCCAAGACGGCGGTGGCGCTGGCCTCCCGGTACCTCGCGGCACGCCGCGCACACGAGGCGGCGCCCCACCGGGTCACGCTCGGCGACCGGCTCTACTCGCTCGTGCCGGTACGCGACACCGCGACACTGTCGACACCGTCGGCGGTATCGGCGGCGTCGGCGGCATCGGCAGCGGCAGCGGCCGCCGGGGGGCACGCCGCCGAGCTGGGTGACTGGCTGCTCGTCGTGGACGCCGACACGTCACGGTGGCCCGCGGCGGACGCTGAACTCCTCGACCGGATCGTCGAACTGGTCGCCGACGCGCGCTCCGTACACGACCAGGAGAAGGCGGTGCTCAGCGACCTCGCCCGCCGCATCCTCGACCTCCTGTACAGCGACGTCCCACCCGACGAGTGGCCCATCCGGCTGCGCAGCACCGCGCACTGCGTCGTCACC
Organism: Streptomyces sp. NPDC045431; assembly: GCF_040646655.1. Taxonomy (NCBI): domain Bacteria; kingdom Bacillati; phylum Actinomycetota; class Actinomycetes; order Kitasatosporales; family Streptomycetaceae; genus Streptomyces; species Streptomyces sp. NPDC045431. The sequence goes on from NZ_JBEZAQ010000018.1 coordinate 1,536, forward strand.
CGGCGCGACCGCTGGCAGCGCAGCCAGTTCGTGGTGGCCGAGGGGCAGTGGGACGCGGTCCGCCCCATTCCCGCCGCCGCCCTGCGCGTCCTGCTGGAGGAGGCCCTGATCCACGAGGACGGCCCGGTGCTGGTACCGCCGGAGGACGTCGCCGGAACCGTCGACGGCGAACAGGCCGTCCTCCTCGTACGGTTGCCCGAGCGCCCGGGCGCGGCGCCCGACCCGGTCCTCGACTGCGCCGCCCTGCAGCGCAAACTCACCGCGGTGCTCACCCGCTGGCTCGGCCCCGCGGGCAGCGTCTCCCTCGGCGTCAGCTCTCCGGTGCCCGCCCCCGGGAACGCCCGCCGCGCGCTCGAGCAGGCCCGTACCGCACTGCGGGTCGCCGCCGACGGCCCGGACCGCGTGACCGTACGCGGCCCCGACGACCTCACCTCGCACATCCTGTCGCTGCTGCCCCTCATCCCGGCCGAGACGCGGCACGCCTTCGCCACCCGACTCCTCGGCCCGCTGCGCGACCACGACAGCCGCCACCGCACGGACCTGCTGCCCACGCTGGAGGCGTTCCTCGACTGCGACGCGTCCTGGACCCGATGCGCCGCCCGCCTGCGCCTGCACGTCAACTCGCTGCGCCACCGCATCGCCCGCATCGAGCACCTCACCGGCCGCGATCTGGCCCGGCTGGAGACGAGGCTGGACTTCCTCGCGGCGCTGAGGGCGGGCTGAGTGGCCACCGATGGGACGCGAGACGAGTCGCCCGGCTCGTCCGCGCCCGGCCCCGACCGCGGCCTTGAGCTCGGTGGTCCGGGTCCAACTGACGGACCACGGGGCGCAGATGACACGGTTGTGCCTGGACGGATCATGCCAGGCGATCTCTCTGTCGGCGCGCCCCGTCCGACGGCAGTATCGGTGTCGCCGGGGAACACCGGCAGTCACGACCCGTCACTTAGCGAATAAGGGATTCCGCATGCTTCGCGCCGCCGTCGCCGCCACCGTCACCGCTGCCGCCCTCGCCCTCGTCGCTCTGGGCGGTACGACCGCCGCCGCGGAGCAGCAGACCGGTCCGGTCCTCGCGACCACCGCCTCCATCAACTCCACCGGCTCCACGACCAACAACGAGCCGATCTGGGGCTGACGCCCCCGCCCTCTCGCCGTGACGGCCCAAGGCCACCGCACCCGCTGCCCGGGTGCGGTGGCCTTGGCCGTTGCGGGACGGCCGCGCGGCACCTGGATGACGCACCGCGTCGACCGCGGGGGTCAGGAACAAGGAGGACTCAGGGTCGCCACCGCTACACAACAGTGCCGGCAAGGAGCCGGGGTCCGTGGGACTTCTCGGCAACGCCTGCCACTTGATCGCGCTGACCAACTCCCATGCCTCACCTGCCATCTGCCACTCACAGCGGCCAAGCAGCCAGCAAATCGCCGGGGCCGTAGGCCGCGTCGAGACCTGGGCAGTCGACTCCACTGCGCGAGACCGCCACGACTGGAACAGGTTCGCCGGTAAGGGCGGCCCGGTGTCGATGAAGAGCGGCCAGGTCGTGCCGGTCGAAGGGCGACCGCTCCAGCCACTTGATGGAGCCGACGAAGAGCAGCTCCTTGGCGATGGCGGCGCGGTCCGCCCCGACGATGTCGATCTCAACGTCGTTGGTGCGGGTCCAGTAGCCGCCGACTGCAGGCGCTGCGGGGAGTCGGTCGTCGGGCAGTATCCGGGCGAGCGCCTCTCGGATGAGCGGCTCGATCGCCCGGCCGCGCCAACTGGTCCAGTTCTCCCGGACCCGCGCCAGGGTCAGATCGCCCCGCCCTCGCTCGATCTCCTCCATGGATGGGCCGAGCAAGTGCAGCCAAAACCGCAGGTAGGGATCTGTCACCCGGTAGCGGCGATCCTTCGACGGACGCAGCGATACGGGCAGCTCCGCAGCGACGATCCGCTTGTCCGTAAGCAGCTCCAGCGCTCGCTGCAGGGGCGTGGCCCCGATTCCGCCGGCCGCACGGGCGATGTTGGTGAAGGTCCGCTCGCCACTTCCAATGGCCGCCAGCACCGTACGTGCCTGGGCCTGCGGGGGGAATTCGGCAGCCAGCGAGCGCTCGGCCGACACCAGCAGGGCGGAGACCGGATCACTCAGCGCCTCGCCGAGGAAGTCCCACAGTCCCTCCCCTCTCGGCCACTCGGCGCAGATCAGCGGCAGCCCGCCGGTGACCAGCGCGGCGTCGAAGGCTTCCGCCGGTTCCAGCCCGAGCATCCTCCCTACCTCAGCGGGGTTCAGCGGCCCGAGCACCATCTCCCGGCCGCGCTGATGGAAGGGGCGTCCATAGCTGTTCAGAGCCTCCATCATCGACAGATCGGAGCCGATGAGGACCAGCAGCACCGGCTTGACCTCCAGCACCCGGTCCCAGGCCCGTTGCAGCATCCCCTCAAAGGCGCCGCCGGCGTCCATCAGGTACGGCACCTCATCGATGACCAGCACGCTCGCCCGGTCGGCGGGCAGCGCCGCAGCCAGCACATCGAAAGCGGCGTCCCAGCTCTCCGGCCGTGCGGCGGCCACCAGCCCCGCCAACGGCAACGTCGACGCTTGGGCGTCCCGGGCCAGCCGCGCCAGATCATCCCTGGGGGACGCACCGGTCGCCGCGTAGAACAAGAACGGGGCCCCGGAGCGCTCCGCAAACCGCTCGACCAGTCGCGACTTGCCCACCCGGCGCCGCCCACGCAACATCACGCACCGACCGGGCCGCTCCCCACCAACCCCTGCCGCCACCTTCTGCAGCTCTCGCTCCAACGTCGCCAGCTCCTGCCGACGGCCTACGAAATCCACCACGACCTGTCGACCTCCACGCACGGCACTAACGATAATGTTAGTAACATAGAGGTTAGTAAACCGCCTCGCCAGTTGTTACTCAGGGCCCGCTAGCGTTCCTGCTCCCGGGTGCCGTTGCAGCTGTGCCGCGCCCTCCCCTACAGGAGTCGTGTTCGTCATAGCCGAGGTGGTTGGCGATCTCGCCCTGGAGCGGACACCACCAGGCGACAAGGGGTACCTCGGCAAAGTCGAGCGCGGGGGAGCGCTCCGCGTCCCCGAACTGGCCCGGCGATGCGACGCCTTCCTCGGCGCGAACGGCGAGTTACAGCGCCTGGCCGTCCGCCCCGAAACCGACTCGGGAACCACCGACACCCCCGCCGCTTCGAACTTCTGGCCCGTCGGGCGCCGGGCGGTCCTCGCGGCCGGTACGGGGACGCTGATCGACCTCGGCCTGAAACTCGGCGCTCAGGCGTCCTCTGCCGCCGACCCCCTCCTTGATCCGGGATCGACGCGGGCGAGGGCGCGTTCACGCCGCGGACGGCGGAGAGCGGCACGGGGCGCACCTCGGGCACGGGGACCTCACCGGCATCCCAGCATGATCCCAGCGCGGCAGGGATGAGCAGGGGTGATGACGCGTGACCTCGGACCGGCTTTCCCAGCACGATCCCAGCACGGGAAAGGTCAGGGGCCCGACTCGGAAGAGTCGGGCCCCTTCTGACCTGCATGCCTGTCAGGTCAGTGACGTGGTGTTGATGCAGCGGCTCACACGTTGAAGCGGAACTCCACCACGTCGCCGTCCTGCATCACGTACTCCTTGCCCTCCATGCGGGCCTTGCCCGCCGCGCGGGCCTCGGCGACCGAGCCCGTGGCGACCAGGTCGTCGAAGGAGATGACCTCGGCCTTGATGAAGCCCTTCTGGAAGTCGGTGTGGATCACACCGGCCGCCTCGGGGGCCGTCGCGCCCTTCTTGATGGTCCAGGCGCGGGACTCCTTCGGGCCCGCCGTGAGGTAGGTCTGGAGGCCCAGGGTGGTGAAGCCGACGCGGGCCAGGGTCGCCAGGCCGGGCTCCTCGGCGCCGACGGACTGGAGGAGCTCCATGGCGTCCTCCTCGTCGAGCTCGGCGAGGTCCGCCTCCAGCTTGGCGTTGAGGAAGATCGCCTCGGCCGGGGCCACCAGGGCGCGCTGCTCCTCCTTGAAGGCCTCGTCGACCAGCTCGTCCTCGTCGACGTTGAAGACGTACAGGAACGGCTTGGTGGTGAGGAGGTGCAGGTCGTGGAGGAGCTCGGCCTTCTCGGAGCCCTGGACGATGCCGTGCGAGAAGAGCGTGTCGCCCTTCTCCAGGATCTCCTTGGCCGCCTCGACCGCCGCCACCTTGGGGGCGACGTCCTTCTTGATCCGGGACTCCTTCTGGAGGCGCGGCAGGACCTTCTCGATCGTCTGGAGGTCGGCGAGGATCAGCTCGGTGTTGATCGTCTCGATGTCGTCCTTCGGCGAGACCTTGCCGTCGACGTGGACGACGTTCTCGTCCTTGAAGGCGCGGATGACCTGGCAGATCGCGTCGGACTCGCGGATGTTCGCCAGGAACTTGTTGCCCAGGCCCTCGCCCTCGCTCGCGCCGCGCACGATGCCCGCGATGTCGACGAAGTCGACGGTCGCCGGGAGGACCCGCTGCGAGCTGAAGATCTCGGCGAGCTTGGTGAGGCGGGCGTCCGGGACACCGACGACGCCGACGTTGGGCTCGATGGTGGCGAACGGGTAGTTGGCCGCCAGCACGTCGTTCTTGGTCAGGGCGTTGAACAGGGTCGACTTGCCGACATTCGGCAGGCCGACGATTCCGATCGTGAGCGACACGTTGGCGACTTCCCTAGAAGTGTGGATGGTGGGCCGACCCCCCAGTTTACGGGCGTGCCGAGGCGGGCAGCGACGGCCGGCGGGGGCGTCGCCCGGGCGAACTCTCGGCCAAGGTCGTATAAACGGCGTGTCCGATGCCGGATTCCCGCCCGCTCGCGACCTACGTTGTCCACGTGGAGCAGCAACGGAACAGTCCCCCTCGGCGCCGGCAGCGGCCGCGCCAGCGCCCCCCGGTCGCCCCGCCGCCCCAGGGTGCGCTCGTCGAGGGGCCTCCCCGCCCAGTGGTACGGCGGGGCCCACGGCCCGGTCCCGGTGCCCGGCCGGAGCGGCCGCGCGGCGGGCCGGTGCGCCGCCCCCGGCCCCGGCCGGTGCCGCCCCTCGTCCTCGCGCTGCGGCGGCTGCCCCGGCCACGGCTGACCGGCCTCGGCGCGGGGCTGTTCGCCGCCGGGGCCATGTTCGTCGTCGGCTGTCTGGACTGGCTGCTGTTCGGCGGCTCGCCGCTGGTGTACGGGCTCCTCTTCCTGCCCGTCAGCGCGCTCACCGCGCTGTGGGTACGGGAGGCCGACCTGGTCACGGCGCCGATCAGCGTGCCCATCGCCTTCGCCGTCGGCGTCGTACCGATCGCGGGCGGCGTCGGGGGGGTCGGCGGCCGGACCATGGCCGTGGTCACCGCGCTCGCCGTCCACGCCGGGTGGCTGTACGGCGGCACGCTGGTCGCGGGCCTCATCACCTGCGTACGCAAGGTGCGCGAGATGGGCCGGCGCCAGCGCGCCGCGGCCGCCGCGCGCATGGCGCAGCGCCGCACCACGCCGTAGAGCGGCACCACGCCGCAGCGCCGCACCACGCCGGAGCGCCAGGCCGCGACGGGCGCCCTCCCGGGTGGTGGCGAGCCGGCTCCCGGGACCTCTCCGCGGCGGACGCGGGCGACGCCGGGCCCGGCGAGGACCTTCCCCGCCGGGCCCTCCTGCGTCTCAGCGCTGTGCGGCCGCCATCGCCGCGCCGACGATGCCCGCGTTGTTCTGCAGCTGCGCGGGAACCAGCTCCGCCCGGACGTGCTCGATCAGCGGCAGGAACTTCTCCGCCTTGCGGCTCACGCCGCCGCCCAGGATGAAGAGCTCCGGTGAGAAGAGCATCTCCACGTGCGCCAGGTACTTCTGCACCCGGTGCGCCCACTCCTCCCAGCTCAGGTCCTTGTCGTCCTTCACCTTCGTGGAGGCGCGCTTCTCCGCCTCGTGGCCGTCCAGCTCCAGGTGGCCCAGTTCCGTGTTGGGCACCAGGTGCCCGTCCGTGAAGACCGCGCTGCCGATGCCCGTGCCGAGGGTCAGCACGATCACCGTGCCCTTGCGGCCGCGCCCGGCCCCGAAGGTCATCTCGGCGAGGCCGGCCGCGTCGGCGTCGTTGAGCACCGTCACGGGCGGGGAGCCGTCCAGCCGCTCCCGGATGAGGGCCGCCGCGTCGACGCCGATCCAGCTCTTGTCGACGTTCGCCGCCGTACGGATCGTCGAGCCGGTGACGACGCCGGGGAAGGTGACGCCGACCGGGCCCGACCACCCGAAGTGGGCGACCACCTCGGCGACGCAGCCCGCGACACCGTCGGGTGTCGCGGGCTGCGGGGTCAGTACTTTGTGGCGGGCCTCGGTCAGATCGCCGCGCTCCAGATCCACGGGAGCGCCCTTGATCCCGGACCCGCCGATGTCCACTCCGAAGACGTTCATGGACTCAACGTTACGGGGCGGCACCGACACGTCACGAATCACCGCTTCTCGGCGCGGGCCTCCGCCTCGGCCACCAGCGCCGCCGCCTCGGCGCGCAGGTCGCGCCGCAGTTCCTTCGGCAGCGAGAAGGTGATCGACTCCTCGGCCGCCTTCACGATCTCGACGTCCGCGAAGCCGCGCTGCGCCAGCCACTCCAGTACGCCCTCGACCAGGACGTCCGGGACGGACGCGCCCGAGGTGACGCCGACCGTCGCGACGCCCTCCAGCCAGGCCTCGTCGATCTCGTCGGCGAAGTCCACCAGGTGGGCGTCCTTCGCACCCGCGCCCAGGGCCACCTCTACGAGGCGGACGGAGTTGGAGGAGTTCTTCGAGCCGACGACGATGACCAGGTCCGCCTCGGCGCCCATCTGCTTCACGGCGAGCTGGCGGTTCTGCGTCGCGTAGCAGATGTCGTCGCTCGGCGGGGAGACGAGCAGCGGGAACTTCTCCTTCAGGGCGTCCACCGTCTCCATCGTCTCGTCGACGGAGAGGGTGGTCTGGGAGAGCCAGACGACCTTCGACGGGTCGCGGACCTCGACCTTCTCGACGTCGCCCGGGCCGTCGACCAGCGTGATGTGGTCGGGCGCCTCGCCGGACGTGCCGATGACCTCCTCGTGGCCCTCGTGGCCGATCAGGAGGATGTCGAAGTCCTCCTGCGCGTACCGGATGGCCTCCTTGTGGACCTTGGTCACCAGCGGGCAGGTCGCGTCGATGGTGGCGAGCCGGCCGGCCGCCGCCTCCTCGTGGACGACGGGGGCCACGCCGTGCGCCGAGAACATCACGATCGAGCCGGGCGGGACCTCCTCCGTCTTCTCGACGAAGACGGCGCCCTTCTTCTCCAGCGTCTGGACCACGTACTTGTTGTGCACGATCTCGTGCCGTACGTAGATCGGCGCTCCGTACTGCTCCAGGGCCTTTTCGACGGCGATCACGGCGCGGTCCACGCCCGCGCAGTAGCCGCGGGGGGCGGCGAGGAGGACGCGGCGGGCGGCAGGCGTAGCAGCAGTCATGCGTCCCATCGTAAGGGCGCGTCGGACCGGTGCATGATCCGCCGCGTACGGAGACTGGGTGGCATGGTCGGCACCAGTACGCAGGAGGCGGAGCCGCGGCACGGCGGGGGCGGGCTGCGGCGGACGCTCGGATTCCGGGATCTCGTGGTCTACGGGCTGCTCTTCATCGCGCCCATGGCCCCGGTCGGCGTCTTCGGCACCCTGGACGCGAAGTCGGGCGGGGCGGTCGCGCTGGTCTACGTCGTGGCGACGGTCGCGATGGCGTTCACCGCGTTCAGCTACGCCCAGATGGTGCGGGTCGCCCCGCAGGCGGGATCGGTCTTCACGTACGCGCGCAAGGGCCTGGGGGAAGGGCCGGGGTTCGTCGCCGGGTGGATGGCGGCGCTCGACTACGTACTGATCCCGGCGGTCGCGTACCTCTTCGCGGGCATCGCGATGGAGGCCCTGGTGCCGTCCGTGAACCGGTGGGTGTGGACGGCACTCGCCATGGTGATCACGACGCTGCTCAACCTGTGGGGCGTACAGGCGGCCGCGCGCGTGGGCTTCGCGGTGCTGGCGCTGGAGATCGCGGTGCTGGGCGTCTTCGTGGTGGCGGCGGTGGTGGTGCTCGTACGGGACGGGGCGCGGCGCGGCTGGCTGTCGCCGCTGACAGGGGACGCGGGGTTCTCGATGGCGGCGGTGCTGGGGGCGGTGTCCGTGGCGGTGCTGTCGTACCTGGGTTTCGACGCGATCGCGTCGTTCGCGGAGGAGGCGAGCGGGGGCTCGCGGAAGGTGGCACGCGCGGTGCTGTTCTGCCTGGCCCTGGCGGGCGTGCTGTTCGTGGCGCAGACGTATCTGGTGGCGCTGCTGGAGCCGGTGCCGTCGGCGCGGCTGGCGGCGGAGCCCGGGCGGCAGGGGTCGGCGTTCTACGACGCCGTGCAGGCGTCGGTGGGCGGCTGGCTGCACGACCTGGTGGCGACGAGCAAGGCGATCGGGGCGGCCTTCGCGGCGCTCGCGGGGCAGGCGGCGGCGGGCCGGCTGCTGTTCGCGATGGCGCGCGACCGGCGCCTGCCGCAGGTGCTGGCGCGTACGGACGGCGGGGTGCCGCGGGTGGCGCTGGCGGTGGCGGCCGTGGTCACGCTGGTGGCGGCGGTGTGGGCGGCGCGGCGGGACGACGGGATGGACCACCTGGTGTCGGTGGTGGACATCGGGGCGCTGACGGCGTTCGTGCTGCTGCACGCCAGCGTGGTGGGCTGGTTCGCGGTACGCAGGGGCGGTACGGGGCGGCCGCCGCACTGGCTGAAACACGTCGTCCTGCCGGTGGTCGGCGGGGCGATCCTGGTGGCGGTGATCGCGGAGGCGGCGACGTCGGCGCTGGTGGTGGGGGTGTTGTGGCTGGCGGTGGGGCTGGTGGTGCTGGCGGTGCAGTGGGGGCGGCGGGACAGGGCGGCGTAGGGGGCGGCGGCCCCGGGGTCCTCTCGGGACCGGGGTCGCCCCCGGGGCGGGGGCCGGAAGCGCCCCCGGGCCCGAGGGCCGGGGTCGCCCCGGCCCCCGGGTCCACCCGTTCAGCTTGCGGGCGCGTACGGCAGGAGCCCCGCGTCGATCCGCTCCCACCGGGCCCGCAGGTCGGCCAGGAGCGCGGGCTCGGCGGCCGCCCTGTCCGCCTGTTCACGCTGGTCCGACGGGAGGTGGAACAGCCGGTCCCGGCCGTCCTTGCCGCGGTGGTACTTCCAGTCGCCCCGCCGCAGCGCCCGCTCGCCGCGTACGCGCCAGAACAGCGACCGTTCCGGCAGGTCGTGCCCGTGCAGGAGGTGGCCGGCGAGGCTCGTCCCGTCCAGGGGGTACGCGGGGTGGGGGCGGGCACCCGCGACGTCCAGCAGGGTGGCCGTCCAGTCCGGTGAGAAGACCGGCTCGTCGGTGACCTGGTGCGGATCGATACGGGCCGGCCAGCGCACGAGGGTGGGCACGCGGATGCCGCCCTCCTGGAGGGAGCCCTTGGTGCCGGACAGCGGCCAGGTGTAGGAGAAGCGCTCCCCGCCGTTGTCGCTGGCGAAGACGACGAGGGTGTCCCGCTCCTGTCCGGAGCGCCGGAGCGCGTCGAGGACCGTGCCTACGGAGCGGTCGAGGTCCTCCACCATCTGCGCGTACTTCTCGACCGAGCCGCCGTCCGCGTGCCACAGGGCCCGGGTGTCCCCGGACCGGATGCGCCGCACGAGGTCCGCGCTCGCCTCGGTGTCGCCGTCGGCGATCCAGGGCCAGTGGGGGGTGGTGTAGTTCAGGTTGAGCAGCCAGGGCCGGTCGTGGTCCGGCCGCAGGACGTACTCGGTGGCCCGCTCCGTCAGGATGCGGGTGTAGTAGCGCAGGTCCTTGTACTGCGCGTCCCCTTCGTAGAGGTCGTACTCACCGCCGAGGCCCAGCTTGGAGTAGTACTCCAGGGCACCGCCGAAGTTCCCGAAGAACTCCTCCCAGCCGGAGCGGACGGGGCTGTAGTCGGGCAGGTAGCCGCAGTGCCACTTGCCGATGAGGGCGGTGCGGTACCCGGCGGCGCGCAGCAGGGACGCCAGCGTCGGGTGGGTCGGCTCCAGGCCCTGGGACCTGTCCGCGATGGGCTCGGCGAGGCCGCCCTTCGTACGCCCCGGGTAGCGGCCCGTGTAGAGGCTGAAGCGGGTCGGCGAGCAGGTGGACGATCCGGCGTACGCGTGGGTGAAGCGCAGCCCCTGGGCGGCCAGCCGGTCCAGGTGCGGGGTCCTGATGTGCCGGGCGCCGTACGACGACAGGTCGGCCCAGCCGAGGTCGTCGCCCAGGATGAAGAGGATGTTGGGGCGCGGGGAGCGCCTCCCGGCAGCGGCGCGGAAGGGCCGCTCGCGCGTGTGCTCCGCTCCCGCGGCCTCACCCGCGGTCGGGCCGACGACGGTGGCGGCCGCTGCGACGGCTGCGGCGGCGCCGAGGGCGCGGCGGGACAGGCTCGGGCGGCCGGGTGAAAGGGAGGGCGAGGGGGAGGGCGAGGGCGTGGGTGAGGACGTCATGGGGTCTCCAGACACGGCGGTGCGTCCGCAGCGCATGGCAGGACGCTGCGGCGCACGGCGAGGGACAGCCCCGGGAAGGGCTGGAAAAGGTGAGAGGAAGGATTCAGCGCGCCGTCAGCGGGGCGGCCGCCTCATACCGGCGGCAGGCGAAGGGTGGGACGGCGGTGCGTCAGGCGCGCACGAGGGCGCGGCGACAGATGGCGCTCGCGACACGGACCAGGTCGACGTGGCGGCGCTCCACGAGCGTGACCGCGAGGTCACGGGAAGCCTGCATGGGGCAAGAGCTTCACGGAAGGACGATGTACCTGTCAACGCCGGATCGGATCGCGGACGGCCCGCGGGGCCGTGGCGGTGTCGGTGCGGGCGCGTACGCTCGCTCGCATGGGTCTGAATACGTCTGCCGAAGCTCCGCTGCCCGTCGGTGAGGTGTCGCGGCTCATCGGAGGGTGGATCGACCGGCTCGGCGCCGTGTGGGTGGAGGGGCAGATCACGCAGTTGTCGCGACGGCCGGGCGCGGGGGTCGTGTTCATGACCCTGCGCGACCCGTCGTACGACATCTCCGTGAGCGTGACCTGCTACCGGCAGGTGTTCGACGCGGTCGCGGATGTCGTCGCCGAGGGCGCGCGGGTCGTCGTGCACGCGAAGCCGGAGTGGTACGCGCCGCGGGGGCAGCTGTCGCTGCGGGCCGCGGAGATAAGGCCCGTCGGGATCGGGGAGCTGCTCGCGCGGCTGGAGATGCTGAAGCGGTCGCTGGGGGCGGAGGGGCTGTTCGCGGCGGAGCGGAAGAAGCCGCTGCCGTTCCTGCCGCAGCTGATCGGGCTGGTGTGCGGCCGGGCCTCGGCGGCCGAGCGGGACGTGCTGGAGGTCGCGCGGCGGCGCTGGCCGGCGGTCCGCTTCGAGGTGCGGAACGTCGCCGTGCAGGGCGTGCACGCGGTGCCGCAGGTCGTCCAGGCGGTCCGCGAGCTGGACGAGCTGCCGGACGTCGACGTGATCGTCGTCGCGCGCGGCGGCGGCAGCGTGGAGGACCTGCTGCCGTTCTCCGACGAGCAGCTCGTACGGGCGGTCGCCGCGTGCCGTACGCCGGTGGTGTCGGCGATCGGGCACGAGCCGGACTCGCCGCTGCTGGACCTGGTCGCGGACCTGCGCGCGTCCACGCCGACGGACGCCGCCAAGAAGGTCGTGCCGGACGTCGGCGAGGAGCTGGAGCGCGTGCGCTCGCTGCGGGAGCGGGCCCTGCGGACGGTGCGGGGCCTGCTCGACCGCGAGGAGCGGGGCCTGGCGCACGCGCTGCACCGGCCGGTGATGGAGCACCCCCAGCGGATGGTGGACGAGCGGGAGGCGGAGGTCGACGCCCTGGTCGCGCGCAGCCGCCGGGTGCTCGGGCACCTGCTGGACCGGGCCGACTCCGAGCTGTCGCACACCCGCGCGCGCGTGGTGGCGCTTTCGCCGGCGGCGACCCTGGAGCGGGGGTACGCCGTGCTCCAGCGCGCGGACGGCGCGGTGGTGCGCTCGCCGGAGGAGGTCGCGCCGGAGGAGGAGCTGCGGGCGCGGGTGGCGGAGGGCGAGTTCGCCGTGCGCGTGACCGCCGACGGTGTCGTACCCCGCCCTTAGGGTGGTGCGCATGGCAGCCAACACGACGGACACGGACACCGGCACGGGCCCCGGCGCGGACTCGGGAGCCGGCGCGGGCGCGGGCGCGGGCGCGACCGAGGCGGCGATCGGTTACGAGCAGGCGCGCGACGAGCTGATCGAGGTCGTACGCCGCCTGGAGGCGGGCGGCACGACGCTCGAGGAGTCGCTGGCGCTGTGGGAGCGGGGCGAGGAGCTGGCGAAGGTGTGCCGCCACTGGCTGGAGGGCGCCCGCGCCCGCCTGGACGCGGCGCTGGCGGAGCAGCGGCCGGAGCGCGACGACCACTGAGACGGTGGCAGCGCGGCAACCACGGTGGCGGCGCGACGACCACTGAGACGGGCGGCCGGATCCGGAGAGCCGGGTGACATGGATCACCCGGACCCCGATTTAGTTGAAAGTTAATACATCTCGGGGGTACGGTCGTGACATCGCCTGCTACCCGCATCACGAAAGGCACCAGCATGTCCCTCGTTCTCGACGCCGCCGCCCAGGACCTCCTCTTCCGCGAGGCCCGGACGGCCAACACCTTCACCGACGAGCCGGTGACCGAGGAGCAGGTGCAGGCGATCTACGACCTGGTGAAGTACGGCCCCACCGCCTTCAACCAGACCCCGCTGCGCGTCGTCCTGGTCCGTTCCGCCGAGGCCCGCGAGCGCCTGGTGAAGCACATGGCCGAGGGCAACCAGGCCAAGACCGCCTCCGCCCCGCTGGTCGCGATCCTCGCCGCCGACAACGAGTTCCACGAGGAGCTCCCGCAGCTGCTGCCGCACTTCCCGCAGGCCAAGGACATGTTCTTCGCGGAGCGCCCGGTCCGCGAGCAGTCCGCCGCCCTGAACGCCGCCCTGCAGGCCGCGTACTTCATCGTCGGCGTCCGGGCCGCGGGGCTCGCCGCCGGCCCGATGACGGGCTTCGACTTCGCCGGTGTCCAGAAGGAGTTCCTGGACGGCGACCACACCCCGCTGATGGTGGTCAACATCGGCAAGCCGGGCGAGGACGCCTGGTTCCCGCGCAGCCCGCGCCTCGCCTACGACGAGGTCGTCAAGACCGTCTGAGCCGTACCGCCCCGTGGGCCCCGAGCGCCGCGCGCTCGGGGGCCCACGGGCGTTCACGCCTTCTTCGGGGTCTTCGGCGAGGTGAGCGCCGCCGCCATCTCCGCCAGCCGCTCGTACGACGCCGTGCCCGTCACCACCGTCGTGACGCCCTTCTCACGCCGCACCAGCGCGTCGTACTTCGGCCCTTCCCAGCGCTGCCACACCTCCGCGCCGACCTGCTGCGTACGGCCCGTGTCCCGCGCCTCGTGGCTCACCTCGGCGATGAACTTCTCCGGCCTCGCCGTCGACTGCTCCACCGCCACGTACTGCCGGTCCGGCGTGTCCGGCGACAGGAAGCCGAGGTGCCAGGCGTCGCCCTCCGCGCGCTCGTACGAGACCGAGGTCGGCGTCCACCCCTTGGCGAGGCCCTCGGGGGCCAGCACGGGGTACGGGGCGGCGCGCTGGGCCGTCACCAGCTCGACGCGGTAGTCCACCGGCTTGATCGGGTCCGCGTTCTCGTCGTGCGGAATGAAGAGATAGATCACGCCGGAGGCGGCCAAGATGACCGCCATCGACTGGAACATCCCGCGCACTGTCCGGTTGCCTCGCATACCTGCCACGCCCCCTATGGTCGCATCAGCGTGGCCTGCTCATACGTGGGCCCCTCTGCTCAATATGTCGACCTACCGATAGAGTCGCAGCACCCTCTTCACCACTTGCGGCCGTCGCCGTACAGAAAGGTGCGTACCGATGACCGACAATCATCTGCCGTCCGAGCTCGAGGTCTCCCCCGAGGCTCCCGACCGCAACCTCGCCCTCGAACTGGTCCGGGTCACCGAGGCCGCCGCGATGGCCGCCGGCCGCTGGGTCGGCCGCGGGGACAAGAACGGCGCCGACGGCGCGGCGGTGCGGGCCATGCGGACCCTCGTCTCCACCGTGTCGATGAACGGCGTCGTCGTCATCGGCGAGGGCGAGAAGGACGAAGCCCCGATGCTGTTCAACGGCGAGCGCATCGGCGACGGGACCGGCGCCGAGTGCGACATCGCCGTGGACCCGATCGACGGCACCACGCTCACCGCGAAGGGCATGCCCAACGCCATCGCCGTCCTGGCGGCCGCCGACCGCGGCACCATGTTCGACCCGTCCGCGGTCTTCTACATGGACAAGCTCGTCACCGGCCCGGAGGCCGCCGACTACGTCGACATCAACGCCCCGGTGTCCGTCAACATCCGCCGCGTCGCCAAGGCCAAGCACTCCTCCCCCGAGGACGTCACGGTCGTCATCCTGGACCGCCCCCGCCACGAGGGCATCATCAAGGAGATCCGCGAGACGGGCGCGCGCATCAAGTTCATCTCGGACGGCGACGTGGCCGGCTCCATCATGGCCGTACGCGAGGGCACCGGCGTCGACATGCTCATGGGCATCGGCGGCACTCCCGAGGGCATCATCAGCGCCTGCGCGATCAAGTGCCTGGGCGGTGTGATCCAGGGCAAGCTGTGGCCGAAGGACGCCGAGGAGCGGCAGCGCGCGCTCGACGCCGGCCACGACCTGGACCGCGTGCTGTCCACCAACGACCTGGTCAGCGGCGACAACGTCTTCTTCGTCGCCACCGGCATCACCGACGGCGAGCTGCTGCGCGGCGTGCGCTACCGCGCCGAGACGGCGACGACGTCGTCGCTCGTCATGCGCTCCAAGTCGGGCACGATCCGGCAGATCGACTCGACGCACCGGCTGTCGAAGCTGCGCGCGTACAGCCAGATCGACTTCGACCGGGCCAAGTAACAGCGCCCTCGCAAAGAACGAAGAGGGGCGCCCCCATGTGCGGTGGGAGCGCCCCTTCCCGTACGGGCCGGGCGGTGGCCGTCAGGACGGTGGTCGTCAGCCCGCGGCGGCGATCTGCCGGCCCGTCGAGGCCGCCGCCTTCTTGAGTTCGACCTCGCGGCGCCTGCGCCGGGCCAGCACGACGCGGCGCTCGGCCGCGGTGAGGCCGCCCCACACGCCGTACGGCTCGGGCTGGAGCAGCGCGTGCTCCCGGCACTCGACCATCACGGGGCAGCGCGCGCAGACCCGCTTGGCGGCCTCCTCGCGGGCCAGCCGGGCGGCCGTGGGCTCTTTGGACGGGGCGAAGAACAAGCCTGCTTCGTCCCGGCGGCACACCGCCTCGGTGTGCCACGGCCCGGCCTGGTCCTCTCGCGCGGGAAGGCGCGGGGCAGGGACGGCGGCGACCTGGAGGGGCTGATGCGGCAGTTGCAGCACGGTCTACTCCTGACGACGGCTTCGCGAGCGAGAGACGATGCAGCAAGGCTTACCCGTTGTGCGCGCGCCTATGCCGTGCGTGGCGTTCCGGTCCGGCAGGTGGGATTCCGGTCGGCCGAAAGCCGCCGCAGGGCAGGTCGGCCCTGAGGGACGGGCCGTCCCGGCGTCAGTGGCCGAGGTGCTTGCGCATCCGGTCGTGCAGGTCGGCGATCCGCTTGCCGCGCTTGGGGCGGACCTCGGCGCTGCCGAAGACCGCCGCGCCGTTGACGACCACGACCGGGGCCTCGGGGTCGGTGGCCTCCAGGGCGGTCACCTCGAAGGTGCCGAAGACGCCCGTGCCGCCGCCGCGCAGGGTGATGTTCTCGGGGACTCGGACCTCGACGCTGCCGAAGACGGCGACGGCGTTGAGGGTGGTGAGCCGCTGGGTGAAGATCGCCTCGCTGAGGTCGATCTCGACGGTGCCGAACAGCGAGAAGGCGTGCGTCCGGCGGCCCACGCGCCAGCGGCCCTTGCGGGTCGTGCTGGAGAAGACCGCGACCACCTTGTCGGCGGGTCCGGCGTCGTCGTCGGGGCCGTGGGCGTACGCGTACGACGGCGGGGTCGCCGGCCGGCCCGGCGGACGGGCGGCGTGCGCGGCGGGCAGGTCCCGTACGAGCGGTTCCAGCTCGCCCATGGTCTTGGCCCGGTAGACGGCGTCGATCCGCTCGGCGTGTTCCTCCGGGTCGATCCGGCCCTCGGCCAGGGCCTCCCGGAGGATGTCCGCGATCCGGTCCCGGTCGGCGTCCGAGGCCCGCAGGGCGGGCGGCTCGGCGGGCGCGGCTGCGGGCGCGGGCGCGGCCGGCTTCTGGGGCTGCTTCTCGAAGTCCACGGGACCAGCCTGCCAGACGCGATACATCGCGACCAGTCCCCGCGCACCGTGGTGCCGGCCGGGCCGCCGTGGTGCCGAGGTGCCGTACTGCCGTACTGCCGTACTGCCGTGGTGCCGAACCGGCGCAATCGACTCCGGCAACTGAGCCTTACCTCACAGGTTCGGGCGGCTCGGGGCGTTCTACGCTTGTGGGCGCGCTGCCAACGGAGGCGGCGCCACCGCCCGCCGAGTGAGGAATGGCCGTAATGCCAGAGTTTGCGTACTCCGATCTGCTCCCGCTGGGAGAGGACACCACGCCCTACCGCCTGGTGACCGCCGAGGGTGTCTCCACCTTCGAGGCCGACGGCCGTACGTTCCTCAAGGTCGAGCCGGAGGCGCTGCGCAAGCTCGCCGAAGAGGCGATCCACGACATCCAGCACTACCTGCGCCCCGCGCACCTCGCGCAGCTGCGCAAGATCATCGACGACCCGGAGGCGTCGAGCAACGACAAGTTCGTCGCGCTCGACCTCCTCAAGAACGCGAACATCGCCGCCGCCGGCGTCCTGCCCATGTGCCAGGACACGGGTACGGCCATCGTCATGGGCAAGCGCGGGCAGAACGTCCTCACCGAGGGCGAGGACGAGAAGGCCCTCTCGCGCGGCGTCTACGACGCGTACAAGAACCTGAACCTGCGCTACTCGCAGATGGCTCCGCTCACCATGTGGGAGGAGAAGAACACCGGCTCCAACCTCCCCGCCCAGATCGAGCTGTACGCGACGGACGGCGGCGCGTACAAGTTCCTGTTCATGGCGAAGGGCGGCGGCTCGGCCAACAAGTCGTTCCTCTACCAGGAGACGAAGGCGGTCCTCAACGAGGCCTCCATGATGAAGTTCCTGGAGGAGAAGATCCGCTCCCTGGGCACCGCCGCGTGCCCGCCGTACCACCTCGCCATCGTCGTCGGCGGCACCTCCGCCGAGTACGCGCTGAAGACCGCGAAGTACGCCTCCGCGCACTACCTCGACGAGCTGCCGGAAGAGGGCTCCATCCTCGGGCACGGCTTCCGCGACAAGGAGCTGGAGGAGAAGGTCTTCGAGCTGACGCAGAAGATCGGCATCGGCGCGCAGTTCGGCGGCAAGTACTTCTGCCACGACGTGCGCGTGGTCCGCCTGCCCCGGCACGGCGCGTCCTGCCCGGTCGCCATCGCCGTCTCCTGCTCGGCCGACCGCCAGGCCGTCGCCAAGATCACGGCCGAGGGCGTCTTCCTGGAGCAGTTGGAGACCGACCCGGCGCGCTTCCTGCCGGACACCACCGACGACCACCTGGACGAGGGCGACGTCGTCAAGATCGACCTCAACCAGCCGATGGACGACATCCTCGCCGAGCTGACCAAGTACCCGGTCAAGACCCGGCTCTCGCTGACCGGCCCGCTGGTCGTGGCGCGCGACATCGCGCACGCCAAGATCAAGGAGCGGCTGGACGCGGGCGAGGAGATGCCGCAGTACCTGAAGGACCACCCGGTGTACTACGCCGGTCCGGCCAAGACCCCCGAGGGGTACGCCTCCGGTTCCTTCGGCCCGACGACGGCCGGCCGCATGGACTCGTACGTGGAGCAGTTCCAGGCGGCGGGCGGCTCCAAGGTCATGCTGGCCAAGGGCAACCGCTCGAAGCAGGTCACGGACGCGTGCCACGCGCACGGCGGCTTCTACCTGGGCTCCATCGGCGGCCCGGCGGCGCGCCTCGCGCAGGACTGCATCAAGAAGGTCGAGGTCGTCGAGTACGAGGAGCTCGGCATGGAGGCGGTCTGGAAGATCGAGGTCGAGGACTTCCCGGCGTTCATCGTGGTGGACGACAAGGGCAACGACTTCTTCCAGGACCCGGCCCCGGCGCCGACGTTCACGTCGATCCCGGTGCGCGGTCCGGGCCTGGCGTAACCCCCGGATCCCGTACGGGCCCGGTCACCTCGCGGTGGCCGGGCCCGTCCGCGTCCGTAGCGGTTACGCGAACCGCTGCTTCGCCGAGCCGTCGCACGGCTGGAGCCTCAGCGGGTCCTTCGCCGCGCCCAGGGTGAGGCACAGCGAGGGGGCCGCCGCCGGGCGCAGGGTGGCGTCCTGGCGGACGAACTGCTGGTTGGCCGCGCCGGAGCAGTTCCACAGGATCAGGGCCTTGCCGGCGGTGTACGCGGCGCCGGGGACGTCCAGGCAGCGGTCGTGCGTGAGCTCCGTGCGCAGGGACTTGCGCGCCGGGTCGTACCACCAGTTCTGGTTGCGGCCGCCGTGGCAGTCCCAGCCGCCGACCGCCGTGCCGTTACGGGTGACGGAGGCGTTGACGTCCAGGCAGGTGCCGGTGGCCTCGCCCCGCAGCGGCCTGAACTTGTCGTCCCAGGCGCCCGGGATCAGCTCCGGCCTGCCCGTGGAGGCCGGGTCCGCGCAGCTCGCCTCCCGTACGCCCGCGCCCGCCTGGTAGAGCTGCGTGAGGCAGGAGGCGAAGGCGGCGTGGCCGGCGGCGTTGGGGTGGAAGGACTGGCGGACGGAGTTCTCGTCCGGCAGGCCCGGCTTGGAGAGGTCGATGTAGAGCCCGCGCGCCCAGGCGCCGTCCATGCAGACCTCGTGGCCGTGGAAGAGCCGGGAGTTGTCGAGGTAGACGGCTCCGGTATTGGCCGCGGCGCGCCGCATGCCGCGTTCGAAGGCGGGGACGGCGGTGTTGCGGCCCCAGACGGTGTCGGAGTCGTAGCCGAGACCACCGCAGGCGATCTTGGTGCTGAAGTTCGGGTTGTCGTAGAAGTCGGGGCCGATGGGGCTGGGGTAGCCCATCGCCACGAGCTTGTAGTCGCCGTCGGCGTACCCGGCGTCGCGCATCACGGTGCGCAGGTCGCGGAGGGTCTGCTCGACCTTGGGGACGAGGCCGTCCACGCGGGCCTGCCAGCCGGGCGCGTACTTGGGCTCGCAGGGGCCCTGGAGGGTCAGGTAGCGCACGACGCAGTCGGTCATCACGGGGCCGAACTGGAGGTCGTCGTTGGCGCCGGCCACCAGCAGCACCATCTTGATGCGGGTGTTGCGTGCCTTGATGGCGAGGTTGTCGCTCTGGACCAGTTCGTCGGCGTACTGCTTGCTGCCGCCGATGCGGATGTTGGCGGTGGACGCGCCGGAGCACGAGACGTTGTACGTGACGTCGGCGGGGATGCCGGTGCGGTGGATGGCCGCCTCGGGCGAGCGGTGGCACCAGTTGTCGGGTCCGTTGGTGGGCGGTTCGTACGTACCGACGCCCTCGCCGGATATCTCGCTGTCGCCGAGCGAGATGAGCCCGGTCTTGCGCTCGGCGAGCGGGCGTTCCTCGGGGCTTCCGTACAGCGCGGTGGCCTCGGCCGCGCGGATCCGTTCCAGTTCGGGCGGAAGGGGTACGGATGCGGTGGTACGAGGGGCTTGCGCCGTGGCGTTCGCGGGTGACGTG
Source organism: Streptomyces sp. NPDC045431 (assembly GCF_040646655.1). Lineage (NCBI taxonomy): Bacteria > Bacillati > Actinomycetota > Actinomycetes > Kitasatosporales > Streptomycetaceae > Streptomyces > Streptomyces sp. NPDC045431. The sequence goes on from NZ_JBEZAQ010000018.1 coordinate 21,156, forward strand.
GCGGCCGTCATCCCGGCGAGCACGGCGGCGAGCGCGGCCACGGCCGCGACGGGCCCTCGCACCCGGTGACTGGTGCGCGTCATTGCGCCTCCTGGAAGTGGGGTTACCCACGGTTTTTACTGGCCGGTACGCACCTTGGGAATACGCGGAACAAGACAAGTGCTCAACTTTCGCAGGAGGCTGACGACATGACGGATGCGCCGGAGTACCGGATCGAGCACGACTCCATGGGAGAGGTGCGGGTCCCCGCCCACGCCAAGTGGCGGGCCCAGACCCAGCGGGCGGTGGAGAACTTCCCCATCTCCGGTCAGCGCCTGGAGCGCGCCCACATCGAGGCCCTGGCCCGCATCAAGGCCGCCGCGGCCAAGGTCAACGCCGAGCTGGGGGTCCTGGACAAGGAGATCGCGGACGCCATCCAGGAGGCGGCCGCCGAGGTCGCCGAGGGCCGCTGGGACGAGCACTTCCCGGTCGACGTCTTCCAGACCGGCTCCGGGACCTCCTCCAACATGAACACCAACGAGGTGCTCGCGACCCTCGCCGGGGAGCGGCTCGGCGCGAGACCCGGCCGCCCGGACGCCGTCCACCCCAACGACCACGTCAACGCCTCCCAGTCGTCCAACGACGTCTTCCCCTCCTCCATCCACATCGCGGCCACCGCCGCCGTCACCAAGGACCTCGTCCCGGCCCTGGAGCACCTCGCCGCCGCCCTGGAGCGGAAATCGGCCGAGTTCGCCGACGTCGTCAAGTCCGGCCGTACGCACCTGATGGACGCGACGCCCGTGACGCTCGGTCAGGAGTTCGGCGGCTACGCGGCCCAGGTGCGGTACGGCGTGGAGCGGCTGCGCGCCTCGCTCCCCCGCCTCGCCGAGCTGCCGCTGGGCGGCACGGCGGTCGGCACCGGCATCAACACCCCGCCCGGCTTCTCCGCCGCCGTCATCGCCGAGGTCGCCCGCGCCACCGGGCTGCCGCTGACCGAGGCGCGCGACCACTTCGAGGCGCAGGGCGCGCGCGACGGGCTGGTGGAGACGTCCGGTCAGCTCCGTACCATCGCCGTGTCCCTCACGAAGATCGCCAACGACCTGCGGTGGATGGCGTCCGGGCCGCGCACGGGCCTGGCCGAGATCAACCTCCCCGACCTCCAGCCCGGCTCGTCGATCATGCCGGGCAAGGTCAACCCGGTCATCCCCGAGGCCGTCCTGATGGTCGCCGCGCAGGTGACCGGCAACGACGCGACGGTGGCGGCGGCCGGAGCCGCCGGGAACTTCGAGCTGAACGTCATGCTCCCGGTCATCGCCAAGAACCTGCTGGAGTCCATCCGGCTGCTCGCCGCCGCCTCCCGCCTCCTCGCCGACCGCACGGTCGACGGCATCACCGCCAACCGCGAGCGGGCGCGCGAGTACGCCGAGTCCTCGCCGTCCATCGTCACCCCGCTCAACAAGTACATCGGGTACGAGGAGGCCGCGAAGGTCGCCAAGAAGTCGCTGGCCGAGCGGAAGACCATCCGCGAGGTCGTCCTCGAGTCGGGCTACGTGGAGCGCGGGGACCTGACGCTCCAGCAGCTCGACGAAGCCCTTGACGTCCTGCGCATGACCCGCCCCTGACCTGCGGGTTCGTACGCCGCCGACCTCGCTCGCGGTGATCCGCGCCGCAGCGGGCCCGCGGAGGGGGGTCCTAATATCTGCACATGACAGCCGAGACGACGGGACGACGCGGGGCGGGAGCGGGTGCGGACGGGCGCTGGGCGCCCGGTACGCGGATTCTGTGGCGGTACCGGGACAACGGCGGCGACGGCGTCCACATCTGCCGGCCCGTGACCGTCGTCCAGGACACCGACGACCTCCTCGCCGTCTGGATGGCGCCCGGCACCGAGTGCGTCAAACCCGTCCTCGCCGACGGCACGCCCGTGCACGAGGAGCCCCTCGCCACCCGCTACACCGCGCCGCGCACCACCACGCGCACCCGGTGGGCGGGCAGCGGCGTGCTGAAGCTGGCGCGGCCGCAGGAGCCGTGGTCGGTGTGGCTGTTCTGGGAGCACGGCTGGCAGTTCCGCAGCTGGTACGTCAACTTGGAGGAGCCCCGCCTGCGCTGGTCCGGCGGCGTCGACTCCGTCGACCACTTCCTGGACATCTCGGTCTATCCGGACCGTACGTGGCTGTGGCGTGACGAGGACGAGTTCGCGCAGGCGCAGCGCAGCGGGCTGATGGGCCCCGCGCAGGCGCGGCGGGTGCGGGAGGCGGGCCGGGCGGCGGTCGAGGTGATCCGGGCCTGGGGCACGCCGTTCGCGGACGGCTGGGAGGACTGGCGGCCCGATCCGCGCTGGACGGTTCCGGAACTGCCCGCGGACTGGGATCGCAGCCCGGCGCAGACGGCTCCGTGAGACCCTTGATGCGCCCCTGGGGGTCAACCGTAGGATCGTCCTCCGCAAGGCCGCGTGTCCGTAACGACTGAGCACCGAGCAGGACCTGACCGTAAGTCATCCATGAGGGGGTGGAGCGTGCCTGATCTGCGCACGGATCCCCCGCCCCTTGTCAACGCCGCCCTCAGAGCGGGTATAGCGCCTGACAGAGCGATTGCATCGCCCAACCGGCCCGGATGGACGGAATCCCACGCGTGACGGAGCATCCCACGTCCCATGACGGCAGGCAGCCGCTCGCTGCCCGCCCGCAGGAGCGCACCCGGACGCGGCAGGAGGCGCCCCCGGCGGCGCCCGCCGCGCCCGCGGCGCCCCCCGCAGGCGCGGGTGCCGGTGCGCGGCGCGACCACGCGCCGGTGGCCGCGGCGGCGGGCGGCGCGGTGCCCGGGTGCCGGTGCGGGCACGGCTCCGACGACGTACAGGCGGCGAGAGCCGCGGCGGCCCCGTCCGGGCAGGGGCACGACAGCGGTGACGGTGGCGGTGGCGGGAACGGCCGACGGACGGGCGCGGCGCCCGCCGGTGGGCGTGGGGACGGAGGCGGCGGCGTGGTCGCGGCGGCAGGAGGGCTCGGCGGGCTCGGGGGCGTCCCCGCGCAGACGGGGCACGGGCACGGGCCGGACGGCCACGAACCGGCGGGCCATCAGGCGGTGGGGCGCGAGCCGGCCGCCGGTCGCGAGCCGGCCGGTGGCGTGCGCGAGCCCGCCGCCCACGAGCCCGTCGGCACCGCGCGGCGCGAGGGCGACCGGCTGCGGTTCGTCGGGGCCGCCACGCGGCGCATCGCGCGCGGCATAGACCTCGACGAGATCGTGCTGGGCCTGTGCCGGGCGACCGTGCCCACGTTCTCGGACGCGATCCTCGTCTACCTCCGCGACCCGCTGCCCGTCGGGGACGAGCGGCCCGTCGACCCGTTCGTGCTGCGGCTGCGCCGCACCGACCGGCTGCGTTTAACGGACGACGACCCCGAGCTCTCGCTGGCGATCGCCCCGGACACCGACCTCGACCTCGGGCCGGCCGCCGAGCTGTGCGAGGTGCGCCCGGGCGGCGCGCTCGCCGAGGTCCTGCGCGGTGTGCGGCCCGTCTTCGGGGACTCCGCCGCCGCGCGCGCCGCGCTGCCCGAGCTGCTCGGCGACGGCCGTTCCGTGCCGTCCGGCCACCGCGCGATCCTCGCGCCGCTGCGCGGGCGGCGCCGGGTCATCGGCGCGGCCGTCTTCCTGCGCCGCCCGGACCGGCACGCCTTCGATCCGAACGACCTGCTGGTGGCGGCGCAGCTGGCCACGCACACCGCGCTCGGCATCGACAAGGCGGTGCTGTACGGGCGCGAGGCGTACATCGCGGACGAGCTCCAGCGCACCATGCTGCCGGAGAACCTGCCGCAGCCGACGGGCGTGAAGCTCGCCTCCCGCTACCTGCCGGCCGCCGAGACGGCCCGGGTCGGCGGCGACTGGTACGACGCGATCCCGCTGCCCGGCAGCCGGGTCGCCCTGGTCGTCGGCGACGTGATGGGCCACTCCATGACGTCCGCGGCGATCATGGGCCAGCTGAGGACCACCGCGCAGACCCTCGCCGGGCTCGACCTGCCGCCGCAGGAGGTGCTGCACCACCTCGACGAGCAGGCCCAGCGGCTCGGCGAGAACCGCATGGCGACCTGCCTGTACGCGGTGTACGACCCGGTCGCGCACCGCATCACCATCGCCAACGCCGGCCACCCGCCGCCGGTCCTGCTCCACCTCGGCGGGCGGGCGGAGGTGCTGCGGGTCCCGCCGGGTGCGCCCATCGGCGTCGGCGGCGTGGACTTCGAGGCGGTCGAGCTGGACGCCCCGGCCGGGGCGACGCTGCTGCTCTACACCGACGGCCTGGTCGAGTCGCGGCTGCGCGACGTCTGGACGGGGATAGAGCAGCTGCGGGAGCGGCTCGCCGCCACCGCCCAGCTGACCGGCCCGGACCACCCGCCGCCGCTGGAGGCGCTCTGCGACGACGTGCTCGACATGCTCGGGCCCGGCGACCGGGACGACGACATCGCGCTGCTCGCCGCCCGCTTCGACGGGATCGCGCCGAGCGACGTCGCCTACTGGTTCCTGGAACCGGAGGACGCGGCGCCGGGGCGGGCGCGCCGCCTGGCGCGGCGGGCGCTGGCCCGCTGGGACCTGGAGGAGCTGTCGGACAGCGTGGAGCTGCTGGTCAGCGAAGTGGTCACCAACGCGGTGCGGTACGCGGAGCGGCCGGTGACGCTGCGGCTGCTGCGCACCGACGTGCTGCGCTGCGAGGTCGGTGACGACTCTCCGCAGCTGCCGCGCCAGCGGCGGGCGCGCGACACCGACGAGGGCGGGCGCGGGCTGTTCCTGGTGAACCGGCTGGCCCGGCGGTGGGGCGCGACGCGCCTGTCGACGGGCAAGGTGGTGTGGTTCGAGCTGCCCACCCGCGTGTGACGGTGCGCAGGTGACGGTACGACGAAGGCCGGGCCCCTCGTGTGGAGGGGCCCGGCCTTCGTCGGCTCATGGGCCGTACGTCACGGCCTGGGCGGCTTGATGTCGCCCGGCTTCGCCGGTTCGTCGACGTCCCCGCCCGGGTCGCCGTCGTCACCGCCGGTCGCGCCGTCGGTCGGCTCGCCGGTCGGCACGCCGGGCGTCGTCGGCGTACGCGTCGGCGTCGGCTCGTCCGCCGGTTCGCTGGGCTCCTCGGTCGGGGTCGAGGTCTCGCTCGGCTCCTCCGCGGGCTCGGACGCGTCGCCGGTGGGCTCCTCGGTCGGCGTGGGGCTCTGCGTCGGCGTGTTCGTCGGCTGCGGCTCGGACACGACGGTGTCGGCGGCCTCCAGGTCGAAGCGGGCGTCGGAGCCGCCGCCGAGGGCGCCGGTGGTGTACTCGCGCCAGATCTTGGCGGGGACGCCACCGCCGTTGGCGCGGCCCGGGTTGATGGTGTCGGTCAGCGTGACCTGCCCCGTACCGTCGGGCTTCTCGCCGAAGAGGCCGACCGCCGTGACCAGTTCGGGCGTGTAGCCGACGAACCACGCCGAGCGGTTGTTCTCCGACGTACCGGTCTTGCCGGCCGCCTGGTAGTCGCCCGCGGCGTTCACGCCGGAGCCGCTGGAGACGACACCGGTCAGCGCCTTGGTGACGGTGTCGGCGGCCTCGCGGCTCAGCACCCGCTCGCCGATCGCGTCGACGGGCTCGACCTTGCGGTCCTTGTGCTCGGCGGACTGCACGATCGTCGGGGTGACCTTCTCGCCGTGGTGGGCGAAGGTGGCGTACACGCCCGCCATGTCCCAGGGGGAGGCGCCCATGGTGCCCAGCGACATCGCCGGCTGCGCCACGAAGGCGTCGCCGTCCTTCATCCCGAGGTCCAGCGCGGTCTTCTTCACCTTCTCGGGGCCCACGTCCACGATCATCTGGGCGTAGACGGAGTTGATCGAGCTGTTGGTGGCCCTCTGCACGGTGACGGGTCCGTAGCTCTGGTTGTTGAGGTTCTCGGGCGCGAACGGCGTGTCGCTTCCCTCCACGGGCCGCTTGCTGGTGCCGTCGTAGACGGTGCCGAGGCCTATCTTCCGGCCGTCCTGGGTCGTCGCGCCGTTGTCCAGGGCGGAGGCGAGGACGACGGGCTTGAAGGTCGAGGCGGGCTGGTAGTCGCGGCGGGTGGCGTTCGACATCCAGTGCTCGGTGGCGCCGATGCCGCCGTAGAGGGCCACGACCTTGCCGGTCTTCGGGTCGACGGAGGTGGCGCCGGCCTGGACGGTGGCGTCGGCCTTGTCGCCCTTGCGGTCGAGCTTCTCCTCCAGCTGGTGGTCGACCGCGGCGACGAGCTCCTTCTGGCGCTTCTCGTCGATGCTGAGCGTGATGGACCAGCCGCCGGCCTTCAGCTGTGCCTCGGGGATGCCCTGGCGCATGAGCTCCTGGTTGGCGGCCTCGACGAGGTAGCCGTTCGTGCCCTCCGCGCCGGGCGCGGCCTTCGGCTTGCCCGGCACGGGGAACTCCTGCTTCGCCCGCTCGGCCTGGGAGAGCCAGCCCTCCTCGACCATGTTGTCCAGGACGTAGTTCCAGCGCTCGGTGACGAGCTTGCGGCCGGTGGCGGTGGCGGAGGTCCAGTCGTACTGGCTGGGCGCCTGGAGGACGGCGGCGAGGTACGCGCCCTGGGCGACGTTCAGCCTGCTCGCGTCGACGCCGTAGTACGCCTGGGCCGCGGCCTGGACGCCGTACGCGTTGCGGCCGTAGTAGCTGGTGTTCATGTACCCGGCCAGGATCTCGTTCTTGTCGAGCCGCTGGTCGACCTTGAGGGAGATCACCATCTCCTTGAGCTTGCGGCTGACCGTCGGGTCCTGGGTGAGGTAGTAGTTCTTGACGTACTGCTGGGTGATGGTGGAGCCACCCTGCTTGCCCTTGCCCGTGATGGTGTTGAGCACGCCGCGCGCGGTGCCCTTGATGTCGACGCCGGAGTCCTCGAAGAAGGTCTTGTTCTCGGCGGCGACGAAGGCGTACCGGACGTCCTTGGGGATCTTGTCGAGGCCGACGATCTCGCGGTTGACCTCGCCGGTGCGGGCGAAGATCTTGCCGTTGCTGAACTTGTAGACGTTGCTCTGCTTGGTCGCCATGGCGTTGGCGTCGGGGACGGGCACCAGCAGGTAGAGGACGTAGAAGGCGCCCATCACGAGCAGGCAGAAGCCGAAGAAGGTGCCCAGCAGCTTCTTCCAGGTGAAGAAGCGGCGTATGCCCCCGCCCTCGCTCTTCGTCCCGCGGGCTTTCGCTTGGCCCATCGCTTCGTCGCTCCGCTCTTCGTCGACCAGATCAGCAGCTCAGCAAACTAACACCGGGAGAACCGGCAAACCTCAACGGATCACGCCTTTTCAGGACGTGAGAATCAGCACCCGTGTCAATGGAACCGACTCCTGAGGATGCCGAACGGTTGCGATCACCGTTAAAGTGATATCAGTTTGCTAGACCACACGAACGGGGGACACCCATGTCCGACACCACACCGACGCCCGACGCGCCGGACACGCCCGAGGTCCCGGAGATGCCCGAACCGAGCGTCCGGGAGTTCGCCGCGCACAGCATCGGCGGCGGCCTCGCGCTGCTCCTCGGCCTGGTCGGCCTGGCGGCCGGCGTCTGCCTGGTGGTCGCCGGCGCGGCCATCGGCTCGACCGGCGCGAAGGTGGCGCTGATCCTCACCGGCGTCGCGGTCGGGATCGCGGCGTTCCTCGCCATGTGCGGGCTGAACATGGTGGCGCCCGGCGAGGCCCGGGTGGTGCAGCTCTTCGGGCGCTACCGCGGCACGATCCGCGACGACGGGCTGCGCTGGGTCAACCCGTTCACCTCCCGCCAGAAGATCTCCACGCGGGTGCGCAACCACGAGACGGCGGTCCTCAAGGTCAACGACGCGTACGGCAACCCGATCGAGCTCGCCGCGGTCGTGGTGTGGAAGGTCGAGGACACGGCACAGGCGACGTTCGAGGTGGACGACTTCCTGGAGTTCGTCTCCACGCAGACGGAGGCGGCGGTACGGCACATCGCGATCGAGTACCCGTACGACGCCCACGAGGAGGACGGCCTGTCGCTGCGCGGCAACGCGGAGGAGATCACCGAGAAGCTCGCCGCCGAGCTGCAGGCGCGTGTGCAGGCCGCGGGCGTGCACATCATCGAGTCCCGCTTCACCCACCTGGCGTACGCTCCGGAGATCGCCTCCGCGATGCTCCAGCGCCAGCAGGCGGGCGCCGTGGTGGCGGCGCGCCGGCAGATCGTGGACGGCGCGGTCGGCATGGTCGAGGCGGCGCTGGACCGCCTGGAGGAGCGGGACATCGTGGAGCTCGACCCGGAACGGAAGGCGGCGATGGTGTCGAACCTGATGGTGGTGCTGTGCGGTGACCGTGCGGCCCAGCCGGTGCTGAACACGGGCACGCTCTACCAGTGACCGAGCGCTCGCAGCGCAAGCAGGTGCTGCTCCGCCTGGACCCGGCGGTGCACGAGGCGCTGGCGCGCTGGGCGGCGGACGAGCTGCGCAGCGCCAACGCCCAGATCGAGTTCCTGCTCCGCAAGGCCCTCGCGGAAGCGGGCCGCCTCCCGGCCGCCCCGGGCCCGCTCCCGCGCCGGGGCCGGCCGCCGAAGGCGTCGAGGCCGCAGCAGCCACCGGGGGAGCGGCCGGAGGAGCGGCCCTAGGATCCCCCCTCCGGCGGGAGTATCCGCACCGGCAGGTCCGCCATCGCCTCGCGCAGCGCGCCCGCCAGCTCCTCGAACTCGGCCTGGCGCGCCGCGCCCGTACGCATCGCCAGGGCGACCCGCCGCGACGGCGCCGGGTCGGCGAACCGGCCGGTCAGCAGCCGGTCGTTGCGGCCGGTCTCGACCGTGACCGCCGTCCGCGGCAGCAGCGTCACGCCGAGGCCGCCCGCGACGAGCTGCACCAGCGTGGAGAGTCCCGCGGCGGTGGTGGTGACGGCGGCGCCGTCCTGGCGGCCGGCCTCACGGCAGATGTCCAGCGCCTGGTCGCGCAGGCAGTGGCCCTCGTCCAGCAGCAGCAGCCGCAGCTCGCGCAGCGCCTCGCGGGGGATGTCGTGGCGGCCGCCCAGCTCGTGCCCCTCGGGCGTGACGAGCACGAAGTCCTCGTCGAACAGGGGCAGTTCGGTGACCCCCGGCACGCCCAGCGGCACCGCGAGCAGCAGCAGGTCGAGCCGCCCCGCCGCCAGGCCCTCCAGCAGCGAGGAGGTCTGCTCCTCGTGGACCTGGAGGTCCAGCTCCGGGTAGCGCTCGTGCACCAGGCGCAGCACCGTGGGCAGCAGGTACGGCGCGACGGTCGGGATCACCCCGAGCCGCAGCACCCCGGTGAAGGGCGCGTGCGCCGCCTCCGCCTCCTCCATCAGCTCACCCACCGTGTCCAGCACGGCCTTGGCCCGTACGGCGAGCCGCTCACCCGCCGGGGACAGCAGCACCTTGCGTGTCGTACGCTCCAGCAGCTGGACACCGAGTGCCTCTTCGAGGGCCGAAACCGCGCCCGAAAGCGCCGGCTGGCTCATGCCGATCGCCGCCGCCGCGTCCCGGAAGTGCAGATGCTCGGCCACCGCCACGAACGCGCGGAGCTGGGCCAGACTGGGCTGCTTACCCTTATATACGGACACCACTGATAACCACCTTCGATCAACACGACCCAGTCTAGCTATTTCACTGATCAATGCACGCCGTGCCATGCTGGGGCTCCGTCCAACCCCCACGGAAGACCTCAAAAGGGACTTCCCTGCTGCAAGGAGAGCGTGTGCTCACTGTCGGTGACCAGTTCCCCACGTACGACCTGACCGCCTGTGTGTCGCTGGAGAGCGGCAAGGAGTTCGCGCAGATCGACCACAAGTCCTACGAGGGCAAGTGGCGCGTGGTGTTCTTCTGGCCGAAGGACTTCACCTTCGTCTGCCCCACCGAGATCGCCGCCTTCGGCAAGCTGAACGACGAGTTCGCCGACCGCGACGCCCAGATCCTCGGTGTCTCGGGTGACTCCGAGTTCGTGCACCACGCCTGGCGCAAGGACCACGCCGACCTGCGTGACCTGCCCTTCCCGATGCTCGCCGACTCGAAGCACGAGCTCATGCGCGACTGCGGCGTCGAGGGCGAGGACGGCTTCGCGCAGCGTGCCGTCTTCATCGTCGACCCGAACAACGAGATCCAGTTCTGCATGGTGACCGCCGGCTCCGTCGGCCGTAACCCCAAGGAGGTCCTGCGGGTGCTGGACGCCCTGCAGACCGACGAGCTGTGCCCCTGCAACTGGACCAAGGGCGAGGACACCCTCGACCCGGTCAAGCTGCTCTCCGGCGAGTGACGAAAGCGACCCCCTGACATGGCTCTCGACGAACTGAAGTCCGCCATACCGGACTACGCCAAGGACCTGAAGCTGAACCTCGGCTCGGTCATCGGCAACAGCGAGCTCCCCCAGCAGCAGCTGTGGGGCACGGTCCTCGCCTGCGCGATCGCCTCGCGCTCGCCGAAGGTCCTGCGCGAGCTGGAGCCGGAGGCCAAGGCGAACCTCTCGCCCGAGGCGTACCAGGCCGCCAAGTCCGCCGCCGCGATCATGGCGATGAACAACGTCTTCTACCGCACGCGCCACCTGCTCTCCGACCCGGAGTACGGCACGATGCGCGCCGGTCTGCGGATGAACGTCATCGGCAACCCGGGTGTGGAGAAGGCCGACTTCGAGCTGTGGTCGCTCGCCGTCTCCGCCATCAACGGCTGCGGCATGTGCCTCGACTCGCACGAGCAGGTGCTGCGCAAGGCCGGCGTGGAGCGCGACACGATCCAGGAGGCGTTCAAGATCGCCTCGGTGATCCAGGCGGTCGGCGCGACGCTCGACGCCGAGGCCGTCCTCGCGGAGTAGTCAGCCGTACGCGTACGAAGGGGCCCACCGACCCGCAGGTCGGTGGGCCCCTTCTCGTACCGCTACTCCCCCGGCGCCACCCGCGGCTCCCCCGGCGGCGCGTGCCGCAGGGCCTGCTCGTAGCTGAACGCCCGCAGGTAGCCGACGACCGTGTTGGTGACCGCGACCAGCGGGACCGCGACCACCGCGCCGCCGATGCCGGCGATCAGGCCGCCCGCCGCGACGGTGAGGACCACCGCGAGCGGGTGGACCCGCACCGCGCGGCCCAGGATGAACGGCTGGAGGACGTGGCCCTCGATCTGCTGGACGGCGAGCACCACGACCAGCACCATCAGCGCGGTGAAGACGCCCTGCGTGACCAGGCCGACGATCACCGCGAGGGCACCGGAGATCACCGCACCCACCAGCGGGATGAAGGCGAAGAGGAAGATGAGCACGCCGAGCGGAACGGCCAGCGGCACATCGAGGAAGTAGATGCCGAGCCCGATGAAGACGGCGTCGATGAGGGCCACGATCAGCGTGCCGCGTACGTACGCGGTGAGGGTGCGCCAGGCCCGCGGACCGGCGCCCGCGACGCCCGGACGCGCCTGCGCCGGTACGAGCTTGAGCACCCAGCTCCAGACCTTCTTCCCGTCGTACAGCAGGAAGAGCGTCGAGAACATCGTCAGCAGGATGCCGGTGATCACCTCGACCAGCACGGTCACGCCCTGGAGGCCGGCGGTGGTGATCTCCTCCGTGTTGGTGCCGATGGTGTCGCTGAGGTTCTTGGCGATGTCGTTGATCTGCTGCTCGGTGACGTGGAAGGGGCTGTTCAGCAGCCAGCGCTTCAGCTCGTCGATACCGTCCCGGAGGCGGTCGGAGATGTCGCCGAGGTTGTCCAGCACCTGCCAGACGACGAACCAGCCGACCAGGCCCATGATGATGAAGCCCGTGATGGCCGTGACGGCGGTGGCCAAGCCGCGCGGCAGGCCCCACCGCGTCAGCCGGGCCACGGCCGGCTGGAGCAGGGCGGTGATCAGCAGTGCGGCGACGAAGGCGAGCACCACCAGCTGGACGTTGCTGATGGCCTTCATCAGCAGCCAGAGGGCGCCCGCGAGGACGAGCAGCCGCCAGCCGGCCTCGGCCGCGACGCGAATGCCCCAGGGGATGGCGTCGACGGGATCGGGGCGGGCGGCGACGGCGGGAGCGTACGCGGGCGGGGCCGGAACGCTGCCGGGTGCCGGAGCACCGCCGTTCTCGCCGGTCGCGCCGGAACCGCCGGCACGATCCGATCCGCCGGCCCCCGCACCACCGGCCGCGCCCGGGAAGCCGGGACCGCCCGGACCGGCGGGCACACCGGGCACAGCCGGCACATCGGGCGCACCGGCCTCGCTCTCGGCTCGGCGGCGCTCCTCCAAGCGCCGCCCCATCCGGGTCAGTCCGGCACCGAGCCGGCCCAGCCACCCTGGCACTTTCGACATGATCTTCTCTCTTCCCCCCACCGCTCCCCCGGGAGTACGGGCTCCACGACGGTACACGCACGGAGCCCCTCACCGTAGGACGGTGAGGGGCTCCGCGGAGTCGAGCCGGGTGGCGGCCTAGTACCAGTGGGTGGCCTAGTACCAGTGGTTGGCCTGCCAGAAGCTCCACGCGCCGCACGGGCTGCCGTAGCGGTCGTTCATGTAGTTCAGGCCCCACTTGATCTGGGTGGCCGGGTTGGTCTGCCAGTCGGCACCGGCGGACGCCATCTTGGAGCCCGGGAGCGCCTGGACGAGGCCGTACGCGCCCGACGAGGGGTTCGTCGCGCGGTAGTTCCAGTCGGACTCGTGGTCCACGATGTTGCTGAAGCACTGGAACTGGTCGCCCGGGATCATCTGACGGGCCATCGCCTGGACCTCGGCGACGCTGTACGACGACTGGGTCGCGAAGCTGGTGGCCGAGCGCACCTCGTCGCGGCTGGCGCGCTCCTGCTGCTCCTTGGCCTCGCGCTCCTCCCGCTCCTTGCGCTCCTTCTCGGCCTTCTCCTCGGCGGCTTCCTTCTTCGCCTGGGCGTCCTTGGCGGCCTGGAGGCGGGCGGCCTCCTCGGCGGACTTCTGGGCGGCAGAGTCGGCGGCGGCGGCCTGGGCCTCGGCCTGCTGCGTCAGCGACGAGACCTGTACCTGGGCCTGCTGGCCGACGGGGATGTCCGCAAGGAGCGTCGCGTCGGCGGCAGCGGCCTCGAAGTTGTTCTCCGAGGGCTGGGCGTTGCCCGAGGCAACACCGACGACGGCGCCGACAGTGGTGACCGCGGTGGCCGACGCCACCGCGAATCCCCGGACCGAGATCCGGCTCACACGGTTTCCTTCCAGCATCGCCCGCTTAGGTGACCTCGCGGGCGAAATCGTGCCCCTGGCGCTGGTCCCCCCACTGCTGGGTCACGGGGGACACGGGCCCGGTGGGCAACTCCCTTGCGGGAGCGCCGCGTGGTGCTCGGGCGGCATACGGCGAACAGGTCTTGAGTTGTTACAGGTGTGCCGTATGCGGGGCCTGACGGAAGCAAGACTCTGCCCGACCGCGACACCGCAAGGCAATTATTCGTTGCGTGGGAAAGCTCACACGCCCTTTCCGGCAGGAGTTTTGCGGAAGGGGGCGCGCGACACGACGCCGCCCGGCTAAGCTCTCGCGCTTTGCCGGGCGGCGACAACTGCCGTGCCCCATTACGGGCGTTCGGGGATCAAATCGCCCCGTCCTCCAGCATTTCGGTCACGAGCGCGGCGATCTGCGAGCGCTCCGAGCGGGTCAGGGTCACGTGCGCGAAGAGCGGATGGCCCTTCAGCTTCTCCACGACGGCGACGACTCCGTCGTACCGGCCGACCCGCAGGTTGTCGCGCTGGGCCACGTCGTGCGTGAGGACGACCCGGGAATTCGACCCGATACGGGACAACACGGTCAGCAGGACGTTGCGTTCGAGCGACTGGGCCTCGTCCACGATGACGAACGCGTCGTGGAGGGAGCGCCCGCGGATGTGGGTGAGCGGCAGGACCTCCAGCATGCCGCGGCTGAGGATCTCCTCGATGACCTCCTTGCCCGCGACCGCCGACAGCGTGTCGAAGACCGCCTGCGCCCAGGGGCCCATCTTCTCCGCCTCGGTGCCCGGCAGATAGCCGAGCTCCTGGCCGCCGACGGCGTACAGCGGCCGGAAGACCATCACCTTCTGGTGCTGCCGCCGCTCCAGGACCGCCTCCAGGCCGGCGCACAGGGCGAGCGCCGACTTGCCCGTGCCGGCCCGGCCGCCCATCGAGACGATGCCGACGTCCGGGTCGAGGAGCAGGTCGAGTGCGATGCGCTGCTCGGCGCTGCGGCCCCGGATGCCGAACGCCTCGCGGTCGCCGCGCACCAGGCGCACGTTGCCGTCGGGCGCGATGCGGCCGAGCGCCTTGCCGCGCTCCGACGACAGGACGAGACCGGTGTGCACCGGCAGCCCGACCGCTTCGGGGACGTACAGCGACTCCTCGGTGAACAGGAGGTCGATCTGGTCCGCCGAGAGGGGCAGTTCCGACATTCCGGTCCAGCCGGAGTCGGTGATGGCGAGCTCGGCGCGGTACTCCTCGGCGAGCAGGCCGACCGACGACGCCTTGATGCGCAGCGGCAGGTCCTTGGAGACGACCGTGACGTCGTACCCCTCGGCCTGGAGGTTGCGCGCGACGGCGAGGATCCGCGAGTCGTTGTCCCCGAGGCGGTAGCCGGCCGGGAGGACGGCGGGGTCCGAGTGGTTGAGCTCCACACGCAGGGTCCCGCCGAGCTCGCCGATGGGCAGCGGGGCGTCGAGGCGGCCGTACCGGACCCGCATGTCGTCCAGCAGGCGCAGCGCCTGCCGGGCGAAGTAGCCGAGCTCCGGGTGGTGCCTCTTGGCCTCCAGCTCCGTGACCACGACGACGGGGAGCACGACCTCGTGCTCGTCGAAACGGGCCATGGCACCGGGGTCGGCCAGCAGGACGCTGGTGTCGAGGACGTAGGTGCGCCTGTCGTGCAGGCGGCGCTTTGTGCTGGTCACCACGGTAGGACGGACCCCCTCTGATAGAGGTGCATGAGGTCGGGGTGCGACGGCGGCGGCGACGGCGGTTTCGGCGACGGCGGCGGCGTCGCGGGAGATGGAGCCGGGCTCCGGCCACCTTGCGCGGGCCGAGCTCCGGCCCTCCGCGTCGTCCGTACACGGGGTGCACGGTCGTCCTGGTGCAAAGGGCCTCCCGGGCGAGCGGGCTTGAGTGCCGCTCACTCTGGGAGGGGTATTCCCGTACTACCGCAGGTCCATGCCATGGCATATGACGACGCGTCGGTGAACGCGGAGTGTCCTGGGGGCGGGGTGTCGGTGCCGTGGTGCGGCGCTGGCGTCAGGTGCCGTAGCGCCGGTGGCGGGCGGCGTAGTCCCGCAGGGCGCGCAGGAAGTCGACCTTGCGGAAGGCCGGCCAGTGGACCTCGCAGAAGTAGTACTCGGAGTGGGCGCTCTGCCAGAGCATGAAGCCCGACAGGCGCTGCTCGCCGCTGGTGCGGATCACCAGGTCCGGGTCGGGCTGGCCGCGGGTGTAGAGGTGCTCGGAGATGTGCTCGACGTCGACGATCTCGGCGAGCTCCTCGAAGCTCGTCCCCTTCTCCGCGTGCTCCAGCAGCAGCGAGCGGACCGCGTCCGCGATCTCCTGGCGGCCGCCGTAGCCCACGGCGACGTTCACGAGTATGCCCGTGTGGTCGCGGGTCTTCTCCTCGGCCTCCTTCAGGACGGCCTGGGTCCGCGCGGGCAGCAGGTCGAGCGTGCCGACGTGGTGGACGCGCCAGCGGCCGTCGGCGGCGAGGTCGCGCACGGCGTTCTCGATGATGCCGAGCAGCGGCACCAGCTGCTCCTCGGGCCGGTTGAGGTTGTCGGTGGACAGCATCCACAGGGTGACGACCTCGACGTCCGTCTCGGCGCACCAGCCGAGCAGCTCCTGGATCTTGCTCGCGCCGGCCTTGTGGCCCTGTTCCGGAGTGCCGCCGGACGCCTTCGCCCACCGCCGGTTCCCGTCGAGGATGACGCCGATGTGCTTCGGCACCTGGGCGTGGTCGAGGCGGCCCTCGACCCGGCGTGCGTAAAGCCTGTACACCAGGTCGCGCAAGTTCACCGATCTCACCTCTCGATTGCGTGCGGGCCCGCAGCGGCGTCGGCCCAGGGGGATCGATTCCGGCTCACCGCCGCCGTCCCCGAGGCCGCCACATTACTGCGCGGGGGTCACGGCGGCCCAACCCGGCCTGTCACAGGTCCGTGATAAGGAGAGAGACGTGACTGATACCGCCGCATACCGACCCGCCGCCGACCGCTACGACTCCATGGAGTACCGCCGCACCGGCCGCAGCGGCCTGAAGCTGCCCGCCGTCTCGCTGGGCCTGTGGCACAACTTCGGCGACGACCGTACGCTCGCCTCGCAGCGCGCGATCCTGCGCCGCGCCTTCGACCTCGGCGTGACCCACTTCGACCTGGCGAACAACTACGGACCGCCGCCCGGCTCCGCCGAGCTGAACTTCGGCAAGATCTTCGCCCAGGACTTCGCGCCGTACCGTGACGAGATCGTCGTCTCGACCAAGGCCGGGTATCTGATGCACCCCGGCCCGTACGGCGAGTGGGGCTCCCGCAAGTACCTGCTGTCCTCGCTCGACGCGTCGCTGAAGCGGATGGGCCTCGACTACGTCGACATCTTCTACTCGCACCGCTTCGACAAGGACACCCCGCTCGAGGAGACCATGGGCGCCCTGGCCTCCGCCGTGCAGCAGGGCAAGGCGCTGTACGTCGGCGTCTCCTCGTACAGCAGTGAGCAGACCGCCGAGGCGGCCCGGCTGCTGCGGGAGATGGGCGTTCCGGCGCTGATCCATCAGCCGTCGTACTCGATGATCAACCGCTGGACCGAGGAGGACGCCCTCCTCGACACCCTGGAGGAGGCGGGCATGGGCTGCATCGCCTTCGCGCCGCTCGCCCAGGGCCTGCTCACCGACAAGTACCTCAAGGGCATCCCGGAGGGTTCGCGGGCCACGCAGGGCAAGTCCCTCGACCCGAACCTCCTCTCCGACGAGGTCGTCCGCCGGCTCCGCGGCCTGGACGACATCGCCCGCCGCCGCGGCCAGTCGCTCGCGCAGCTGGCGCTGACCTGGGTGCTGCGCGACGAGCGGATGACGTCGGCGCTGATCGGCGCGTCCAGCGTGACGCAGCTGGAGCAGAACATCGCGGCGCTGGGCGGGGCGCCGCTCACCGAGGAGGAGCTGAAGGAGATCGACTCGTACGCGGTCGACACCGCCGGCACCAACATCTGGGCGGCGCGCAGCTGACCGGAGGCCCAGGTCGGCGCGGGAACGAAAAACGGGCCGGTCCGTGGGGGGGATACGGACCGGCCCGAGGGGGGGTTTCCACCATAACCCTTCGTAAGACGTGCTGCGTGCCGCGACAGGCCGCCACTACGCTCCGAAAACGCGGGACCGCGCTGCGGACACGGCGGGGAGCCCGCGGGCGGGGCGCGGCGGCTGTACTCCCCAAGGGGGACCCTGCTCCGGAGGCGCCGCGTTGACGGCCCCGCGGCGGGCCGCGGCTACCGCCGCCGGAGGAGCGTGATGCCGTCCCGCCGGGCGACGCGCTCGTAGCCGTACCGCTTCTCGGCCGCGGCCAGTTCGGCCAGCTGCTGCTTGATCGGGTACGGCCAGTGCCCCGTCCGGTACGGCCACGCCTCGGGTGGGCGGCGGTCGAAGACGATCCACTCGGCGGTGGGGCGCGGCAGGCGCTTCCTGTCGTACTCGTAGAGCTTCCCCGCCACCGGGAAGGCCGGGAAGACGACGACCGTGCAGCGGGAGGTCAGCTGCGGGACGAGCCGGTTGGAGGCGGCGACGGTCGCGCCGTCCGGGATCCTCGCGAGCAGCGCGCGGGCCGCCTCGACGTGCGGGGTGGTACGCCAGGTCGCGCGCTGGGCGAGCAGCGCGAGCGGGAACGACGGCAGCATGACGAGGGTCACGGCGAGGGCGGTGGCGAGCGAGGCGCGCACATGGCGGTCGGCCAGGGGGTGGGCGGTGCGGCGCCAGGCGGTGAGCGCGTCGATCAGCCCGGCGGTGACGACGGGCATGAGCACGGCGCTGTAGTGGAAGGCCGTGCCCCAGTGGAAGGCGTTCTGCGACAGCATGCGCCAGGCGAGCGTCGGTACGGCGATCAGCGCGAGGGGCGAGCGGAGCGCGAGCAGCGCGGACGGCGCGAAGACCAGGACCAGGGTCATGGCCTTGATGTCGGGGCGCAGCGCGTCGAGGGGGGCGTGCGCGAGGGTGGAGAGCAGCGAGCCGTGCCCCTCGGTGAGGTTGCCGCCGTGCGCGTACGCGTCGCCGGGGTGGAAGGCGGGCAGCAGGAGCAGGATCTCGACGGCCGATCCCGCGACCCCGACGAAGGCGGTGGCGATGCCGAGCCGCCGCGGACCGCCGCGCCAGGCGATGTACGCGCCGATGGCGGCGAGGGTGAGGCCCAGGTCCTCCTTGACCAGCAGCAGGGGCGCGGCCCAGGCGACGGCGGCCCGCCAGCGCCGCCGGGCCAGCGCTTCGAGCGAGCAGGCGAGCAGCGGTACGGCGAGGGCGACCTCGTGGAAGTCGAAGGCGGCCGCCGACGCGATGCCCCAGCTCAGCCCGTACACGGCGGCCACGGCGTGCGCCGCGCGGCGGCCGAGCGCGCGGGCGGCCCAGCGGGCGAGCGGGACGACGGCGACGGCGAGCAGCGCGGACTGGGCGACGAGCAGGCACAGCGGAGACGGCCACAGGCGGTAGAGCGGCGCGAGGGCCGCCAGCAGCGGGTGGAAGTGGTCGCCGAGGAGGTTGAAGCCCTCGCCGCGCAACGGCACGACGGGGGCGCGGAGTTCGGCGTACGCCCGTACGGCCTGCTCGAAGATGCCGAGGTCGTAGCCGGTGGTGCGCAGGAGCTGGTGGCGGCGTACGGCGACGGTGGCGTACAGCGCGCACAGCGCGGCGGCCCACCCCCAGGCGAGGAGCCGGGGGGAGGGCGTGCGCACCGTGACGGGGGCGGCGGCCGGCGGCGAGACCTTTTGGGTGGGGAATGTCCGCATACGCCGGATGCTAGGCCGCGGACGGCGCGGCTCAGGTGAGGGCGTGGCCCGTGGTGCTGTCCACGTGGTCCGGCAGATCCCCCTCGTGGCGGTCGCCGGTGGACACCGTCCCGGACGGCTCGAACATCAGGATGTCCGCCCCCTCCGGCGCGGACGGCCGGTGCTCCGTCCCCTTCGGCACGACGAAGGTGTCGCCGCGCCGCAGCACGACCGTCCGCTCGGTGCGGGCGGCGGCGTCGCGCAGGGCGATCTCGAACCGGCCGTCCAGCACCAGGAAGAACTCGTCCGTCTCCTCGTGGACGTGCCAGACGTGGTCACCGGCGGCATGGGCGACGCGTACGTCGTAGTCGTTCATGCGGGCGACGATGCGGGGGCTGTAGACGTCGTCGAAGGAGGCGAGGGCTTCGGCGACATTGACCGGTTCTGTACGCATGCCTGGCAGTTTGTCAGTCACCACGGTGCCGAGGAGGCGGTGAACGCGCCGAGCAGCAGCCCCACCAGTGCCCCGCCGATCATGAACGGCCCGAACGGGATCGCGCTCTTACGGCTCGCCCGCCGCAGGAGCACCAGGCCCATCCCGTACGCCGCGCCGAAGAGGAACCCGGCGAAGGCACCCGTGAAGAGAATGTCCCAGCCGTACCACCCGAGGGCGACCCCGAGCGACAGCGCGAGCTTGACGTCTCCGAAGCCCATGCCGTTCGGGTGGATCAGGAACAGCGTGAAGTACGCGCCGCCGAGGGCGAGTCCGCCGAGCAGCGCGGAGGGCCACGACCCGGCGTGCCCGGGCAGCAGCGCGGCCATCCCGAGGAGCCCGGCGGCCGCGCCGGCGAGCGGCAGCGTCAGCCGGTCCGGCAGCCGGTGCACACGCGCGTCCACGGCGGCGAGCAGCACGGCGAACGGCGTGAGCAGCAGCCACACCGCGAGCTCGGGCCGCGGTCCCGTCGCGCCGGCGAGCACGGCGCACGCGAGGGCGGCACCCAGGGTGAGGGCGTTTCCGGTGGGCAGGACGCCCGCGGTCCCGGGACCGGGTACGCCGCAAGGCGCGCAGCGCGCGAGGCCGACCCAGCCGCGCGCCGGTCCGGTGAAGGCGTGCCCGGCGGGGCAGGTGTCGCGCCACGCCTCCTCCGGCTCGACCGACAGCCGGTACGCGGCGCGCGGCAGGAGCAGCCCGGTGGCGGCGCCCCACAGGGCGGCGACGGCGATCAGCGTGGCGTACACGCAGCGAACCCTAGGGCGGCGCGGGGCACCGGTCATGGGCCCGTGGGCCCATTCCCGTACGCGGCGGCCACCGCTACGGTCCTGCCCCATGGGGAACACGGGGAACACCGGGAACAGGACCAAGTGGCGCAACGGCACGGCGCGGTTGACGGTCGCGGGCGGCGCCGCGGCCGTCCCGGTCGAGGTCGCGGCCTCCTACGGCACCCGGCGGCGCGGACTGCTCGGCCGGGACGGCGTCGAGGGCGCCATGCTCCTGACGCCGTGCAACAGCGTCCACACCTTCCGGATGCGGTTCGCCATCGACGTCGCGTACCTGGACCGCGAGCTGAACGTCCTCGCCGTCACCACCATGCCGCCCGGCCGCCTCGGCCTGCCGCGCCCGCGCGCCCGCCACGTGCTGGAGGCGGAGGCGGGGGCCATGGAGCGGTGGGGTGTGCGCCCGGGCGTCCGGCTGGCGGTCAGCGAGGGCTGAGCTTGGCGGCCTGCGCGGTGATCAGGGCCGCGGGCATCTCCGGCGTCTTCGGTCCTTCGAGGTTCGCGGTGTAGAAGGTCGCCACCGTGGCGCCGGAGCGCACGACGTGGAAGACCAGCGGCACCGGATCGCCCTCGAAGTCCGCCGTCAGCTGGTACGCCAGGCCGTCGTCGCCCGCCTTCACCGGCGGCAGCGCGCGCACGCTCCGGTACGTGGAGGGGCCGGTCGGTCCGGTGGTGGTGAAGCCGTCGCGGCACGCCGTCACGGCGGTGCGCAGCCGGTTGAGGACGGTGGCCGCGCCCTGGTTCCCGTGGGTGGTGAGGAACACGGAGACGGCCGGGCGGCTCTCGGCGTTCGCGCCGGTGATCTGGCGGTACGCGGACGCCTGCGCGGCCGGCTCGGGCTTGCCGTTGAGCAGGGCGGTGAGCGGCGCGCACGCCTCCTCGGCGGGCGTCTCGCCCTGCGGGGGCGGCGGGTCCATGGGGCCGACGGTGTAGCCCGGTACGTCGGCGGTCGCGAGGATCGCCCGGTCGAGCTCGGCCCGGGTGAGGGGCTTCGACGCGCCGGGGACGCCGGGGTTCGCGGTGTCGCCGGGGGCGGGGTCGGCGGGTGCCGTGGCTTCCGGGGTGCCGGAGCTTCCGGCGCCTGGGGCCGCGCTCGCACGCGGGCTCGCGTTCTTGCCCGTGCCCGTGGGCTTCTCCGGGTCGTCGGGCCCGCACGCCGCCAGCACCACCGACGCGAGGGCGGCGACGGCCACCGCTCGTGCCGTACGTTCCGTACGCCTGGTCATGGGCGGACGCTAGCAACGCCGTTCGGCCGGGCGCATGGGTCCACGGGCCCAAAGCGCCTACGGCGGCCCGGCCCCCAGCAGCGTGAACGCCCCGTACGCCCCCGACGCGAGCGCCAGCCCCGCCACCACAAGGACCAGGTTCCGGTCGCGCAACCGGGCGAGGGCGACGGCCGCCGGGAGCAGCAGCGGGAAGGCGGGCATGATCAGGCGCGGGCGGGAGCCGAAGTACGCGGCGCCGACGAGCGAGATGACGACGATCGCGAGCCCGTACACGAGCACGGGCAGCGGCTGGCGCTGCCGGACGCACAGCCACACCACCCAGCCGAGCAGCGCGAGCGCCGCGCACAGCCCGACCCCGGTGAGCGGCTGCGGCCCGGTGAGGTTGCGCCAGACGAAGCGGCCGAGGGCCACGCCGCCGTCGATGCTGTTGCCCCAGGCGGCCTGGACGTCGAAGTACGCGGTCGGGCTGGACTTCCGTACGGCGACGAAGACGACGTACCCGAGCCAGCCCAGCGGTGCGAGCAGCACGCCGGCGGCCATCCGGAGCGTGAGCCGCCGCTCGCGTACGACCGTCACCAGCGCCGTGATGCCGAGCGCGGCGATCAGCGCGGCGGCCGAGGGGCGGGTGAGCCCGGCCAGGAGGCAGAGGGCGCCCGCCCGGATCCAGTGGCCGCGCAGCACGGCGTGGAGCGACCAGGCGGCGAGCGCGGTGAACAGGGACTCGGTGTACGCCATCGACTGCACGAACGCCGTCGGGTACACCCCCCACAGCACCGCGAGCACCACCCCGGCGCGCCGCCCGGCGATGTGGGCGCCGACGGCGTAGACGCCCCACGCGGCGGCGAGCGAGGCCACCCACGCCACCAGGAGCCCGGCGTCGTCGGCCCCGAGGGGCAGCACGGCCGCGAGACCCCGCTCCAGGGCGGGCAGCAGCGGGAAGAAGGCCAGGTCCGAGTGGAGGCTTCCGTCGGGGAGGCGGACCTCGTGCCCGTATCCGTGCTCGGCGATCCGTACGTACCAGACGGAGTCCCAGCGGCCCTTGAGCCGGTGGAGGGCGTCCTCGCCGGTGACGGCGGCGGCGACGGCGAGGACCGCCATGCCGATCAGCCGTACGGCCGCGTACCCCCACAAGGCGGGCGCGGCCCCGCTGGTCTGTCTGTCTTCGGGCATGCAGCCGATTATGTGCCGCTTATGTCCAGGGCAGGTGCGGGGGCCGCCGATGCCACCACCAGCCGCGGTCGAGGACGGCCGCACGCCGAGGGGTTCGCCAGGTCCGTCGCCGGATACAGCACGGTCGTCCCGGTCGCGGCCGCGACGCGACGGGCCGCCGTCGGCTCGTCGGGCGCCGTGGGGACGGCGCCGTCGGAGACGTACACGTCCCACGACAGCGCGAGGTCTCCGTGGACCGCTTGGTAGCCGCACAGGACGGGGGCGTCCCAGTTCCGGCCCTCGGGGTCGGCCTCCTCGTCGGCGACGTCCACGTCCGTCACGGGCACGCCCACCGCACCGGCCAGCGCCGCCGCCATGCCGGCGGCGGACGGCCGGTGCACGGTCAGGAGGTTGTAGAGCACCGCACCACTCACGGCCCGACGTCGGTGTCGCGCCCGTCGCGCAGGTCGAAGTACGTGACCCGCCAGCCCGCGCCGAGCTCCCGCCGCAGCCGGCCGGCGAGCTCCGCGCCGCGGGCGGCGAAGGCCTCCTCGTCCTGCGGCGTCCGGAAGCCCGACGCCATCGGGTCGTCGCGGTCCAGCGTGGCGTCGAAGGCGTCGCCCCAGCGCTCCAGGTCCTCCCGCAGCTCCCGGCTCACCGGGAGGTCGGCCGGGGCGACGTTGTCGAGCCCCTCGTCGGACCGGATCCACACCGGATGGCAGTCGTAGTCCGCCGCCACCCGTACCGTCCTGCCGCTGACCATCGTGCCACCCATCATCCGACGCTCTTGGGGTTCGCCCCGACGACAAACCCATTGTTCCCGACGGTCACGGCCACGCGCCGCTTCTGCCCCTTGAACTCGACCTCGTAAACCGGCCGGCCCTCACCCTTGCCCTGGTATCCGACCTTCTTGCCCTTGGTCGCCGCCGCCATCACCAGGTCGGGGATGTCCTCCTTGGCGACACCGGCGCGCTCGAAGTCGTCCGCGTGCTCCTCCAGGATGTGCTTCAGGCCGGCGCGGGAGTTTCCCTCCTCCAGGAAGACGATCTTCCCGTCCGCGTTCCGCTCGGCCCGGAGCACCTTCTCCGGGTCGAACTTGACGCCCTGCTCCTTCATTTCGTCGAGCAGCGCCTGGTCCACACAGTCGTTGTTGTGGACGAGGGACGCGCTCCGCGCGCCGACCGCGACGTAGTACGTGTGGAGGCCCGCGACGCTCAGGTCGTGCGTGGTCTGCCGCTGCGTGTAGCGCTCGACCGCCGTGACCCGCAGGACCCCACCGGCCGGCGTGCGCAGCGCCGCACCGGGCCGGATGTCACCCGCGTCGAACCAACCGCCCTCGTCGCTGAGCCAGAAGGGGTGCGTGTCGGTGGCGGTGACCGTCCCGGCGGCCGTGGTCAGCCGCGTGAACTCCTTGTCGTCGTGCGTCGTGAAGGTGCGCGTGACGGTGCGCGGGGCCGTCAGGCCGGTGGCCGGGTCGGTGGCGAGGACCTGGTCCCCGATGCGTACCGACTCGATCGGGACGCTGAGCCCGCCCGCGACGAGCACCCTGGTGCCGGGCGGGAAGCTGTGCCCGACGGGACAGGTGACGGGCTTCTTCGGCTCTTTCTGCTTCTCGGGGTCCCACTTCTTCTTGGCGTCGTCGAGCTTGTCCTGCGCCTCGGCGACCTTCTTGCGGTTCTTGATGAGGCCGGTGAGGCCGTCGTAGAGGTCGCCGCCGTGCTTCTTGAGCCTGCGGACGAGCTCGACGGCCTGCTTCCACTTCCACGGAGCCCCGTACTTCGCGGCCAGCTTGCCGACCGCGCCGCCGATCAGGCTCGTCAGGACGTTGATGAGCGTGTCGGTGCAGGCGCCCATGTCGCCCTTGGTGATGCAGTCCAGGGCGTCGGTGATGCCGAGCTCCTCGGCGAGGATCTTCGCGAGCTCCTTCGCCGCCGCGACGGCCTTGTCGCGGTCCGCCTTCTCGGCGGCCTGGGCGTCCTGGAGCTCCTTCAGCGCCTGCTCGTAAGCGAGCTGCTCGGGCGACTTGCCGGTGTCGTCGGCGGCGGGTTTCCGGCCGCCGGGGTTGTCGTCCCCGGAACCGTCGTCGCCGGGACCGTCGTCGCCGGGCTGGTCCTGCGCCTGCGGCTGCTGCGTGTTCCCCCCGCAGTTGTCGCCGCCGGTGACGCGGCACACCTGCGTGCGCAGCTCGGCGGCGATGGTCGGACCGAGCCCGGTGGCCAGCAGCGCGCCGACGATCGCCACGACGACCGCGACCAGCCCGACGTACTCCAACGTCGACTGACCGGACTGCGCCGCTTTCCGCCGGCGCAGCCCCAGCAGCCGAGCCTCGGTGCGTGGCAGCCTCCACGCCTTCCATGCCCGTACCCGACGACACGACATACCGCCGACGGTAGGAGCGCGCCTCGCAGAAGTCTTGGGCCCAGGGGCCCAGGGACGGTCTCATTCGCGGCGCGGGGCCTGCGGTTCTACTCGCCGGCGGCGTCCACCAGATCGTCCCTCGTCGTGGTGGCGTCGATCGTGACGTCGAAGTGGTAGCCCTCGTCGCAGAAGACGAGGTCGATGCCGGCCGGGACGAATTTGCGGTACCAGAGGGCGAAGTCGGCGACCAGGCCGATGTCCCCGTCCAGGTAGAGGCACCGCCCGTCGACGTGGGAGCGGCCCTCCAGGTCGGCGTCGCCGCGCCGCAGCTCCCACTCGACGTCGCCGTACTTGTCCCCGTCGGACAGCTCCCTGCGGCGTACCGCGGCGTCGGGCCACTCCGCCGCCAAGGAGGCCACGAGCAGGTCCTGCCCGACGCGCCACTCGTCGCTGTCGAACGCCACCAGATAGCTCATGCCTGCAGGTCCACCCTTCGTCCGTCCGTCGCGTCTGTCAGCCGCTTCTACCCTGGCACGTGGTTGTCCACAGGGGATGACGCGTGCGGGGCGGCCCCGGGACGATGGCGTCCATGCGGGGGGACTTGGCCGGCCTTGCCACACAGGATGTGCTGCTCACCCGCCACGCGGTGGCGGCGGGCCGGCACGGCGGCGCCCTGTCCCGGGTCCTGCGCGGGGAGGGCTGGCAGCCGGTGGTGCGCGGCGCATGGGCGCGCCCGGGCACAGAGGTGACCGCACGCCCGGTGCTGCGGGCCCTGCAGATGCTCCAGCCGCGCCTGGTGGTGAGCCACCGTTCGGCCGCGGCCCTGCATCTCGTCGAGCTCCTCCGTTACGAGACCGAGTTCACGAACCCGCGTGCGGGCACCGGGGGCAGACGGCGCGGGGTACGCGTCCACCGGGTGCCACTGCGGGAGGCGGAGGTGGTGGTGCGGCGCGGCCTGCGGGCGACGGCGGCGGTGCGCACGGTGGGCGACCTGCTCCGCACGGCGCCCCCGGACGAGGCGGTGGTCGCCGCGGACTCCGCGCTCAGCCACCGGACCGTCGGCGGGGTGAGCCGCCCGCCGCTGACCACGATCGCCGCGCTGGAGACCGAAGTCGCGGCCGACGGGCCCGGGCCGCGGCGCGGCTCGGCGACGGGACGACGCCTGCTGCGCCTCGCCGAACCGCGGTGCGGCTCCCCCGCCGAGACCCTCGCGCGCCTGCGGATGCACGAGGCGGGGCTGCGCCCGGAGCCGCAGGCGTGGCTGCGTACGCCTCGGGGGCGGGTGCGACGCGTGGACTTCCTGTTCCGGAGGGAGCGGCTGGTGGTCGAGATCGAGGGATACGCCTTCCACAGCAGCCCCGGGGCGCACCGCAACGACCTGGAACGCTCCAACGACCTGGCGTCCTGCCCCGAGGTGGGCACGATCCTGCGCTACCCGGCCTCGGTGGTGTTCCGCACGCCGGACCGCATGGTCGCGGAAATCCGCGAGGCCTTGGCGGCGGCGCTCTCCGGCACCGCCACGTGAGGGGGACCGGGTGGAATGGGGCGGCCGGGACTGGGGAGCCTGGCTTCCGAGAGCACCGTCCGCGTGATGTCAGTGGCTGCGCCTACCTTTTACGTATGACTGATCAGCAGTGGGCGGGCATCCGTCAACGGGTCGAGGCTCTGGCGACCTCCCCTGAAGGCACCGAGGTGTTCGGGGCCTTGGGCCACAAATGGGTGCTGGAGCAGCCGCTCAGCCACGCCGAGCTCGCAGAGCTCGAGGCGCAGCTGAAGGTGCGGCTGCCGGAGGAATTCCGCACGTTCCTGCTCAGTGTCGGCGCGGGTGGCGCTGGTCCCGCCTATGGCCTGTTCCCGGTACGGCGCATACAAGGCCGCTGGCGGTGGGAGGGCGACGGCGCCGAGCTGGCAGACCTGTCCCGGCTAGCCGAGCCGTTTCCCGCACAGGGCCCCGACCCGCAGCTGCTGGAGGAACTGGCGGGCCAACACCCTGAGGAGGACGACTTCGACGAAGTCGAGGAGTTCGACGACGCCATCGAGGCGTGGGACGAACGCTGGGACGCCCTCATGTACAACCCCGACCGTACCGTCGGCGCCATCGTCATCTGCCACCGTGGCTGTGCCCGCCGCGATTGGCTGGTGATCAGCGGCGCTCATCGAGGCACCATGTGGACCGACGGTCGTGCGGACGACGTCGACCTGGCTCCGCGTCTCAACGACGACGGGACTCCGGTGACCTTCGCTCGCTGGTACACCGACTGGCTGCGCAAAGCCGAACGGACCGTCGGGTCGACCTGACGCGTAACCGGCGCTCCCCATCACGCCGTGCGACACCTCAGTAGAACTCGTGGACGACCTCGATCGTGCCGACGATGTGCGCGTTGAAGTCGTCGAGCTCCTCCGCCGGAACCCAGAGCTCCAGGATGGTGCGACCGCCGGCCTGCTGGACCGGGTAGCGGCTCAGGAAGTCCGACTCGACCTCGAAGCGCGTCACGAAGCCGGCCCCGTCGTGCTTGACGTTCCAGTCCCGTGCGATGCGGATCGCGTAGTCCTCGTTGAGGACCGGATAGAAGATCGGCTGCTCCGGAAGCCGGGGCGGCCAGGCGCGCCACTCCAGCTCCTCGACGAGCGCGAGCTCCTTCGGGCCGGTGGGGCGCCAGAGGGTCGTCGTCGCAGGCTGGAGGGACATGAGCTTCGCTCTCTGGCGTGGGGATCGGAAACCTGGACGATACCGGCGCCTGGACCGTCCGGCCAGGCGGTTTCGTAGCCGTGCGGCCCTCTACAGCTCGGCCGTCGGCAGCGAGGACCGCGCTGGTCGGCGTTCGGTCTCGTACTCGTCCTCCTGCGCCGCGCTCAGTCGGCGAAGCGACGGACGTAACGCTTCTGCCAGGGCGTCTCGACGGCGTGACGGTCGTAGTGCCGGCGTACGTACTCCACGGCCTCGTCGGCCGGGACCCCGTCGAGTACCGCGAGGCAGGCCAGCGCGGTACCGGTGCGGCCGCGACCGCCGCCGCAGGCGATCTCGACGCGCTCGTCGGCGGCGCGCTTCCACGCCTCGCGGAGGACGGCCGCTGCCTGGGGGCGGTCGCCGGGCAGCCGGAAGTCGGGCCAGCGCAGCCATCGGGTTTCCCACGGCACCTCCGGGGGCTGCTTGCCCAGCAGGTACACGGCGTACGTCGGCGTGGGCCCTGCGGGCAGCGGCTTACGCAGTCCGCGGCCTCGGACCAGGCGCCCGGAGGGCAGCCGCAGGACGCCGGGGTCGTTAGCGTTCCAGGTCTCGGTCACCCGTTCACCGTAGCCGCCCAAGGCGACGGACCAGGCCGCATTCAGCGATGCGGCCCGGCCCACCCATGACCATCGACGAGTTCCGTCCACGGACAAACACGTCACTCTTCCGGAAGCTGCTCACCAGGCGCGAGAATCACATCGGCGTCGTCTGCCGCCCCGTCTGAGGTGAACGGAACAACCACGCCGCGCTCAGTCACGAGCCAGCCGAGGATCTCTTCTGTTTCCGGAACTTCATGCTCGTTTCGCCAATGCGCACGGTAGCCCCGGCCGGGCACCACACCCACCACCTTGTGAGCCAGGATCAGACGCTTGAAGTCCGGATAATCGGTCACGGGCCTCATGACACCTTGCTCGGGGTCGACGATGAGAGCCGTGCGCGTCACCAGATCCCACGCCTCGACATTTGCTTGACGATGCGCAAACAGGGCGATCCACCCAGTACTGTTAAATTCCATTTTTCCTAATACTCACGGAAAAGATGTTACGAGGCGACGCCATCACCCCGTAACACACACCTCGAGACCGAGAAATTCCCTAGTCGATAATTTCACTACCGATCTTACGCAGCGGATGCGCGGTCCGCAAACTTCCGTCCTCGTTTAGAATTACGCGCATCTTTGTCGTGTAGACCTGGTCACCGGTCAGGCCGTATTTTTTGATCTCATCCGGGGAGAGCCTTCCGACCCTGTTCGGCTCCCCGAAGTCCCAGTCGTAGACCCAACCATCACGCTTGGACCCATCGGGGTTTGTCCCCCAGTTGCGCTGCGGCGTGGCCCTGTCCACAGCTTGCTGGAGCCGCAGCTTCAGCCTGTTCTCACCCTTGACGTATTTACCTTCGAAAATTCCCTTGGTGTCGTCAACGCGCTCACCTCCATTGCGATGCTTCTTGAGCATCTCTACATAGTCACCCCCCCAGGTGACGATCGGCCGGAAGACCTTTGAGCCCTTAGCGGCGCCCTCGACCCCATCAATAGCCTTCTGGACGACCTTGA
Source organism: Streptomyces sp. NPDC045431 (assembly GCF_040646655.1). Classification (NCBI taxonomy): domain Bacteria; kingdom Bacillati; phylum Actinomycetota; class Actinomycetes; order Kitasatosporales; family Streptomycetaceae; genus Streptomyces; species Streptomyces sp. NPDC045431. Next base: position 50,236 of record NZ_JBEZAQ010000018.1, read on the forward strand.
GCCTTCCGGCAGGCGTGGCGGCAAGGGCAAGCATGGCGCAGGATTCGGCCGTTGGCTCGTCGATGCATTTCTGGATATCTTCGAGACCCAAGGCTGCCGTGTAGGTCTCGTTGAGACCGGTGAGCATCTCTTTTTGAGATTCGGGATCGAATTCGCCACCGGCTATCAGGCACCCGGCGAGCGCGCCGGGCGGCGCCTTAGGTGCGATGACACAATCCGGCTTGTCTTCCTTCTCCTGCTGGGCCTTGCGTTCTTCCTCTGCTTGCTTTGCGGCTGCCGCGATCTCGGCCCGCAGCAGTTCCGCCGTGGTCTTCCAGGCGTCAGACGCCGCCTGCTTGGCCTCATCGGCACTCTTCCCCGCGTCGAGTGCGGCCTTGAAGGCATCCTCCGAGGCTTCCTGCGCTTCGGCAGCCGACTGGCGCGCGTAGTCGGCCGAGAACTGGGCGCGGGCCGCAGACGCCTCCGCGGCGTCCGCGTCACGGTCCGCCGCCTCCGCCGCGCTGCGGGCCGTGGCCGCAGACTTGGCCGCCTCGGCCGCGGATGCCGCTGCCGCGTCGGCGGAGGTATCGGCTTGCTCGGCGTACGTACCCGCCAGCTCGGCGGACTTCGCGGCTTCAGCGGCCGCCTTTTCGGCCTCCGCAGACGCGTTGCTGGCGACGGCCGCCGCCTTCGTGGCGACCCAGGCCCGTTCCCGCGCCTTGGCGGCGACCAGGCCGGCCTCCGCGATCAGACGCTGGACCTGTGCGAGGTGGGTGGCGGTGAGCTGGTCCTTGCGCTTGGCCATGTACTGGCCCGCCTGCGCAAAGTACCGCAGCTGCTCGGGTGTGCCGGCCTTCGCGATCTCCGCCGCCGCCTTCACCTCACCCGAACCAGCACTGAACAACTGGGTGGCCAGGACCGAGTCGTCCTGGTTGCGGGCGACGTACTGACCGCTGTACAGGAAGCGGGCAAGCGCCTTGGCCGAGTCGTCGTTCAGGGCAGCCTCGGCTGCCTCCTTGACGCCCCGCCCGCCGGCGCTGTGAATCTGGCTGACGGCCACCCGGTTCTCGGTCCTGGCTGCTTCGTACTGTCCTGTTTCGAGGAAGTGGCTGATCGCCTGGTCGTCACCCTTCACAGCCTCGGTCGCTGCGGTGCGGACCGCCTCGTGGGGGGATTCGAAGGACATATTGGAGACGCGTTCGCGGGCGTCCTCCCGTTCGGCCTGCTCCCGGCCGGTACGCAAGTACTCGAGCACGGCGGAGTCGTCGCCGGAGAGCGCGAGCTCGGCGGCCTCCTGGCTCCAAGATCCGTGCTTCTTCAACACTTGGAGGGCGTACTTCCGCCCCGCCGCGGCCGTGGCCGCCACATCGACGTCCGGCTTGGCCGCCTCGGCTGTCAGCCGACCGCCCTCCGCGTCGAGTTCCTGGAGCTCTTTGAGGATCCGTCCCAGGCCAGCGGCGAACTGGTCGTCTGCCTTCTTCTTGTCGTTGGCGCGTTCAATCGCTGCCGCGGTACGGCTGGCGAGGTCCTGCTTCTCCGTCTGCCGGGCCAGTTCGTAAACGGACTGCGCCGTGGTGACGGCAGCGGTCGCGGTATCGGCTGCCTTCCGCGCCTCTGCGGCATGCTTGGTTGCTTCGGCTGCGGAGTCCTGTGCCTGGCCCGCGTGTGCGGCGGCTGCATCGGCCGCGACGGCCGCGTTCTCGGCGTGAACTGCGGCGGAGTTGGCCCTCGTACGCGCCTCGTACGCGGCTGCGGCGGACTGGCGCGCGAGGGATTCCGCGGCCGTAGCAGCCCGATCGGCCTCGTCGGCATGGCGGCGTGCCTGCGCCGCTGCCTCTCGTGCAGTGCCCGATTGAGCACCGGCCGCATCCGCGTAGCCTGCCGCCTCTTCGGCTGCTGTGGCAGCGTCATCGGCGTGGCCGACCGCGCTGCGGGCGGCGAGGGCGGCCTCGGCCGCCTTCAACGAAGCATTGCCCGCCTTCAGTGCGGCATCAGCGGCCTTCTTCGCCCCAGCCGCCGCATTACGGGCATCCTGGGCCGCCTTCTTGGCGCCCTCCGCCTTGCCAGCGTCCGCAGAGGCCGCTGCGGCCGCATCGCGCGCGCGAGTGGCTGCGTCGGCCGCTCCGGCAGCGGCACTGGCGGCCTGGGCTGCGGCGCTCGCCGCCAGCCGGGCCGCCGAGTTCGCCGCGTTGGCGGCGGCGATCGCGGTCTGGGCCGCCCGAGCGGCGCCCTTGGCGGCATCGGCAGCTCGGCCGGCTGCTGCTGAGGCGCCCCTGGCGTCGTTACGAGCCGCCTCTGCCTCGTCGGCTGCCTTCTTCGCGGCCTCCATGGCCAACTTGGATGCCTCGACCGCACTGGCCGAAGCCTCCTCGGCGGCCTTGGTCGACTGCTCGGCCTGTGCGCCGGCCTGGAGGGCCTGCTCTGCGAGCTGAGCGATGGTGGCGCGTTCCTGGTCGCGGTTGCGGGCCACGTACTGGCCCACTTCCAGAAACTCGACGATGTCGGCCGGCGTACCCTGCAGCGCCAGCTTGGCGGCTTCCTTGGATGCCGGGCCGCCCATGCTGAGAATCTGGGTGACCTTGACCCGGTTATCTGCCTCACGGGCCTCGTACTGGCCCTCTTGCAGAAACGTGCGGACGTCCTCGGCAGTGCCGGCGAGTGCGGCCGTTCCCTTCCGCTTCACCCCGACATCGCCGTAGCTGACGATCTGAGTGACCTGCACGCGCTGGTCCTGCTCCAACGGCGCTTGCCAGCCGATGCGCAGGAATGCGCGCAGGTCTGTGTCGGTTCCCGCCAAGGCCGTCTTCGCGGCCGCGCGGACCGAGGGGCCGCCAACGCTGAGAACGTTCACCACTTCGATGCGGTCGTCGTGGTGCTGGGCCAGTGCCTTCTCGACGGTGAGGAACTTCTCCACATCCGCGTCAGACCCTGTCAGCGCCGCCTCAGCCGCGGCCTTGACACCGGGGCCGCCCGCTATCCAGGCCTGGACCACCAGGCCACGCCGTGTAACGGTCGGCAGGTCCGTGCCGGAATCGGACGCCTGGACGGGAGCCGAGCCGAGCAACCCCGTGAGCAGCACCGCAGACAGCAGGGCGCCGCACGCACGACGCACTGTCAAGACACGCGCCGACGCCCGGAGTCGGCCTCTTCGCTTACGCCTCACCCAACCGGCGCTCGACAGTTGTCTCACCTGGCCATACCTCCATGTCGAAAAAGCCCGGCATATCGCATCCAACGTCCATGCAAGTTGGACGAACCCCTTCGCGTAGGAGCGTGGTGAGGTTCCCTGCGACTGCAAGGCTGAGCTGCGGGATGTCCGATCAGCACCTGTCCCGCCACCTGCCGTGCGGCGGGACACAGTTGGGGACGTTCACAGAAACATTACATGTGCTTTACTTCCCGCCAGGCGGACGGGGGAGCCCGCTTTGATCTTCATCGGGAAGGAACCATGGCCATATCGCGTGCCCGCAAGGCACTCCTGCTCGGGCTCTTCGGTGCCGTAGCCGCGGGCTTCGGAGCAACAGCCCTCAGCACGGCCCAGGCAGCCCCGCTGCCCACAGCCACTACAGAGGCCGCGACCGACATGCCGGTAGCGGTAGAGGACTTCAACTACCCCGGTGCCGAAAGGCTCCTCCAGGAGCGAGGCATCACCCTGAAGCGCGGTGATGGTCACATCACATTGGTTCCGTGCTCCCAGCCGTGGGATATCAAGGTTGAGTCCCGGCTGGACAAGGAGCACTTCTGCTTCGACGTGAACGCCAAGCAGGGCTACCTGACACTGGAGCTCCCAGACGCATACGGCATCTGGACCGGAGCGCACTCCGTCGAGGCCACGCTCACGGCCGAGGGAGCGGAGACGGTCGTCGACGTGCCGGCGAACGACTACAAGCCCGTAGGCGAGGGGGACCTCCCCTCGGGGGCCAAGCCGTCCGTCCTGGTCGAACTCCGTGTCAGCAGTTGACCTCGGCGCCGATCGTCCGATGCCCTGTGCGTTCGGTCGTCCATCTCACCGGCCTCGCGCACCACTGAACAGCCAAGGGAAATCCCACGTGTCCAACATTCGCCGTCTCGCGGCGCTGACGAGCAGCTTGCTTGCCGGAGCCGTCGTGTCCAGCGCGCTCGCCGGCACCAGCGCGCAGGCCCTCACCGGCACGCCCGTTACCGACAACGCCTACGCGTTCACCGCAAAGATCGAGATAGGCAGCGACGAAGCGACCAATCGCGCCTGCACTGGTGCTCTGGTCGAGCCCCAGTGGGTGCTTACCGCCGCCTCGTGTTTCACCACTGGTGGTGCCGGGCTCGCCCCCGGTAAGCCGGCCCAGAAGACCATCGCCACCATCGGCCGGTCTGATCTGTCCGCCACCACCGGCGGTCATGTCAGCGAGATCGTCGACCTCGTGCCCCGCGAGGGACGTGACTTGGTCATGGCCCGTCTCGCGCAGCCCGCCACCGGCATCACGCCGGTCGCCATGGCGACCACCGCGACCACCGCCGGGGACACCCTCACCGTGGCCGGTTACGGCCGGACGAAGACGGAGTGGGCACCCACCAAGCTCCACACGTCCGCATTCACCGTCAACGCGGTCACCGAGACCGGCCTGGACATCGTCGGCAAAACCGCCGCTGACGCCATCTGCAAGGGTGACACCGGCGCCCCGCTGCTGCGTGACAATGCCGGCAAATTGGAGCTCGTCGGCCTCGGCAGCCGGTCTTGGCAGGGTGGCTGCCTCGGTGAGACCGAGACCCGCAACGGCGCCATCGGAGCCCGCATCGACAACATCACCATCGGCTCACGCCTGAAGGCGGGCCAGCGGCTGCGGCCGGGCGACTATCTCGCCTCCGCGAAGACGCGCATGGCGATGACGGCGGACGGCGACCTCGTCATCACGGGCGTCGACGGCAAGGCTCTGTGGGCGACCGGCACTGGCACCAATCCGGGCGCCACCGCGCTGTTTGACGCCAACGGCAACCTGTCCGTATACAAGGCCGACGGCACCACCAAGCTCTGGGAGTCGAAGACCACGGCAGCAGGCGGTTACGCCGCTCTCCAGGACCGCGGCAGCTTCGTCATCTACAACGCCTCCGGCCAGTCCGTTTGGTCGAGCGGCACGGTCGTCCGCAACGACTTCGATGGCGACAACATCGCCGACATGGTCGACTGGTACACCTACTCCGACGGCACCGACGCCATGCACATCTTCAATGGAAACGCCGACGGGTCCTTCGCCGCGCCACACTCCTCATTCGCGCGGACGCCGCAGGACTACTGGGACCTGAACTCCATGAAGAAGGTCTCCGGTGACTTCAACGGTGACGGCCGCAGTGACGTGGCGGTGATGTACAAGTACGCCGCCGAGACGAAGATCTGGACATTCCTCGGCAAGGCCAACGGCGCCTTCGAGACCCCCTTCGCCACCTGGATCGCACCCGCCAGCTCCTGGGACTGGAACCGTGTCCAACTGCACGCCGGTGACTCCAACGGCGACGGTCGCGACGACCTGATCGCCTGGTACGAATTCGAGGACAGCAGCGACGGCCTGTTCACCTTCGTCGCCAACTCCCGAGGCGGATTCACCACCCCGGTCAAGAGCTGGACCTCCACCACGTGGACCCGCTCCATGGGCAGGACCGTAACCGGCGACTACAACGGAGACGGCCGCGACGACCTCGCGGTCCTCTACGACTACAGCGGCGGCGCCATCAAGGTGTGGACGTTCCTCGCCCAGCCCACCGGCGGCTACGCCGCACCCTTCCAGGGATTCCGCCACGACACCTGGGGCGACTGGTCGGCGACCAACCTGCACTCCGGCGACTTCGACGGCGACGGCCGCGACGACCTGCTGTTCTGGTTCGACTACTCCGACGGCCGCGACATCGCCTACATCCTCAAGAGCAACGCCAACGGCACCTTCATCCCTCCGCGCGCAGCCCTCACCGCCGCCGCCGGCGACCTGACCTACACCTCAATGAAGATGGTCGTCGGGGACTACAACGGCGACGGCCGCGACGACCTCGGCGCGATGTACGGCTACAGCAACAGCACCGTGAAGATGTTCACCTGGCTCACCAAGGCCGACGTAAACTTCGCCACGGTCAGGACCAGCTGGTCCACCACCGCCGCCGGCGCCTGGTCCTACCCGAGCACCCACTTCATCAACCGCCACAACGGCTGATCACCACAATCACCACTCCAGGGGCCGGCGGTCGCTTCGCAATCGCCGGCCCCTCATCAAGGCGGCCAGGCAAGGCGCCAGCTGGCCGAGGGTTTTGAGTTTGCCTGGGATCACGCGTGAGCCGTACCTGGACATCGAGGCACGACGAAGCTCTGTGGCAACAGGGTCCACATGTCGAGGGTGTCTGAACCTAGGAGGCCGGGCCGCGTCTGTAGACGCGGCCCGACACCGCGCCTAGCTGCCCCCCACGCCGCGCTGGAAGGAGACCTCCACGCGGCGGTTCTTCTTGCGGCCCTCTTCCGTGCTGTTGTCGGCGATCGGGTATTGCTCGCCGTAGCCCCGGATCTCGAAGGTGATGCCGTCGGCGGCCAGTTCCTTCGACAGGACGTTGTGCACGGCCTCGGCGCGCTGCTTGGACAGCACGTCGCCGTGCGCGGAGGAGCCGAGGTTGTCGGTGAAGCCGAAGACGCGGACCCGCTTGGCGTCCTGCTTCTTGATCTCGGCGGCGATCGCGGAGATACGGGCGTTCGCGCTGCTGGACAGGGCGGCGCTGTCCTTGCCGAACAGCACCTCCGCCTGGAGCGCGAACTTGATGTCGGCGTTCGTGTCCTCGCGGCGCTCCTCACCCGCGAGGTCCTCGACGACCGACTTGATGTCGAGCACCTTGGGCGGCGCGAGGGTCGCCCCGTCGGGCAGCTTGAGGTCGGCGTCGTTCGCGTCCACCTGCACCGGCGGCGCGGCGGACGCGGACGGGTACGGGCTGTCCTCGGCCAGCGCCTCGGGGGCGAGCCCCACCCCGAAGGCGAGCGCCCCGGAGAGGGCGGTCACCGCGAGGCGGGCGGCCGTTCTCTGGTGGGTGGTGGTGCCGCTCATCAGGAGATCTCGATCGGGGCGTTGGGGAAGCCGGGGAACTGGAGGTCGACGGACGTTGTGGCCTGCGGGGGTGCGGGGAACTGGGCGAAGAACGCCAGGCTTTCACCCGCCGCGATGCTCGGCTTGTACCCGCTGGTTGTCAACGGACGGTTGTCGGTGTCCCGTAGCACGTAGTGGCGCTTCTTCTCCTTCGAGTCCACGAGCGTCATTGCTGCCATCGAGCGACCTGTGCGCGCAACCTCTGTTTCCTGGCCGCTCCACTGCACCGGGGTGGTGTACAGGGAGCTGCCGGTGTTCTTCAGCTGGCCGCTCACGGTGACGAAGCCACCATCGTCACGCCTGGCTTCATGGATGATCATTTCGATGTCCCGCTCACCCTTGAGCGTGGCTAGCACCTTGCTCGTATCGGGCAGCGTCTTGCCATCGCTGGCTGGGGCGCCAGTGCTCGCCGCTGGAGCGGAAGACTCCTTGCTGGAGTCTTCCTTGGCCTTGGCCCCCTCGCCATCACCACAGGCTGTGACGGAAAAGACGAGGCAGGTTGCCAGAAGGGCAGCAATCCCAACCCGGCGTACCGCTCCCACGTACCGAACGTTCATACTCCCTTTTCCTTTGCGCTCGTCATATGCGGTCAGTCCTTGGCCAGCCTGACGGTGAAGAGGTCGGCAATATCGGGAAGCAGCTTGAGGTTTTCCGGGTCGATATCCCACGTCCCGCCGTCACAGACGAGCTCGCCTGGGGATACCGGCTGCGCCGCGCCTTCGCCGACGTCCCCATCATCCGGTTTGTCACCCTGGTCGTTGCGTTCGAAGGCACAACGCGGTTCCACCAGGGCGGTCGCCTGGGTGACTGCGTGCTTGTTGTCCGTACCCTCGACGATGCTGGTGCCCATGGAGTCCTGCGACTGGACCTTCACCGTGAAGCCCCACCGGCCCCCAGATACCCAGTGACATTCCTGCATCTCGGCCTTGTTCTGAACCGCGTAACGGCCGGCGGCTTGACAGCCGTTCGCCGTGCCGATCACGTCACCATTGAAGACGGCCTCAAGGTAATCGGGGTCCAGGATGCTCATGAGGAAGTCGTCCGCGAACCGGTCCCGAGACTCCTTGGCCGCTGCCAACGCGGCGGCTTCCGCTGCCGACTGGGTGCCGTTGCGCGTGACATCCGCCTGACCGAACGCGAAGAAGACCAACGCAAGAAAGAGCAGGCCGGCAACCGCTGTGATGTACAGCGGTGCGGCCTGCCCTGACTCGCTACGAGCGGAGACCCAAGTCACCCGCCGAGCACCTCGTTGATCTTCTCCGTGAAGGTGTTGGCGATCTGCTCGCCCATGTTCGTGTTCATCACCGCCACCACGATCGCCACCACCAGAATCGTGATCCCCACGTACTCGATCGCGCCCTGCCCCCGGTCCCTGCGCGCCTTCATCTTCTCGACGCGGGTGTTCGCCCAGTGCCCGATGTAGACCTGCGTCGTGGTGACGGCCTTCAGCGTGGCGTCCTTCATCATGGTGTGCCCCTCCCGGTCCGGCGTGAGTCCTGGTGCCGTGTGCGGGACCGGGTTCCTCCTGGCCGGTCTCGCTGGCGACACCGAGAACGTACGGCCGGGCGGGGGCCGGGGGCATGGGCCTCCGGGCCCAACCGCGGGCCCATTCCGGGGATTGGGTCCGGGGGGTCATGCCGGGCCTCCTCGGCGGAGGGTGTGCCAGAGGGCGATGGCCTCGCCGCGGCTCGTGGCGTTGAGTTTGGCGAAGATGCGGTTGATGTGGTTCTTGACGGTCTTCGGGCTGATGAAGCACGTGGCGGCGATCTGCTGGTTCGTCATGCCCGCAGCGATCAGGTCCATCACCTCCACCTCCCTCTGGCTCAGCTCCGTAAGGACACCCGGAGACGAATGTGCCACATTCGCTTGCGGAAGCGAAGGGTTTTGAGCAGATCCCGATGCGGGCAAGTCCCGGTGCACAGCGCCCACCTGGGTGTCTGGCGCCGAAATTGCATGTGCGGTTGCAGATGGTTGACGGCGCGACGGCGTCGACGTGAACGCCGCACCCAGGCCGTCCGGCAGCGGGCCCGGCGGGGCGGCGGCGGGGGTGCCGTCGCGGACCGTGGCCAGGAGGGCGCCGGCGGCCGTGGGGGTGAAGTGCGGGCGGCCCCGGCGGACGTCGCGGACCGCCGCGACCAGTTGGTCCGCCGTGAACTCGCCGTGGACCAGGTAGCCGCCCGCACCCAGGCGCAGCGCCTCGTGGACGATGGCGCTCTCGCGGCTGTAGGTCATCATCAGCACCGGTGCCAGCCGCACCAGGTGCGGCAGTGCCGAGATGCCGTCGACGCCCGGCATGCGGACGTCCAGCAGGATGACGTCCGGTCGGTGCTCGACCGCCGCGGCGTAGGCCTCGCGGCCGTCGCCCGCCTCCGCGACGACCTCGATGTCGTCGCGGCCGGACAGCAGGACCGTCAGGCCCGCGCGGACCACCGGGTTGTCGTCCGCCACGACCACCCGCAGTAAGGGTGGGGCGGGGAGCGACGGGAACTCCGTGCTTTCGGTCGGCATGGGGCGGCGCCTCCTCTCTCAGGTGGTGATCGGCTGTTTCGGGATGTACGGGAGCGGCGACGGGCCCGGCGTCAGGGCCCGCACCGGGATGTCGAGGCGCACCTCGGTGCCGTGGGCCGCGCGGCCCCGGCCGATGCGGATGCGGGCGCCGATCGACGCGGCGCGCTCGACCATGCCGACGAGGCCGAAGTGACCGGCCCGCTTGAGTTCGTCGAGGGTCGTGCCGGCCGGCAGGCCGCAGCCGTCGTCGTACACGCTCAGGCGCAGGACCTCGCCGACCACGCCCGCCGAGACGTCGACGTGCGTGGGGTGGGCGTGGCGGTGGGCGTTCTCCATGGCCTCGGAGGCGATGGTGAGCAGCTGCCGGGCGACGATCTGCGGGACCGGCGGCGGGGTCGCGGTGCCGAGGCGCCGGAAGTCGGCGCGTACCGCGTGGCGGCGGGCGAAGTCGGCGGTGCGGGCGGCGAGTTCGGCGAGGACGTCGACGCCGCCGTCGAGGCCGGACTCGCGGCGCAGGTCCGAGAGGAGTTCGCGGGACTCGGCGGCGGCGCGGCGGGCCGAGCGGGCCACCATCTCCGCCTGGCGCTTGAGGGTGGGCGGGTCCATCCGGTCGGCGGAGGCGACCAGCCCGTCGGCCTGGAGGGCGATGCCGTGCAGGGTCTTGGCGACGGAGTCGTGCATCTCGCGGGCGAGGCGGGCCCGTTCCTGCTCGATGGCCTCGTGGACCGCGAGCCGCGCCCGCGCCTCGGTCAGCGCCTGGCTGGCGGCCCCGAAGCCGAGGACCAGGCCCCGCAGCGTACTGCCGACCGCGCCGGTGATGAGGCACAGGCCGGGCAGCAGCAGGGCTCCCGCGCTGAGCGCGACACGGTCGCTGACGCCGTACGCGCCGGCCAGGACGAGCGACTGGCACCCCGCGAAGAAGGCGGCGCCCCGCCAGCCGTAGACCAGGCCCGCCAGCAGCGGCGTACAGATCGTGACGTACGCGAGGGTCGACTCGGGCGACGCCGTCACCAGCAGCAGCGCGCCGAAGAGCATGTCGACGGCGAGGAGCGAGGGGTGGCGCAGCAGGACGGGGCCGAAGCGCTCCCAGTCGCGGAGCAGCGCGTACGAGGCCATGAAGGTGGCGGTGACGGCGGCGACGACCAGCCACATGCCCACGCCCGCCCGGATGCCGCCCAGGGAGAAGGGGACGGCGAGCGCGATCATCGCCATGCGGAAGCCGAAGACCTGGCGGCACATCGCCTGTAGCGCGTTGACCTGGAGGGCGACCGAGGGGCCGCCGGGGGTGGTGGCGGTGGCGGTGGCGTCCATCAGCTGCCGCCGAACATGTCGTCGAAGTTGACGCCGGACGCGTAGTAGAAGCCGACCGCGATGAGGATCATCGTGCCGGGGAGCATGAAGCTGGTGACGATGAGCGTCGCCTTGGGGACGGCCTTGGCGGCCTTGCGGCGGGCGTTCTGGGCGTCCGTACGGCGCATGTCGTCGGCGATCTGGATGAGCGTGTCGACGATGGGGGCGCCGAGCTCCTCGCCCTGCTGGAGGGCGGAGACGAACATGGACACCTGCTCGGACTGGTTGCGGCGCCGCAGCTGTTCGAAGGCGTCGCGGCGGCTGACGCCCATGTCCATCTGGCGCAGGGTGATGCGCAGCTCGTCGGCCCAGGGACCTTCGTACTTCTCGGCGACGCGTTCCAGGGCTTGCCGGAAGCCGAGGCCGGCGGAGACGACGACGGCGAGGACGTCGAGGAAGTCGGGGAGGGTGCGTTCGATGTCGTCCTTGCGGCGGCCGATGGCGGACCGGATGACGACGTCGGTCCAGAACCAGCCGTAGACGAAGAGCAGGACGGCGAGGACGAGCTGGCCGTTCATCAGCATGGCGAGCGCGGAGATGGTGCCGAGGCCGGTGTAGACGGCGCGGCGGGCGGCGTACCGGTCGACGGTCATACCGCTGGGGTTGCCGGCCATGTCGAGCTTGCGGCGCACCTTGTCGACGCGCTTGGGGCCCATCATGCGCAGCACGCGCGGGGCGTACCGCATGCCGACGCGGTCGATGGCGGAGCCCGCGGCGGTGGTGCGGGTGGCGCCGACCTCCAGGGCGATGGCGAGGTCGCCGGGGAGTTTGGCGTCGGCGCGGTACATGCGGACGCCGTGGAAGGCGCCGTAGACGGCGAGTCCCGCGACGGCGGCGAGGAGCAGTTCCATGTCCCATCCCCCTAGATGCGTACGCGGGTGAGGCGGTTGATGAGGAAGAAGCCGAGCGCGTACAGGCCGGCGGAGATGATCACGGCGACCTTGCCCGCGAAGGCGCCGGTCATGTCGTCCAGGGCGCCCGCCCGCATGGAGTTGATGAGCATCAGGAAGCCGAGGCCGAGGACCGGGACCATCACGGCGGTGACCTTGACCTGGGAGAGCAGGGTGGAGACCTCGCGCCGGGTCTCCTTGCGCTCCTCCAGGGTCTCGGTGAGGTTGCGGAGCGAGGAGACGATGGTGCCGCCGGCGCGGTTGGAGAGGATGAGGGTGGTGACGAGGACGGTCAGCTCGCGGGAGGGGAGCCGTTCGACGAGGTCGCCCAGCGCGTCGTCGAGGGAGCGGCCGACCGCCAGCTGGTCGGCGACCCGCTTGAGCTCCTCGCCCGCCGGGTCGTCGAGTTCCTCGGCGGCCATGGCGATGGCGGTACGGAGCGCCAGGCCGGCCTGGGTGGCGTTGGCGAGGACGCGGGTGAGCTCGGGGAGCTGGTTGATGAAGCCCTCGGTGCGCTTGAGCACCTGCCAGTTGAGGAAGGCGTTGGCGCCCCACAGGCCGATGACGGCCGCGATGAGGCCGAAGAACGGGGCGAAGACCGAGCCGACGATGAAGTACAGCGCGAGCAGCGCGGCGATGACGTAGACGACGTACTCGCCGACGGTCAGGTCCAGGCCCGTGGTGGTGATCTTGCGCTCGATGCGCTTGCCGAGGGTGGTGCGGCGCAGCCGGCGGTCCACGCCCGCGAAGCGACGGCGGCGGCCCGGGAGCGCGAGCTGCCCGGTCTGGGACATGCGCTCCAGGAGGGCCTGCTCGTGGGCCTTGCCCGAGGTGTAGACGTGTACGCCGATGACGGCGGTGAGGCAGGCCAGCAGGGTGACGCCGATCGTCAGGAGGGTGAGGTCAGTCATGTCGCGTGTCCATGTCCGGTGCCTTCGGGGCTCAGAGGGGTGAGGGCTGCGTACGGGTCAGGCGGCCGCCCTGCGCAGGGCCAGCTGCTCCTCGGACTCGGCGACGCCGAAGGCCGCCGGGATCGCCTCGCCCTTCATGTACAGCCGCTCGGCGGTGCCGCGCGGCAGCGGGTAGTACGCGAAGTGGCCGTGGATCCGGCCGTCGGCGGTCATCGGCTGGGCGTGGAACCGGCAGACGGTCACGATCCGGTACTCCTCGCGGCCGTGCGAGTCGACGACGGCGATCTCGGTGATCTTGCGGGCGCCGTCGGCGTTGCGGGTGAGCTGGACGATGACGTCGACGGCGCTGTTGATCTGGTCCTTGATCGCGACGAACGGGATCTCGACCTCGGACATCGAGCCGAGCGTCTGGAGGCGCATCAGCGCGTCCTCGGCGCTGTTGGCGTGGACGGTGGCGAGCGACCCGTCGTGGCCGGTCGACATCGCCTGGAGCATGTCGAGCGTCTCACCGCCGCGGACCTCGCCGACGATGATGCGGTCGGGGCGCATGCGCAGGGAGTTGCGCACGAGGTCGCGGATGGAGACGTGGCCCTTGCCCTCGACGTTCGCGGGGCGGGACTCCAGGGTGATGACGTGGGACTGCTGGAGCTGGAGCTCGGCGGAGTCCTCGATCGTGACGATGCGCTCGCCCTCGGGGATGAGGCCGGAGAGGGCGTTGAGGAGGGTGGTCTTGCCGGTGCCGGTGGCGCCGGAGACGATCACGTTGAACCGGGCCCTGACCAGCCCCGCCAGCAGCATCATCATGTGCTCGTCCAGCGAGCCGAGGGCGATCATCTCCTGGAGCGTGTACGCCCGGGGGAAGCGCCGGATGGTGAGGATGGGGCCGCTGAGCGAGAGCGGCGGGATGATGACGTTGACGCGCTCGCCGCTGGGGAGGCGGGCGTCGACCATCGGGTTCGCCTCGTCCACGCGGCGGTTGACGGTGGAGACGATGCGCTCGATGGTCTGCATCAGCTGCTCGGTGGAGGAGAAGCGGAGTGGGAGCTGTTCGAGCCGGCCGCCGCGCTCCACGAAGACCTGGTCCGGGCCGTTGACCATGATCTCGCTGATGGAGGCGTCCTCCAGGAGCGGTTCGAGGATGCCGAGCCCGAGGGCCTCGTCGACGACGCGCCGGATGAGCTGCGAGCGCTCGACGGTGGAGAGGACCGGGCCCTCGCGGCTGATGATGTGGCCGAGCACCCGCTCGAGGCGGGCACGGCGCTCGGCGGCCGCGAGGGCCGACATCTCGGCGAGGTCGATCTCCTCGAGCAGCTTGGCGCGGTAGACCCCGACGAGGTGGTCGGTCTCGGTGTGGCCCTTCGCCGGCTCCGGGCTGGTGATGCGCGCCCGCAGGCTCATGTGGTCCTCAACTCCCTGAGCTCTCTCAACGGTCCATGGGCATGGTGGTGCTCTTGCGAATGGGGCCGAAGGAGAGTCCGGGCACCACGGAGGGGACCTCGACCCTGGCGGTGACCTGGACTCCGTCACCCGTCCTGGCCTCCTCGAAGGACGCCTCCAGCCAGTCGCTCATCGCCGCCCTGCCCGCCTGCTGGGCGCTGCCCTGGTCGAGGGAGACCGCCCGGGCCGCCGCCCGCGACGCCGTGCCCGCCTGCTGGGCCGCGTACACCGCGAGGCCGAGCTGGACGACGGCCATGGCGACGAACAGCAGCAGCCCGAGCATGCCGACGTACTCGATGGCGGCCTGGCCCCGCTCCCTGCCGGAGGTACGCGACGCGCGCACGGTCACCACCTGCTCTCGACCGGTACGGCGGCTTCGCCGGGGATGGTGATCGGCAGGTTGAAGCCGCCGGGGAAGAGGAGCGGGACCTGGACGCGGGCTTCCGCCCGGTAGGTGTCGCCCTCCTCGCGGCAGGCGTAGTCCGCGTCCCACGCTCCCGGCATGTCCTCGGCCGCCGCGGCCCGGCAGGCGTCCTGCCCGCCGACCGTGCCCGCCCGCACGCCCTTGTCCGCGGCGTTCCCGGCCAGCGAGAAGGTGTAGCCGACGAGCGCCGCCTGCCAGAGCAGCGCCAGGGTGATGAGGATCAGCGGCAGCGTGCCGGTGAACTCGACGACCGTCTGTCCCCGGTCATCGAGGCGTGTCCGTGCAAGTGGGAGTGCCATGACTCAACGTGCCCCCTCGGTCCGCCGACGGCGTCGCCGTCGCCCGTCACTTGTTCCTGGTACGAAGCATGCCGATCGAACCCCGGTCGCCCCGGAACTTTCCCTGTTTCTCCACGCCCTCGGGTGCCTTGACCAAGCCGAGCTCGCCGGCCAGCGCCCACATCGCCTGCTTGACCGCCGACTTGGCCTCCAGGTCCTGCATGCGTCCCGCGTCGACCGCCGGCTGGAGCTCCTTGAAGCCGGAGGGCACGGCGGTCCGGGCGACGCGGGTGCCGGTGATGCGCTCGACGAGCGGCGGCTGGATCTCCGTGGCGCGGGTGTGGCGGTTGACCACGGTGACGGTCTCCTCCGCCTTGCGGATCTGGAGCCGGTCCCAGAGCCGCACCATCCGCTTGGCCGCCCGGACCGTGACCACGTCCGGGGTGGTGACCAGCAGCGTGAGGTCGGCCATCTCGATGGCGGCGGCGTTGGCGCCGGTCATGTGGGTGCCGCAGTCGACGACGACGATCTCGTAGCGGTGGCGCAGGGCGCTGACGATCTGGCGTACGGCGCGGTCGTCGACCTCCTCGCCACGCTCGCCCTCGCCGGGCGCGAGCAGCAGGCCGATGCCCGTCGGGTGGGTGAAGAGCGCGTCCTGGAGCACCCGCGGCGCGACGTCCTGGATGCCGGCGAGGTCGACGACGGAGCGCCGGAACTGCACGTCGAGGTACGAGGCGACGTCGCCGGCCTGGAGGTCGAGGTCGGCGAGCGCGGTGTTCTTGCCGGAGGCGCGGGCGGCGAGCGCCAGCTGGACCGCGAGCACCGTCGTACCGACGCCGCCCTTGGCGCCGCTGACGGTGACGACGGTGCCGCCGGGGCCGGTGAGGGCCTCCGCGGCGCCGTGGCCGAGGTGGCGGCGTACGCCGGTCGACCAGGAGGCGGCCGCCTGGACGCGCTGGGCGAGCTCCTCGTACGACATCGGCAGCCCGACCAGGCCGCGGGCGCCGGAGTCCATGGCGGCCGAGTACAGGCCGGTGCCGGCGTCGGAGGTGACGAGGATGACGCCGACCGCGGGAAAGCGGAGGGCAACCTCCCGGATCAGCTCCAGGGCTGGGACCGGGCCGATCCGTTCGTGGACCAGGACGACTTCGGGCAGCTCGTCGAGCGACTCGGCGGCGAGCCGGGCCAGGGTGTCGAGCAGTGAGGTCGAGTCCCCCACCGGCCCGGCCGGCTCCGCGTCGGGGAGCTGGCTGAGCAGCGTGGTGACGGATCGGGCGGCGTCGGCGTCACCGACGGCCGGGAGGATGCGTGTGGTCATCCGGCCCTCACTTGTTCTTGTCTTCGTCGAGGGTGTACGTGCCGTCGCCGGGGCGCAGGGTGGTCGGGCTGCCGTCCGCGACCAGGGCGAGGCGTACGTGGACGGCGAACGACTCGGCGAAGGCGACGCGCTGGGCGTCGAGGGTGTTGAGCGCGAAGGTGATGGGCACGGCCTCGGTGGCGCGGCTGCCGCGGTCGTCGCGGCTCGGCTCCAGGGCGGTGAGCCTGCCGACGTCGATGACGCGGGCGTTGGTCACGATGATGCGGGACTCGGCGAGGGCGCCCTTGCCCTTCCCCTCGTCGTCGAAGGTGGCGAAGATGTTGACGAGCGAGCCGGGGGTGATCTTGCCGGCGACGCCGGTGGCGGCGTCGATCATGATGGCGATCTCCTGCTGGCCGTTCTCCAGCGCCGGGCGCTTGACGATCATGTCGCTCTGGAGCAGCGAGCCCTTGCGGAGCTGGGTGACGGCGATCTTCCCGTCGAGTACGCCGAGGTCGGTCACGGCGTTGTCGGAGAGCCAGCGCTTGGGCATTTTGATCTTTTCGAACTGGCCCGGTGCGAGGGCCGTATAGGCGGCCACATCCGATTTGACGCGGTACGCGGTCACCTCCGGCCCCACCTTGGAATTCACATCGCTGATCACCGAGAGAACTCCGGCGAACGCGCCGAACGCGCAGAGCACGGAGAGGAGGAGCAGAATGACGCCGCGGCGTTGCCGTGAATTCATGGGCAGGACGACCTCGTGGGAGACGGGGACTGACGAGCGGGCGATTCGGGCGGGCGATTCGGGCGGTCGGTCCGAGCGGTCGATTCGAGCGGTCGATTCGAGTGGTCGATTCGAGTGGTCGACGCGCACGAGCCGAGCCGGTGGTGCGCGCTTACGACCCGTGGCGCATCGGGCTTCCATGGTTCAGGACACCGTCGGGCTGTTGTCGGTTCTCGGGCGGCGCGAGCGGTGCGGAGCAGAAACCGCAGCGGTCACCGATGAGTTCGATCCCGCACCAGGTGCACATTTCCCGGCGTACCGAGGAGACCAGCTGGTAGAGCACGGAAACGTCCGGCAGGAACGCCGCGAATTCGATCATCTTCGCCGTGCCCCACCATCTCGGCGAATCGGCCGGCAGCGGGGATTCCTGAACTCCCTGGACCCGCCACGCGGGTGCGAGGACCGCGGTGACCCAGTCCGATTGCAACTGCCCTTTGGCGACGAGGAGCTGGGTGCCGAATTCGGGCCCGGCGAGCTCGCCGCCGCCGATCTTCACCAGCTGGGGGTCCGGATGGGCGAGCACCCCGAACTGCGAGCCGGGCACCCACGACTTGGCGTGCGTCTTCAGACTCACCGGCACCCGGTCCAGCTTGGTCACCGAGTTGAGCAGGGCCCCCGCGTAGATGTAGTGCGCGAGCAGCCGCGCCGCGGAGGCGACGACCCCGGGGCTGAAGTCGAGGACCGACAGCTGGCGCAGTTGGCGTACGAGGACGGCGACGCCCAGCGGCGGCAGGTCGAGCTTGAGCAGCGCGATGCGGTCGCTCTCCAGGACCGAGCGGACGGTGTGCAGCCGCCGCTGGTGCGCGACCGGGATGGACGCCGGGTACAGGGCGATGACGTAACCGTGCTGTTCGACCAGCACCTGCATGTCGGCGAGCGCGGCGTCCAGCGGCTGGCCCTCGGGCGGCGGCAGCACCGCCGCGGGGGGCGTCTGGCGGTCGGTCGGCGGCAGCACCAGATCGGCGCTGGTCACGGCTATTGCGGTCGGCACGCTGGTTCCCCGTTCGGCTCCGGCCACCGGGGTTCCGGCGGGCCGCAGTTACGTACTGCTACGTCGTGCTTCCGTGCTGCTCCTGCAGCAGCACTTTATCCACGTCCTACGTGGCGGAGAACACCTTTCGGCACCCTTGCGGAACCGGAATCGGCGGTGGGCGCAGGCGGGCCCGCCCGTGGCGCGCCTGGGCCCGTACGTCTGGGCCCGGATTGGGGCCCGAGGGCCCACGTCCCCCGCCGGGTCGCTGCGTAATCTCCGCTTCCGGTCATCCGAATCATCCGAACGGGCGACGGGGGCACGGGACATGGGACCGAGACGTCTGCGCCGCGACCGCGGCGCGACCGCGTCCGAGTACGTCGGGGTGGTCGTGGTGGCCGCGGCGATCCTCGGCGCGCTCGTCGGGACGGACGTCGACGCGGCGATCGCCGCCAGGTTCCGCTGCCTGCTGAGCTTCTCCACCGGCTGCTCGGCGGCCACCGGGGACGGCGGACGGGACGAGGCGGGCACGCCGAGGACCGACGCCGACTACGAGCCGCCGCTCTGCCAGATCTCGGCGCTCTCCGACAAGGCCGGCGCCAAGGCGAAGGTCCTGTTCATCGAGTGGGGCGAGGAGTACGGCTTCCAGCAGCAGACGTTCCGCTCCAGCACCGACCAGAACGGCGACGGCACGGTGGACGACGGCGACCGGCTCGTCATGATGACCTTCACCGACGCCGCGTCCCTCGCCGCGAAGAAGGACTTCAAGCCCGGCGCGAAGATCGGCAGGTTCGGCTCCGACCAGGTCGAGCTGGGCGCCGGCATCAAGGTCACCAACGGCGACACCTGGGTCTTCCGCAGCGAGGAGGAGGCCAGGGCGTTCCGCGACGACATCGAGAAGCTGAAGGCGTACGAGCTCACCAACCGGCACGCCAACGCGCGCGGCGGCGGCCTGGGCAGCAGCATCCTCTACCTCTTCGGCAAGGGGCCGATGGCGGAGGAGGAGAAGCTGCGCGACCGCATCGAGGAGAAGCTCGGCAACCGGCACATCGGGTACGGCAAGGTCGGGCTGGAGGCGAGCGCGGCCGGCGGCCTCAAGGTCGGCCCCGGCGACGAGAAGAAGCTGAGCGCCACGCTCGGCGGGAAGTTCACCTTCTCCCCCGAGGTGACCTGGACCGACAACGACTTCAAGGGCACCAAGTCGTACACGTACAGCGCGGCGATCGAGTACGGCTCGAAGGTGGGGTACGAGGCCGGGCCGGTCGCCGGCGAGTCGTCGGCGGCCACGACACGGACCGGCACCCTCACCGTCACGCACGACAAGAAGACCGGCGAGCTGCTGCGCATCGACATGACGCGGACCGTGGAGAAGGGTGCCGTGAAGGACGGCGTCAAGGTGGGCGGCGACAACGGCGGGACCGGGGACGGCAAGCGCGGCGGCAGCGGCGGTGTGAAGGGCGGTGACCACGGTGTCGGCATCGAGGTCGTGACTCACTCCGTCGTGCTCAAGCCCGGCCCGCAGGGCGACGCGCACCGGAAGGTGGCGCAGGCGTGGCTGGACGGCAACGGGCAGTACGGAGCACCCTTCGCCTACATGTTCGACGACCATGCTCCGACGACGCGACCGGGGAACGAAGACCCGTTCGGGCAGCTGCTCTTCGACGAGGGCCTGTCGAGCCGGATGACGTACACGGGGCGGACCCAGGCGGCGGAGTACGGCTTCGAGCTGAACCTGGGGCTGAGCCTCGGTTTCTCGGTGTCGACCGAGAAGAAGGAGGAGACGCTCGACCGGGCCCACTTCCTGGGGGCGCCGAACGGGGACACCCGCAGCTATGTGCCGTACAGCTACTGTGCGAACTGACCTGCCTGGGACGGGAGTGCCATGAGTGCCATGAGTTTCGTGCAAGGTTTCGTGCAAGGCGAGAAGACCCGGCTGCCGGCCGTCGCGCTGCTGGCCGCCGCCCTGGTCGTCGGGTGCGGGACCGGGGACACGGGCGGCGACGGCCCGGTGCCGGAGGGCTGGGGGACCCTGAAGACCCGGGCCGTGACGGTCGCGCACCCGCCCGCGTTCACGCCGCAGGGCGACGCCGAGCGCAGCAGGCACAACGCCGCGGCCGCGGTCCGCACCGAGGGCGGCAAGGCGACCGGGATGCTCTCGGTGCAGCTGGACTTCACCAACGCCGACTCGGTCGAGGAGGCGGCGATCGGCGCGGAGGCCGGGATCGCGCTCGGCTCGACGCTCGGCGAACAGGAGGAGATCGAGGTCGCCGGGCCCGAGGGCGCGCGGGAGGCGCGGCGGATCGCGTTCGCCTTCACGGAGAAGGGGACGCGGTACGCGGGCGTGATCGTGGCCGGGCTGGACGCGGGGAAGAAGGCGTACGCGGTGCGGATCGACGCGGCCGAGGGCACGCTGAGCGACGCCGACGTGGACCGGATCGTCGGCTCGATCACGGTCGTGGGGTAGGGGCGGCGCGCATGGAGGTGCCGGGCGGGGACCACCTCTTCTTCGGCTTCATGGTCGCGCTCTTCGGCTGGCTGACGGTGACGTACGCCAGACGGCTCGCGGCGGTGGTGCGCGGGGTGCGGGGCGGCGAGCGGGCCACGGGCGAGTGCGTGCGCGTGGAGTCGGAGCCGTACGGCCGCTCGGACGCGGAGCGGCACTTCTTCGCCTTCCGGGCGCGGGACGGGCGGCGGGTCGAGTTCGAGGACCTGGCGGGCCGGTCGGTGACGGCCGGGACGCGGGTGACGGTGTCGTACGACCCCGCCGACCCGGAGGGGACGGCGACGATCACGGGGCGCGGGCGGTGGCCGACGCTCGTGCGGTACGGGGTGCTGGTCGCGGGGTGCGGGTTCGGGACGGCGGGCTTCGCGGTCGTGTTCCTGCTGACGTGGGGGGAGGGCCGATGACCCGGGGTGCGGGTGTCCTCGCGCTGACGTGGGCGTGGGCGGTGGGGATCGTGGTGCTGGTCGTGACGGAGTACGCGCAGGCCACGCTGGTGTACGAGCACCTCGCGTCGGAGGCGCGGCTGGAGACCTTCGGGGGCCGGCTGCTGTTGATCCACCTGCCGAACGCCCTGTGCGTGGCGCTGGCGGCGTGGGCGGCGGGGCGGTCGCACCGCGAGCCGTACCGGGAGCGGCCGGCCCGGCATCTGGCGGCCGTGCTGGCGGTGCCGGTGGCGGCGCAGGCGCTGAACATGGCGTTGCAGTGGCG
Source organism: Streptomyces sp. NPDC045431 (assembly GCF_040646655.1). Lineage (NCBI taxonomy): Bacteria > Bacillati > Actinomycetota > Actinomycetes > Kitasatosporales > Streptomycetaceae > Streptomyces > Streptomyces sp. NPDC045431. Next base: position 71,363 of record NZ_JBEZAQ010000018.1, read on the forward strand.
GGAGCTGGCGGCGGAGGGGCTGTTCCTGTCGAACGCCGTGCTGGCGGTGGGGTGCGTGGCCGGATACGCGGCCGACCGGTTGCAGGAGAACGCCGCCTGACAGCCCGTCATATGACGGAGATCGGTGCCGGAAGTCTTGACAACGCGATTGGTCTGGACCAACTTTGCGGCAGCGGTGGCCACCGTTCTCCGTCCGTACCCCCACTCCCCCACTCCCCACCGGAGGCAGCAAGTGGACCGCATTCGCGCACGCAGATGGCTCGGGGGCGCACTCGCGCTCGCCGCCGCCCCCGGGCTGGCGCTCACCGGCGGCGCGGGCACCGCGCAGGCGGCCGGTGCCGCCGCCGACGTCAACGTGGCCAAGAACGCCGGCTTCGAGTCCGGTCTCGCCAACTGGAGCTGCTCGGCGGGCAGCGGCACCACCGTCTCCAGCCCCGTGCACGGCGGCACCGCCGCCCTCAAGGCCACGCCCGGCGGCCAGGACAACGCGCGCTGCGCCCAGAGCGTGGTGGTCAGGCCGAACTCCACGTACACGCTGAGCGCCTGGGTGCAGGGCGGGTACGCGTACCTCGGCGCGAGCGGCACCGGCACCACCGACGTCTCGACGTGGACGCCCGGTTCCACCGGCTGGCAGCAGCTGACCACCCGCTTCACCACCGGCGCGAACACCACCTCCGTGACGGTCTACACGCACGGCTGGTACGGGCAGTCCGCCTACCACGCCGACGACGTCTCCGTCTTCGGCCCCGACGGCGGCGGGGGCGGCGACCCCGACCCCGTGGTGCCCGCCACCCCGGCCGGGCTCACGACCGGCGCGGTGACCTCCTCGTCCGTCGCCCTCGGCTGGAACCCCGTCCAGGGCGCCACCTCCTACCACGTCTACCGCGACGGCACCAAGGCCCAGACCGTGACCGGCACGTCGGCGACGGTGACCGGGCTCGCGGCGAACACCTCGTACAGCTTCCAGGTCAGCGCGGTCAACGCCGCCGGTGAGTCGGCGAAGTCGGCGGCCGTGACCGGGAAGACGGCCCCGGGCGGGACCAACCCGAACCCGGCCGTGCCGCGCCACGCCGTGACCGGCTACTGGCAGAACTTCGACAACGGCGCGACCGTGCAGAAGCTGCGCGACGTGCAGGCGCAGTACGACATCATCGCGGTCTCGTTCGCGGACTCGACCGCCACGCCCGGCCAGATCGTCTTCAACCTCGACCCGGCCGTCGGCTACGCCTCGGTCGCCGACTTCAAGGCCGACATCGCCGCGAAGAAGGCCGCCGGCAAGTCGGTGATCATCTCGGTGGGCGGCGAGAAGGGCAACGTCACGATCAACAGCGACGCCTCCGCGACCGCCTTCGCGAACAGCGCGTACGCCCTGATGCAGGAGTACGGATTCAGCGGGGTCGACATCGATCTGGAGCACGGCATCAACTCCACGTACCTGACGAAGGCGCTGCGCCAGCTGTCGGCCAAGGCCGGGCCCGGCATGGTGCTCACGATGGCGCCGCAGACCATCGACATGCAGAACACCGGGACGGAGTACTTCAAGACGGCCCTGGCCGTGAAGGACATCCTCACGGTGGTCAACATGCAGTACTACAACAGCGGTTCGATGCTCGGCTGCGACGGCAAGGTGTACGCGCAGGGGTCGGTGGACTTCCTCACCGCCCTCGCCTGCATCCAGCTGGAGGGCGGTCTCGACCCGTCCCAGGTCGGCCTCGGTGTCCCGGCCTCGCCGCGCGGCGCGGGCAGCGGTTACGTCGACCCGTCGGTCGTGAAGAACGCGCTGGACTGCCTGACGCGCGGCACCGGGTGCGGCTCCTTCAAGCCGTCGAAGACGTACCCGGCGCTGCGCGGGGCGATGACCTGGTCCACGAACTGGGACGCGACGGCCGGCAACGCGTGGTCCAACGCGGTGGGGCCGCACGTCCACAACCTGCCGTAACTACCGCCTTCCGGCGAGGTAGTAGTGCAGTACGGGGCCCAGCTCCGCCAGCCACTGGTGGAGCTGGGCCTTGCGGCGCGCGGCGATCCGGCACTCGTAGAGCATGCCGCCGGGGTGGCGGACGGCCACCATCAGCACGTGGCCGTGGGGGGCGGGCGCGAAGTGCACGGTCGCGACCGCCTCCCACGGGAAGTCCATGGGGTAGCCGTTGACCTCCAGGCCGACCCCGGAGGCGTCGACGACGACGGAGTTGTGCTTGTCGTGCGCGACGAACTCGGGGCCGCCGGTGGGGTGGAGCGGTGGTACGGGTATCGGGGGGCCGAAGCCCGGAGGGGGCGGCTGGGGCGGCATGCTCATGCCGCAGTTCTACCAGGGGCGTTCCCAGGGGCGTTCCCAGCGGCCCTACCAGGGCAGCTCGCGCACCTGCTGCACGCACAGCACCAGGAACAGCAGGCCCGCCGCGACGAGCATGCCGTTGCTCAGCCAGCCGTTGCGCCACTCGCGCGGCGTACGGTCGGAGTTGAGCAGCCAGACGAGGGTGAGCGCCAGGAACGGCATGAAGAACGCGCCGATCAGGCCGTACACGATCACCAGGCCGAACGGCTGGTCCAGGAACAGCAGGCTGATCGGCGGGAACGTCAGCCACAGCAGGTACGCGCGGAACGGCAGCGACTTCTCGCGCGCCACGACGGCGGCGGCTCCGCCCCCGCCCCTCCCCTCGCGGAAACGGGCGACGAAGTCGGCGAACATCAGGCTCACGCCGTGCCAGACGCCGATGAGGGAGGTGAAGGAGGTGGCGAAGAATCCGATCAGGAACAGCTTGGCGGTGGCGGCGCCGTACCGGTCCTCCAGGACCTTGCCCAGGTCCAGCAGGCCCTTGTCGCCCTTGGTGAGCGCGACGCCGGAGGAGTGCAGCAGCTCGGCGCCGACGAAGAGCATCGCGACGACGAAGACGCCGGTGGTGAGGTAGGCGACGCGGTTGTCGAACCGCATGACCTTGATCCAGCTGATGTCGGTCCAGCCCTTGGCGTTGACCCAGTAGCCGTACGCGGCGAGCGTGATGGTGCCGCCGACGCCGCCGATCAGGCCGAGGGTGTAGATCAGCGAGCCGTCCGGCAGGACGGGCGCGAGGCCGGCGACCGCGTCGCCGAGGTGCGGGGTGACCCGGACGGCGAGGTAGACGGTGACCAGGAACATCACGCCGACCAGTACCGTCATGACCTTCTCGAAGACGGCGTACCGGTTGAACCAGACGAAGACCAGGCCGACGAGGCCGCACAGCACGGCCCACCACTTCAGATCCATGACGCCCGGGAAGAGCGCACTCAGCGGCAGCGCGCTGGAGGACATGGCGGCCGCGCCGTAGACGAAGCCCCAGATGACGACGTATCCGACGAAGTAGACGGTCGTCCAGGCGCCGAGGCTGCGCCAGCCGTCGAAGAGGGTGCGGCCGGTGGCCAGATGCCACCGGCCGGCGGCCTCGGCGAGCGAGATCTTGACGAGGCAGCCGATGACGGCGGCCCACAGCAGGGTGTAGCCGAACTTGCTGCCCGCGATGAGCGTGGCGATCAGGTCACCGGCACCGACGCCGGTGGCGGCGACGACGATGCCGGGGCCGATGGAGCGCCAGCTCGCCTTGCGGGGCGGCACCCCGGGGGCACCGGGGGTGCCGGGGGCGCCCTCGCCCGTCCCCTCCGTCCGTGCCGTGTCCGCGTCCGTCATGTCCGGCCACCTTCCCCTCGCGCTCATGTGACGTCAGGTCACGTAACCGGGTGTGGGGTGATCGCGCAAGGGGCCGTGCGGGGTGAGGCGGCGGCGGCCGGCGGAGCGACCTTGGCCGGAGTCTGACTCTTGACGCGGTCATGCCACGGCCGCACGATGCCTCGCACGGGGAGAGCCACCCCGTACCCCCCACCCAGGAGACTCAGCATGCGACTTCGCATACGCGGCTCACGCGGCAGAAGGTCCGCCACCCTCACGGCCCTGCTGGCGCTCGCCGTCGTCGTGCCCCTCGGCGCCGCGACCGGCACCGGAACCGACGCACCGGCCGCCCCCGCCGCCACCGCGGAGGAGGTCGTCCGGCAGTACGAGATCCACGGCCCGTCCACCCCCGCCGAGCGCACCGCCCTCGCCGCCACCGGCGTCTCGATCGACGAGGCCGACTCCCACGCGGTCGTCGTCAGCGCCACCGCCGACCAGGCGCGCCGCCTGCGCGCCCTCGGACACAAGCTGGAGGTCCTGCCCGGGCCGCCCGACCGGAGCGGCGGCAAGGCGTCCGGCACCTCCCTCGGCGCCCTGGACTTCCCGTCCGCCGACTCGCGGTACCACAACTACGCGGAGATGAACGCGGAGATCACCCAGCGGCTCCAGCAGTACCCGAACATCATGAGCCGCCGCGTCATCGGCAAGAGCTACCAGGGCCGCGACATCGTCGCCATCAAGATCAGCGACAACGTGGCGACCGACGAGAACGAGCCCGAGATCCTCTTCACCCACCACCAGCACGCGCGCGAGCACCTCACCGTCGAGATGGCGCTCTACCTGCTGCGCGAGCTCGGCGCGGGCTACGGCTCCGACTCCCGGATCACCAGCGCCGTCAACAACCGCGAGATCTGGATCGTGCCCGACCTCAACCCGGACGGCGGCGAGTACGACATCGCCTCCGGCTCCTACCGCAGCTGGCGCAAGAACCGCCAGCCCAACGCCGGCTCCACGTCCGTCGGCACGGACATGAACCGCAACTGGAACTTCAAGTGGGGCTGCTGCGGCGGCTCCTCCGGCTCGTACGGTTCCGAGACCTACCGCGGCTCGGCGCCCGAGTCGGCGCCCGAGGTGAAGGTCGTCGCCGACTTCGTACGCTCCCGGGTCGTCGGCGGCACGCAGCAGATCAAGGCGGGCATCGACTTCCACACGTACAGCGAGCTGGTGCTCTGGCCGTACGGCTACACGTACAACGACACCGCCCCCGGCCTGACCCAGGACGACCGCGACGCCTTCGCGGCGGTCGGCCGCAAGATGGCCGCGAGCAACGGCTACACGCCGCAGCAGTCGAGCGACCTCTACATCACGGACGGGTCGATCGACGACTACCTGTGGGGCGCGCACAAGATCTTCGGCTACACCTTCGAGATGTACCCGCGCGGCTCGAGCGGCGGCGGCTTCTACCCGCCGGACGAGGTGATCGAGCGGGAGACCAGCCGCAACCGCGACGCGGTGCTGCAGCTGATCGAGAACGCGGACTGCATGTACCGCTCGATCGGCAAGGAGCAGCAGTACTGCGCGTAGGCGTCCGAGACCGCCGTGGCACGGACTTCCCTGCCGTGCCACGGCGGTCGCGTGCGTGTCAGCCGGGGACCGCCAGGGCGTCGATCTCGATGAGCAGGCCGGCGGGGAGGCCGACGTAGACCGTGGTGCGGGCCGCCGGGGGCGCCTTCAGGTCCTTGAAGTAGGCGTTGTAGATCTCGTTCATCTCGGCGAAGTGGTCCGTGTCGGTGAGGTAGACGCGGATCATCACCACGTCCTCCCACGTGGCACCGCCCTCCGTGAGGACGGCCTCGACGTTGGCGAGGGTCTGCAGGGTCTGCTCGCGCAGGGTGGGACCGGCGACGGCCGGGGGTTCGCCCTCGACGGCCGGGAGGAAGCCGACCTGGCCCGCCACCTGAAGGATGTTGCCCTTGCGGACGCCGTGCGAGAAGGCGGCGGGCGGCGCGGTGTGGGTCGGGGGCGTTATCGCGGTCTTCTCGGTCATGCGGCGTCCTTCGGGGTCGGGGGCGGTGTCTGGGTCGTGGTCGGGGTCGGGCTCGTGGTGCCGGAGTAGTCCCGCGTGACGGCGTCGGCGGTGCGGCGTACCAGCGGGAGGAGGGCGAGGAGTTCGTCGGCGGTGACGACGACGTTCGGGGCGGAGATCGACATGGCGGCGACGACACGGCCGTCGGCGCCGCGGATGGGTGCCGCGACACAGTTGATGGACTCCTCGTGGCCGCCGAGGTCGGTGGCCCAGCCCTGTTCGCGTACGGTCGCGAGCTCCTTGAGGAAGGCCGCGGCGTTGGGGGTCGAACGCGCCGTGTACATGGGGTAGTCGAGCTTGGCGGCGACGGCGCGGCGCTCGGGCTCGGGGAGGTCGGCGAGGAGCAGCTTGGCGACGGCGGCGACGGTGATCGCGACGGGCTTGCCGATCCGCGAGTACATGCGGACCGGGTAGCGGCTCTCGACCTTGTCGAGGTAGAGCACCTCGCCGTCCTCGTACACGGCGAGGTGCACGGTGTGCCCGGTCCGCTCACCGAGCCGTACGAGGTGGGGATGGGCGATCTCGCGGACGTCGAGGCTCTCGACGGCCTCCTGCGCGAGCGCGAAGAGCCGGGCGCCGAGGCGGTAGCGCTGGTCCTGCTGGCGGTAGACCAGGCCGTGCCCGTGGAGCGTGCGCAGCAGGCGCAGGGCGGTGGACTTGTGCACGCCGAGGGCGTCCGCGACCTGCCCGAGGTCGGCGGGGCCGCGCGCGAGCAGCGGCAGGATGCTGAGCGCGCGGTCGACGGTCTGGCTCATGGCGTGCGTGCCTCCTGGTCGTTCCCGGTTCCGTTGCCCGGCCCCGTCCCCGTCGTCGGCCCCGTCGCCGTCCAGCCCGGGCCGAGGTGCAGTCTCCCCCAGGCGGCGTCGTCGAGCTCCACGAGCCGGTCCGCGTACGCGGTGGCGGGCGGCGCGCCGAGGTCTCCCGGCACGGTGAGCGCGGCGGCGGCCATCAGGTGCCCGTGGCGCAGGCGCCGGCGCATGTCGAGGCCGCGGAGGGTGGCGGCGAGGAAGCCGGCGGCGAAGGCGTCGCCGGCGCCGGTGGCGGCGACGACGTCGACGCGGGGCGCGGGGACGTGGATGTGGCCGCTGCGCGGGGCTTCTTCCCCACCCCGCCCCTTCCCGTAACCGGGGCTTCGCCCCGGACCCCGTACGCGCTTCGCGCGTGTCCTCGAACGCCGGACGGGCTGAAACTCAGCCCCGCCGGCGATTGAGGCGCGGGGGTCCGGGGGCAGAGCCCCCGGTTCGGGAAGGGGCGGGGTGGGGAAAGGCCCCGCGCGGCGGCTCGATGCCATCGCCCCGGCCCCGCCCTGCTTTACGACCACCACCGCCGGCTCCGGCAACGCCTCCCGGATCTCCGCCGCACCCCGCACACCCCACACCGCCTCCGCCTCGTCCTCGCCGACGAAGACGACGTCCGCGCCCCGCGCCAGCTCCAGCAGGACGTCGGCGGCGTCCGGGCGGCCGTGCCACAGGGCAGGCCGGTGGTTGACGTCGAAGGAGACGAGCGGGCGGCCGGGCCACCGCCCGGTGAGGCCGCGCAGCAGAGCGAGGCAGCCGTCCGACAGCGCGGCCGTGATGCCCGACAGGTGGAGGACGCGGGCCGGGCGGAGGTCGTCGTACGCCACGGTCTCGGGGGACATCGCGGAGGCGGCGGACCCGGCGCGGTAGTAGACGACCTCGTGTTCCGCCGCCGCGCGGTCGGTGGCCGTGCGGAAGTACACGCCCGTCGGGCGGTGCGGGTCGCGGCGTACGGCCCCGGTGTCGACGCCGTACGCCGCGATGGCCGCGACCAGGTGGTCGCCGAAGCCGTCGGTGCCGACGCGGCTCACCCAGCGGACGCGGTGCCCGGTGGCGGCCAGCGCGCAGGCGACGTTGGACTCGGCGCCGCCGATGGCGCGGGTGAAGGAGGGGACGTCGGCGAGCGGGCCCGGCCGGGAGGGCAGGAAGGTGACCAGGGACTCGCCGAGGCAGACGACATCGACATCGGTCACGCTGGGGGCTCCTCACGGGCCACGCGCATCCGGGTCCATTGACCCGGCGTTGAGCCGGATGTTAGACAGCGGCAAACGGCATACGCAACGAGCATTGCGCACCACGCAACGCTACTCCAGCAGGAGGAGGGGCCCGCATGACGGACGACCTCAAGGACGAGCGCGTCGACCACCGCTTCAAGGGGCTGCCGGTCGACGCCGAGGGCCTGACCGTCGGCGCGCTGGCGGCCCAGCGCCGCAACCTCTTCACCGGCGGCTTCACCACGCCCGTCCTCGCGCTCTCCGCCGAGTCCGTCGAGCACAACCTCGCGCTCCTGGAGGCATACTCCGAGCGGCACGGCCTCGCCTTCGCCCCGCACGGCAAGACGTCCATGGCGCCGCACCTCTTCGACCGCCAGATCGCCCACGGCGCGTGGGGCATCACGGCGGCGGTGCCGCACCAGGCACGCGTGTACCGGGCGTTCGGCGTGCGGCGGATCTTCCTCGCCAACGAGCTCGTCGACGCCGCCGCCCTGCGCTGGCTGGCGCGGGAGCTCGCCGACGACCCGGGCTTCCACTTCGTCTGCTACGTCGACTCGGTGCGCGGCGTCGAGCTCATGGAGGAGGCGCTCGACTCCACGGCACGCCCCGTCGACGTCGTCGTGGAGCTCGGCGCGGGCGACGGCGCGCGCACCGGGGCGCGTACGGAGGCGGACTGCGCCGCCGTCGCCGACGCCGTCGCCGGGGCCCGCCACCTGCGCCTGGTCGGTGTCGCGGGCTACGAGGGCGAGGTGCCGGACGCCACGCCGGAGACCGTACGGGCCTGGCTGCGCCGGCTGACCGCGCTCGCGGTCGACTTCGACAAGGCGGGGCGGTTCCCCGCCGACCTGGACGAGATCGTGGTCAGCGCGGGCGGCAGCGCCTGGTTCGACACGGTGGCCGAGGTCTTCGCCGAGCTGCCGACGCTGTCCCGCCCGGTCCTGAAGCTGCTGCGCTCGGGCGCGTACGTGTCACACGACGACGGCCAGTACCGCAACCTCACCCCGTTCAACCGCGTGCCCGAGGAGGGCGCCCTCCAGCCGGCCTTCCGCCTCTGGGCGCAGGTGGTGTCCCGGCCCACGCCGGAGCAGGCCTTCGTCAACGCGGGCAAGCGGGACGCGGCGTACGACCTCCACCTCCCGGAGGCGCAGGTGGTGCGCTCGGCGCGCGACGGGTCGGTGCGGCCCGCCGCCGGGATCACGGTGACGCGCCTGTCGGACCAGCACGCCTGGCTGGAGACGACGGCGGAGGCGGCGGAGCTGGAGGTGGGCGACTGGGTCGGCATGGGCCTGTCGCACCCGTGCACCATCTTCGACAAGTGGCAGCTGATCCCGCTGGTGGAGGCGGACGGCACGGTGGTCGACTACATCCGGACGTTCTTCTAGAGCGGCCCGGCGGCCATGGACCTCGTCATACGCGGCGCACGCGTCGTCGACGGCACCGGCGGCCCGTCGTACCGCGCCGACGTCGGCGTCACCGGCGGCCGCATAGCGGCCCTGCGCCGTGCCGGTGACCCGGCGCTGTCGGGGCGGCGCACGCTGGACGCGCACGGGCTGGCGCTCGCGCCCGGTTTCATCGACATGCACGCCCACAGCGACCTCGCCCTCCTGCGCGACCCGGACCACAGCGCGAAGGCGGCACAGGGCGTCACGCTCGAAGTGCTGGGCCAGGACGGCCTGTCGTACGCGCCGGTCGACGCGCGCACGCTCGACGGGGTCCGCACGGCCATCGCGGGCTGGAACGGCGACGGCTCCGACATCGCCTTCGACTGGCGGAGCGTCGGCGAGTACCTCGACCGCCTGGACCGGGGCTTCGGCGGCCAGGGCATCGCCGTCAACGCCGCGTACCTGATCCCCCAGGGGACGGTCCGCGCGTACGCCATGGGCTGGGACGACCGGCCGCCCACCGACGCCGAACTCACCCGGATGAAGGAGCTGGTGGCGCGGGGCCTGGAGGAGGGCGCCGTCGGCCTGTCGTCCGGGCTGACCTACACGCCGGGGATGTACGCGCGCGACGCCGAACTGACCGCGCTGTGCCGGGTGGTGGCGGCGTACGGCGGCTACTACTGCCCGCACCACCGCAGTTACGGCGCCGGGGCGCTGCGGGCGTACGAGGAGATGATCGCGGTCACGCGCGAGGCGGGCTGCGCGCTGCACCTGGCGCACGCCACGCTCAACTTCCGCGTCAACGAGGGCCGGGCGCCGGAGCTGCTGGCGCTCCTGGACGCGGCGCTGGCCGAGGGCGCGGACATCACCCTCGACACGTACCCGTACACGCCCGGCTGTACGACGCTGGTGGCGCTGCTGCCGAGCTGGGCGAGCGAGGGCGGCCCGGAGGCGACGCTGGCGCGGCTGCGCGACGAGGCGACCGCCGCCCGGATCCGGCACGGCCTCGAAGTGACCGGCTCGGACGGCTGCCACGGGGTGCCGGTCGAGTGGGACACCATCGAGATCTCGGGCGTCGGCGACCCGGCGCTCGCCGGGTACGTCGGCCGTACGATCCGGCAGTCGGCGACCGCGCGCGGCGAGCAGCCGTGGACGACGGCCCGCCGCCTGCTGCTCGCGGACCGGCTCGCCCCGACGATCCTCCAGCACGTCGGCCACGAGGAGAACGTCCGCGCGATCATGCGCCACCGCACGCACACGGGCGGCTCGGACGGCATCCTGCGCGGCGCCAAGCCGCATCCGCGCGCGTACGGCACGTTCCCGCACTACCTGGGGCGGTACGCGCGCGAGCTGGGCGTGCTCTCCCTGGAGGAGGCGGTCGCCCACCTCACCGGCCGCCCCGCGGCCCGCCTCCGGCTGTCCGACCGGGGCCTGGTCCGCGAGGGCCACCGCGCCGACCTGGTGCTCTTCGACCCGGCCACGGTCGCGGCCGGCGCCACCTTCGAGGCCCCGCGCACCGCCCCGACGGGCATCCCGTACGTCCTGATCGACGGCCGCTTCGTCATCGCGGACGGCCGCCGCACGGACGCCCTGGCGGGACGGTCGGTGCGGCGGACACCGGTCCGGGCCTGAAGGCGAGATCCGGACCTCCGGAAGTCCGCATCCTTGAAGTTTTTGCGACACAGCCGCAATAACACATCCCGCCGCGGCGCGGGGGGTGGGACCGGCCCGTCACCCACGGCGAGCGTGGGCCGCATGAGCGAAGGCTTCGCGCCCAGCACCGTCACGCGGCGCAACATGAACGGAACGCCTCGCTCGACAAGTTGACCGAAACGGTTCGCGACCACCTTCCGGCCAACAGTACGAAACCCAGGAGACGGCGAGCCATCACCTCAATACGTTGATCAAGCACGTTGTGAATGGAACGTACGTTCTAGGAGGGGAATACATCGTGAAGAAGAACCTGCGCCGCATCAGCGCACTGGGCACCGCCGCAGCGGCGCTTTCCGGCCTCGTTCTCGTGGGGGGAACCGCCTCGACGGCGCACGCGGACACGCGCTGCACCTGGGGGACGATCACCATCAACGGGAACCGGGGCGCCGAGGCGCCCAGCACCGCTTCCGGTCACACTCACCGCACCGGCAACCACTACGTGGGTGCGATAGCCAACACTGGCGGCAACGTGGTGGTGGACTGGTACGCCGACAACAACGGCGGCGACGACGGGGACACCTGGGACAGCTACTTCGGAACCATCGTCTGCTGAAGTCGCACGTCCTGAAGCCCTGAGCTGACCGCTGCCTGGGCAAGGCCGCCACCAACGGCCCTGTCCAGGCAGCGCACTTCACGACACGAAGGCGAACATGTCATGACCCGAGCCCTCGGCATCCGGCCGGCCGCAACACTCGCCGTAGCGCTCGCCGCCGCGGTCATCGTCTCCGGCTGCGCGACCACAGACGCGACATGGGACGAGTCGGCCGAGCGGCCCCCAACGGCCGGCAATCCCCTCGAAGCCATGAAGGGGCTGCCGCAGGGCACCCCCGTCCCGTACGGGCGCCTCACGCCCGGTACCTGTTCGAATCACTGGGGGCCGGTGCGTGCCGATGAGAGCGTCGGTACGGTCGACTGTGCCGGCCCGCACGTGTTCGAGGTCGTGTCCAAGGCCGTCCTCCGCGAGGCCGCGAGCGCGCCGCACCCCGGCGAGCGCGTACTCGCGGACAGGTTGCGCACCGCGTGTCAGGCAGCGCTGGACCCGCTCGCCGCCGGTGCGCCGGGCACCCGCATCCGGTTGCACTTCATGGCGTACGACAAGGAGTCCTGGGAAAGCGGCAACCGCACCGGCTACTGCGCCATCACCTATCCCCAGCCCACACGTGGCAGCCTGGGCGCCGCCGCGGGAGCCGGCAAGACCGCCGCCGGGCAGGGCACTTCGTGACGAACGAGACAGTGGAGCCGGCGGAGGAGCTCGTCCGTTTCGACCGCGTCACCAAGCGGTTCCGCACGGCCCGCGGCAAGCGGCAGACCGCGCTCGACGGCTTCTCGATGAGGATTCCGCGCGGTTCGATCGTCGGCCTGCTGGGCCCCAACGGCTCGGGCAAGACGACCGCCCTCAAGGCCCTCCTCGGGCTCGTGCGTCCCGACGGCGGCACGATCACCGCGTTCGGGCACCGGCTGCCCGCCGGTCAGCGGTTCATCGCCGCGCGGATGGGCGCCCTGATCGAAGGGCCGGCGTTCACCGGCTCCCTGTCCGGCGAGCACAATCTGCGGTTGCTGGCCGAGCTCCACGGCGCCGGCCGGGACGCGGTCACCGAAGCACTGGAGCTCGTGGGCCTCACCCAGGACGGGCACCGGCCGTACTCCGGATACTCCCTCGGTATGAAGCAGCGCCTCGGGGTAGCCGGCGGTCTGTTGCCCTCGCCCGATCTGCTCGTGCTGGACGAGCCCATGAACGGCCTGGATCCCGAGGCCGTCAGGGACATGCGCTCCCTGTTCAGCCGGCTGCGCGACGAGCGCGGGATGACGATCGTCGTCTCGTCCCACATCCTTGCGGAAGTGGAACTGGTCTGCGATCGCGTCACCATCGTCAGGCACGGCTCGGTCATCTGCGACGAGCCGGTGGACCAGCTGCTCGCCCACCAGCCGACGCGCGTCGTCGTGCGGGTGGAGGACGTGGCCGCCGCCCGCTCCGCGCTCGAGGAAGGGGCGCACACCGTGACTCCGGCGGTGGGCGCGCAGGGACCCGAGCTCCACATCATGACCACCACGTCGAGCCCCCTGATCACCCGGCTGCTGGCCGATCGAGGCATCTACCCGCACGAAGTGCGCCTCGAACAGCCGTCGTTGGAGGACGCGTACATCGCGGCCATCCACAAGGCGGACGAGGCCCTCGCGTGAACCGCGAGCTCCCCGTCGTGGCGGCCGAACCCGTGCCGCGTGTCGCGTCCCCCTCGCACCCACCGTCCTGGAGGCGCCTCGTCGCCGCCGAGCTGCACCGTCTGCTCGCTCCTCGCGGCACACGCATCGGCGCCGTGTTGGTCCCGGTCACCGTCGTCCTCTTCGGCCTGTCCAAGCTGTTGCTGCACGACGCGGACACGTCTCAAGCCTGGCTGGAGGCCCAGGCACGCTTCCGGCGGTTCCAGTCGGACGCGGCCGAGTTCGGCCTCCCCACGAACGAGGCCGTCGGCCCGCGGACCTTCTTCGAGGATCCCCGCTACCTCATGGACCCGCTCTCCTTCGCGGACCTGCGCACGCTCATCGGCGCACTGGCGGCCGCCGCCGTCGTCTTCGGCATCTTCAGCGGCGGGAGGGACTGGTCGTCCCGCGTCATGCTCACGCTGGCCACCGTCGAGCCGCGCCGCGCACGACTGTTCGGCACCCGTGCGCTCCTGGTCGGAGGCGTGGCCGCGGGTGCCACCGCCGTGGCAGGTGCCCTGTTGGTCCCGCTGCTGCTGCTGGCCGCGGTGAGCTGCGGCTCGACCGGCGGCCTGGACGGCTCGTACTGGGCCGCCCTGACGAGCCAGTACCTGCGCGGCATCGTCCTCGTCGCCCTGCTCGCCCTGCTGGGTTACGCCCTCGCCATGCTCGTCCGGGGCACCTCGCCGGCACTGGCGATCGCCTTCCTCTACCTGGCGAGCGCGGACCGGATCTTCGGCGGGCGGGGCCCCCGGCTGGCGGAGTACGACATGGATGGCCTCGTCTTCGCCGTCCTCAACGAGAAACCCGTGGTCCCGCTGGCCGAGTCCGACTGCTTCGCCGGGCCGGGCTGCGAGGCGGCGCACGTCGACCTGACCACCGCAGACGGCTTCGTCGGCGTGCTGCTGTATCTCGGTCCGGTGCTGCTCCTGGCTCTGTGGCGCTCCACCAGAACGGACATCACCTGATGACGACGCCCCTCGCCGCCGCCCCGGGCCGCGCCCGGACACTGCCGCTGGCACGTCTGGCCAGGGCCGAACTCCACCGCCTGGTGAGCCCGCGCCCCGTCCGCTGGTTCCTGTACGCGCTGGCGCCACTGCTGCTGCTCTACGCCGCCGCGGCGTTCGCCGGCCACCACACCGACGTGTCCGCCGCCTGGGGCGCGGCCGAGGAGGCGCACCGCCGGTACGTCGAGGAGGCCGCGCGGCGACCGGTGGGCACCTGGGAGGAACTGTCGCCGCGTTCCTTCTTCGACGATCCCCGCTATCAGATGGCCAAGGCGTCGTTCGTGGACCTGCGGGCCGTGTGCACCGGCCTCTCCATCATCGCGCTGGTGCTCGGCCTGTTCAGCGGCGGCAGGGACTGGTCCACCCGCGTCATGCTGACCCTCACCGCGGCCGAGCCCCGCCGGTTGCGCCTCTTCGCGGTGCGAGGCCTGCTCGTGGCGGCCGTCGTCGTGGCCATGACGCTGCTCGCGGTGGCGCTGCTGCTGCCGCTCCTGCTCGTCGTGGCCCAGTTCAGGGGGACGTCGGCAGGCACGGACGGACACTACTGGTGGGTCGTGAGCGTGATAGCCGTCCGGGGAGCGCTGTTCGTCGGGCTGATGGCGCTCATCGGGTACGGCCTGGGAATGCTGGCACGCAGTCAGGTCACCGCGCTCGGGATCGCCCTCGTGTATCTCGTCGCCGGGGAACGGCTGGTCAAGGACTACGCGCCCGGGCTGGTGGAGTACCACCTGTCCGGCATCACCTTCGCCGTCTTCGACGAGCGGCTTCTCATGGCGTCCGACCGGACGACATGCGTCGGGGACATCGCGTGTGCGGCGATGCGGGAGGGGACGACGGCCACGCAGGCGTTCCTCGGTCTGATGCTCCATCTCGTACCGGTGGTGTCGGCCGCCGCCTGGCGTTTCCTGCGCCAGGACATCAGCTGAGCGTCCCGGACCCCGACGGGACCGGCGCGCGCCGCTCCCGTCGCACCAGCCAGGCCCCGCCCACGCACACGAGCCCGGCCAGGACGAAGCCGTACGCCGGGGTGTGCCCCGACGGCTGGGTCTCGTACGGCAGGGCGGCCGACAGGACCGCGAGGGCGGGGACGATCCGGCTGTCGGGCGTGGCGGTGGCGGCGAGCGCGGTCACGCTCCACAGGAGGTACCAGGGCTGCACCACCGGCGAGAGGGCGACCAGGGCGAGGAGGGCCAGGCCCAGGGCGTGCGCGGGGTGGAGGTGGCCGCGCAGGGAGCGCCAGGCCAGGTACGCGATGAGCGCGAGCGCGGCGGCGAGGCCGAGCTGCTGGACGGCGGCCTTGACCGGCGCGGGGTCCGTGCCCGCGAGGAGGTGCAGCGCGTGGCCGAGGCCGAGACCGAGGTCGCTGGTGGCGGACAGGGCGGTGTGGATCGTCCCGGCGACGCCCTGGGTGCGGAGCCAGCCGAAGCCGGTGCCCGTCAGCAGTGTCGCGGCGGCGGCGACCGCCGCGGCGACCAGGCCGGGGGCCAGCAGGCCTGTGGCGAGGCGCCGGGCGCGGGGGCCCGCCGCCGCGCGGGCGACGATCACGCCGATGAAGAGCAGCGCCACGGCGGCCGGTGACTTGACCATGGCGGCGAGACCGACGAGCGCGCTGCCGAGGATCCAGCGGCCGCGCAGGGCGCACACCACACCCGCCAGCATCAGGGCGATCATCAGGCCGTCGTTGTGGACGCCGCCCACGACGTGGATCAGCAGCAGCGGGTTGAGCGCGCCGAGCCAGAGCGCACCGCTCTCGCTGCCGCCCCGCTCGCGGGCGAGGCTCCGCAGCGCCCACGCGGTCAACGCGAGCGCGCCGACGGCGATCAGCCGCAGGCCGAGGACGGCCGGCACGATCGTTCCACCGGTCACCCAGGTCACCGCCTGGGCGAGCGCCAGGAAGACCGGGCCGTACGGCGCCGGGGTGTCGGTCCAGTGCCCGCCGACGCTCGCCGCCGCGTCCCCGCCGAGCCCGCCGGGGTCGAGCACCGAGGGCCCGGCGCCGTAGACGTCGTGTCCTTCGAGGACCATCGCGCCCTGGGCGATGTAGCTGTAGGCGTCGGCGCTGTAGAGCGGCGGCGCGAGCAGCAGCGGCCCGGCCCACCAGGCCAGGGTGCGGAGGGTCTCGCGTACGGGCACCTCACGGGCGCCGCGCCCGTACCCCCACCAGGCGGCGATGAGCAGCGTGAGTCCGGCGTACGCGAGGACGGCGGCGGCCACGGTGGTCGCGGTGCCGTGCGCCACCCACAGGCCCCACGGGTCGCGCGCGGGCAGCGATCCGGCCGCCCAACCGCCCGCGGCCACCGCGACCGCCCCGGCCACACCCAGTCGGCGGTACCCGACCGCGCTGATCTCCCACATGACCGGCCAGCCTAGGCGCTGGCGGCGGGGCTCCTGCTTCGGAGCAGCCACGGTTGCGGGGAGCACCCGCCCGCCTACCGTGAGTGGTGATCCACCCCTCACCCCAAGGGAGGCGCCATGCGCCGCATCGCCACCGTCTGCATCACCCTGGCCGCCGCCGCGGCCGTCGCCGTCTCCGGCGCCACCGCCGCGTTCGGCGCGCAGGGAACCCTGTACGTCGATCGCACCGCCGTGCCGAACCCGAGCGGCTGCTACGACTTCCACGCCATCGAGCCGCTCGTCTACAACCTCACCAACGACGTCGTGATCGTCTACGAGCTCCCCGGGTGCACGGGCGAGGTCGAGGAGATCGTCGAGGCGCACGACTGGGAGGAGGACGTCGACGGCATGAGCCTCTTCGTCCGCTGATTCCGTCGCCGAATCCGTCGTCGAATCCGTCGCCCATTCCGTCGACGACAGCGGTCCGGGCCGGGCGCCGAGTGGCACAAAACACGAGGCGCCCCTCCCGCCACCGCCGTAAGCTCGCGATATGCAGGTGATCCAGTCCACGAAGCTCGCCAACGTCTGTTACGAAATCCGCGGCCCGGTGCTCGAGGAGGCGATGCGGCTGGAGGCTGCAGGTCACCGGATCCTCAAGCTCAACACCGGCAACCCCGCCGCCTTCGGGTTCGAGTGCCCGCCCGCGATCCTGGAGGACATCCTCCGCAACCTCGGCGAGTCGCACGGCTACGGCGACGCGAAGGGCCTGCTCTCCGCCCGGCGCGCGGTGATGAGCCACTACGAGACCAAGGGCATCCCCCTCTCGGTCGAGGACATCTACCTCGGCAACGGTGTCTCCGAGCTCATCCAGATGTCCATGCAGGCGCTGCTCGACGACGGCGACGAGGTGCTCGTACCGGCGCCGGACTACCCGCTGTGGACGGCGTCCGTCTCCCTGGCCGGCGGTACGGCGGTGCACTACCGCTGCGACGAGCAGGCGGACTGGATGCCGGACCTCGCCGACATCGAGCGCAGGATCACCGACCGCACCAAGGCGATCGTCATCATCAACCCGAACAACCCCACGGGCGCGGTGTACGACGACGAGATGCTGCGCGGCCTGACGGAGATCGCCCGCCGCCACAACCTGGTCGTCTGCTCGGACGAGATCTACGACAAGATCCTCTACGACGGCGCCACGCACACCCCGACCGCCGCGATCGCGCCCGACCTGCTGGTGCTGACGTTCAACGGCATGTCGAAGAACTACCGGGTGGCCGGCTACCGCAGCGGCTGGCTGGCGGTGTGCGGCCCGAAGGCGCACGCCTCCTCGTACATCGAGGGGCTGACGATCCTCGCCAACATGCGGCTGTGCGCCAACATGCCGGCGCAGCACGCGATCGCCGCCGCGCTGCAGGGCCGGCAGTCGATCGAGGCCCTGGTGCAGCCGGGCGGGCGGCTGCTGGAGCAGCGGGACGTGGCGTACGACCTGCTGGTGCAGATCCCGGGCGTCACGTGCGTGAAGCCGAAGGGCGCGCTGTACCTCTTCCCGCGGCTGGACCCGAACGTCTTCAAGATCAAGGACGACCGGCAGATGGTGCTCGACCTGCTGCGGGCCGAGAAGATCATGGTGGTGCACGGGACGGGCTTCAACTGGCACGAGCCGGACCACTTCCGGATCGTGACCCTGCCGAACGCGACGGACCTGGCGGACGCGGTGACGCGCATCGGGAACTTCCTGGACGGCTACAGCCAGCCCTGAACCCGGCACTTAAAGCGAACTCAACTTTAGACAGATTCCAATGTAGGATGGCCTCCTGTCCAAGAGCAGGAGGCCGTCCACCATGTACGAACCGATCCGCACCAAGTCGGTCCACCGGATGGCCGGCGACGCCCAGGACCGGATCCCGCACCGCTCCCGCGAGGAGGAGCTGGACATCCAGCTCGCCGGACACCTCGCCGCGCTGCTCGCCGTCACCGACGAGCTGGGCGACGACGCGGCGGCGGAGCGCATCGCCCAGCAGGTCGCCCGGCTGCGCGGCGCGCCGCCGGCCCGGCACGCGGGCCTCACCGGAGCCGAGCCGGCGGATCTGCACCGCCGCGCCCACACCCTCGCGGGCCGGGCCCTGGTCGTCGCCGCCTCCCGCGCCGACACGGCCGCCGCGATCCTCGCCGCCGAGCGCATGGACGCGCACAGCGCCGCACTGGAGCGGCCGCGCCCGGTCGGCGCCCTCTGAACGGCCCCGGCCCGCGGCCGTCTCAGGCGCGCGGGCCGGGTGCCACCCACCCCGCTCCCCGAGGGGAGCTCAGCGGCGGTGGCGTCAGCGGACCACCCGCACCGTCGCCGCGGCGCTCGACGCCGCGTGCGTGTCGTCACCGGCGTACGTCACCGTGTACGTCACCGCGCCCCGCGTCCTCGGCAGGTCGTTGATGCGGAACGTGCCGTCCGCCGCGACCGCCACCGAGGTGAGGGTCCCGCTGCCCAGCCGGTCGGCGCGCTGCACCCCGAGCGTCAGCCCCTGCGGCAGCGCCGGGCCCTGCGTGGTGAGCCTGCCCGTGATCTCCAGGCCCGCGCTCTTGGACGCTTCGGCGGGCGCGGTCAGCGCGATCGCGGTGGGCGCCTTGGCCACGGACACGATCAGGCTGACGTCCTCGGCCGGCCGGTGGGTGAGGTCGCCGAGGAAGGAGAGCGTGTACGTCGACTGCCCCACCCGCGAGGGCACGTCCAGCACGGTGAACGTCCCGTCGGCGGCGACCTCGGCGGCGGCGGTCTTCCGGGTGCCGTCGGCGTCGGTGCGTACGGCCGTGACCTTGGCCGGTTCGACGGGCGCCGGGCCGTCCAGCTCCAGCCGGCCCCGGATGCCGACCGGCTCGCCGATGACGGCCTGGGCGGGGGTGGAGGTGAGCGTGCCGGTGAAGCGGGAGTCGTACTGCGCGGCCGGCGGCTGGATGACGTGCAGCCAGAAGGCGTTGCCGCCGGCGTTGGTGGTGAGCGCGAAGAGCCGGGAGCCGTCCGCGGACCACTCCATGCCGCGCGGGACGACCCGGCTGCCGTCGAGCTCGCCCTCGTAGGCGAACTCCAGCGCGGTGGTGCCGTTGGCCGGGTCGGCCGGCTGGATCAGCAGGTCCGGCGTGGAGCCGCCGGCCGAGGCGCCGCGGGCGATGTACTTCCCGTCCCCGCTGAAGGCGACCCCGGAGGCGACCGCTCCCTCGGGCAGCGGCTGGTACGGGGTCGGGGCGTCGAGCAGGTCACCGGAGTTCAGCAGCCGGGTGCCGTACGCGGCGTCGGCGACCGCGAGGTGCTTGCCGTCCGCGCTGACCGCCAGGTCCTTGAGGTCCAGGCCGCCCTTGCCCTCGGCGTCCGCGAAGCGGCGCGAGTCGCCGCGCACCGGGGTCTCCCCGCTGCTGTCGAAGGAGGTCAGGGCCGGGTCGGTGGCCTTCTCGTTCTTGGCCTGGCCCATGAAGAGGCGGTTCTCGGCGCCCGCACCGGTCTCCAGCAGCATCCGGCCGGTGACGTTCCAGCCGGTGGCGGCCTGGACACCGCCGCTGACGGAGTCGAGGGCGTGGACGGCGTACGCGCACTCGGAGTCGTACGGGGCGTTCCCCCTGGTATGCCACTGCTTGCCGCCCGAGAAGGCGAGTTCACGACCGCACGTCTCGCTGTACGCCGGGGTCCGGCCGGTCTGCTGGAGCGTGCCGGTGTCGTACGCGGCGATGAACTCGCGCTCACCGGCGTACAGCGTCGCGCCGTCGGCGCTCAGCGCGAGCCCGGTGACCGGGCCGGTGCCGGTCAGGACCGCGACCTGCTGGCCCTGGAAGTTGTAGACGAGGACCCGGCCCTTGTCGTTGTAGTAGTAGGACTGCTTGTCCGCGATGTACACGCGCTCGTGCGCGGAGTCGACGGCCATCGCGGAGTACGAGGAGATCGGCAGCTTGGCGACGACGTCGCTCGCCTCGGCGGCGTACGCGGCGGGCGCGACGGCCGTGGCCAGGCCGGCCGTGCCGAGGGTGAGTGCGAGGGCGACGAGCGTGGATGTGGCGCGCCGCCGGGAACGCACGGACGGTGCGGACGGTGCGGACGGTGCGGACGGTGCGGATGCTACGGACGTACTCAACTGGGCCCCCCACAGGCATGGTTGCCCCCTCCGCGAGGAGAGGGACACGTGGGGGAAATGTAACCGCTGTGCACAGATTGCACACAGGAGTTCGAAAAGCAGGCGCGGAAAAATCCGGCCCGCGCAAATCGGCCCCCGGAGCCTGAGGGGGCTCCGGGGGCCGGTGCATCGCGGCGGGTCATTCGTGAACCCACAGGTCAGGGCGGATGCAGGCTGACCCGCCGCGAGGTCTTGGCGCGGGTCAGCCCAGGCGGGCGACCAGCGAGCGGTACTCGTCCCACAGCTCCTTCGGCGTGTGGTCACCGAAGGTGTTGAGGTGCTCGGGGATGAGGGCCGCCTCCTCGCGCCAGACCTCGGTGTCGACCTTCAGCAGGAAGTCGAGGTCCTCGTCGGGCAGCTCCAGGCCGTCGGTGTCGAGGGACTCGCGCGTCGGCAGGATGCCGATCGGGGTCTCGACGCCCTCGGCCTTGCCGTCGAGGCGCTCCACGATCCACTTCAGCACGCGGCTGTTCTCGCCGAAGCCGGGCCAGACGAACGTGCCCGCGTCGTTCTTGCGGAACCAGTTGACGTAGTAGATCTTCGGCAGCTTGGCGGCGGCCCCTCCCCGCGCGGCGTCTTCACCTACCTTGATCCAGTGGGCCATGTAGTCGCCCATGTTGTAGCCGCAGAACGGCAGCATGGCGAACGGGTCGCGGCGCAGCTCGCCGACCTTGCCCTCGGCGGCGGCGGTCTTCTCGCTCGCCACGTTGGCGCCGAGGAAGACGCCGTGCTGCCAGTCGAAGGACTCGGTCACCAGCGGGACCGCGGTGGCGCGGCGGCCGCCGAAGAGGATCGCCGAGATCGGCACGCCCTTCGGGTCCTCCCACTCGGGCGCGATGATCGGGCACTGCGAGGCGGGCACGGTGAAGCGGGCGTTGGGGTGGGCGGCCGGCGTCTCGGAGTCCGGCGTCCAGTCGTTGCCCTTCCAGTCGACGAGGTGCTTGGGCGCCTCCTCGGTCATGCCCTCCCACCACACGTCGTTGTCGTCCGTGAGCGCGACGTTGGTGAAGACGGCGTTGCCCCACAGGGTCTTCATGGCGTTGGCGTTGGTGTGCTCGCCGGTGCCGGGCGCGACGCCGAAGAAGCCCGCCTCGGGGTTGATCGCGTACAGCCGGCCGTCCTCGCCGAACCGCATCCACGCGATGTCGTCGCCGATCGTCTCGACGGTCCAGCCGGAGATCGTGGGCTCCAGCATCGCGAGGTTCGTCTTGCCGCAGGCGGACGGGAAGGCCGCGGCGACGTACTTCGCCTCGCCCTGCGGCGGCGTGAGCTTGAGGATCAGCATGTGCTCGGCGAGCCAGCCCTCGTCGCGGGCCATGACGGACGCGATGCGCAGGGCGTAGCACTTCTTGCCGAGCAGGGCGTTGCCGCCGTAGCCGGAGCCGTACGACCAGATCTCGCGGGACTCCGGGAAGTGCGAGATGTACTTGGTGGTGTTGCAGGGCCACGGCACGTCCTCCTGGCCCTCCGCGAGCGGGGCGCCGAGGGTGTGGACGGCCTTGACGAAGAAGCCGTCGTCGCCGAGCTCGTCGAGGACGGCCTGGCCCATGCGGGTCATGGTGCGCATGGAGACGGCGACGTACGCGGAGTCGGTGATCTCGACGCCGATGGCGGAGAGCGGCGACCCGAGCGGGCCCATACAGAAGGGGACCACGTACATGGTGCGGCCCTTCATGGAGCCGCGGAAGATGCCCTCGTCACCCGTGAAGATCTCCCGCATCTCGGCGGGGGCCTTCCAGTGGTTCGTGGGGCCCGCGTCCTCCTCCTTCTCGGAGCAGATGAAGGTGCGGTCCTCGACGCGGGCGACGTCGGAGGGGTCGGACGCGGCGTAGTACGAGTTCGGGCGCTTGATCGGGTCCAGCTTGCGGAACGTGCCCTTGGCGACGAGCTCGTCGCACAGACGCTCGTACTCGGCTTCGGAACCGTCGCACCAGACGACGCTGTCCGGCTGCGTGATTGCTGCGATCTCGTCGACCCAGGAGATCAGTTCCCGGTGGTTGGTGGGGACGACGGTGGAGGGAGCCGCGTTGTCGCGCGCCACGATTGCTCCTTGTTGAGGGGTTTGAGGTTGTCTGCCCCGTGGGGGCTGCGACCCGGATGCTTCACGGCATTGATCTCCTGGCGCTCATCCGGTGCCGACCGCACTCATCTGATCATCCGCGTCCGGTGCGCATATGTCCAGAGGGCCTCTCACGTGAGCATTGCCACTCATTACGCCCCCACACCTCCCTCATCGGCCTCCAACACCCCACGTATGGAGGCGTCGGTAGCATTCCGACATGACTGCAGCGGCCATGCCCGATGAAACCGACGACGTGACCGAGATAACACCGAGCGTGTCGAAGCCGAAGCTGCGTGGCTGGCTGCACGCCGGGATGTTCCCCGCCGCACTGATCGCCGGCATCGTCCTGACCGCGCTGGCCGACTCCACGCGCGGCCGGATCGCGTGCGGCATCTACGCCTTCACCGCCTGCGCGCTCTTCGGCGTGAGCGCGCTGTACCACCGGGGCGACTGGGGCCCGCGCGCCACCGCCGTACTGCGTCGGCTCGACCACGCCAATATCTTTCTGATCATCGCGGGCACCTATACCCCGCTGACGCTGCTCCTCCTCCCCGACTCCACCGGGCGGGTGCTGCTGTGGGCGGTCTGGGCGGCTGCGGTGGCGGGGATCGCGTTCCGGGTGTTCTGGGTCGGCGCCCCGCGCTGGCTGTACACGCCGTGCTACATCGCGATGGGCTGGGCGGCCGTCTTCTTCCTGCCGGATTTCGCCCGCAAGGGCGGCATCGCCGTGCTGGTCCTGGTGGTCGTCGGCGGCCTGCTCTACAGCGCGGGCGGCGTGGTGTACGGCTTCAAGCGGCCGAACCCGTCACCGCGCTGGTTCGGCTTCCACGAGGTGTTCCACTCCCTCACCCTGGCGGCGTTCGTCGCCCACTACGTGGGGATCTCGCTGGTGGCGTACCAGCACGCCTGAGCCGCGACAATGGGTTCCATGGCCGCCCGCACCCCGCTCCTCGCCGCGCGTCAGCCCATGGGCCTGCGGGAGCGCAAGAAGCTCAAGACCCGCATCGCGATCAGACGGGCCACCTACCGGCTGATCGCCGAGCGCGGGTACGAAGCGACCACCATCGAACAGATCGCCGAGGCGGCGGAGGTCTCGCCCAGCACGGTCATCCGGTACTTCCCGGCCAAGGAGGACATCGTCCTCACCGATGAGTACGACCCGGTCATCGAGGCGGCGCTGCGCGCCCGGCCCGCCGGCGAGGAGCCCCTGCGGGCGCTCCACGCCGTGCTCACGCAGGCCGCGGCCGAGCTCCTGGAGCACGAGCCGGAGGAGATGCGGCAGCGCGCCCGGCTGCTGGTGGAGGTCCCGGCCGTACGGGCCCGGATGACCGAGACCATGGCCGAGACCTCCCAGCCGCTGTCCCGCGTCCTCGCCGACCGCACCGGGCGGGCCGCGGACGACCTGGAGGTGCGGGTCTTCACCGCCGCCGTCATGGGCGCGCTGCGCGAGGTGCTGCTCCATTGGGCGGAGCGCGACCAGCGGGACGATCTGATCGCGCTCATCGACCGGGCGTTCGACACGCTCAGCGGCGGCCCTTCCCTGTAGCGGTGTCCCCCTTTCCGCAGGCCAGGCCGTCGCGGTTCGGGTCGAGCCGGAGCGGGTCGTCCTTGCCATTGACCTTCAGGCGGCCGTAGTCGTGCGCCGCCAGCCAGTCGCAGCGGGCCTTCGTCGTCGCCTTCACCGACGCCGGGAACGCCGTCGGCACGCACACCCCGGCCGTGCCGTAGTGCCGGTCGCACCCGGCGATCCGCGGGCTGACCGGGGCCGAGTCCCGCTTCTTCAGCGGCTTCTTCGGCGCGGCGGCGAGGTCGCCGGCGAAGTCGTGGACGTGCGCCGACCTCTCCGCCTCCGCCGCCATCGCCGCGGGCCCGCCGAGGTGCACCCACTGGGCGAGGGACGGGACGCCGTGCGCGTCGACCGCGAAGAGCATGTACCAGCCGGGCGGGGCGAGGTTCGGGTTCCCGGTGACGTTCAGGTCGACCGTCCGGTCGTCGATGACGGACAGCGGCAGGTCGACGAACCGCTGGTTGGGGTCGGAGGAGTGGGTGACGGCCGCCGGCCGGATCAGCTCCGCCTTGGCGATCGGCCGGTCCACCGTGATCCGCTGGGTGTCGCCGTAGTTCCAGCGGCCGTCGATCACCGAGGTGATCTTGGGACGCGGGCCCTTGAGCAGGTACGGCGGCGTGTAGATGGACACGTCGTGGTTGTACGAGCCGTTGCCGGGGTTGTCGCCGACAGCCATCACCCGGCCGTCGGGCAGCAGGAACGCCGAGGAGTGGTAGCCGCGCGGGACCGGGTCGGCGGCCATGCCCGCCTGGTAGGTGTCGGTGGCCGGGTCGAAGAGCGACGCCTCGTACACCGGGTCGGCCCGGTCGTGCAGCGCGCCGCCGGTCTCCAGGACCTTGCCGTCGGGCAGCAGCACCGCCGAGACGTACATCTTGCCCTCGTCGCCGGTCTGCGGGCGCTTGCCCTGGCCCTGGTCGACCAGGCCCTGCGGGAGGGGCGGGCCGGCGACGTACGCCGGGTTGGGCTGCTTGAGGTCGATGATGTCGGTGAGGCGGTTGGCGGCGGGGTTCCGCTCGTTGTTGCCGCCGCCGATGGTCAGCACCCGCTGGTCCTGCGCCGGGGGCAGCAGCACGCTGGCGGACTCGTCGCGCTCGTCCTTGTTCCGCAGGCCCGGCACGTCGGTGATGGTGTTCTTGTCGTAGTCGTAGATGGAGGCGCCGGTGCCGGGGGTGCCGTTGCCGAAGGTGTGGCTGCCGGAGTAGAACAGCCGCCCGTCCTGCATGAGGATCATCGACGGGTACAGGCCCCAGTACGACCAGGTCTGCTTGACCTCGTTCGTCGGCAGCCACTTGTTCTGCGCGGCGGAGAACCTCTCCGCCGTCACGTTGCCGGTGGAGTCCTCCTTCAGGCCGCCGAAGGAGATCACGTCGCCGTTGCCGAGGATCGTCGCCGACGGGTACCAGTGGCCGTCGTGCATGTCGTTGGTCCTGGTGTACGACTCGGTCGCGGGGTCGAAGACGTACGAGTCCTTCAGGCCCTGGTAGCCGATCTTGCCGTCGGCGGACGGGTAGCCCTTGTTGCCGCTCATGACCAGCACCCGGCCGTCGGACAGCTGCACATGGCCGGCGCAGAACATGTCGACGGGGGTCGGGATGGTCTTGAAGGAGCCGTTGGCCGGGTCGTAGACGGCGGAGGTGAAGGTGCCCGCCTTGAACATCTCCGGGTCGTTGCCGGACCCCGCGATCAGCAGCACCTTCCCGTTGTGGAGGACCACCGAATGCATGGAGCGGACCGGGTTCTTGACGCCCAGCACCTCCCACTTGCCCTTCGCGCACTCCTCGGCCGTGCCCGTGCAGACCGGGTCGGGCGCGGGGGCCGCGACCTCCTCCATCACGTAGTCGTCGGTGGTGACGCTGCCGGTGCCGAAGACGGACACGCCCCAGGCGATGCGGTCCGTGCCCGGCGGTACGGCGGGCGTGCGCACCTCGGCCCGGGTGTACGCGCCGGCCATCGGGAGGGTCTTGAGGTCCGTCCAGTACTGCCAGCCCGCGCCCGTGTCGTGCCGGAAGAGGGTGATCGCCGTGTCGGGAGTCGTCGACTTGTACCAGAGGGACAGGTCGTACTGCCGCCCGGCGACGACGGGCGGGGCGCACGCGTCGGACTCGGTGATCAGGGCCTTGCGGTCGCCGTCGACCCGGCGGGTCAGCTCGACCTTCATGGCGCCGGTGCCGGAGTGGGCGTCCGTGGTCGTGGTGAAGGTGGCGTCGTTGTCGCCCCAGCCGGACGTGGACCAGCAGGCGGGCATGCCGTCGTGGCCGGTCCCCGGGGTCTCGAAACCGGGGTTCTTGATGAGGTTGACCCCGGCGGCGGCCGGGGGCTGGGCCGCCAGGAGCAGGCCGGAGGTCATGGCGCCGATGGCGAACAGCGCCACTCCCCGCCTTCGTCGAGGGGTCCGTTTCACCGGGGGTTCCTTCCCGTGCGGGCCGCACGCGCTCTGCGGGGCAGGTAGACCAGCGCCTCCGTCCCCGCGAACCGCAGGACGAAGGTGGTCAGCAGCGCGAGGGCGGTGGCGGGCAGCGCCGACAGCTGGAGCTGCCCGACGAACAGGGCGATCAGCGGGATGCGCACGACGAGGTCGGCGTTGGCGAGCAGCGCGAAGCGGCCGACGCGGTCGGCCCAGTGGCGGTGGTGGCGGCGGTCGCGGAAGAGCAGCACCTCGATGAGGAGGAAGTTCCAGGCGACGCCGAACTGGTTGGCGAGGATCTCGGCCGGGAGGTAGTGCACCCCGAGGCCGGTCAGGACGTACAGGGCGGCGAGGTTCGGTACGAAGCCGGTGAGGCCGATCAGTCCGAAGGCGGCCATGCGCGCGAGCGGCGACGCGGTGCGCAGCTCGACGAGGTGGCGCAGGAAGCGCAGGCCCTCCTTCGCCGTGGACTTGGACTCGCCGGCGTACCGCTCCTCGAAGACGAACGGCACCTCGGCGACCCCGGTCGGCCGGCACCGTACGGCCAGCTCCAGCAGGATCTTGTAGCCGAGGGGCTTGAGGGCGTCCGCCGTCACCGCGGAGCGCCGGATGGCGAAGAAGCCGCTCATCGGGTCGCTGACGGAGCCGAGGGCGCGCGGGAAGGCCCCCTTGGCGAGCCAGGTGGCCCCGCGGGAGACGGCGACGCGGTAGCCGCCCGCCAGTCCGGCGCGGCTGCCGCCCGGGAGGTAACGGCTGGCGACGACCAGGTCGGCGCCCTCCTTCTCGCCGGTGGCGAGGAGGTCGGGGACGAGCGCGGGCGGGTGCTGGAGGTCGGCGTCCATGACGACGACCCAGTCGGCGGTGGCGGCCTTGAGGCCCTCGACGACGGCGCCGCCGAGGCCGCCGTCGGGCGTGTCGCGGTGGAGGACGGTGACGGGGAACGGGCAGTACCGGGCGGCGTCGGCGATCACGGCGGGGGTGTCGTCGGTGGAGTCGTCGACGAAGACGACCTCGCACGGGACGCGGTGGGGCACGGCGTCGGCGATGCGGCGCAGCAGCTCCCGTACGTTCCCCGCTTCGTTGAAGGTGGGGATGACGACGGTGACGGCTCCCGGCTCGGGTACGTCCCCGGCGACCGGGGCGACGTGCTCGGCGCCGGTGGGCTGGATGGTCAAGAGGCCTCCGCTCCGGTGATCTTCCGGATCTCGATCCGCTCCTCGCCCTCGCCGAAGGTGGCGACCGGCGTCGAATGCTCCAGCGCCGCCTTGACGTTGGGCAGGTCACGCGCGTCGCGCCGTACGGTCGGGGAGGCGACGACGTAGTCCAGGTCCCGCCAGCCGCCGGGCAGGGTCTTCGTCACCGCCGGGTCGAGGTCGGCCTTGTAGAACCAGATGGCGCCGAGCCCCGGCTCGTACCCGGCGTGCACCAGGTCGAGCCAGAGCGCGTCGTCGACCAGCACGCGCGTGCGCGCCGGGTCCGGGACCTCGTGGGAGAGCCAGGAGGCGGCCGCCCGGTAGGGGGCGTTGGCGTCGGCGGTCATGGCGGTGCGGTCGCCGTCGTACCAGCGCGGGACGACGTACACCGCGGCGGCCGCCGCGAGCAGGACGGCGGCCGTCCGGCGCGCGGGGACCAGCCCCGGCAGCGGGCGGCCCTTGCGCAGGACGGCGTGGGCGACGCTCGCCGCTCCCCCGGCGAGCACCAGGGCGAGGAAGGGCAGCGCCTGGATGACGTACATGGCGGGCAGGTAGCCGGAGGGGCGCATCGCGACGAGGGCCAGGATGGCGACGGCGAGGGCCGGCCCGGCCAGCGCCCGCGCGGTGACCGACCAGCGGAGGGTGACCAGGAGCAGCGCGGCGCCGGCGAGGCCGCCGAGCGGCAGGACCCGGTCGTAGTAGAGCCAGCTTTCGAGGACGCCGTGGGAGCCGGTGCCCTCGGTGAGGATGAAGCCGGAGCCGGGGCGGCTCATCTGGTACGTGATGCCCTCCCACAGCGACACGTGCCCGGCACCGGGCAGCAGTTCGCCCTTGAGGAGCGCGAACAGCGGGTACGTGAGGCCGATCAGCACGCAGGCCGTGACGGCGCCGGTGACGGCGAACTTACGGGTGTCGCGGTGGCTGTGCCGCCACATCGTCACCAGCAGCGCCGGCAGGACGACGAGCATCGTCTCCTTGGTGAGGACGCCGACGGCGGCGGCGAGGCCGGCCCCGAAGTGGTGCCAGAGGTGGCGGTTGGGCGAGGCGGCCAGGCAGAACGCCAGCAGCATCCACATCACGGCGAGGTTGTCGAGGAAGATCTCCCGCTGGAGGACGACGGAGAGCGGGGAGAGCCCGAACAGCGCCATGGCGAGGCCCGCCGCCCAGCGCGGCAGCCACAGGCGGCGCGCCAGCACGTACAGCATCACCGCGGACGCGGCCGCGACCAGCAGCATCGCGAAACGCATGGAGGCGACCGTCATCGACTCGGGCGCCAGGAGCGACGGTATCCACGTCAGGGCGGCTATCTGCATCCAGCCGAGCGGCGGATGGTCGTACCAGTACGTGTAGTGGGCGAGGCCGTGGCCGTTCTGCACGGCCCAGGCCTGGGCGAGGTAGGTGCCCTCGTCGTCGCTGAGGGTGGGGTAGTGCTGGATGTTCCAGCCCTGGACGAGCAGGATCGCGGCGAGCAGGACGCCGCACAGGACCAGGTCGGGGCGCGAGCCGCGGAAGCGGACGACGGGCCGGGTGACGAGCCGTCTCTTGTCGGGCGGCGCCGGGACGGCCGCCTGCGGGGCGGCGGCGGCGTGCGGTGCGGGCAGGGTCGCGGTCATCGGGTGGCCTCCTCTCGGACGAGGTGGGCGCCGACGTGGCTGGTGAGCTCCCATTCGTTGCGGCCGCGCTGTTCGCGCCAGACCGCGCGGACGGCCGCGCCCGCCAGCAGCAGCTGGTAGAAGGGCCCGCCGACGATGAGCTTCAGGTAGTGGACCAACCGCACGCGCAGCCCGTACTGGCGGCCGAAGTCGTGCAGTCCGACGATCTCGAAGACGAACGTCACCAGGGCGGTGATCATCGGCAGGAAGGTGATGAAGGCGATCCCGACGGGCACGTCGAGGAAGAGGGCGACCGCGGCGTTGAGCGGGATGACGACGCCGGTGAAGGCCTGCATGAACGGGGTCATGAGGGTGTAGCGGGCGAGCATCCGCTGGCCGAGGGTGGGCAGTTGGCGCCAGTCCTTCTTGCGGTAGACCTGGAGGAAGCCCTGGTTCCAGCGGGTGCGCTGCTTGAGCAGGCTCACCAGGGTGCCGGGGGTCTCCTCGCGGGTGACCATGTCGGCGTCGTACGCGACGACGACCTTCTTGCCCGTGCTGGAGAGGCGTACGCCCAGGTCGCAGTCCTCGGCGAGGCAGTCCTGGTCCCAGCCTCCGGCCTCGCGCAGCACGTCGGTGCGGACGAAGACGGTGTTGCCGCCGAGCGGGATGAAGCCCTTGGCGGCGTGCAGGTGGAGGCGGGAGCGGAACCAGAAGAAGTACTCCAGGCAGTTGCGCAGGGAGTACCAGCTGGAGTGGAAGTTGATCAGCTGGACGCCGCCCTGGACGACGTCGGCGCCGGTGGCGGTGAAGGCGTGGTCCACGTGGGCGAGCAGCTCGGGGTGGACCTGGTCCTCGGCGTCGAAGACTCCGACGACGTCGCCCCGGCAGTACGGCAGGGCGGTGTTGAGCGCCTTCGGCTTGTTCTTGGTCTCGTGGGTGTCGACCACGACGCGTACGCGCCCGGGGTCGCGGGCGGCGGCGCGCTCGGCGACCTCGGCGGTCTCCGGGTCGTCGTGGCCGACTATCACGATGATCTCGAAGTCGCGGTGGCTGGACTCCCGGAGCCGGTCGATGGTGTGCTCCAGGACGAGCTGTTCGTGCCGGGCGGGCAGCAACAGCGAGAAGGACAGGCCCTGTTGGCCGTCCGGGCGGGCGAATCGGGTGGCGGCGAGCGTCTCCGGCGTACGCCAGGCGTGCATCTGCCACCAGAGTGTGAACGCGGCCATCCAGAACAACGCCAGTGAAACGGCAGCGACGAACAGCGATAGGAGCACGGAAGGTCCCCCCTCGGACCTGCCGCGGTGACGCGGGCGCGCGGTCAGGTACGGCGCGCGCCACCGCGACGGTGGTCGATCCCCGGATCGAAAAGCAGCTTTTCGGGGCGGATCGCGGCAGGACCCCCCTGGCCGTCGACGCCCATGCGCGACGTCCGCACACGCCCTCCCCAGAACGCGTGCGGAGTCTCCTCAACTCCTCGTGCAGACGAGAATAGAGGCCGGGACCGACACTCAGGGGCTATCCCGATAAAAACATTGTTTCCGTCGTCAGTTGGACAGTTTCCGACCGAGTTCGGCCACGTCCGTGGTAGGCGCGTCGCAGACGAAGTGGCGGCACACATACGCCGCGGGCCGCCCGTCGATCAGCGGACGGTCCCTGAGCAGCGGGAACTCGTCCCCGGCGCCCGGCCGCCCGAAGGCCACCACGGCCCCCGGCGCGGTGCCGAGCAGCGCCGCGCGGTGCAGCGCCCGGGCCTCCTCCGCGTCCGCCCCGCCGACGACCGCGACCTCGCGCGGCCCGTCGAGCACCGCCTCGGCGACCGCCAGCCCCCAGCCGATGAAGCGCGGCGCGCGCGGTCCGAGCGCCTTCACCACGCCGAGGGCCTGCTCGGCGGCGGTCCGGTGGGCCTCGGAACCGGTGTGGGCGGCGTACGCGAGCAGGGCCCCGGCGGCGGCGGTCCAGCCGGAGGGGGCGGCGTTGTCGGTGGGGTCCTGCGGGCGGCGGATGAGCCGCTCGGCGTCATGGGCCGTGTCGTACAGCTCGCCGCCCTCGCCGGTGAACCGGTCCAGCACGATGTCGAGCAGGAACCCGGCGAACTCCAGCCACACGCCCTCGCCCGTGACCGCGGCCAGGGTGAGGAATCCTTCCGCCACGTCGCCGTAGTCCTCCAGGACACCGGCGTTGGCGCCCACATGGCCGTCCTTGGAGGTACGGGCGAGCCGCGCCGAGCCGTCCATGTGGAGGCGTACGAGGAGGTCGGCGGCCTCCGTGGCCCGCTCGACCAGGTCGGGCCGGTCGAAGAAGGCCCCGGTCTCGGCGAGCGCGGCGATGGCGAGCCCGTTCCAGGCGGCCACGATCTTGTCGTCCCGGCCGGGGCGGGGCCGCCGGTCGCGTGCGTCGAACAGCCGCCGCCGGATGCCCTCGATCCGCTCGGCGTCGGCGACCCCGGCGTCCTGCGGCAGCTGCAGCACCGAGGAGCCGTGCTCGAAGGTGCCCTCCTCGGTGACACCGAAGTGCCGCGCGGCGTGGGCGGCGTCCTCCTCGCCCAGCACCTCGCGCAGCTGCTCGGGCGTCCACACGTAGTACGCGCCCTCGACGACCTTGCCGCTTCCGTCGTCGCTGTCCGCGTCGAGCGCCGAGGCGAAGCCGCCCTCGGCGGTGCGCAGTTCGCGGACCATGAAGTCGGCCGTCTCCAGCGCCACCCGGCGGGCCAGGTCACTGCCGGTGGCCCGCCACAGGTGCGCGTACACCCGGCACAGGAGCGCGTTGTCGTACAGCATCTTCTCGAAATGGGGCACGACCCACTCGCGGTCCACCGAGTAGCGGGCGAACCCGCCCCCGAGCTGGTCGTAGATCCCGCCGCGCGCCATGGCCTCGCACGTGTGGGCCGCCATCTCCAGCGCGCCCTCCGCGCCGGTCCGCGCGTGGTGCCGCAGCAGGAACTCGACCACCATGGACGGCGGGAACTTCGGCGCCCCGCCGAACCCGCCGTACTTCGCGTCGTAGTCCCGGGTCAGCCCCAGCAGCGCCTGCGCCAGCTCCTGCTCACCCGGCACCCCGGCCCCGCCGAACGCGAGCGACCGCCCGGCCAGCTCGCGCACGATGTTGCCCGCGACCTCCCCGACCTCCTCCCGCCGGTCCGTCCACGCGACCCGTACGCCTTCGAGGACCTGGAGGAAGGACGGCATGCCGTGCCGGGGCTCGGGCGGGAAGTACGTACCGAAGTAGAACGGCTCCGCATCGGGCGTCAGGAACACCGTCATGGGCCACCCGCCCTGCCCGGTGGCGGCCTGCACCGCCTCCATGTACACGGCGTCGACGTCCGGCCGCTCCTCGCGGTCGACCTTGACGGGCACGAAGTGCTCGTTGAGGTAGGCGGCGGTGGCGTCGTCCTCGAACGATTCGTGCGCCATGACATGACACCAGTGGCACGCTGAGTATCCGACCGACAGCAGAACGGGCACATCGCGCCGTCGTGCTTCCTCGAACGCCTCCGGTGTCCAGGGCCACCAGTCGACGGGATTTTCGGCATGCTGCAGCAGATAAGGCGAGGTCACACCAGCCAACCGGTTCATACGATCCAGCCTCTCACAGTGCCTGGCGCGACCGGGGAAACCCTCACGCGCCCGCCTCGCTTGGCCGAATTGCACTCCTGGTCCATCTCGTGGTGGCAAATCCACCTCCCTCCCTCCGGAGCGGGCGGCCTGGCACCTCGGAACAGTAGGCTGAGCGCAGCAGTGCTGGCCCTGCCGAGGCTCCTCGAAGGAGGTACACCATGACCGCCGAGATGGTGGCGCCCGCGTGGATGCATTCGCAGATCAGCGCGGAGCAGTACGACTCCTGGTCCGAGGAGCAGTGCGCCGGCATCGAGATCGTGGACGGGATGGTCGTCGTGAGCCCGAGCGTCTCCAAGCGGCACAACCGGCTGGCGCGGGTCCTGGCCAATGCCCTGGACGCCGCCGCGGGCCCGGACTGGAACGCGGACACGGACTTCGACGTCCGCCTGCAGGACGTTCCGCTCACCAACCGCCGTCCGGACGTCATCGTCTACCGGGCGGAGACGATCGACCTCACACCCACCCGCCCCGAGCACGTACTCCTGGTCGTCGAGGTCGTGTCGCCCGGTTCGGAGACCACGGACCGGATCGTGAAGGTGGACCAGTACTCCAAGGCCGGCATTCCCTTCTACTGGCGGGTCGAGCAGGCCGCCACCGGGCTCCCGATCGTCTACACGTACGTTCTGGATCCCGCTACCAGGGCCTACCGGGACGGCGAGGTGTTCACCGGCACGGTGAAGGCCACCGCACCTTTCTCCATCACGGTCGATCTCGGGGCCCTGTAAGGAACCGAGGCGTCGCCCCGTTGTCGACCTTTGGCTGTCAGCGGGCTTTCGGGGCATGCCGAGCCTTGCGGAATCCATCACCACCGGATCTAGAAGGGCCTGCCTTCTTCGACTGGTCGACGCCACCATTCGGTGGACTTGAAGCAGCCCATGAGCCAGTGTGCTTCGGCACCGTCAAGGATGATGCCCCCGATCGACGGGACGAGATCGAGGCGAAGCATCTGCTCCTGGATGCGCACGGGCTCCCAGTCGAGGTCGTGATGCAGCAACACCGCGAACGGCTCCCCGCGCTTCTGCCAGAAGACCATGGGCTCGCCAACTTCGTTGACGAACGGTTTGACGATGTCGTTCGGCTCGAAGTCGACGTCCGCCATGTCCGCCCATCTGCCGACACCCTCGCGCTCCCGAGCCAAGTAGTTTCGCATGCGCTGGACGAAGGCCTCGAAGGTGGAATCGTCCAGCGCGCACTCCCGCCGGACGACAACGGACTTCAGCGTCTTGCGCAGCGCTTCTGCTCGGCGAAGCTGACGAGTCGCATTGGCCCAGAAGAGGCCATTCCGCTCGGGGTCGTGGACGACGCAGAGCACCGGCAGGCTGCCGTCGCGCCAATTGTCCCCATGGTCCCCGACCTGGACGCGGTACCCCCGCCGGGTGCGCGTCGAGACCCCGCCCTTGACCTGCACGGCCAGAGAGTCCGCTGTTCGTCGCCCATCCCGGACGAAGGTGACGTGCAGATCCTCTCCGTGGTCGTTCGCGCCGTCGATTTCCTGCACGATGTGGCCGTTCCGCTCCAGCAACGAACGCACCTCGTTCACGGCCATGCGTCCAACGCGCCGGCTCTCAGGAACCTTAGGCATCTCGCCCTCCTGTTGATCTGCTCGGTCAAGGCTAAGGCAGCGCACCCACACGCAAGCCGACTACGGAGACGTCGAGTTGACGCACCAAGACAGGCGAGGGCGGGGGTGGCGGCGAAGAGCCAGCCGCTCACCGGATGGCGTCGGCGAGTTTTCCGTCACCGCGATCTCATAGAGAAGGAGCAGCCGGCCCGCTCGTTGGCGCTCGGCTCCCGAGCGCTCGCCCCCTGACTTCCGACTGCGATGACTGGTCGAAGCTCTATGGGAAGCGCGTGGCCATCAGGGACGCGTGAGCACCGCCGACCACTGGGTTCGCGAAAGCCGAAGGCACCCGAACGTCGGAGGCGCCCCAGGCGACCCTTCCGCCCGGGGCACCTCCGGCCACGGCACCGCCTACCGGCTGACCTCGGACTTCGCGGGGTTCGCAGCGTGCTCGATGCCTCGGAACCCGCCCCCGAGGTAGCTGCCGATCACGATGACGGTCGCCGCCGCACCGAGTGCGACCGCCAGCCGCTCTCCTCTCGACTGACCGCCCTCCGGTGGCGCGGTCCGGCGGTAGACGAGCACCCCGGCCGCGAAGGCCCCGGAAACGACAAGGGCGGTGATCAGGTCAAAGGTTACGTACAAGGAGCCCCCCGTATTCGAAGCCCGCTGCCGGAACGACATGCCTCGGCGGCGGGTGCAGGTAAACGGCCTGGTTCAAGGACGGGTTCGACGCCCCCGGCCGGGGGGCGCCTGGACGGCTACTCGGCATCCAGCTTCTGCCGCAGCTGGTCCAGCGTGGAACCGTCGGGTGTCCGCCACAGGGTCCAGCCGTTGATGATGTTGCCGGTCACTGCCTCCGCTGCCTTCGACGGCGAGGGGAAGGGGGAGGGGTGTCCGTCGACGACGAGCTGCCCGTCGGCAGTGACGACGGCACGGCCCGACCTGTTGGCGCGGCGCTGACGGAACGTGAGCACCGCCCCCGATTCCAGCAGGCCGGCGCGCATCAGCCCGGCCAGAGGTCCCTGGGGGATCACCGGAGCGGCCTGCGCCGAGGCGGCCCCTTCGCCGAGGGACAGGGTGACGTGGATGGTGTCGTCACCGCTCGCGCTCACGAGTCGGGCGATGACGGCGGGGTCGAAGTGGATGCTCAGCGTGGCCATGCGCGCTCCTGACGTAGACGGCCTTCCCCGACGGTATTCCTTGACTTGTCTTCGATCTTAAGCAGCACGAGCAGCTCGGACCAACTCCTTGGTTCAGCAATTAAGGAGAACTGAAGGGGGAAGGGCGCCGGATGCCGACCGCTTCGCCTGCGGACGGGGTCCAGCCGCCTCACCTCGCCAGGAAGCTGCTCAGCGCCTTGCTGCGCATGTCCCGCATCGCCGCCAACTGGTCCAGCAATCGCCGCTCGTGGACATCGAAGCTCGCCATGGCCGCACCGATGGACCGCTGGGTGTCGAGATCGGGAAGGGCGACGGGCAGCATCCCGAGCACATCGAGTGAGATGGTCCGCAGTGCCAGGCTTCCGGTCGAGTGCGCATCGAGCCACTCCCGAGCTTCGGAGCTGCGGAGGAATGCCGCCAAGTAGTGGGAGTCGACGGTGCCGGGAGGGCTGATCACGAAACAGCCGGTGCCGCAGACCCAGCCCTGCTGCTCTTCCCCGACTACGGCACACCGCCCGAGATCACCCCGGCGGGCGATCACGACATCGCCCGGGTTCAACCGAAATCGGTCGAGCCGTTCGGCATGCTGCTCGGAAATTCGCTTGATGTCGTCCACGAGGAAGCCGATGTCCGAGATGTCCTTCGGCATCACCACAGGGACCCCAGGAGCCTCCACATAGTCCTGGGCCCGGATCAGGCTTCCCGAAGGCCCCGCGAGCAGCCGCACGGGACGGCCATCGGCCGTCTCCTCTCCGGCCACCACGTCCTTCAGTGAGAGGCTCTGGCATCGGATGCCGTTCTGCGCCAGCTGATCCTGTGCGCCGGCGATCTGCGCCAGCTCCGCCCCGAGCTCCGACGTCTCGCGATTACGCCGCTCAAAATCGGCCAGCACGGCGCTCAGGTCCGTGACCCCACCCGGCTCGCTCTCCGTCCTGAGGTAGGTCCGCGGATCAAGGTTGCCGGCGTTCTCGATGAGTTCGGCGTAGGTGACCGATCGGGAGAAACCCGGCTCGTCCACCTCCTCCGGGGTTTCGAACCAGAGTCGGAAGCGTTCGGCGATGCGGCCGACGTCCTCGCTCGCCAGCACGCGGGGCCGCTCCGACGACCGCCGTCCCGCGCCGCGCGCATCGACGAGGATGACGGAATCGCTTCGGTGCGCTGGACAGGCCCGGCGCCCTCGGCCGAGTACCCAGATGTGCACGGCGATGTTGGTTCCCGCAAAAAGGTACGCCGGCAAGGCGATCACCGCGAGAACCGCGCCCCGGGCCACCATCTCCCGGCGGATCAGCGCCTCTGCCCCTCCCGCCCAAGCCGCCCGCGCAGGCATCACGACCGCCGCGATCCCGCCTTCCTTCAGTTGGGACCAAGCGAGCTGCAACCAGGCGAAGTTGGCACTCGACTCCGGTGGCGCGACGAACTGTCGCCGTTCCCACCCGTCGATCCGCTGGTTGAACGGCGGATTGCTCAACACCCGGTCCACACGGCCCAGATTCCGGTCCCGCAACAGCATCGCCGGGTCCGCCAGCCCCACCTGTGGCGCGCTCACCCTGTGCAGGGCCAGGTTCAGCATCGCCGGGCGCACGTTGGCCCGATCCACCGCATACGCCTCGAACGAGTTGTCACCGACCGACCCCCTCTCGGCCAGGTACCGAGCGGCAGCCGCGAGCACGCTTCCGGTGCCACAGGCCGGGTCCATGATGCGGTCTCCCGCACGCGGGCCGGCCAGATACGCGAGCAGATCAGCGACCCCGCGCGGTGTATAGAACTCCCCTCCCGGCAATGCCCCTTCTTCCGCGTGCCGCTGGAGCAACAGCTCGCAGACGTCGGCCACCGCGACCTCTCCGAGGCCGGGGCTCCGATCCAGCGCCGCGACGAAAGCCGTCGTCCAGGCGGCGTCGTCCGGCCCGCTCCCAAGGTCGAGGTCAGCCGGCCATGGCAGCGGAAAATCCGGACGCCGGGCTGCCTCCTGCAGAGCCCCCCGCAGCTCGGCCACCGGAGAGAAACCGACGGCGGCCTCCGCCGAGGCACGCTTCCACCGCTTCACGAAATCGCCCTCGGCTTGGCCTTTCTCCTCCGCGAAGGCGGCGAGCATCAGGATCGCCAGCATCGCGTCGAGGTCGCCGGCCGTACCCCGGCCGCGCCGGTAGGGCGCGTACGCCCGCCACAGCCGGTCGGCGACCTCTGCTGCCGGGTCTTCCGCTTCTTCGATCATCGAGCACCCCTCCTCGAAGTCCTTCTCGTTCCACTTCGCCCGGTTGATGAAGTACGCCCCAGCGGTGGCCGCGATCAGTTGGTACAGCCGCGATGTCGTCCCGTGCTCCGCCCGGAACTTCGTGCGCAGTGCCGCTGCGCACACCCATCTTCTTCACCGTTCGTCGACCTCGACGCTCGAGGGCTCCGCGTGACACCTAGATTAGCGGCAAAGTGCCCTGATCCAGTGAAGCGGCACATCGAGTAGAGACTGAACCGCCTCGTTGCGCAGTCTTGCTGCGCAGAATCCCCTCAGGTGAGCCGCAGCTCCGGCCGCTAGCCCGCCGGACCGAACCGCAGCAGCGGGGCATGGAGAAAAGGGTGAAGTGTGATGCAGATCACTTTGAGGGGGAGGCTCTCCAGCGCACGGGCGAACCCATGGCTCCTCGGCCGGGTTCACGAGGCACCCCTGGTCGGCCATGCCGGAGCACATGCCGCCGACGGACGAGACTGCGGCTCGAGCCGAGTCGTTCGTCGCCGGCGCCCCGGAAACGAAGACGCCGAGCGGGCCCCGCGTGAAGGAGCGGCCGGCCCGCTCGCTGACGCGTGCCTCCGAGGCGCTCTCCTTGCTCCTACGCAACGACCTCGGAATGGCGGCTCGCATCGGAGGGTGCCCCGGCGATCGTCCTGACCTCCGACCGAGGCGACTGGTCGAAGCTCTGCGAGCAGTGCGTGATCATCAGGGAGACATGAGCACTGCCGACTCCTGGGTGCGCGAGTTCACTGGCACCAGTGGCACGACGAGTAACCGACAGCAGGACGGGCACGCCGCGCTCGCGGGCCTCGGCGAACGCCGCGTCCGACCAGGGCCACCAGTCGACCGGGGTGTCGGCGCGCAGCCGGCTCGCGCGGGACCCCGCTCCCGCCGCCGCTCGGAGCAGGGGCCGCTACACCCGGCCGAGGCGGCTGAACACGGCCCGGCGGGCCCACCCCGTCCGGCGCAGGCCCGCCCAGACACACCAGGCGGCGATGCCCAGCGCGACCAGGGCCGCACCGGGCGCGGACGGCATCTCCGCCATCGCGAGGACGCCGACCAGCACGACGACGAGTCCGTCGAACTGCCAGACGAAGACCCGGAGCCCGGAGAGGTCGCCCAGGGGCGTGATGAGGGGCAGCAGCAGCTCGATCGGCAGGTTCATCTTCATCTCGCGCAGGAACCTGGCACCGAGCACGAGCACCACCGTCCCCGCGGCGAAGAGCAGAGCGTCGAGCGGCCCGCCACCCGCGAACGGCCACCGGACCATGGCCACGACACCGCCGGCGAGGCCCACCGTGGCCACCACCGCGACGACCGGCCAGGCCAGGGTGCGGGCG
Organism: Streptomyces sp. NPDC045431; assembly: GCF_040646655.1. Taxonomy (NCBI): domain Bacteria; kingdom Bacillati; phylum Actinomycetota; class Actinomycetes; order Kitasatosporales; family Streptomycetaceae; genus Streptomyces; species Streptomyces sp. NPDC045431. Next base: position 110,609 of record NZ_JBEZAQ010000018.1, read on the forward strand.
AGCATCCCGCCCCACCACTCACCGAACAGCGGGGCCAGCGTCAGCTCGTCGCGCAGACCGCGCCAGGACTCGCCGACCCACCCGGACCCCCAGTACACGGCGACCGGGCCGGCCACCAGGGAAAACGTCGCCAGTCCGCCGTCCGGCTCCGTGACGCCGAGCGTCAGCAGGGCACCGCCGGTCAGCAGGAACGCCCCGGCCGCGATGGCGCGACCCCGGGTGCGGAGCGCGCGGACCGCCCCCTGTGCGAGGTGGCCGCGCAGGCGCCCGTCCGCACGCACCAGGACCGACGTGAGCCCGCGCGGCTGCGGGCGGTAGAGGTCGAGCGCGTGGTGGAGCGTGCCGGTCCAGGCGAAGGTCTGGGCCTCGGCGGCACGCGCCGATTCGCGTGCGAGCCGGGCGAGGTCGACCGTACGGACGGCCCGGAAGGCGGACCGCCCGAGCACCGGCGCCGAAACCGCCAGCACACCGGCGACGAGCCACAGGCCGCCCCCGCCCAGGAGGGCGGACCGGCCGAGCAGCGCGACGACGACGGCTGCGGCGGCCACGGCGGAGGCGAGCAGGAGGTTGTCGCGCACCGTACGGATCTGACCCCACAGCCAGGCCACGGCGGCGACGGCGCCGATGCCCACCGCGACGGACACGCCCTGCGGCAGGAGCGCGGTTCCCCGGTGGTCGAACAGGTCGGTCACGAGGAACGCCGCCGTGCACACCGTCAGCAGCGTGCCGAGTCCCGCGTACACCAGCCGGCGGCGGGCGATCGGGCCGAGGTAGTGCGTCGGGGACAGGTCCGTCGACATGAACACGTGCAGCAGGAACGGCTTGAGCACCAAGGGTCCCCAGAACCGGCCGGTGAGCTGGGCGCCCCAGACCGCCGCGGCCGCGACCACGCAGGCCACGGGCGTCGCCGCCTGGGAGGACCCCAGCGGAACGAGCGGCTGCGAGGTGCTCACCAGATAGACGACCGGCGCCACGTAGACGGAGGCGAGGATGACGGTGAGGTAGATGGTGTACGCCCAGTCGTGCGCCGTGGCGCGGTCACCGCGGCGGGCGTACCGGTGCCGTACGGCGTGGACGCGGGCCTTGGGGTCGGCCTCCACCGCCGTGATGCCGTCCGTCGTCATCCCAGCTCCATGACGCCGTCGCAGGCGTCCACCATGGCGGCCTCGTGGGTGGCGACCAGGAAGGACGTCCCCTGCTCCGCGCGTTCGGCGAGAAGCGTGGCGACGAGATCGACGCGGTCGGTGTCGAGGTGCCTCTCGGGCTCGTCGAGCAGGATCACGTCGGCGGGGCGGACCAGGGTCAGCGCGAGGTTGAAGAGCTGCAGCTGACCGGAGGAGAGCTGCGAGGGGAACCGCTCGCCCAGAGGGTTGAGGCCCAGTCGCCCGATGACCTCTTCGGCGCGCTCCGCGGTCGTCGTGGTGTTGCCGTGCCAGGAGGCGGCCACCAGGGTCACCTGCTCGCGCAGTGTCATGTCGCGCGCGACGGGCACCGGATCGACGAGCGAGGCGACGATCCGCCGGTGCCGGGGCCTGGCCAGGTCGACGGTCTCGCCCTGCACGCGGACGGCACCGTCCGTCAGCCGCCGGCTCCCCAGGAAGGCCCGCAGGAGCGTCGTCTTCCCGGAGCCGTTGCTGCCGGTGAGACACCAGAACTCGCCCGGCATCACCGCGAACGTCGTCGGCGCCAGCAGCGTGGTTCCGTCCAGGACGACCGTGGCGCCCTCGGCCTCGATCGCGGGCACATTGCTCACTGCGGCTCCAGAACGACCAGCATCTCCCGAGAGCGCGCCCCGTAAGGCTCGCCCGCGTACGAACCGTTGACGTCCGCGACCTGCAGACCTGCGATCCGTGCCATCAGCCGGATCTCCGCGAGCGTAGCCCAGGTGGCCTGCTCGTGGAACGCGGTCAGTGTCGACGCGCTCTGGACGATGAAGACGCTCAGGACCTGCTGGGCGGCGCGGTCCGCGGTCTGCGTCACCGTCACCATGTGCTCGCGGCCCAGCGGGTAGGTGACCGAACGCGCGTCGCCGCCCGCCTGCTGGAACTCGGCGGGGTCGGTGCAGTCGAGGAAGGCCGCGCCTCCCGGTTTCAGGTGCCGGGCGATGACGCGCAGCAGGTCGATCTTCTCCTCCTGCGTCTGGGCGAGGAAGAAGGTGTTCCGCGACAGGGTGATGACGTCGAACGCGGAGTCGAACCGGAGGTCCCGGAAGTCGCCCTGCACCGCTTCGACGTCGCGGTCCAGGCGTCGGCCCTCGAGGACGTCCAGCGACGGCCGTGAGGCGTCGACCGCCGTGACGCGCGCACCGGCCTCGGCGAGCGCGAACGAGGACACGCCCGTGCCGCACCCCAGGTCCAGGACGGTCCGGCCGGCCAGGGGCCGGTGCGACGACACCCAGGCGGCGAGCCCGGCCCCGGGGGAGAGCATCGAGGACACCAGGTCGTAGGCCTCGATCGCCGCCTCGTCGTACACGCTCGGGTCACTCACCGGGACGACCTTCCTTCAGCATTGCGTTGGCCACGGCGAGGGCACCCGGCAGGTTGAAACCCACCTCGGCCGTCGACCGGTTGCTCGCGCGTACGCCGGTCACCCGCGGGGCGAACGCGACGTTCGGGCGGAGCTTGAGGGTCCGCACATGGCTCTCGACGATCTCGTTGGAACCCGGGAACGTGTCCGCGATGACGATGGGCGCATCGGTCACCTGCAGCATCAGGAGGGCGGGTGAGTCCGCGCGCCCCTGCGCCAGGCGCATGACGGTGTCCAGGGTGGCGGGGAAGACGAGGAAGCACTCGGAGGCGCCGCTCCTCCCGGAGTTGACCTCGGGCGGCGTCTCCTCGTCGTCCCACGCGTCGATCCACACCTTGCCGTTGGCCAGGTGGCGGAGGGACCGGACCGCCAGGAACCGCGACGCGGCGCGTGTCACCGACACGTTGACGACCAGGTCCGGATGGAGCTCCCGCAGCCAGTGGATCCACCACGGCACGAGCGCCGCGCTGATGGAACCCGTGATGTGGACGTGGAGCTCCGCGCCCTCGAACCTCTCCACGTTCACCCGGCGGCTCCCGCCGTGCGGGCGGCGGTACCGAGGGGGATCCACTCGGAGGTGAGGATCGGCTTCATCCGGTGCTCCGGCGGCGCGCTGGGGAACACGTTCATCAGCAGGAACTGCAGGGCCTGCGCGTCGTCGGCCACCGCGGCCCGGCTCGCCGCGAGCACCAGGTCGTACGGCAGGCTCTGGGTGACCCAGGCGAAATCGGCCTGGTTCGCGCTCATGACGGACAGCTGCTGCATGGCGTCGAACAGCGCCTTGGGGCCGCGGCTCCGCGGGTTGTACAGCACCTGTGTCCATCCGTGCGGGACCACCGGGGTCACGTCACGCCACGGCGTCGGACCGTCGCCGGTGGTCTCACGTACCAGCAGGTGCACGTTCTGCACGCCCGGGTTCGGCGCGAAGAACCTCCATCCGGGGATGGGCCAGCCGCCCGTGAACTTGCGCAGGTCCTGGTTGTAGGAGTCGGGCGTGTTCTGCAGGACGGTGGCGACCAGGTGCACCGCGAGCGCCCCCACGGCGCAGGAGGCCGCCACGCCCTTGATCCGGTCAGCAAGCATCCATGAACCTTCTGATAGCGCCTTCGACCTTCTCGGCGTGCTTCCGGTATCCGATGATCGACCGGTGCGCGGAGCCGTGCACCACCTCGATCTTCGCTCCGAGCTTCTCGGCCAGCACCGCCTGTTGGTCGGCGTACTCGTCCGAGGCGACGACCAGGACCGATGCGACCGACCCGAGACGGGAGACGGCGTCGTCGGTCCGCATGCCCCGGTACTCGCGGACCGAGTTGACGATGTTCCTCGGTGTGAACACGAACTGCACGTGGCTGTACTGGGTGTCGGGCGTGTACCCCGCCTGCCGTTCCACCGCGTTGGGCGCCCACTCGTAGATGCCGGTCACGGCGGCGACGAGGGTGTAGAGCTGGGCCTGGAGGAACTTGCCGAGCCGCCTGCGGTCCGTACGGTCCTCCTCCAGGAGCACCGGGTCGGTGCCGTCGACGACCACCAGCTTGCCGACGCGGTCGGCGAAGCGCTCGTCGCGCACGTAGGAGGCCGCGCTCAGCGAACCGATGGAGTGGGTGACCACCACGATCTCCCCCTCGGCCCCGACCTCGTCGAGCACGGCGGCCAGGAGGTCCCCGCTCTCCGCACGCGACGTCGTGAGGCCGTATCCGGGCCGGTGGTAGCGGATGACCGTGTGCTGCTGCGCCAGGCCCTCCGCGACCCACTCCCAGGACTCGAGGGACTGCCCCAGGCCGCACTCGAGGATGATCACCGTGCCGGAGGCGGACCCGTCCGCGGGGCGGTCCACCCTGTACTCGACGACGCCGTCCGCGTGGTGGAGCCGTGCGGCGCCCTTGGGGCCGAGCCGCCGCTGCTCGGCGATCCGGCGCTTCTCGCGCGCGATCAGCGCGCTCGCGAGGGTGACGCCGCCGGCGATGCCGAGCACGGTCTTCTCGAAGGTCCGGCGCGCGCCGCGGGTGTCCAGGACGTAGCCGACCGCTCCGTGGGAGCCGAAGAAGCCCCATACGAAGCGCGGCAGCTCCATGGTCGCCGCCACGCCGACGTGGAAGGCCTTGACCGCCGAGAGGGCGTGGGAGGCCTGCTTGCGCGGCAGCAGGTAGATGAGCGGGAAGGCCGCCTCCCAGACCACCGTGCCGACGGTCAGAGCCCGGCAGAGCCGGGGGTACCTGCGCAGGAGGGCCGCGGCGGGCCCCCGGCCGTAGGCCTCCGTCTGCAGGACTTCGAGCAGGGCGTCGCCCTGTACCCAGCTGCTCCCGAAGGCCTTGGCGACGCCCGAGACCACATAGCTGAGCCCGGCCTGGAAGTTGACCGCCCGCAGGAACAGGTCGTCGGAGACCTGCCGGTCGGGGATCAGCGCCGTGAGGGCGCGGTACTGCGTGATGACGGCCGTCATCTGGTCCGCACCGTCCCGTCCGTACGGGGTGCGGATCTCGTTCAGCCGGTTGCACGTTCCGATGACCGTCGCCGCGGCGATCTGCGCCTTCCTGTTGCCCCGCGCGAGCACCAGGCCCACCGAGGCCGCAAGGGTCACTCCCGCGAGCACCCTGGGGGTACGCGGATGGTCGAGGACGCGGCCGATCCGGTGCCTCAGACTGCCTGGCGGATACTGCTGGGCCGAGGTGCCCCGGAGAAATCCGTCGTCTTCGAATTCCTCGCGGAGAGACAGCGTTTCCGCCGCCGCGAGGATTTGCCCGACCGCTATCGGCAGAAGTACGCGGTCAGCCGCTTTCTGAGCGGCATTCGCATGTGAGGCACGCTGCCTCCGCCGCTTCCATCTCACCGGATTCTTCGTCTCCCCCATCGCACATCTGGCCATCATCACGAGCACGCGGAAACCGAATGCCGGGGAAACCCGCATGACGCGGGTTTCCCCGACACCCGGATCAGTTGTCCGTCAGCAGACGAGGCAGATGGTGCTGCCCTGGATGACGAACTGAGCAGCGGTCGGCGTGGCCGGCGTGGCCATGGCGGGCGTCTCGCAGTCCGCGTGGAAACCGGGCGCCGCACCGCTGAGGACGGTGTTCGCGAAATCCTGCGCAGCCAGCGCCTCAGGGCGGATGGCAGCGGAATCCGAGCGCGTGATGGTCATTTCAGATCGCACTTCACTAACCTTTCGTCGGTGGTCATTCGAGCGAATGGTCTCGGTGTGCCGAACGTTGAACCCCCGTCGTCCACTCCGAGTGAGCGGGCTGCACAACTTCTGCAACTCGATCTTGTGGCGACTATAAACAGCCTCGTCAGAACGCGTCAAGCAGCATTGACCTCCACGCACCTTACACATCGGCGAGGTCGACGTGTCTCAAAATCAACCGTGCTTTTCGGCCACTGACAGAAAACCGCACGCTCACACGCAATGCCGGAATTAATTGTTCCGCTGCCGCGGGTGCGATTCATCGACCCACCGTCGCCGCCGCAATGCGCTCCGTACACGAAATCCGGCATCGCATGCGACGGCGTCCGCGGAGAAGCCCCCGGGCACGCCGCAGGGCCGCCCCGTCCTGCGGAGCGGCCCTGCGGCGGAGCCGGGTGGTTACTCGGCGCCCTTGGGCGCCGTCTGCGCGGTCGCCGGCTCCGGGGCCTCCTCGAAGTTCACCTTGCCCATGTGGCGGTTCATCGACTTCATCAGCATCCACACGGCCAGGGCCATGACGGCGAAGACGATGAAGCCGAGGACGCCCGGAGTGACCTTGTTCTTGTCGAACTCCTGGGCGGCGATCGGGACGAGCTGGGTCAGTGCCTGGTGTGCGCTCATGTCAGACATTGTCCCGGATGCCCGCGAAGAGGTCGTCCTCGGGGAGGGAGGTGTCGACCAGGGACTTGGCGAGCTCGTAGTCCTCGGTCGGCCAGACCTCCTTCTGGATCTCCATCGGCACGCGGAACCAGCCGCCGTCCGGGTCGATCTGGGTGGCGTGGGCGATCAGCGCCTTGTCGCGGGTCTCGAAGAAGTCGGCGCACGGCACGTGCGTGGTCAGCGTCCGCTCGGCGCGCTCGAACTCCTTCCAGCGCTCCAGCCACTCGCCGTACGGCGACTCCAGGCCGCGGGCGAGGAGCGCCTCGTGGAGCGCGACCGTGCGCGGCCGGTTGAAGCCCTGGTTGTAGTAGACCTTCAGGGGCTGCCAGACCGGGCCGAACTCCTGCTCCGGGTACTTCTCGGCGTCGGCCGCACCGTCGAAGGCCACCATCGTGATCTTGTGGGTCATGATGTGGTCGGGGTGCGGGTAGCCGCCGTTCTCGTCGTACGTCGTGATGACCTGCGGCCGGAAGGCGCGGATGGACTTCACCAGGCGGCCGGCCGCCTTGTCGACGTCCTCCAGGGCGAAGCAGCCCTGCGGCAGCGGCGGCAGCGGGTCGCCCTCGGGCAGGCCGGAATCGACGAAGCCGAGCCACTCCTGTCGGACGCCGAGGATCTCGCGGGCCTCGTCCATCTCCTTGCGGCGCACCTCGTGGATGTTCGCCTCGATGTACGCGTCGCCCTGGAGCTTCGGATTGAGGATGGAGCCGCGCTCGCCACCCGTGCACGTGACGACCAGCACGTCCACCCCCTCGGACACATACTTGGCCATCGTGGCCGCGCCCTTGCTCGACTCGTCGTCGGGGTGGGCGTGAACGGCCATCAGTCGCAGCTGCTCGGTCAAGACTCGATCCTCGATGAATAGTCGGCGTGGGGCGGCTTCTATAGTGACGGAATCGGGGCACGGAAAATTCCGTCGTCCGGCGTACGAGAGGACCGATCATGAGCGCGGTGCGCGAAGGGCTCCCCGAAGGCCGTTACGGCCGCTCGGCGGACGAGCGCGCCGACCGCCGGCTCAAGGTCCTCGGCGCGGTACTGGGCGCCGTGCTGCTCGCCGTGGTCGGCTGGTTCGGCTACGACTACGTCGCGGGCCAGAAGGTCAGCGCCGAGGTGATCAAGTTCGACCTCTCCGCGGAGGACCGGGTCGCGGTCCACCTGGAGGTCCGCAAGGAGCGGGACGCCCGGGGTTACTGCACGCTGCGGGCCCTCGCGGAGGACGGCGGCGAGGTGGGCCGCAAGGAGGTCCGCTTCGACGGGGCCGCCACGCGGATCGACGAGGTCGTCACGGTGCGTACGACGGCGAAGGCGACCAGCGCCCAGTTGCTCGGCTGTACCTCCGAGTAGGAGCGGGCGGCTCGGGGTAGGCGCCCCGGAGTAGCCTGAAGTAACCGGAACGGCCCTGTCCGATTCCGTGCTGACCTGCGACGACGCAAAATAAGTGACGTTCGTCCTCCCTCTTTCCCCGCGAAATTGTTAGGCTCGTGGTTTCGCCCATCCAGGAAGGCAGAATGCTTCTGGGTAGGGCGTTGCTTTGTATCCCAGTACCGACGAGGAGCACCTGTGACCCAGACCAGCGAGAACGTCACCTGGCTCACCCAGGAGGCGTACAACCAGCTCAAGGCCGAGCTGGAGTACCTGTCTGGTCCCGCGCGAACCGAGATCGCCGCCAAGATCGCGGCTGCTCGGGAGGAGGGCGACCTGCGCGAGAACGGCGGGTACCACGCGGCCAAGGAGGAGCAGGGCAAGCAGGAGCTGCGCGTCCGCCAGCTGACCCAGCTGCTGGAGCACGCGAAGGTCGGCGAGGCTCCCACGGAGAGCGGTGTCGTGGCGCCCGGCATGGTGGTCACCATCGCGTTCGACGGCGACGAGAGCGACACCCTGACCTTCCTCCTCGCCTCGCGCGAGTACGCGAGCTCCGACGTCGAGACGTACTCCCCGCAGTCGCCGCTCGGCACGGGCGTCAACGGCAAGAAGGTCGGCGAGGACGCCCAGTACGAGCTCCCCAACGGCAAGAAGGCGTCGGTCAAGATTCTCGACGCCAAGCCGTACCAGGGCTGAGCCCGGCAGATCCGACGAGAGGGGCCGGGCCGCGCGAGACGCGGCCCGGCCCCTTTTCCGTACGCCCGGTACGCCTGGTACACGCGGCACGTGCTCGCGGGCGCCCGCCCTCAGGCGGCCGCGGACCGGTACTTGCGCACCGCCAGGGTCCGGAAGACGACCAGGATCAGCAGCGACCACAGCACCGAGGCGAGGACCGGGTGCTGCATGGGCCAGGCGTCCGAGACCGTGAAGCCCGGGGGCAGGTTGCCGAAGAGCTCCCGGCACGCCTGCACCGTGGCGCTGAACGGGTTCCACTCGGCGATGTGGCGCAGGAAGGTCGGCAGCTTGTTGGCGTCGACGAAGGCGTTCGAGATGAACGTCAGCGGGAACAGCCAGATCAGGCCGCCGGACGTGGCCGCTTCCGGTGTGCGCACCGACAGGCCGATCAGGGCGCCGATCCAGGAGAACGCGTAGCCGAGCAGGAGCAGCAGGCCGAAGCCGAGCAGCACCTTGCCGATGTTCTCGTGGACCCGCCAGCCCACGATGAGGGCGACGACCGCGAGCACGACCAGCGTGAACGTGGTCTGGACGAGGTCGGCGAGCGTCCGGCCGGTGAGGACCGCCCCGCGGGCCATCGGCAGCGACCGGAACCGGTCGATCAGGCCCTTGTGCATATCGTCGGCGATGCCCGCGCCGGCGCCCGCGGTGGCGAAGGTGACGGTCTGGGCGAAGATGCCGGCCATCAGGAACTCGCGGTAGGCGCCCGGGGCGATGGTGCTGCCGACCTCGATGGAGCCGCCGAAGACGTACGTGAACAGCACCACGAACATGATCGGCTGGATCAGCCCGAAGATCACCATCTCCGGGATGCGGGACATCCGGATGAGGTTCCGCTTGGCGACCACCAGGGAGTCGGCGACCGACTGGGCGATGCCCCCGCGCGGCCGGGGGGCCGCGGCCATGGGGGCGTCGGAGAGGGTGCTCACTTCACGGCCTCCTTCACGGCCTCGGTGTCGTCGCCCCCGCGCTCGGCGGCGTGGCCGGTCAGCGAGATGAACACGTCGTCGAGGGTCGGGCGGCGCAGGCCGATGTCGTCGATCTCGACCCCCCGCGTGTCGAGCTCGCGGATGACCTCGGCGAGCAGCTTGGCGCCACCGGTGACCGGCACGGTGAGCTTGCGGGTGTGCTCCTCCACGGCGACCTCGCCCTTGCCGAAGCCGGCGAGGACCTCGCGGGCCGGGGCGATCTCGTCGTGCCGGTGGACGACGACCTCGACGCGCTCGCCGCCGGTGCGGGCCTTGAGCTGGTCGGAGGTGCCGCGGGCGATGACCTTGCCGTGGTCGACGACGCAGATGTCGTGGGCCAGGTGGTCGGCCTCCTCCAGGTACTGCGTGGTGAGCAGCAGCGTCGTGCCGCCGGCGACCAGCTCCTTGATGACCTCCCACAGCTGCTGGCGGTTGCGCGGGTCGAGGCCGGTCGTCGGCTCGTCCATGAACATCACGGGCGGGGAGACGACGAGGGCGGCGGCGAGGTCGAGGCGGCGGCGCATGCCGCCGGAGTACGTCTTCGCGGGGCGGTCGGCGGCGTCGGCGAGGTTGAACCGGTCCAGCAGCTCACCGGCGCGGACCTTCGCCGCCCTGGCGGACATCTGGTAGAGCTGCCCGACCATCTGGAGGTTCTCGCGGCCGGTGAGGTACTCGTCGACTGCCGCGAACTGGCCGGAGAGGCCGATGGAGCGGCGGACCTCGTTGGGGTGCTTGAGCACGTCGATGCCCGCGACGACCGCCCTGCCGCTGTCGGGCTTCAGGAGCGTGGTGAGCACGCGCACGGTGGTGGTCTTGCCGGCGCCGTTGGGGCCGAGAAGCCCCAGGACCGTCCCCTCGGGGACGTCCAGGTCCACGCCGTCCAGAGCCCTTACGTCGCCGAAGGTCTTCACGAGACCCTCGGCATGAATAGCGCCTGGCATGTGGGTTCTCCCGTTGGCAGGTGCGAGTGGTGGGTCGGGCGTATCAACACGTACCGCCCGAGCGTAGGTACGCCGAGTCGGTCGCGCCCGGCGAACATGACAACCCGCTCACCGTAACGCGATACATCGCGTTTACTCAAGCGCTTTTCCGTTGTCCGCCGCCGCTGTTCGCCGTCAACCGCCGCCACTCGTCGGCCTGTTCGACTCTCGCGATACCCATCGCGATATACGGCTCCCCCACCGCCCCACGCGGCACGGCGGGGTCTCACTCCATGACCACGTACCCCGCGTCCTGCAGCGCCGCCCGCACCTCCTGACAGTGCTCCGGCCCCTTGGTCTCCAGGTGCAGCTCCACCTCCACCTCCGTGAGCCCGAGGCGGGGATCGGTGCGTACGTGCCCGACGTCGAGGACGTTCGCGTCGGACACCGACAGCACCCCGAGCATCGTCGCGAGCGCCCCCGGCCGGTCCGTCAGCCGCAGCCGCAGGCTCAGGTAGCGCCCGGCCGCCGCCATGCCGTGCCGCAGGATCCGCTGGAGCACCAGCGGGTCGACGTTCCCGCCCGACAGCACCGCGACCACCGGGCCCTGGAACGCCTCCGGCGTGCTGAGCAGGGCCGCCACCGGGCTCGCCCCGGCCGGCTCCACGACCTGCTTCGCCCGCTCCAGGCACAGCAGCAGCGCCGACGACAGGGCGTCCTCCGAGACCGTGCGGACGTCGTCGACGAGCTCGTCGACGATGGCGAACGGTACGTCGCCGGGGCGGCCCACCTTGATGCCGTCGGCCATCGTGGGCGCGGTGTCCACGACGACCGGCCGGCCCGCCCGCAGGGAGGGCGGGTAGGCGGCCGCCGCCTGCGCCTGCACCCCGATCACCTTCACGTCCGGGCGCAGCGCCTTGACCGCCGTCGCGACGCCCGCCACCAGGCCGCCGCCGCCGACGCCCACGAGGATCGTCCGCACCTCCGGGCACTGCTCCAGGATCTCCAGCCCGACCGTTCCCTGCCCGGCGATGATGTCGTGGTGGTCGAAGGGGTGGATGAACACCGCGCCCGTCGCCCGCGCGTACTCCTGCGCGGCGGCCAGCGTCTCGTCCACCACGTGGCCGTGCAGCCGGACGTCGGCGCCGTACTCCCGGGTCGCCGCCACCTTCGGCAGCGGGGCGCCGACCGGCATGAAGACGGTGGAGCGCACACCCAGCAGCGAGGAGGCGAGGGCGACGCCCTGCGCGTGGTTCCCGGCCGACGCGGCGACCACCCCGGCCGCCCGCTCCTCGGGGCGGAGCCCGGCGATCCGCACGTACGCGCCACGCAGCTTGAACGAGCCCGTCCGCTGGAGGTTCTCGCACTTCAGGTGGACCGGGGCCCCCACCAGCCGCGACAGGTGCCGGCTGCCCTCCATCGGGGTCATCCGGGCCACGCCCGACAGCATCTTCTGCGCCCCGCGGATGTCGTCGAGGATCAGCGAGTGTGAGGGGTGTGGCGTACGGAAGCTCATGACCGCCAGTCTCGCAGCTCGCCCCACGCCCCACATCACCGCTCGCCGCGGCTCCGGGCCGGTGCCGGGCCGGTGCCGGACCAGCACCGGCCGGCGCCCGGAGGGCCGCTCGCACCGCCGGTCACACCGCCGCTCATCACGTTTGTGCAGCGCTGGTACGGACTCGCGCGGGTCCGCGTACTCTGTCCCCCACCAACCACCACCACCGCACGAGAGAGCCGCAGCCATGCCCACGTCCCAGGACATGACGACTGATCTTCACCAAGGCCTCCTCGATGCCCTCCAGCACGAGGTGGCCGTCTTCGCCCGGCGGGCGGAGCAGACCCGCCTCGGCGGCACCGGCCAGCTCCGCAACTCGATGGACCGGGCCGCGTACCTGCTCCTGAACCGGCTCGACCGGGAGGGCCCGATGGGCGTGAAGGCGCTGGCGGCCGGGATGGGCATCGACTCGTCCACCGTCACCCGCCAGGTGGCGCCGCTGGTGGACACCGGCCTGGTCAAGCGCACCTCGCACCCGGAGGACGGCCGGGCCGTCGTGCTCCAGCTGTCGCCGCGCGGGCAGGCCCGGCTGGAGGAGGTCCGCTCCTCGCGGCGCGAGCTGATGGCCCAGGTGACGGAGGGCTGGACGGAGGAGGAGCGCGAGTCGTTCTGCACGCTGCTCACCCGGTTCAACTCGGCGCTCTCGGCCCGCCAGGCCGGACTGCCGCCCGTGGAGGCGCCCGCTGCCGCGGCCTCCCCGGAAGGCGACGGCACGACGGAAGCCGCCCCGGCCTCTTGACCCGGCCGCGCGCACGCCCTCATATGAGGACGTGCGACAGCGGCGGCGGGCGACGGCACGGCGATCACGGGCCCACCGCGCCCGCGAGTTCGAGGCGTTCGTCGCGGGCGCGGCCGGCCGGCTGCTGCACGCCGCCACGCTGCTGACGGCCGAGACGCCGGCCCGGAACCCGTACGCGCGGGAACTGCTGACCGCCGCGCTGGCCGCCACGTACGCCCGCTGGGACCGGCTGCGCGGCGAGGACCCGTACGACATCGCCCGCCACGAGCTGACGGAGCGGTTCGCCCGCGCCGCCTGGCGCTTCCGGCGGGGGCGGGGCGGCCTGCTGTCCCCGCTCACCCCCCGCGAGCGGCTCGTCCTCGTGCTGTGCCTGTACGAGGGGATCGGCGAGGAGCGGGCGGCCGCGCTGCTGGACCTGCCGGTGGAGCGGGTGCGGGCCCTCTGTACGCGCGCGGTCCGGGCCATGCGGGTACGGGCCCGCCACCGCGACGGGCGGGCGGCCGGACCCGGGACCGGCCGGGGGTCCGCGCCGTGAACGACCCCGCGAAGGAGGCCGAGGTCCGGCGGATGCTCCAGGCCCCGCCGCGCCCGCGGGTCCCCGCCGACCTGGCCGCCCGCGCGATCGAGCGCGGCGCCCGCAGCCTGCGCCGCGCACGCCTGCTGCGGCGCACGGCCTGGCTGCTGCTGTGCGCCGCGCTGACCGCGCTCACGGTGTGGGCGTCGACCCTGGAGCCCTGATCCTGCCCGGGGGCCCGGAACTAGCCGAGCGCCCGGCGCAGGTCCGCCAGCAGGTCGTCGACGTTCTCGATGCCGACCGACAGCCGCACCAGGTCCGCCGGGACCTCCAGCAGGGAGCCGGCCACGCTCGCGTGGGTCATGCGGCCCGGGTGCTCGATGAGCGACTCGACGCCGCCCAGGGACTCGCCCAGCGTGAACAGCTCGGCGCGGTTGCAGACCTCGACCGCCGCGGCCTCACCGCCCCGGACGCGGAAGGAGATCATGCCGCCGAAGTCGCGCATCTGCTTGGCGGCGACCTCGTGGCCGGGGTGGTCGGGCAGCCCCGGGTAGAGCACCTGCGTCACCTTCGGGTGCTGGGTCAGCATCTCGGCGACGCGGGCGGCGTTGGCGCTGTGCCGGTCCATCCGGACGGCGAGGGTCTTGATGCCGCGCAGCACGATCCACGAGTCGAAGGGGCCGGCCACCGCGCCCATGGCGTTCTGGTGGTACGCCAGCTCCTCGCCGAGCGCCTCGTCGGCGGTCACCAGGGCGCCGCCGACGACGTCGGAGTGGCCGCCCATGTACTTGGTCAGCGAGTGGACGACGACGTCGGCGCCGAGCGCGAGCGGCTGCTGGAGGTAGGGGCTGGCGAAGGTGTTGTCGACGACGAGCCTGACCCCGGCGGTGCGGGCCACGTCCGCGAGGGCCGCGATGTCCGTGATGCCGAGCAGCGGGTTGGACGGCGTCTCGACCCAGATGGCCTTCGTGCGGTCGGTGAGCGCGTCCCGTACCGCCGCCGGGTCGGAGGTGTCGGCGACGGACCACTCCACGCCCCACCGGGCCACGACCTTGGCGAACAACCGGAAGGTGCCGCCGTACGCGTCGTTGGGGATGACCACGTGGTCGCCCGGGGCGAGGAGCGCGCGCAGCAGGCAGTCCTCGGCCGCGAGACCGGAGGCGAAGGCCAGGCCGCGCCGGCCGCCCTCCAGGGCCGCGAGGTTCTCCTCCAGGGCGGTACGGGTGGGGTTGGCGCTGCGGCTGTACTCGTAGCCGCCGCGCAGGCCGCCCACACCGTCCTGCTTGTAGGTGGAGACCTGGTAGATGGGCGGGACGACCGCGCCGGTCAGCGGGTCCGCGGTGTTGCCCGCGTGGATGGCGCGGGTCTCGAAGCTCTGGTGCGTGTGCTCGTCGCTCATGCAGCCCGAGCGTAGTCGGGCCGGCGGCGCGGCGGACGCGACGCCGCTGTGGGGTGGACCGCCGCTGCGGTCCGGACCCGCCGGCGGGTCCGGAGTGCCGGTGGGTCCGGAGTGCCGGTGGGTCCGGAGTGCCGGTGGGGTCCGGGACAATGGGCGCATGGAGATTCTCTGGTTCCTGTTGGCCGTCGGTCTGATCGGCGTGGTCGTCGCGTCGTTCCTGTCGCGCCGCCGCGGCGGCATCCGGCTGGTCGACCCCGGCGCTCCGGACGCGGCCGACCCGAGCGCGTACGGCTTCGTGCGCCAGGAGGAGCTGGACGTCCGCATGCCGGGACCCGACCAGGACCTGGTCGACGTGCTGGACGTGGTGCAGCGGACGCAGGACTGGCGGGCCGCCTCGCAGCTGCTGGCCGGCACCGACAAGGACGGCGAGGTGCGCTGGCAGCGCGTGCAGGCGTTCGCGGGGGCGGCGGCGCTGGAGCTCCAGCAGCAGCCGGGCACCGGCGGCGCGTGGCTGCGGGCGTGGCGGGCCGAGAAGCCGAAGGACCCGGGCGGCGCGGCGGTGCACGCGGAGTTCCTGGTGCAGCAGGCGTGGCGTTCCTCGTCGGCCGGCACGGACGACTTCCGGATCATCCTCGAAGAGGCGCGCACGGTGAGCGGCGAGGCGGCGCTGCTGGCGCCCGGCGACCCCGTGCCGTACATCATCGAGCTGGCCGTCGCGCGCGGCCTCGGGTACGGCCACGAGCAGTTCGACCAGGTGTGGGCCAAGATCATCGACCGGGCGCCGCACCACATGGGGGCGCACCTGGCGGCGCTGCACTACTGGTGCGAGAAGTGGCACGGTTCGCGCCGGGACGCGGACCAGTTCGCCACCGCCGCGGCGGCCCGCGCCCCGCGCGGCTCGCTGCTGGCCGCGCTGCCGCTGTTCGCGGTCTTCGAGCACCTGCCCGAGGTGGCGCTGGTGCGGGACTTCTACGGCACCGAGGTGGTCTCCAAGGCCATGGAGGGCGCGCTGTACGCCGTGCACTCGGCCCGCCCGGACGACCCGATGCTGGCACACGTGCGCCATCTGCTGATCCACTTCCTGGTGAGCGCCGAGCGCTGGTCGGAGGCGATGAACCAGCTGGTGCACGTGGACGGCCACGTCGGTGCGCTGCCGTGGACGCTGAGCGAGGACCCGGCGGCGCAGTACGCGATCTTCCGGGCGCTGGCGGTGGCGGGGTACGAGGCGAACGGGGGCAGCCCGGCGACGCTGCCGCACTGACGCGGACGGGGGCGGCCGGGCCCGGCCGCCCCCGCTTCCACGGCAGGCGTCAGAACGCCGTCTCGCGGCGGTCCCAGTCCCAGTCGACGCCGCTCTCGCGCAGTCGGGCCGTGCCGTTGTTGGCGTACAGGTACAGGAGCGGGTCCTCCAGGGCGTACAGGTCGTTGGAGCCGTCTGCGTTGGCGTCCCCGACGGCGAAGACGCGGCTGAACTTCTTCCAGCTCGCACCGATCAGCTTGCGGGGGGCCAGGGTGCCGGTGCCGCGGCCCGGGTAGAGCCAGAGGTTTCCGGACGCGTCGCGGGCGACGAGGTCGCTCTTGCGGTCGCCGTTCATGTCACCGGCTCCGACGAGCGCGGTCATGGACTGCCAGCCGCTGGAGCCGATCTTCTGGCGCGCGGCCACGGTGCCGGCCGCCTTGCCCGGGTGGAGCCAGAGCGCGCCGGTGGAGTCCGTGGAGATCAGGTCGCCCTTGCTGCCGTCACCGTTGAAGTCGCCTACGGCGGTGAGGTGCTTGAGCGACTGCCAGCCGGTGCCGATCTGGACGCGCCGCTTGAGCCCGCCCGTGCCGTTGCCCGGATACATCCACAGCGCGCCGGCGGTGTCGCGGGCGACGATGTCCTCCGTGCCGTCGCCGTTGCGGTCACCGTGGCGCAGGAGCGCGGTCATGGACTGCCAGCCGGTGCCGATGCGGGTGGCGGTGGAGTCGCCGCGCTGCAACCAGAGGTTGCCGTGGACCGAGCGGAAGAGGAGGTCGGTGGTGCCGTCCGCGTTGAAGTCGCCGAACTCCTGCGGTCCGCGCTCGCTGGATTCGGACGGCGAATACCACGGCATGTACTCCAGGCCGGTGCCGCACTCGTGCTGGGTACGGGCGAGGCGGAAGGAGCTGACGTTGTTGGAGAGGTAGCTGTTCTCGTCCTTGATGTGCTCGAACCCGTACGCATAGTCCTCATTGCCCGCCTGGAGCGCCACGTGGCGGACGGAGTCGGAGTACTCGTACCGCGGCTGGCTGTAGACACAGGCGTACAGCCCGGTGCGGTTGCGCATGCCGGACGCCTTGTTGTCGAAGGTGCCGAGCGTGGGCGTGCTGCCGGTGTACGTGGTCATCGTGCCCGTGCCGTCGGCGTTGTCGAACAGGCAGAACTTCCCCTGCGGGCAGCGGTCGTACCCGGACGCGGCGTGCGCGCCCGGAACGGCCGTCGCCAGCAGGCCGAGCGCGGTGAACGCGGTGAACGCGGCGGTGGCCGCCGCGCGCAGGGAAAGTCCGCGCAGGGATGGACGCAGAGTGCGCATGTGGTGTGCCCCCCAGTGACGATGAATGCGCGTCACAGTAGCCCCACGGATCTCGCTTGCCCGCACCGGCCCGGCTGGGTGATACTCCGCTTCCCCCCACGCCTCTTCGTCATGTCCATTTTCAGTGGGGGAGCTCTGCCCGATGGGCGCATCCCTGCGCGCGCTGCGCGCACTCGTTCTGCTCGCCGGCTTCTTTCTGCTCGGCGTCCTGCTGCTGGCCGTCCTCGCCGGCATCGACTACCTGCTGTACCTGCACGCGCCCTCCGCGCTCGCCACCAAGCTGTACGTGGTGTCCGTGCTGCTGGCCATCCCGGTCGTACGCGGCATGTTCATGCTGCGCACGCCGAAGGACGACGGCCAGGGCGGCCTGGCCGTCACCGAGGCCGACGAACCGGAGCTGTGGCGCACCGTCCGCGAGCTCGCCGACCAGGTCGGCACGCGGCCGCCCACCCGCATCCTGCTCACCGGCGACGTCAACGCCGCCGTCACCGAGAACGCCCGGCTCCTCGGCCTGCTCCCCGGGCCGCGCCACCTCTACCTCGGCGTCCCGCTGATGCAGGGCCTCAGCGAAGCCCAGCTGCGCGCCGTCCTCGCCCATGAGCTGGGTCACTACGTCAACCACGACACCCGGCTGGGCGCCATCACCGCGCGCGGACGCACCCAGCTCTTCCGCACCATCGCCCACTTCGAGGAACGCGCCGCGAAGACGGCCGGCCGCGAGCGGGCCCGCCAGGAGAAGCGCAACGCCAAGGCCGAGGCCAAGGGCCGCAAGACGCGCGAGGTCGACACGGGCGGCGCCGGCATCACGTACCGCACGATGGCCCGGATCTACACCGCCTACGCGCACCTGTACTTCCGCGCCACCATGAACGACTCGCGCCGGCAGGAGTACGCCGCCGACGCCGCGGCCGCCCGGATCGCCGGCCGCGACGCGACCGCCTCCGCGCTGCGCGAGCTGCCGTCGCTGGACGCCGCGTTCAGCTTCTACAAGGATTGCTACGCGACGCTGGGCACCTCGGCGCGGCTGCTGCCGCCGCGCGGCGAGATCTTCGGCGGCTTCGACCGCCTGCTGACCGCCCGCGAGCTGGAGCTGGCCGGGCTGCGCGCCGAACTGCCCACCGAGCCGGTCTCCCCGTACGACTCCCACCCGGCCATCGCCGACCGGGTCCGCGCCATCGAGGCGCTCCCGGAGGACGGCCGCGTCGACGAGGGCAAGGGCGCCGCGACGGGTCTGCTCGCCGACCCGGCCCGCACGCTGGCCGTGCTGGAGGACGTGGTCCTGTCGGAGCAGGCGCGCGCGTTCCGCCGCACCGGCAGCTGGGAGGAGCTGCTCGACGCGGCCATGAGCGCACGTCTCGCCTCGGTCGAGTCGCCGCTGCACCGGGCGCTGGGCGCGTACACCGGCGAACCGCCGACGCTGCCCGCGCTGCTGAAGGTGATCGACGACGGTCAGCTGTGGCAACTGGCGCAGCGGCTGCCGCTGTCGGAGGAGGCGGCCTCGGCGACCGGACGCGTCTTCCGGGAGTTCGTCCGGCCCGTGCTGTGCAAGGCGATCAACGGCATGGTGATGGCGGAGCTGAGCGCCCGCGCCCAGCTGCGCTGGGAGTTTTCGTGGTCCCGGTCCGCGATCGTCCACCTGCCGCTGGGCCCGGACGGGACCGAGCTCGACCTGGAGGCGGCCGTCGACGCGGCGACCGCGGACGTCCCCGACACCGCGCCGCTGCGCGCGCTGCTCTCGTACGGCCACACGGGCGGCCACCCGGGCGGCTTCACGGACGGCCTCACGGACGGGGCCGCGCGGTGACCGTCATCTGGATCGTCCTGAGCGTGATCGCACTCGCCGTGCTGGCGGTCGGCGGGTACTTCCTCAAGGCCATCGTGCAGGGCGCCCGCGAGGGCTGGCGCTACGTCGGTTCCGAGGAGCAGCGGGCGGACGAGGCCGCCGCGCTGGGCTTCCTGCCGCCCGAGCGGCAGAACACCGAGCTGTCCGCCCCGCGCCCCGCCCCGCTGGAGGCGGCCCTCGCCGCCGCGAAGGGCGGCGACTTCAAGCCGGCCGCCGCCCTCTTCGACGCGACGGCGGCCGCGCGGGACTGGGAGTGGCGCACCCGGTACTGCGAGGAGTTCGCCGATGTGGCGGCCGAGGACGACGCCTGGCTGCTGGCGTGGGAGGCCGCGCACCCGGACGACCCGGGCGCGGCGCTGGTACGGGCCCGCTCCACGGTGTTCCTGGCCTGGCGCATCCGCGGCGCCCAGCGGGCGCGGAACACCACGCACGAGCAGTTCGAGGGCTTCCACCGGATCCTCGCCCGGTCCCGCGAGGAGCACGCCCGCGCGGCGGCCCTCGCACCCGAGGGCGACCCGGCGCCGTACGTCGGGGAGATCTGGACCGCGCTCGGGCTGGGCTATCCGCACGCCGAGATGGACCGGCTGTGGCGGGAGATCACCGAGCGGGCCCCGCACCACTACGAGGCCCACTTCTCGGCGCTCCAGTACTGGTGCGGCAAGTGGCGGGGCTCGGAGGAGCTGGCGCGGGACTTCGCGGCCCGCGCGGCCGCGGGGGCGCCGCTGGGCAGCCTGATGACGGCGTTCCCGCTCATCGCGCACTTCGAGCACGACGAGTCGGACACGACCGAGGGCGACCGCACGCCCGAGATGCACGCCCTGGTCGACGCCGCCCTCGCCGACGCGGCCGCCGCCGACCCCGGCCACCCGCGTCTGGCGGAGGTCCGCCACCTGCTGGCGTACTACCTCTCGCTCCAGGACCGGGACGAGGCCGCCGTGGAGCAGTTCCGGCTGGTCGACGGCTACGTCGACGCCCTGCCGTGGCGCTACCGGAACGACCCGGCGGCGGCGTACTGCCGCCTGCGCGACGAGAGCGTGGCCGCCGCGGCGGCCACCGCCTGACGCGGGCGGAGCGAGGAATTCCAGACGGCACCGGAACGTTGTTCCGGTGCCGTCACCGCGTCCGCCCCGCAAGGAGACCGAACCATGTTCTTCGGCCGCACGCCCGTCCTGCCGACCCCGGACCAGGCCCTGCCGGGCCGCCCGGAGCAGGAGTTCACCGTCCCCGACCGCCACACGGTCCTCGGCACCCCCCTCCTCGGCCCCTACCCGGCCGGTCTGGAGGTCGCGGACTTCGGGCTGGGCTGCTTCTGGGGCGCCGAGCGGAAGTTCTGGCAGACGGAGGGCGTGTGGACCACCCTCGTCGGCTACCAGGGCGGTTACACGCCTAACCCGTCGTACGAAGAGGTCTGCTCGGGCCTGACGGGCCACACGGAGGTGGTCCGTGTCGTCTTCGACCCGTCCGTCGTCCCGTACAGCGCGCTGCTGAAGCTCTTCTGGGAGTCCCACGACCCCACCCAGGGCTTCCGCCAGGGCAACGACGTGGGCACGCAGTACCGCTCGGCGCTCTACACCCACTCCCCGGACCAGGCGGCGGCCGCCGACGCGTCCCGGGACGCCTACCAGCGCGTGCTGAAGGACTCCGGCTACGGCGCTGTCACCACGGAGATCCTGCCGGCGGACGGCCGCCCCTTCTACCCGGCGGAGCCGTACCACCAGCAGTACCTCGACAAGAACCCGAACGGCTACTGCGGCATCGGCGGCACGGGCGTCTCCTGCCCGGTGGGCGTGGCCGGGGCCGGGGCCGGCGCGGACGACTGAGCCTCGCGGATCGCCGCCGCCGTCGCGGCCGGGTCGTACCCGGGGGCGACACCGTCGATCAGGATGGCGTCGCCCTCCATGTGGCGGGTGCGCAGCGGCAGCAGGGCCTGGTACGCGTCCGAGTCGTACCAGCGGCGGGCGTGGTCCAGCGACGGGAAGCCGATGATCACCAGCGCGGTGTCCCAGCTGCCCTCGCGCACCTCCATGGTGGGCGCCCCGTGCACCAGGAACCGGCCCTCGAAGGGGTCGAGGGTGGACTGTATGCGCTCCATGTAGTCCAGCACCTCGTCGTGGAGCACGGCCGGCGGCTTCAGGGTGGCGATGGCGTACGCGGTCATGGGGTCCTCCTCGTCATCGGGATGACCCCATGGTCTCCGCGCGACCGCCCGGGGTCGATTACCCCGGAGGTCATGCCACCGCCCGGTCCCGTCCTCAGATCGTCGAGGCGTCGATCACGAACCGGTAGCGCACGTCGCTCTTCAGGACGCGCTCGTACGCCTCGTTGACCTGGTCCGCGCGGATGAGCTCGATCTCCGAGCCGAGCCCGTGCTCCGCGCAGAAGTCCAGCATCTCCTGCGTCTCGGCGATGCCGCCGATCATCGAACCGGCCAGCGTGCGGCGGGCGTTGATCAGCGAGAAGAGGTTGAGGGACACCGGCTCCTCGGGTGCGCCGACGTTCACCAGGGTGCCGTCCGTCTTGAGCAGGCCCAGGTAGGCGGAGAAGTCCAGCGGCACCGCGACCGTGGAGACGATCAGGTCGAAGGTGCCGGCCAGCTTCTCGAAGGTCTCCGGGTCGCTGGTGGCGTGGAAGTGGTCGGCGCCGAGCGTGAAGCCGTCCGTCTGCTTGCGCAGCGTCTGGCTGAGCACGGTCACCTCGGCGCCCAGCGCGTGCGCGATCTTCACGCCCATGTGGCCGAGGCCGCCGAGACCGACGATCGCCACCTTCTTGCCGGGGCCGGCCTTCCAGTGGACGAGCGGCGAGTAGAGGGTGATGCCCGCGCACAGCAGCGGCGCGGCGACGTCCAGCGGCAGGCTGTCGGGGATGCGGACGGTGTAGTTCTCGTCGACGACGATGTGGGTGGAGTAGCCGCCGTAGGTCGGCTCACCGTCCTTGCCGCGGCCGTTGTACGTGGGGGTCATGCCCTCGGTGCAGTACTGCTCCAGGCCCTGCCGGCAGAACGAGCAGGTGCGGCAGGAGTCCACGAAGCAGCCGACCCCGACCCGGTCGCCCACCGCGAACCTGGTCACGCCCGGACCGGTCTCGGTGACGACACCGGCTATCTCGTGGCCGGGCACCATCGGGAAGATGCCCTCGCCCCAGCCGTCGCGGGCCTGGTGGATGTCGGAGTGGCAGATGCCCGCGTACTTGATCTCGATCAGCACGTCGTGCTCGCCGACCGGCCGGCGGGGCACCGTGGTGCGCTCCAGCGGGGCGTTGGCTGCGGGGGCTGCGTAAGCGGCAACAGTGTTCATGCCGGTCTCTCCTCCTGGTGGGGTGTTCGTGAATGATCTTGCCCGGCCGGAATCGATCGGCCCAGCCCCCTGGCTTCCGTACGTCCGCTGGTCCTACTACTGGCGGGATCAGGCTCGACCGCACGGGAACGGGAATACTGGGGTGTCATGGACCAGCGCACCGAACTGAGTGAGTTCCTCCGCTCCCGACGGGCCCGGCTCAAGCCGCAGGACGTCGGCCTGCCGGACTTCGGCAGGGCGCGCCGGGTGCCGGGCCTGCGCCGGGAGGAGCTGGCCCAGCTGGCCGGGGTCTCCGTCGCGTACTACACCTCGATCGAGCAGGGGAAGGGCGCCAACGTCTCCCCGGAGGTGCTGGACGCCATCGCCCGCGCGCTGCGGCTGTCGGACGCCGAGCACGCGCATCTGACGCGGCTGGCGGGGCCGACGACGAAGAAGAAGCGCACGACCGCCTCCCGTCCCCAGCGGGTGCGGCCGGAGGTGCGGTACCTGCTCGACGCGATGGACGGCGTGCCCGCGTTCCTGCTGGGGCGGCGGCTCGACGTCCTCGGCTGGAACCGGATGGCCCGCGCGCTCCTGGGCGACTTCGCCGCGCTGCCGGACGAGGAGCGGAACATGGCGCGGCTGGTGTTCCTCGACCCCAACGCGCACGACCTGTACGTCGACTGGGAGTCGAAGGCCACCGAGGTGGTCAGCGTCCTGCGGCTGTGCGCGGGCTGCTACCCCGACGATCCGAAGCTGTCGGCGCTGGTGGGCGAGTTGTCGGTGAAGAGCGAGGAGTTCCGGGCGCTGTGGGCCGCGCACACGGTGCAGGAGAAGGGCCACGGGGTGAAGCGGCTGCACCATCCGCTGGTGGGTGAGCTGACGCTGTCGTACGAGACGCTGCGCCTCCCGGCCGACCAGGACCTGAGCCTGGTGACGTACACGGCGGAGCCGGGCTCGCCGTCGGCGGACGCGCTGCGGCTGCTGGCGAACTGGGGCGTGGACGAGGTCGCGCCGACGCGCTGAACCCACGCGTGCCGCTGACGACGAAGGCGGCGGCCCCCACGAGGGGGGCCGCCGCCTTTCGCCGTACGGGTGGGTCAGACGGCCGAGCCGGCCTTCCACTCCGCCCAGCCCATGTTCCAGCCGTTGAGGCCGTTGTCCGGAGCGATCGTCTTGTCCTTGGAGTTCTTGACGATCACCACGTCACCGACGAGGGAGTTGTCGAAGAACCAGGCGGCGGGCTGGCCCGGGTCACCGGCGCCCTTGACGTCGTTGAGGCCCACGCAGCCGTGGCTGGTGTTGACGCTGCCGAAGACGGAGTCGGCACCCCAGTAGTTGCCGTGGATGAAGGTGCCGGACGTGGACAGCCGCATGGCGTGCGGCACGTCCTTGATGTCGTACTCGCCCTTGCCGTCGTCGTCCGTGAAGCCGACCGTCGCGCCGTTCATCCGGGTCTCCTTGAACTTCTCGGAGATCACCATCTGCCCGTTGTAGGTCGGGTTCTCCGGGGAACCGGCCGAGATCGGGATGGTCTTGATCGTCTTGCCGTCGCGGACGACCGTCATGGTCTTCGTGGCGACGTCGACGGTCGAGACCTGGCTGCGGCCGATCTTGAAGGTGACGGTCTTCTGCTGGACGCCGTAGACGCCGTCGGCGCCCTCGACCCCGTCGAGGTTCAGCTTCAGCGTGACCGTGGAGCCCGCGGTCCAGTACTGCTCGGGCCGGAAGTCGATGCGCTGGGAGTTGAACCAGTGGCCGACGACCTGCTGGCCGCTGCTCGACGACACGGTGATGCCGGACTGGACGGCCTTCTTGTCCGTGATCGGCTTGTTGAAGGTGATCGAGACCGGCATGCCGGCGCCGACGGTGGACCCGTCCTCGGGCGTGAAGTTGCCGATGAAGCTGTTGTCCGGCGAGACGGTGGTGAAGGAGGAGTTCTCGTGGGCCTCGCGGCCCTCGGAGTCCTTCGCCGAGGCGGCGATCTTGTACGTGGTGGCCCGCTCCAGCTGCTCGCTGGGCTTCCAGCTCGTGCCGTCGGCGGACATCTCGCCCTTGACGCTCTTGCCGTCCTGCGTGGTCATGGTGACCTGGGTGAGCGTGCCCTCGCTCACGGTGACCTTGGCGTCGTCGTTGATGCCCGCGTTGTTCGCGCCGTTCTTCGGCGAGATCACTATTCGGGCCTTGGAGGCGTCCTTGGCCGCCGCCTCGTCGACCTGCGCCTGAGAGGACGAGCCGCCGGAGGTGCCGTTGCTCTTGGCCTCGCCGTCGTTGCAGGCCGTGAGCACCAGCACGCCACCGAGCAGGGCGGACGCGGCCATCAGGCCCTTGCGCCGCTTGCCGTCCGTCATCACACGCTTCTCCATCGTCGCCGAATCCCTGCCAACTGTTCCAACAACACCCATAACAACCCGTCCGGTTCCCAATCCACGAAGGATCCACGAAGTATGTGGGGAACACCACTGATCGACGCATGGCGGAACGGTTCCGGTTCCCAGCATGCAGGTGCGGGCCCCGGAGACGTGATCCGGGGCCCCTGAAACCGGCCACTCCCCCGGCGGACGACCGGGCGCCCCTTACACCCGTTCCCCCTCGTCGGCGCCCTCCTCGTCGCCTTCGTCGCCTTCGTCGTCCTCGTCGTCCTCGTCCAGATCCCACTCCTCCACCTCGGGGTCGTACTCGACCTGCTCGCTGGTCCAGGACGCCTGGAGGAGCTCGACCCCGGGCAGCTCGCCGAGGAGCGTGTCCGGGTCGACGAGGTACGCGAGAGCTTCCGCTTCGTCCTCGCGGACGGCCGCGCGGGCGTGCGTCAGCTCGTCCTCGGGCATGAATTCGTCGGCGTCGATACGGTCCAGGGCGGCGGCGGTGAGTTCCTCGGTGTCCCTGATTTCCAGCGTCAGTTCCACCCGAAGCCGCACATAACGTGATGTCTCAGAAGGGCTCATATGACGGAGCGTAAGCTGCCCTCCCCCGCGACTTTCCTGCGACCCGCTGTGTTCATTAGCATCGACGCACCCACCAATTCTCGGTTCCGCAAGGGGATCTGAATCTGTGTCCGTCGCACGTCGACCGCTGCTGACCGCCACCGCCGCCGGTACGCTGCTCTGCGCGCTGTGGTTCGTCCCTTCGGCCAACGCCACCGCTGAGGACCCGGTGGTTCGCGCACCGGAGGAGACCCGGACGAACGCCACGTCCACCGTGTCCACCCTGTCCACCGTGTCCACCGCGTCGCAGCCTCAGCCGCAGCAGCAGCGGCAGGAGCTGGCGCTCGCCGACACCGGCAGCGTGGACACCACCCCGTATCTGATCGGCGGCACGGCGTTCCTGACCCTCGGCGCGGGGCTCGTGGCCTTCGCGGTACGCCGAGGGGCGCACACCGCCCTCTGACGGCGCGCGCCCCTCCTCCTGCCCGTGTCCTCAGGCGAGCGGGCCGGTGACCCGCTCCACGGCCTCGAGGAGCCGTCCCTCGCGTACGAACGCGTCGGCGGCCTCCAGGTCGGGGGCGAGGAAACGATCCGGCCCGGGGCCCTGGACGCCTGCCGCGCGCAGCGCCTCGATGGCGGCGCGGGAGGCGGGCGCCGGGGTGAGGCCCTCGCGCAGTTCGATGGCGCGGGTCGCGGCGTACAGCTCGACGGCGATGATCCGGCCCAGGTTGCCGACGGCGGTGCGCAGCTTGCGGGCGGCGGACCAGCCCATGGAGACGTGGTCCTCCTGCATGGCGGAGGACGGGATGGAGTCGGCGGAGGCCGGGACGGCCAGCCGCTTCATCTCGCTGACCAGGGCGGCCTGGGTGTACTGCGCGATCATGAGGCCCGAGTCGACGCCGGCGTCGTCCGCGAGGAACGGCGGCAGGCCGTGCGAGCGGTTCTTGTCGAGCAGCCGGTCCGTGCGGCGCTCGGCGATGGAGCCGAGGTCGGCGGCGGCGATGGCGAGGAAGTCCAGGACGTACGCGACGGGCGCGCCGTGGAAGTTGCCGTTGGACTCGACGCGCCCGTCGGGCAGGACGACCGGGTTGTCCACGGCCGAGGCGAGCTCGCGCTCGGCGACGAGCCGGGCGTGGGCCATGGTGTCGCGGCCCGCGCCGGCGACCTGGGGCGCGCAGCGCACGGAGTACGCGTCCTGGACGCGCGGGGCCTCGTCCTGCTGGAAGTGGCCGGTGAGGCCGGAGCCCTTCAGGACGGCGAGCATGTTCGCGGCGGCGGCGCCCTGGCCGGGGTGCGGGCGGATGGCGTGCAGCTCGGGCGCGAGGACCTTCTCCGTGCCGAGCAGCGCCTCCAGCGAGAGCGCGGCGGTGATGTCGGCGGACTTGTAGAGCTTGTCCAGGTCGTCGAGGGCCATGATCAGCATGCCGAGCATGCCGTCGGTGCCGTTGAGGAGGGCGAGGCCCTCCTTCTCGCGCAGCTCGACGGGCGCGATGCCGTGCGCGGCGAGCAGCTCGCCCGCGGGGCGGACCACACCGTCGGGGCCCTCGGCGTCGCCCTCTCCCATGAGGGTGAGCGCGCAGTGGCTGAGCGGGGCCAGGTCGCCGGAGCAGCCGAGGGAGCCGTACTCGTGCACGACGGGGGTGATCCCGGCGTTGAGGACGTCCGCCATGGTCTGCGCGACCTCGGGCCGGACGCCGGTGTGGCCGGAGGCGACGGTCTTCAGTCGCAGGAACATCAGCGCGCGTACGACCTCGCGCTCGACGGGCGCGCCCATGCCGGCGGCGTGCGACCGCACGATGTTGCGCTGGAGCTGGGCGCGCAGCTCGGGGCTGATGTGCCGGGTGGCGAGGGCGCCGAAGCCGGTCGACACGCCGTAGACGGGCTCGGGCTTGGCGGCGAGGGCATCGACGATCTCACGGGCCTTGGCCAGTGCGTCGAGGGCCTCCTGCGACAGCTCGACGCGTGCGTTGCCGCGGGCCACGGCGATGACGTCCTGGGCGGTGGTTCCGGACGTCCCCACCACGACTGTGTGCATATCCATATTCAGCAGCGTACGGACTGAATCCCAACGTGTCACTACCCCGCCTTTCCAGCACCCCTTACAGATCCGCGGGCGGCGCGTCGCGGAAGCTGCGCCGGTCGCGGGCGGCCGCGGGCGGGTGGTCCGCGAGCTCGATCACCGCGCCGTCGCGCCCCGCCACCACCGGCTTCAGTGAGCGCGCCGCCTTCGCGCGGTACTGCGCCGCGTCCGCCAGCCGGAACAGCCGCCGCGCCGAGCGCACCTCGCCGATCGGGTCGCCCGTCGAGGCCACGCCGCACGCCACGCCCTCGCCGAGCTCCAGCTCCCCGGCCCGTACGCACAGCTCGTCCGCGGCCGCGACCACCTCGTCCGCACCCGGGCCCACCGAGACCAGGCAGAACTCGTCGCCGCCCAGGCGTGCGGCCAGCGCGCCCGGCAGCATCGCCCCGCAGTACGACAGCACCGAGCCGAACCGTTCCAGCAGCCGGTCGCCGACCGCGTGGCCGTGCGTGTCGTTGACGCGTTTGAGGCCGTTGAGGTCGCACACCACCAGCGAGACCACCGACCCGTCGGCGAGGGAGCGCTCCACCGCCTCGTCGAGTCTCATGTCGACCGCCCGCCGGTTGGCCAGCCCCGTCAGCGGGTCGGTGAAGGCCAGCTTGCGGACCTCCTCCAGCCGCTCGGTCTGGGCGATCCCGGCCGCCACGACCGACGCCAGTACGGTGGCGAACTTGGCGTCCTCCGGGCCGAAGACCGGCGCCCCGACCGGCCGGGCCACGTACAGCTCGCCCCACGCGCGCCCGTGCAGCACGATCGGCGCGACGACGCAGCAGCCGCGGCCCCGCCTGCGCAGAGCCGCCACCCTGCCCCGTACCGCCTCGTGGACGGGAGGTGACCCCAGTCCGGAGTACCCGTGCGCGTCCGCGTGCGGGCCCTCGGCCGTCTCGACCCAGGCGTTCGGCTCCCCGCCGCCGGCCCAGCGCTCGTGCAGGAACTCGGTGATCTCGGAGAACTGGTACACCGGGTACGTCTCCGCGTCCGGGAACTCCTCCTCGCCCTGGACCCGGTCCCCGGCGTTCACCAGGACGCGCAGCCGGCCCAGGTCCCGTTCCCACGTCGACAGCGCGGCGAACGTGCCGCCGAGCGCGTCGCGCGCGCCCAGTGCCGCCGCCCGCCACGATTCGCGCGGGGTGTGCGCCGACGCCATCGACTGCGCCAGCGCCACTACGGCCCGTAGCCGGACATCCTCACCCATTCCTCAAGCTTAGGGACGCCCCAGAACTTTTCACTCCCGGGCCCGGCGACCGGCCATCACTCACCGGGCCACCGCGGCGTGCGCTTCTCGTTGAAGGCCGCGACACCCTCCGCCCGGTCCCCCGAGAAGGCCACCGACCGCCAGGCCGCGTCCTCGACCTCCAGGCCCGCCCGCAGGTCGAGCCCCTGCCCGAGCCGCAGGGCACGCTTGGCGGCGCGCAGGCCGACCGGGGAGTTGGCGGCGATCCTCGCGGCCAGCTCCAGCGCTTCCGTGCGCGCGTCCTCCGCGATCAGGTCCACCAGCCCCTGCCGCTCGGCTTCGTCCGCCTTCAGGCGCTCCGCCGTGTAGATCAGCCTGGCCGCCCGCGCGGCCCCCACCCGGCGCGGCAGCAGCTGCGTACCGCCGCCGCCGGGGATCACGCCCACCGACACCTCGGGCAGCCCGATGACCGCCGTCCCGTCGGCCACGATGAGGTCGCAGGCGAGCGCCAGCTCGTATCCGCCGCCGAGCGCGAAGCCGTGCACGGCCGCGATGGCGGGCATCGGCAGCTCCAGCACGCCGGTGTACGCGGCGCGCGCGACCGGGCGCTGGCGCACCAGCTCGGCGTCCGTGAAGGAGTTGCGCTCCTTGAGGTCGGCGCCGACACAGAAGGCCTTCTCGCTGGAGGAGGTCAGCACGGTGACGCGGACCGACGGGTCGGCGGCCAGCGCGTCGCACGCCGCGCCGATGGAGCGGGCCATCTCCGACGAGACGGCGTTCATGGCCTTGGGCCGGTCGAGGACCAGTTCCGCCACGTACTCATGGCGGCGTACCGCGACGAACTCCCCGAAGCGCTCCTCGGACATACTGACACCCTCCCGGTTAACGAGCGTTAGCGACGCTACCCCGGGATCTTAGGCTCCCGCCGCGTCAGCAGCCAGGGTTCGATCACACCGAGCCCGCGCACGGGCCGCTGCCACATCGGCTGGAGCGCGAAGCGGTACGACGGGGGTGCCTCGCCGTCCTTCTCGGCGCGCGCGATCTCCTCGGCGACCTGCGCCTCCGACACGGGCGCCTCGCCCGTCCGCGACAGCTCCTCCGCCAGCGCCCCGTCGACCAGGACCGCGTCCTTGGGCGCTATCGAGGTGAGCCGGCTGGCGAGGTTCACCGTCGTACCGAAGACGTCGCCCATCCGGGTCGTCACCGTGCCGAAGGCGATGCCCACCCGCAGCGCGGGCATGGTCTCGTCGTGCGCGAGGGTCTCGATGAGCCGCACCCCGATCTCGGCGGCCGTACCGGCGTCGTCCGCCGCGTAGAGCACCTCGTCCCCGAGCGTCTTGATCAGCCGCCCGCCGTGCGCCGCCACCAGGTCGGCGCAGGTCGTCTCGAAGGCCTCGACCAGCTCGCCGAGCTCCTCCTCCTCCAGCCGCCGCGTCAGCCGCGTGAAGCCGACGAGGTCCGCGAAGCCGACCGCCAGGCGCCGGTCGACCATCTCCTCGTCGTCGGCGGCCTGGACGACGCGCCCGGTCGCCGCCGCGAGCTGCCGCCGCCACACGTACACCAGGAACTCCTGGAGCTCCGGCAGCAACAGCTCGACCAGCGGATACGTCACTTCGGTGCGCGTCATGCCCGGTTCGGGCGGCTCGGTGAGGCCCTCCAGGAAGGAGTCGATCTGCCACTCGGCGAGCCGCGCCGTGGTCTGCCCGGTGGACCGGGCGACCTGCACCGCCATGGGCTCGCTCAGCAGCCCCGCCTCGACCAGACCGGCCAGCCGCCGCAGCGCCAGGACGTCCGCCTCCGTCAGCGCCTTGGCCTGGCCGATGTCGGCGAAGCCCATGGCCCGCCAGAAACGGGACGCCAGGTCCATGGAGACACCGGCGGTGCGGGCCGCCTGGAAGGGGGTGTAGCGGCGGTCGGCGCCGAGGATCAGCTGCTCCAGGCGGATGGCGAGCGGGTCGTCGGTCGGCTCGGCCGTGTGGTCGACGACGTGGTGGGGGGTCGGGTACTCGGCTCCGCCGGAGCCGGCCCCCGGCCCGGACCGTGGTCCGGAGCCCGGCTCGGACGCGCCTCCGGGTCCGCCTCCCGACCCGCCTCCGGGCCCGCTTCCGGGTCCACCACCGGACCCGTCTCCCGACCCGGCTCCGGACCTGCGCGAATTCGCGTCGTCGACGGTCACCGGCCGCCTCCTGCCCGTTCCCTGCGCACTGCCCTGCCGATCTGTCGCTGGATCGCCTCAACGATACGGCAGGTGTGCCGTGGCTCACGTCCCCTCGCGGGAGCGTCTTGGGGGCGTCGTGGGAGCGCGTTCAGTCCGCCGGGCGCAGATGGACGATGTCGCCCGCGCCCACGGCCTCCCGTCCGCCACCGTCCGCCCGCTCCACGACGAGCCGTCCGCCTCCGTCGATCGCGACCGCCTCGCCGGTCAGCGTCCGGTCGCCGGGCAGCTCCGCGCGGACCGCGCGGCCGAGGGTCGCGCAGCCCGCGGCGTACGCCTCCTGGAGCCCGCAGGCCGCCGGGTCGCCGTCGACGGCCGTCCACCGCCCGTACCAGAGCTCCAGGGAGCGCAGGACGGCGCGCAGCAGCGGGTCGCGGTCGGTGGAGACGGCGTCGGCGAGGGCGAGGGAGCCGGCCGTCGGGACGGGCAGCTCGTCGGCGCGCAGCGTGACGTTGAGGCCGAGTCCGACGACGATCGCGTCGTCCGCCGGGCCCGCGGCGCCGCCGGCCCGCTCGGCGAGGATGCCGCCGGCCTTGCGCTCCTCCTTCACCCCGTCCTCGCGCCGCACCTTCACCAGCAGGTCGTTGGGCCACTTCAGCGACATGTCGACGCCCGCCGCGCGGGCCAGGCCGGTGGCGGCGGCCACGCCGGTCAGCAGCGGCAGCCAGGCCAGCCGCTCGGCGGGCACTCGCGGCCGGAGCAGCACGGAGAAGAAGAGGCCCGAGCGCGCGGGCGCGGACCAGACTCGGTCGAGCCGCCCGCGCCCGGAGGTCTGTTCCTCGGCGACGAGCACGGCGCCCTCGGACAGCTCCGCGGCCCGGGCCGCCAGGTCGGAGTTGGTGGAGCCGGTGGCGGCCACGACGTCGAGCGAGGTCCACAGCCCGCCGGGCACGAGGAGCGCGCGCCGCAGCGCGGTGGCGTTCAGGGGCGGCCGTTCGAGATCCGACCACGGGCTTGCTGGACCATGTGAAGACGTCATGCAAGCCAGCGTAGGTGTGGCAAACACCGCACTGCCGAACGGTATCGCCGCCGATACGCTACGGATCAGTAGCCAACGAACCCGTGACCAGTCAGGGAGCCGCATCCCGATGTCCGAGCCGGCCCAGAAGATCGACATCCATACGACCGCGGGCAAGCTCGCGGATCTCCAGCGCCGTATCCACGAGGCCACCCACGCGGGCTCCGAACGCGCCGTGGAGAAGCAGCACGCGAAGGGCAAGCTGACGGCCCGCGAGCGGATCGCCCTGCTGCTGGACGAGGGCTCGTTCGTGGAGTTGGACGAGTTCGCCCGGCACCGTTCCACCAACTTCGGCCTGGAGAAGAACCGCCCGTACGGCGACGGTGTCGTCACCGGGTACGGCACGGTCGACGGCCGGCCGGTGGCGGTCTTCTCGCAGGACTTCACGGTGTTCGGCGGTGCGCTGGGCGAGGTGTTCGGGCAGAAGATCATCAAGGTGATGGACTTCGCCCTGAAGACCGGCTGCCCGGTCATCGGCATCAACGACTCCGGCGGCGCCCGCATCCAGGAGGGCGTCATGGCCCTCGGCATGTACGGCGAGATCTTCCGCCGCAACACCCACGCCTCCGGTGTCATCCCGCAGATCAGCCTGGTCGTGGGCCCCTGCGCGGGCGGCGCGGTGTACTCCCCCGCGATCACCGACTTCACGGTGATGGTGGACCAGACCTCGCACATGTTCATCACCGGCCCGGACGTCATCAAGACGGTGACGGGCGAGGACGTCGGCTTCGAGGAGCTGGGCGGCGCCCGGACCCACAACACCACCTCGGGCGTGGCGCACCACATGGCGGGGGACGAGAAGGACGCCATCGAGTACGTCAAGTCCCTGCTCTCCTACCTCCCTTCGAACAACCTCTCCGAGCCGCCCGCCTTCCCGGAGGAGGCGGACCTGGAGCCGACGGACGAGGACCGGGAGCTCGACGTCCTCATCCCGGACAGCGCCAACCAGCCGTACGACATGCACACGGTGATCGAGCACGTCCTGGACGAGGGCGAGTTCCTGGAGACGCAGGCGATGTTCGCGCCGAACATCATCACCGGCTTCGGGCGTGTCGAGGGCTATCCGGTCGGCATCGTCGCCAACCAGCCGATGCAGTTCGCCGGCTGCCTCGACATCGACGCGAGCGAGAAGGCCGCGCGGTTCGTCCGCACCTGCGACGCGTTCAACGTCCCGGTGCTGACCTTCGTCGACGTGCCGGGCTTCCTGCCGGGCGTCGGCCAGGAGCACGAGGGCATCATCCGGCGCGGCGCCAAGCTGATCTACGCGTACGCCGAGGCGACCGTGCCGCTGATCACGGTCATCACGCG
This sequence comes from Streptomyces sp. NPDC045431, assembly GCF_040646655.1. NCBI lineage: Bacteria > Bacillati > Actinomycetota > Actinomycetes > Kitasatosporales > Streptomycetaceae > Streptomyces > Streptomyces sp. NPDC045431. The sequence goes on from NZ_JBEZAQ010000018.1 coordinate 143,551, forward strand.
CAAGGCGTTCGGCGGCGCGTACGACGTCATGGGCTCCAAGCACCTGGGCGCCGATCTGAACCTGGCGTGGCCGACGGCGCAGATCGCGGTGATGGGCGCGCAGGGCGCGGTCAACATCCTGCACCGGCGCGCCATCGAGGAGGCGAAGGACGAAGACGAGGCGGCGGTGACGCGGGCGCGCCTGATCCAGGAGTACGAGGACGCCCTGCTCAACCCGTACACGGCGGCCGAGCGCGGCTACGTCGACGCCGTCGTCATGCCGTCGGAGACGCGCGCGCAGATCGTGCGCGGGCTGCGTCAGCTGCGTACGAAGCGGGAAAACCTGCCTCCGAAGAAGCACGGCAACATCCCCCTGTAAGGAGCCCCCATGATCAAGGTGCTGCGGGGCAACCCGACGCCGGAGGAGCTGGCCGCCGCACTGGCGGTGGTCCGGGCGCGCGCCGCCGCGACGGCCTCGGCGGCCTCCGGCGGCGCGGCACGCGTCCCCGAGGACTGGTCGGACCCGGCCAGGATCGCCCGTACGGCGCGCCCGCGCCCCGGGCCGCGCTCGTGGGCGCGCTCCTACTGGCCGACGTAGTTCCCAAGGAGGGTGGCGCTTGAGTACGCGTACTCAGGCGCCACCGGGCCGGTCGGCCTCAGGATCGAAGGCATGCTGTGGTCCGACCCGAAGAACGAACCCCCCCAAGAGATGCGCGACATGCAGGTCATGCTGCGCCGCGCGGGGATCCTGCTGGCGCTGGCGATGGTGCTGGGCATGCTCGTCGTCGGGCTGCACTGATCCCGTCGTCGGCCTGCACTGATCCGCCGTCCGGTGATCCGTTCCGTACCATGACGGCCATGACTGCTCAGCGCCGCCTGGTCCTCGCGTCCGCGTCCCCCGCCCGCCTCGGCCTGCTGCGGCAGGCCGGACTCGCCCCCGAGGTGATCGTCAGCGGCGTCGACGAGGACAAGGTCACCGCCCCGACGCCGGCCGAGCTCGCCCTCTCCCTCGCCGAGGCCAAGGCGGCTCACGTCGCCGCCCGCCCCGAGGTGAGCGGCGCGCTCGTCATCGGCTGCGACTCCGTCCTGGAGCTGGACAAGCAGGCCCTCGGCAAGCCGGCCGACGCCGAGGAGGCCACCGCCCGCTGGAAGGCGATGCGCGGCCGTGTCGGTGTCCTCCAGACGGGCCACTGCGTCTACGACACGGCGGCCAAGCGGTACGCGTCCGCGACCGGCTCGACGCTGGTCCGCTTCGGCGAGCCGACGGACGAGGAGATCGCGGCGTACGTCGCCAGCGGCGAGCCGCTCCACGTGGCGGGCGCCTTCACGCTCGACGGGCGCTCGGCCCCCTTCATCGACGGCATCGACGGCGACCCGGGCAACGTCATCGGGCTGTCCCTGCCGCTGCTGCGCCGTCTGCTGCGGCAGCTGGGCGTCGAGATCACCGATCTGTGGACGGGGCGTTCCTGACGGTGCGGCGCGCGTGCCGGGGCGGGGCTCAGGCGGGAGCCGCGTCGGGCTCCGCGGCCCCGGGGCCGTAGAGGACCAGCGACGCCACGACCAGCGCCAGCATCGCCATCATGAGGGCGAACGCGCCCCAGCCCACCAGGGCGGCCGTCACGGCGCCGAGCACGCCGTGGGTGATCGCGCAGGAGATCAGCAGGAGGCGCACCGCGCGGCCGGGCGCGCGGTCGCGCACGGCCAGGACCAGCAGCAGGACCCCGCACAGGGCCAGGAACGCGGCGAGGACGCCGCCCATGGCCCAGGTCCCGGCGATCATGGCGTCCGGGTCCAGGCCCGCCAGGGACATCCGCTGGCCGCCGAGGACCGCGGTCAGCGCGACGTGGACCAGCAGGACGCCCGCCGCCTCGGCGAGCAGGGCGACGCCGGCCGCCAGGGCTATCGGTCTTCGGGTCACCACGGGCCCCCTGACTGTTACCAGCAGTACGGATGACGACGCGAACGCTACTGACTGGTAAACCTTTGGACAAGGGTCTCGACACGACCGCAAAGAATCATTCGCCCATTCGTAGGGAGTCCACAAAGAAACCGGACAGCGCGCTGGCCGCCAGGACAGAGACCTTGACCACACCCCAGGGTTACTGTGCCGTGAAGGTGCCCTGCGTAACGTGGTGCGACAAGGGATTTCACCCCCTGGATACGCCTCGGATCACGCTCCGTGTGGGCAAGCTCACTAGTGGGGACGGGTCGAAAGGCCGTGTCGGTAGTCCCTAAACTCAGCTTGTTTCAAGGAGGGAGCCATCGTGCGCAAGGTGCTCATCGCCAACCGTGGCGAAATCGCTGTCCGTGTCGCCCGTGCCTGCCGGGATGCCGGGATCGCGAGCGTAGCCGTCTACGCCGATCCGGACCGGGACGCTCTGCACGT